>NZ_BAAAZW010000008.1:0-233043 GCF_039537105.1 Gordonia caeni
CCGAACACCACTTGAAAGACCCCCTGAACACACCAGTTCAGGGGGTCTTTCGCATCTCGGCACATGGTTAGACTGTGGCCATGGCAGTCGGCCGGCCCGGGGAGGGCACAGAAGAAGTGGTGCGTGCTCCACGCGCACGGATGACCGGTGCGCAGCGACGCCTGCAACTGATCGAGGTGGCCCGCGGACTGTTCGCCGAACGGGGATTCGAGGGCACGTCGATCGAAGAGATCGCGCAGCGGGCCGGTGTCTCCAAACCGATCGTCTACGAGCACTTCGGCGGCAAGGAAGGTCTGTACGCCGTCGTCGTCGACCGCGAGATGGCCACCCTCCTGGAGATGGTCACGTCGTCGCTCTCACAGAACCGATCGCTGTACCGGATCCAGCAGGTGGCGCTGGCTCTCCTGACGTACATGGAAGAGCGCACCGATGGTTTCCGGATCCTGGTGCGGGGGGACTCCACGGGCGGCGAGGACGGCGAAGACACGCGGTACGGCAGTCTGCTGAACGACGCCATCAGTCAGGTGGAGCACCTGTTGGCCGGCGATTTCGAGCGGCGGGGCTTCGACCCCTCCCTCGCGCCGCTGTATGCGCAGGCGCTGGTCGGCATGGTCTCGGTGACGGCCCAGTGGTGGCTCGACGTCCGGGAGCCGCCGAAGGAAGTGGTCGCCGCGCATCTGGTCAACCTGTGCTGGAACGGGCTGACCCACCTGGACCAGGATCCCGTCCTGGTGGAGTCCGACTACCTCGAGAGCTCCGCCGGCGCGGAGGACGACGACGAATGATCCGGCCCGCGCGCGAGGGCGACCTCCCGGCGATCACCGAGATCTACGCCCACTACGTCGAGCACACGACCGCCACGTGGATGCTCACCGCTCCCGATGAGGACCAGTGGCGCACCAAGATCGCCGGCCTCACCGAGGCAGGACTGCCGTTTCTCGTCCTCGACGACGAGCTCGGGCTGCAGGGGTTCGCCTACCTCGCCCCGTACCGCGACCGCGGCGGGTGGGTGTTCACCGTCGAGGACACCATCTACCTGCGCGAGGCGGCCACCGGCCGCGGCTACGGGCGGGCGCTGCTGGGCGCACTCCTCGACGCGGCCGACCCGGCCACGGTGCGCGAGGTGGTGGCGATGATCTCCGGGGAGGTCGGCGGCTCGGTGATTCTGCATGAGCGCCTCGGTTTCCGGGAGGTCGGCCGGCTCGCCGGAGTCGGCACCAAGTTCGGCCGCGCCCTCGACTGCATCGTCATGCAGCGGTCGCTGATTCCCTGACCACTACAAACGGTAGTAGTCTGGGATCATGATCACGCGAGCACACGGCCTGCTGGCCGGTACCGTCTCGGTGATCCTCGGCATCGGCGCACACGGTGTCGCCGGAGGCTTCCGGCCCGACGCCGGACAACTGCTGTTGTTGGCAGTGATCGCGCTCGGCGTCGCGGCCGTCCGCACCGGGCAGGTCGATCGGGAACGGCGTCGCCGCGAACACGGACGCCTGGACGGTTCGTGGACGTCCATCGCCGCCGTCCTGATCGGCGGCCAACTGGCCTCGCACACGGTGCTCACCGCAGTCGGGTCGCACGCCGGGCACCAGCACGACAGCAACACCGCCGCCATGGCGGCCTGGCACGTGGCAGCCCTGCCCGTGGCCGTGGCGGCTCTCGGCGCCGTCGACTGGCTGCTGCGCGTCCTCGGCTCCACCGTCAGCACCCTGCGCGCAATCGGACGACCGTTGCCGGCCGCGCCGTCGCACCTGCGGGCGGTGCCCGCTGCCGTCGTACTCCATGATCTGGCCCCGCGTCTGGCTGTAGGGATGCGTGCTCCGCCCGTGGCCGGCTGAGCACCCTTTTCATTCACCTACACACCAGAGGTCTATTCACCATGGCATTTCGCCGACCCTTCCGTACTGCTGCGACGATCGTCGCAGCCATCGCACCCCTACTGATCGTGACCGCCTGCAGCAGCACTGACGACGACACGAAGACCGAGCCCGTCGTCGTCACCGACCAGTGGGTCAAGGCCGCTCCGGAGACCGAGCACATGACCGCCGCCTTCGCGACGATCACCAACCCGAACGACCGGGAGGTCCGGATCGTCTCGGCGTCCAGTGACGTCGCCGGTACCACTGAACTGCACGAGGTGGTCAAGGACGGCGCTTCGAGCACCATGCAGGAGAAGAAGGACGGCTTCGCCCTGCCCGCAGGCGGCACGCTGGAGCTGACGCCCGGCGGCGAGCACATCATGCTGATGGATCTGAAGCAGCCCATCAAGTCCGGCGAGACCGTCACGATCACGCTCCGGATGGCCGACGGCTCCACGCAAGCCGTCAAGGCGCTCGCACGCGACTTCGCCGGAAACCAGGAGGACTACCAGCCGTGACCCCGCGCGGATCCGCCCGGATCTCGCGTCGTGGATTCCTCGCCGGCACCGCAGGCCTCGCCGGCCTCGGTGTCGGTGCAGCCGCGGTCGGTCTCGGCGTCGAACGCTCGTCGTCCGACGCCGAGCCGGCCCGGCAGACCGTGGATTTCTACGGGCGTCATCAAGCGGGCATCACCACTGCTCCGGCGGCACACGCCAACTTCATCGGGCTCGACCTGGTCGATCCCACGGACACCGCCGACCTGGCCGGAGCGTTGACCCTCTGGACCCAGGACGGCGCCCGGCTCACCGCCGGCACGCCGGGCCTGGCCGACCCCGAGCCCGAACTCGCCCCCGCCCCGTCGCGGTTGACGGTCACCGTCGGGCTGGGGCCGCGGGCGTTCTCCGGTCCGGGGCTGGCCGAGCGCCGGCCGTCGTGGCTCGCGCCGCTGCCGCCGTTCGCCATCGACCGGCTGCAGAATCGCTGGGGGCAGACCGACCTGCTCCTCGTGGTGGCCTCCGACGATCCGATCTCGCTGGCGCACGCCACGCGGATCCTGACCGCGGAAGTGCGCACCATCGTGCAGGTCAAATGGATCCAGCGCGGCTTCCGCCGCGCACGGGGCACGCAATCGGCGGGACAGACGCAGCGCAACCTGTTCGGGCAGGTCGACGGCACCGAGCAGCCGGTGACCGCCCTCCACGATTCGCTGATCTGGGACGACGGCGCCGAGCAGCCGTGGATGGCCGGCGGCACGTCGCTGGTGGTCCGCCGGATCGCCATGCACATGGACACCTGGGAAGCGCTCGACCGGGACAACCGCGAACTGGTAGTCGGCCGGAACCTGAGCAACGGGGCGCCGCTCACCGGCACCGACGAGCACGACGAGCCGGACTTCACGATCACCAAGGGCGGAATACCGGTGATCCCGGAGTCCTCGCACATCGCTCGGGCGCGGCGCCGCGAGGAGCACGAGCAGTTCCTGCGCCTGGTCTACAACTACGACGAGGCACCGGAACCGCCGCTGCCCGGGGTGGAGGCGGACACGTCCAACACGGGGCTCGTTTTCGCGACGGCGCAACGGGATCCGGTCCGGCAGTTCGTCCCCGTGCAGCAGCGGCTGGCCGAGCACGACGACCTCAACGAGTGGACCACGCCGATCGGGTCTGCCGTGTATGCGATCCCGCCCGGCGCCACCCCGACGGCGCCGCTGGGTGCGGGTCTGCTGGGCACTGGGCCCGACGCCTAAGATGGGGTGAGTGTCGACCACCCCATCGCTGTCCGGGCTCAACGCCTCCGCCACCCGGGACAGCGCCTTCGATGTCCTGCGAGAACGCGCCGGTGAGCTGCGTCTCGACCTGACCGCCCCGGACGCCGCGCGGCCCTTCGTCGTCGCGGCGCTGGCGGCGGCCGGGCCGGGGCCGATTCTGGTGGTCGCCGCGAACGGGCGCGAGGCCGACGACCTGACCGCCGAGCTCGCCGAGCTGATCGACGACGGGGCGCAGGCGGTGGCGCAGTTCCCGTCGTGGGAGACGTTGCCGCACGAGCGGCTCTCGCCGAGCGCCGACACCGTCGGGCAGCGTCTGGCGGTGCTGCACCGGCTGGCCGATCCCGACTCGGATGCGCTCCGGGTGGTGGTGACCACGGTGCGGTCGCTGATCCAGCCGATGGCGCCGGGCCTGGGCACGCTGCGCACGCTCACCCTGCGTGAGGGCAGCGAGGTCGACTTCGACGATCTGGCGGAGCAACTGGTCGAGATGGCCTACGAGCGCGTCGACATGGTGGGCAGGCGCGGCGAGTTCGCGGTGCGCGGCGGCATCCTGGACGTCTTCCCGACCACCGCGGACTATCCGGTGCGCGTGGAGTTCTGGGGCGACGAGATCACCGACATGCGCGCCTTCTCTGTCGCCGACCAGCGGACGCAGTCCGAGATCGATTCGGCCTTGGTGCAGATCCATCCGTGCCGCGAGCTGATCCTCACCGCGCCGGTGCGCGCGCGGGCCGGGGAACTGGCCGTCGACGCCGACGATCCTGCGCTGGCGGAGATGCTGACCAAACTGAGCGAGGGCATCCCCGTCGAGGGCATGGAGGCGATGATCCCGGCCCTGGTGGAGGGGCAGATGCAGCTGCTCACCGAGGTGCTGCCCGACGGCACCCGGGTGCTGGTGCTCGACCCGGAGAAGGTACGCACCCGCGCGACCGATCTGGAGCGGACCGGCGCGGAGTTCCTGGACGCGTCGTGGAACGCGGCGGCGATGGGCGCCGGAGCACCGGTGCGCGTCGGCAATGTGGACCTGCAGGACAGCTCGTACCGGCCGGTGGCCGAGGTGGAGCGGACCACCGTCGAGGCCGGTCGTGCCTGGTGGACCATGAGCCCACTGTCGTCCGGCAGCGGCGACGAGGTGGAACTGGATCTGCAGGCCGGCCCTGCGCCGCACGGCAACGACGACGAGATCGTGACGCTGCTGGCGAGCCTGCGGGCCCAGCTGGCCGCGGGCGGTCGGGCCGCGGTGGTGGCCGCCGGCAAGGGGACCGCGCAGCGCTTCGTCGAACGGCTCGGCGAGGCCGAGGTGCCCGCGCGCCTGATGGCCGACGGTGACGAACCCCCGGCCGACGCGGTCGCGGTCTACCACGGCACGCTGCGTCACGGTGTGATCTTCCCGTCGATCGCCGGGGAAGGCTCGCTGGTGGTGATCACCGAGGCGGACCTGACCGGTGCCCGCGTGGTCGGGGTGAAGGACGGCCGGAAGCTGCCGGCCAAGCGCCGCAACCAGGTCGACCCGCTGGCGCTGACCGCCGGGGACATGGTGGTGCACGACCAGCACGGCATCGGTCGGTTCGTGGAGATGATCGAACGCACCGTCTCCGGGGCGCGGCGCGAGTACCTGGTGATCGAGTACGCACCCGGCAAACGCGGCCAGCCCGGCGACCGGCTGTACGTCCCGATGGATTCGCTCGATCAGCTCTCGAGGTACGTCGGCGGCGAGCAGCCGTCACTGTCGAAGCTGGGCGGATCGGACTGGTCGAACACCAAACGCAAGGCGCGCAAGGCCGTTCGCGAGATCGCGGGTGAGCTGGTGCAGCTGTACGCCGCACGCCATGCCGCACCCGGCTTCGCCTTCAGCCCGGACAGCCCGTGGCAGCGGGAGATGGAGGACGCCTTCGACTTCACCGAGACCGTCGACCAGATGACGGTGATCGGCGAGGTGAAGGACGACATGGAGAAGCCGGTCCCGATGGACCGCGTGATCGTCGGCGACGTCGGCTACGGCAAGACCGAGATCGCGGTGCGCGCGGCCTTCAAGGCCGTGCAGGACGGCAAGCAGGTCGCTGTGCTGGTCCCCACCACAATCCTTGCCGGACAACATCTTCAGACGTTCAGTGAGCGCATGGCCGGCTTCCCGGTGACGGTGCGCGGACTCTCGCGCTTCACGTCGCCGGCCGAATCCAAGGAGATCATCGCGCAGATGGCCTCCGGCGAGGTCGACATCGTCATCGGCACGCACCGGCTGCTGCAGACCGGAGTGGTCTGGAAGGACCTGGGGCTGGTGATCGTCGACGAGGAGCAGCGCTTCGGCGTCGAGCACAAGGAGCACATCAAGTCGTTGCGCACCCACGTCGACGTGCTGACGATGTCGGCGACGCCGATCCCGCGCACCCTGGAGATGTCGATGGCGGGGATCCGCGAGATGTCGACCATCCTGACGCCGCCGGAGGAGCGGCACCCGGTGCTCACCTACGTGGGCGGGTATTCGGAGAAGCAGGTCGGCGCCGCGATCCGGCGCGAGCTGCTGCGCGACGGCCAGGTGTTCTACGTGCACAACCGCGTGTCCACCATCGACAAGACGGCCCGCGACCTGGCCCGGCTGGTGCCCGAGGCCAAGGTCGCCGTCGCCCACGGCCAAATGCCCGAGGAACTGCTGGAGAAGACCGTCGAGGGGTTCTGGAACCGCGAGTACGACGTGCTGGTGTGCACGACGATCATCGAGACCGGCCTGGACATCTCGAACGCGAACACGCTGATCGTCGATCGCGCCGAGAACATGGGGCTTTCGCAGCTGCACCAGCTGCGCGGCCGCGTCGGACGCAGCCGTGAACGCGGCTACGCGTACCTGCTGTACAGCCCGGAGAAGCCGCTGACCGAGACCGCCTACGACCGGCTGGCCACCATCGCGCAGAACAACGAGCTCGGCGCGGGAATGGCGGTGGCGCTCAAGGACCTCGAGCTGCGCGGTGCGGGCAACGTGCTCGGCGCCGAGCAGTCCGGTCACGTCGCGGGTGTCGGTTTCGACCTGTACGTGCGGCTGGTCGGCGAGGCCGTGGAGGCCTACCGGGCCGCCGCCGACGGTCAGCCGATCTCGCAGGAGGAGACCAAGGAGGTGCGGATCGACCTGCCGATCGACGCGCACATCCCGGTCGAGTACGTCGAAGCCGACCGGTTGCGCCTGGAGGCGTACCGGAAGCTGGCGTCGGCGACGTCGGACGCCGACGTGGACGAGGCGCTGACCGAGCTGAACGACCGCTACGGCGAGCCGCCCGTGGAAACCCGGCGGCTGGCGGAGATCGCGCGACTGCGGCTGCGGTGCCGTGAGCGGGGGATCAGCGAGGTCACCCTGGCGGGCACGTCGATCCGGCTGTCGCCGATGCTGCTGGTGGACAGCGAACAGGTGCGGCTGTCGCGGCTGTACTCGTCGGCCGGCTACCGGGCGACCACGCACACGGTCACCCTGCCCATCCCGCGGACCGGTGGTGTCGGCTCCCCGCGACTGCGCGACGACGAGCTGATCACCTACCTGTCGACCTTCCTGACCCAGGTCCTGCCCAACCCCTTATCTCCCTAGTCGGGCGACCACAGAAGCCGTGTCGATGGGACCACGGATCCGTGCTTGGGCAGATCCACGGCTCCAAGTCACAGAAATGAGCTGTCGAGGTCGTCCACAATGGCCGTATGGCGAAACCGATTGAGGTGCAGGGGGCTCGTGCAGCGGCGATCTTCATCGAGCGCTCGTACCGGGAGGGGACTGACACCCAGTTCCTTCGAGAGTTGGTCCAGAACGGTATCGAGGCTGAAGCGACGACAATCCAGATCGGGATTCACTGGCAGAGTGCTGATCCGTCGTGGGAACTCATCGACCCGCCAAGGGACTATCCGTATGTGATTGCTGGCGGAAAGTACCGGCTTGTCTACTACGACAATGGGGTCGGCATGGGTGACAGGATAGTCGACTATATGGCTGGCCTACTGGACCTTGACTCGAAGGACCAAGCCTCCGGTGACCTGCATGGGAACTTTGCCATGGGGGTCAGAGTCTCCACCCTTCCGTGGAATCATGCCGGAGTCATCGTTGCCTCGTGGGCAGAGGACTACTCAGAGGGTCAACTCGTTTGGCTCCGGTACGTGGAAGACGGGGCACGGGCTGGGTCGTATGAAGCAACCACACTTGGGGTTGCAGACGACGATGGAAACATCGACTGGCGGGACGTAGCCCCCGCAGACTTGTTCGAGGAGTTCATCGGAGACCGGCCCGAATGGCTGGGGCGCCCCGATGCCAACGGCAAGATCCAGACGGGGACCATGCTCCTGATGCTTGGGCAAACCGGATCCGAGAACACCTTTCTGGGCCCGACGGAGGAATGGAAGACGCACACCGGGCCGAACTACCTGTCGCATCGCTACTACAAGTTCCCTAAGGGCCTGAATATTCGTTACGAAGATCCGCGGACCGCGAGAATGGATGCTTGGAGCGAGCGTCGTCGCGATCGCATGGACAGAACCACTCTGGATCATTCGGAACCGAAGGCCGATGATCGCGTGCTCAATGAACCAGTGCGGTCTACACGGGACTTGATGAGGGGAGAGTTCGCACGGCGAGGGGCCTCTCAGATCGCGAAGATCCCGCTTGAGAGCGGCGGACGAATCATTGTCTATTTGCTCCCGGAGTCGTCGAGCACCTCCGGTGGTGGGCAGCGAGCTGCTGCGCAACCAGCGATCGGCGTCAGGTACAAGGATGAGATCTATCACCGTAAGACGTTGGCGCGGGACTATCAGAAGTTCGCAATCTCTCATCCCAAGGTTTACAAGCGGCTCTCAATCATCATCGAGCCGCGTCAGGCAGACGGGGTGAATGATCCTCTCGGCGGGGTGTTTCCCAGTTCAGCTCGGACGTCGCTGCAGTACGTGCATCCCTTCGCTAGTGCGATAGCTGGTCGCGACTTGCCCTGGTCCGAGTGGGAGCAAGAGTTTATTGACGCTATGCCGGACTTCGTCGTTGCAGCGATCGAGGCGGCGACACCCGAAGAGTCCAACGATCTCGATCAAGATGTAATCGACCGAGTTGCTGAACCCTTCATGCAGATGTTCAGCAAGGCCGTGTGGCGTGCGGCGACCGGTGAAACGCCAGGGCGCACGACAGGTGAAGACGCTCGTGCCCCACGTGGCCGTCGCAAAGTGCGGTCCAAATCAGGACAGTCAGCCGGAACCCCACTCCCATCGGGAGTTGAGGGTGGGGATGAGGCCGGTCGGCCGGCACGTGTTCGTGCTGGAATCCCCGATTGTCGGTTCGACGCGGAGGCCTTCAGTGACGAGGAACGGTTGGCCCGTCCACAGGTGGGCGTGAAGTACACGAAGGGCCGCACCGGACAGCTCGGGTCAGTAGTGATCGACCCGCACTTCCCGTTGATTAAGGATGTCGAGGAGTACTGGTTGTCCCGCGCTCCCGCACCCCAGCACGGAGAGGTCCGCAAGGCGGTGCAGATCGTGTACCGCACCGCAATGGCGTGTCGGGTCGGTCAGATTCTCTCGATGGCCAAGAAGTACGAGATGTCCGAGGATGAGATCACGAGGACCTTCATGTCGAACGAGTCTCTGACGGCGTCGTTGTTTGGCCTCGCGGCTGAGCATGAAGGAATCAAGCAACGCGTTGGCCGGAAGGTCAAGGTCAAGAGAGTAGCGTCGTCCGGGAACGGACCTACCGGTCGAGGGCGTCATGCCAAGGTCGACTGAGTCGATAAGGTCCTGCGTAGTAGTCAACTCGGAGGTGAATCGATGCCCGTGATCCTGTTGGATCCAGCGTTGCCGGACATGATCCCGGTGCGCGCGATGTCCTCGATGACCGGGCACGTCTTCGTCACCGAAGACGTGCATCCGACGTTGCTGTGGAACCTGCCGTCGTACCAGTTCGCCAGCGACGTCGGGGAGCTCCCCTTTGGAGCCTTGCTGCTCTCGTCGGACCGCGATCATCCGCTGGTGCGTCGGCAGATCGCGCGCGGCGATCAGGTGTTCTCGGGCGACGCCGTGCCCGGCACGCGACTGCTCGAGGCGGTCGCGCTGATGGACAAGCTGCGGCGCACCGGGCCGTGGGAGGGTCAGCAGACGCACGACTCGCTGCGGCGCTACCTCCTGGAAGAGGTGTACGAGCTGCTCGATGCCTTCGATACGGGGACGTCGGAGGAGCTGTGCTCCGAGCTCGGCGATCTACTGCTGCAGGTCCTGTTCCATGCCCGGATCGCCGAGGACTCGGCCGAGGGCTCGTTCAGCATCGACGACGTCGCGCAGAGCTTCGTGGACAAGGTGTCGTACCGGACGCCCGGCATCCTCGCCGGTGAGCACGCCGACCTCGAGCGCCAGATCCAGGAGTGGGAGGACCGCAAGGCCGCCGAGCGGAACCGGGGGAGCGTGCTCGACGGGATCGTCACCAGCCAGCCGGTGTTGTCGTTGACGCAGAAGCTATTCGAGCGCCTGGCCGGCGCAGGCTTCCCGCGTGACGCCGTGAGCCCGTCGCTGACCCGCGTCGACATCCCGTTCCGCAAGCACGCGCGCGACAGCGTCGAAGACGCCCAGCGCCGCCAGCTCCTTCAGCTGATGGACCAGGTCCGCGCCGCCGAAACCGCCGCCGGCCTGGACGGCGTCGTCCCCCGCGGCGAGAACGACTGGCGTAAGTACCTGGGGATGTCGTACGAGGAGGATACCGTCGAAGGTCAAGCGGAGTCCGTCGATGACGATGCGGTTTCCCTCGATGTTCGAGCGGAGTCCCTCGGTGGTCGAGCGGAGTCGAGACCAGACGAAGACGACGACCACGAACACCTCGACCCCTGGTCCGAGGATGCGAAGTCGAACGACAGCACCGCCGGCCCGGGATCGACCGACGATACGAAGGCAGACTTCGACTTCGAGTTCGACGGCGAGTCGACCGACGTCTTCTCGTTCGACTTCAGTCTTCCCAAGCGCGGCCGTGGGGGACACGAAGCCCCGGAGTCAGCGCACGAGTCGGAGTTTCCCGAGCCGGAGGACTTCCCCGGTCCGGCCCCGAAGCACCGCGTCGTCGACGCCGACCCGATCACCGCGGGCGAGCGCGAGGTGGACCTCACGTACCAGGTCGACGTCCCCCGCATGGTCGTGCGCAGCGAGTGGGACGACGAGGACGATTGATACATGGCAGGTGCCGACTGGACGCGCCCCGAGTTGATTCTTGCGGTTGCGCTGCGGGAGACGACGGGCTGGGCGGGCACAGTTCGTAGGGGCGATCCCCGCGTGGTCGAACTCTCGCAGTTTCTGCGCGCTGCCAACCCTGCCCTGGCCTTCGATCAGAAGTTCCGGAGCCCCGGATCGGTGCGCGCCAAGCTGGAGAACCTAAGGACCTCGCTTCCTACCTACGAGGGTAAGAAGACTAAAGCCGGTCGGCCGACAGAGGAGGTCATAGCCTCGTACCTCGAAGACGCTCCTCGGCTGCTTGCACTTGCGGGCTTCATTCGCGCAAATCCCAGTTTGCTCAGTCTTGCCGAGGACGGACTCAGCGACGGCATCGACGTAATCGTCGATCTTGATGATGTTGAGCAAGAAGGGATCACAACAGCGCTTGAGGGAGCGGTAGGGCGCAGGTGGGCAGCGGTGCGAGAACGGAATCCAAAGCTGAGGCGTGCAAAAATCCGCGAGTCCCTGCGCGTGCGTGGCTCCATCGCATGTGAGATCTGCGGGTTCGATTTCGAGAAGGTCTATGGGACCCTCGGCGCAGGCTACACGCATGTCCACCATCGCGTGCCACTCCACATCACCGGCGAGGTCAAGAACGATCTCTCGGATCTGATCCTGGTCTGTGCGAACTGCCACGCGATGGTGCACCGAAACTGTCCCTGGAAACGACCGGACGAGATTCAGGAGATCATTGCCGCTGCAGCTACAGCTGACTGACGGTCGTTACGATCATGTCGCGAGCGCTTGGGTTCGGGAGAAGGATCCGGCTGATACATCCTCCTGTGGTCGCTGGTCTTTCGTTCGACTCAATAATCCACCGACTGTGATGGAATCGGGAGTCGTGGGGGGCTTGGGGCTTGGAGACCGCCACACGTGTTGTTCGACCTGTGTTTCGTGATCACTCATGCGGCCACCTGTCCCTGTTGGCGCGCCTTCCACTCCCAGGCGTCGTACAGGACTTCGGTGGTGTAGCCGAGGTCGCAGCGGCCGCCGTTGCGGGGAGTGACACCGTCGGCGCTGACCCAGATGTCGGGATACCACTTGGCGTCTGGCGCTGCGTGGAGTGGAGCGGTGATCAGAAGCCGGCCGTGCGTTCCGCGGAACGCGAAGCGCTGGTCGCCGAGAGCTTCGATGGTGAACGCGCCGTGGTGCAGGGCCCGGTGGTGGGAGCCGCAGAGCAGGATCAGATTGTCCGGGTCGGTGGTACCGCCGGCAGACCAGAACTTCACGTGATGGATGTGCAGGTGACGGGACCGTCCGCAGCCCGGCGCCTGGCAGCCGCGGTCACGCATGAGGATCGTTTTGACCAACGCGGAGTTGGGGACGCGACGCTTGCGGCCCCACCGGAGGGTGGGTCCCATCCGCCGGCCGGCGACGCTCATCGAGTCCCCGCGGTCGTGGCCGATCTCGCGCACCGTGGCCTCGCATTCGAGTTCTTCGCGTTCCGCGGAACGCAGGGCGGGACCGTTGTCGAGAGCGACGTCGTCGTCGACCTGATGGACGAGGATGTCGGCGCCGACGACGACTTCGGGGACCTTGAGCCCGGCGATCACAGTGTCGGACATCGCGGTCAGCGCGGGAGCGATGTTGCTGGGGACATTGCGCCACCGGTCGGTGGTCTTGGACTGTTGCGGGTTCTCGCAGTCGTCGGCGGTGGGGAGGTCAGGGTCGTCGAGGGTGCGGGTGCGCTCATACTCGGAGCGGACGACGCCGGCCAGCAGCCGGGCGCCGTCGACGGCGTTAAGACGCAGATTCACAGTCAGGGTGCCGTCGTAGTTCCAGTTCCAGCGGCCCCACGACTCCGGGGGAGGCGGCTCGGTGTCGTCGTCGGGACGTTCGCCGTTACGGCGGGCCATCAGGCTTTCCCACTCGGCGTCGACGTCGCGTATCGCAGCACACAACCTTTCCACTTGCGCGGCGGTGGCGGCCTGGGCGAAGTTGACGAGTTCCGGCTCGCGGTCGGGGGTGGCGATGCGCGCGAGGGCCGGCACCTTGGAGAAGGAGAGCCGGCCCGCTCGGAACTGCTCGGCCAGGAGCGGAAGCTCGCGCATTGCCCGGGCAACGCGGACGTGTTCCTGCGCGGTCCGCAGACTGGTCCCGGTCTGCCAGGCCAGCCAATGCGCGCACGACGCGACGGTGCCGTCGCTTCGCCACGCTTCGCGGAAGTCGAACTCGCCGAGGTAGTCGAGCATGCGTGCGTTCAACGCGGCGATCTGGGAGGCGTAGCCGACGACGCGTTCGGCGAGTTGGTCGTCGTCGAGGTCGGAGGCTGGTGTCTTGTCGAAGATGTCGGTGGTCATCTTGCGGGTTCCTTCTATCGAACTATAGTTCTAATCTGATAGTAGGTGTGACATACGACAACTCTGGGATCGCGACTTCACTCGGCCGCGGCTTATGCTTCCGTCGTGCCTGTTCTGAATATCCGCCAGACGCTCGGACCCGCGGAGTACCCCGCGCTCGTGCAGATCTGGCGGAGCGCTGTCGACGCGACGCACGACTTCCTCGCCGATGGCGACCGCGCGGCGATCGAGGCCAGGCTCTCGTCCGACTACTTCCCTGCCGTTGCTCTATGGGTGGCGGAGCGCGCCAACCGTCCGATCGGGTTCGCGGGGGTGGCCGGACCAGTTGGAGATGCTGTTCGTCGCCGCGGAAGACCGTGGCAGCGGGGCTGGAACTGCGCTCTTGGATCATGCGGTCCGCGAGCTCGGTGCGTGGAAGGTCGATGTCAACGAGCAGAACACGCAGGCCGTGGACTTTTACGCCCGTCGGGGATTCGACATCGTCGGCCGAAGTGACACCGACGAAGCGGGGCGCCCGTATCCGCTGCTTCACCTGAAGCTCAGTTGACGCCCTACCCGGTGTGCGCGTTGTGGGCGGCCCGGCTGATGGTCTCCAGCACGCGGGTGAAGGTGGGGGCGGCGGGATCGACGATGGAGACGTGCGTGGTGTCGGGGAGCAGGATGAACCGGGCGTCGCCGCCGTCTTTCTTGGCCTGTTCGACGTAGTTGCGGGAGACCACCGGCGGCACCACGTGGTCGTCGCCGCCGGCCATTGCGATGGTCGGCATCTGCGGGTCGATGTTCTGGATCGGGTCCACCGATGAGTACCGCTCGGGTACCTCGTCGGGTTCCCCGCCGAGCGCCTTCACGATCCGGTCGTCGCCCATCCGCACCGCTGTGCGCATGTCGAGGGGACCGGCGAGGGAGACCACGCTGGTCGGCCGGTACTTGGGCTTGGCGCCGACTTCGTCGTCGTCGAGCTTGTGCCGGGTCCCGGCCCACATGGCCAGCTGCCCGCCCGCCGAATGCCCGACCACCACTGCGTCGTCCATGTTGATCGCCGGGTTCGCGCGTCCGATCTCCGGCGCGTAGTCGATCGCGGCGGCCACGTCGGCGAACGTCTGCGGATAGCCGCCGCCCGAACCCAGGCGCCGGTACTCGACGTTGTAGACGGCCAATCCGCGCTCGGCCAGCCGCCGGGCGAAGGTGACGAAGGTGTCGGCACCGATCTGCGACTGCCACGAACCGCCGTGGACCAGGATCACCATCGGGACCGAGCCGTCCGGGTGATCGCCCTTGGGCATGAACAGGTCGACCCAGTTCTGGTCGTTGTCGCTGTCCCCGTCGGCCACCGGATAGACGTATCGCTCGGCGTCGATGTTCGACGAGGCGATCACCTGGGCGAAGTCGTCGGGTGCTTCGTTGGCGGACACCGGTGTCGGGACGGCGTTGCCGTCCTCGGTCGAGGAGCAGCCGACGACCAGGGCGAGAACACTCAATCCGGCGATCAGTGCGGTGCTGACGTTGCGCATCTCAGCTACCTCAGCTCGTCGCGCCGTTGACGGTGGACGTCTCGATCAGGCCCGGCTGCAGGCCCCACTTCTCGGCGATCTCCTGCATGTCGCCGTCGTCGATCATCTGCTGAATCACCTTCTGCAGCACCGGACCCAACGACGATCCCTTCGCCACCGCGAGCGCGTACGGCTGGGTGTCGAAGGGGTCGCCGGCGGCGGCGAGCTCACCGTCGGAGTTCTTGACCGCGTACAGGACCACCGGCGAATCGGCGGAGACCGCGTCCACTCCGGACTCGAGGAGAGCCTCGATCGCGAGATCGACGTTGTCGTAGGGGACCACCGTGACGGCCTCCTGCCCGGCGTCGGTGCAGGCCGCGCTCTTGGCGGGCAGTTCGGTGGTGAACTGGACGGTGTCGACCTCGGCGCCTACCTTCAGTCCGCAGGCGTTGTTCGGGTCCACCGGATCGGCGCTCCGGGCGGCCCACTGGGTGCCGGCGCTGTAGTAGGTCACCATGTCGACCTGCTCCTGGCGCTGCTTGGTGTCGAAGAGGCCGCGTGCGGCGACATCGAACTCGCCGCCGACCACCCCGGGCAGCAACGCCGGGAACGGCGACTGCAGGAAGTCCGCGGTCACTCCCAGAGTCTCACCGATCGCATTGACGACGTCGATGTCGAACCCGACCAGATGGTCGCGCGCGTCGCGGAACTCCATCGGCGCGAACGGGGCGTTGGTGCCGACGGACAGCTTTCCGGAGTCGAGGATCTGCTGCGGCAACTCGTCGCGCAGCGCCTCCCGGTCGACACCGGAGTCGTCCGACGAGCAGCCGGTGACGGCAGCGAGCACCAGTGCGGCCGCAGCGGCGAGTGCCGCCCAGCGATGTCGTTGCTGTCTCACTGCCACCTCGTAGGTCTCGGCGATCGTGTGCCCCGACAGTATCGCCGACTCAGGGCTCGATGTGGGGCAAAGAGCCGCGTTCCGCGGAACGCGCGAACTCGTCCAGAATGTCGGTGACCTCGGTGGCACACCACATTCGGTTCCGGTCGAAGCCGGTGAACTCGCGCAGGATGCGGGCGTCGACCAGCGGACTGATCGCTCTGCCGACGTTGGCGGGAGTGATGCCGAGGGCCTCGGCTGCCGCCCTCCCGTCGACGACGGGCTGCCGCAGCAGGACGTCCAGCAGCCGCCACGACGATGCGTCCCGTCTGAGGCTGAGCCGGTCTTCCCACCGCGTGCGCAGCTGATGGAGCGCAGACACCAGTCGGGTGCCGCTGGCGACGGCATCCAGGGAGGCGTGCGAGATCGATTCGATGATCGGTGACACGTCGCCGCCGCGGTAGGAGTTCAGGGCCTCGAAGTACCGCCGGGTGTCGGTCAACAGCCCTGCCGACACCGGGACGGTGACGTTGCGCGTGATGTCCCGGGTACGCAGCATCGCCTGGATCAGCGCGCGACCGGTACGTCCATTGCCGTCGGGGAACGGGTGGATCGTCTCGAACTGGGCGTGCGCGAGCGCAGCCGCGGCCAGGGGAGGAAGATCCTCCCGATGGGCGAATGTGATCAGGTCGTCCATCAAGCCTGGTACTGCGGCCGCCGGCGGAGCTACGTAGTCGGCGTCATGCGGCCCGATGTTGGAACCGCCGATCCAGACTTGGTCGGTACGCCAGTGTCCGGCGATATCCGGCGCATGGCTTTCCATGAGCGCACGATGCATGGCGAGCACCGCCGAAGTGTCGAGTCGGTCAGCGAGCGACAGTGCTGCACGCATGGCGGCGACATTCCCCACGATCTCGGTGGCATTGCGCTTCTCCCGGCTGCCCAACTCGGCGAGCGCAATCTGTCGGGCGCCGGACGAGAGGTTCTCGATCTGTGACGACGACGCGGACTCCGAGCGCAGGAGAATCGCGGCGAACGGCGCGATCTCGTTGCCGAGATGTGCGTCGAATCGGGTGACTGCGTGACTGGCTTCGCTCACAAGGGCGAGCAGTTCGGGACCGATCACAGGGCTCCACTGAGCGATCAACGGAACAAGTGACGACATGATTCACTGTATCTTCACTTATCGATTAAGTGAGGGTAAGAGCCGATCCAGCCTTCGGGTGGTAGACCGGGACCATGGGTTTCAACGACGACATCATCGCCGAGTTCCGTGCGAACGACGGCATCGTCACCACGATGGGCTTCGGGAAGAGCCTGGTGGTGTTGCACACCGTCGGTGCGCGGTCGGGGCGCCCACTGGAGAATCCGCTCATGGGACTGCCGTCCGAGAGCGGCGGTGTCCTGGTGATCGGCTCGGCCGGTGGATCGCCGAAGAACCCGGCTTGGGTCCACAACGTGCGCGCCGAGCCGAACATCACCATCGAACGGCACGTCGACGACGGCATCGTTCGCGAACAGGTGACCGCCCGCGAACTGCACGACGACGAATGGGAAGCCGCCTGGGCGACGTTCACCGCCCGGTCGAGGGGATTCGAGAAGTACACCGAAACCGCTGAGGGACGCCGTTTCCCGATCTTCGAGCTGACGCCGGCTCAGTAGGCGTCAGCAAACCCAGCGCCCGTCCGCGAACCCAGCGCTCGGCTCCAAACCCAGCAGTGGCGAGCGCTGGGTTTGGTGCCGGGAGCTGTGACACGCCCGCGACACGCCGACCCGCTTTCCGGCCTCTCGGCTCAGTAGCCGATCGCCGTGCGCACCGCGGCGACGTCGGACGTCTGCACCCCGATGAGCGTGAGGTCGGCGAGGCGCTCGGGCGTGGTCTGCGAGGTCGCGTCGGCGACCAGGACGGTGCGGTAGTCGCGCTCGGAGGCGTCGAACAGGGTCGCCCGCGGGCAGTTGGGCAGGTTGCAGCCGGCGACGACGACGGTGCTCACGCTCCGCTCGCGCAGCAGCTCGTCGAGCTCGGTGCGGTGGAACGCCGACCAGCGCGGCTTGTAGACGACGAACTCTTCCGGACCGACCCGCTGAGTTCCGCCGGCGCGCAGGGACTCCCAGTCGAGCGCGGGGTCGGCGTCATCGGGCAGCAACTCGCGGGGGATCCCGGCGCCGGGCGTCCCCGGCACCACCATCTGCGCGCCGGACTCGATCGCCTCGCGGCGGATCAGATCGACGTCGCTCTCGCCGGGCGCGTACGACCGCACGATGTGGAAGACCGGCCGACCGGCGGCACGGAACGCGCGTGTCAGTTCGGCCATCGCGGGCAGGGCATCGGCGGTGCCGGGAATCGGCGTCGCGCCGTCGACGAAGTCGTGCTGGACGTCGATCAGCACCAGCGCCGAGGCCGGCCAGTCGGGAGACAGGTAGTCGGGCACCTCAGGACTGTACGACGGCCGCCCGCGCGGCGGCGAACGCCTTCAGGCGCTGGCGCCCCACGTGAAAGCCCTTGCGGCCGAGCAGGTCGTCGCGCACCTGCGGGTGCACGCGGGCGGCGATCGGAGTCCACCACGGCTTGTGACTGCGCGGCAGATCGGCCAGCAGGTGGTCGGAGGCGGCGGTGAACACCGGCGCCAGCCGCAGATAGTCCGGTCGGAACTCGCGCAGGTCGCGATCGGGGTAGCGGGCGGCGGCCACATCGGCCAGCGCGTGGGGGAGGTCGTCGTCGATGTGGGCGCTGACCCCGGCCAGCAGGCCGCGCATGACGGGGCGTTCGGGATGGTCGGGGTCTTCCCGTTCGCACAGCGACCACGCGCGCTGCCAGGCCGGCGTGCACGGGCCGCCGTCCTCGTAGGCCGCCAGGTTGGCGGTGAAGTAGTCGTGGAAGACCGGGATCAGTGCGAGTACCCAGTCCGGATTGCGCAGTGCCTCGGGGCGATCGGCGACGGCGATCATCTCTTGCGTGACGTACTGGTACACCCGGGCGAACCACTGCTTCGGGTCGCCGGCGGCGGCCAGCCGGTCGGCGATGCCGATCTGCGCGTCGAGGGACTCGAAGGCCGCCCCGCGCAGCGTCGCCAGTTCACTCCGAGTCAGTGTGGCCGGCCGGTCGGCAGGCGGCCCGGGATCGTCCGAGTCGGGCTCGCCGGGGGCGAGCGCCGCCAGGGCGTCGAGCGAGGCGCCCACCTGTTTGGCGATGGAACGCGCGATCGGGCGGGAGAGGCCGCCGGCCAGTCTCAGCTCGACGCTCCAGGTGAGCCGGCAGCCCGACGGGGTCGCTTCGATGGTCTGCTCGCCGCGGTGGCTCAGCAGCAGGGGGCCGCCGTCGTGCACGCGATAGACGAATCGGCGCGGAAACTCGGCCAGTTCCACC
Organism: Gordonia caeni; assembly: GCF_039537105.1. Classification (NCBI taxonomy): domain Bacteria; kingdom Bacillati; phylum Actinomycetota; class Actinomycetes; order Mycobacteriales; family Gordoniaceae; genus Gordonia; species Gordonia caeni. The sequence continues at coordinate 18,862 of NZ_BAAAZW010000008.1, forward strand.
ACTTCGCGCAACCTGCTGCGTCCGCCGGGCAACGTGACCACGCGCAGGGCGCCCATGCCGTCCGGCCGGTCGCCGATGCCGTTGTCGGACAGGGCGATCGGCGCGGCCGACCATCGATTCATCTGCTCCGGGTCGGTGAGCAGCCGCCACGCCGTGGCGGGGGAGCAGGCCAGGTCGCGCCGGTGGTGGAAGGACGCGCTCATGCCACGGTGTCCAAGTGATTGCGGTCGGCGCGACGGTATCGGTTGCCCAGTCCGGGCTGTGCCAGATCCAGGCCCAGCCGGCCGGTCACCAGACGTAGCTCGCGCCGGGCGACCGAGGTGTCCGAGCCGAGCAGACCGAGCGAGCGCAGCACCTCGCGCGAACGCACCACCGGCCGCGCCAGCACTACGAGGTTGTGCAGCCGCGTCGGGCGCAGGCCGATCGCTTCGGCCACGTCCGGCTCCACCCAGCGGGTGGACACGGTGGCGAAGAAGCCGCGCAGGAACGGCCGGGCCAGCGTGTGGACCGCCGAGTTGAGCGGCCCGGGCAGCCCCAGGTCGGTCTGGTAGCCGTCGTTCAGGAGGGCGTTCACCAGCACCTTGGCCTGCTCGTCGGGCTCCATCTGGAATTCGCGCGCGATGCGGTAGGTGAGACAGGCGTCGCGATAGTTGACCGGAAGCAGTTCGTCGTCGACGCCCATGGTGGCGCCGATCCACCGCCACAGGTGGGTGATGGCTTCGAGTTCGGCGGTCGAGTACCGCAGCCCGAGATCCTTCGCGATGCGCAGCGGCAGCGCCAGGAAACCCGCGGTGATCGTCAGTTGGCTGTAGGTCTGGTTTATCGGCACCCCCCACGCGGCGGTGTCCCAGCCCTGCCGCGCGACCAGGTGGTGACGGACCATGGCGTGCACAAGCCGGATCCGCAGCGTCTCCACCCAGCCGGGGGCGCCGACGTCCATCATGTTCGGGGCCGTCGACAGCGCCACCCATCGCGCGGTGGCGATCACCCGATCCCAGGTGCCGGTGGTCAGTCGTCCGGTCTCCACGAGCGGCCGCGTGAAGCCGCGTGCCTGATAGCCGTAGATCAGCGATTGATACAGCGTCGACGACTGCAGGGAGCCGAAGCGCCACCAGGCGTCGGCTCCGGCGCGGGCCAGCGCGGGGTCGTACCAGGGCGGCGGGGTGGCGGCCGCGACGAGGAACTCAAGCAGCGCCGGCGGCAGGTCGTCGAGCTGATCCGGGGTGTCCAGGGCGCCGATGGTCCGATCCCAACTGATCCCGTCGGGGGAGAAGAATTCGGCGACCACCGCATCGGCCAGCCGGTCCCCGCGTTCCAGGCCCGCGGCCATCTGGTCGACGTGGTCGGGATGGTCGGCACGCATCTCCGCCCAGTTGCGTGCGCCGGTGATGCGGGCTGCCTCTGCGGGCGTCGGGTTCATAAAAGACAGTGTGTCTTTTGAGGCGGGTGGTGTCAATCACCCGAGAAGCCCGACCAGATCAGGGTGGTCAGGTGGTCGACCAGTTCGTCGCGGGAGACGGTCTGCGTGTGGGTCCACCAACGCACGGCGCCGGAGACGGCGCCGATCAGGCCCTGCGCCCAGGTGGCGGCGGGGGCGGGGTCCAGGCCGCGGGCCCGGAATCCCATGTAGAGGATCGCGGCGACCGCCTCGGCGCCGTAGGAATGGTGCAGGTGATCGCCCGCGACCCGCTGATCCAGGAGCCGGGCGAGTTCGGGATTGTCCTGAAACCACCCGGCGAGGACGTCGACGGCCGCGCGCGTCTGCTCGCGCGGGGAGGCGTCGAGGGCGGCGGCCTCCTGCAGGCGCTGCACGATCCGCTCGGAATGGCGGCGGGCCAGCGCGGACAGCAGGTCGTCGCGGTCGGCGAAGGCCGCGTACACCGCCGACCGGGTGAGCCCGGCGGCCACCGCGACCTGCGCCAGCGACACCTGAGTGCCGGACTCGGCGATCGCCTGCTCGGCCGCGTCGAGCAGTGCTTCGCGTCGTTGCGCCGGATCCACCGCGGGCCCGGGCGGTCGGCCCCGGCCGCGGCGGGGAGGCGTGTTGCTCACCGATCCCAGGTTACCGGTGAGACCTGCCACGGGAACTCTTCGCCGACTTGCCCCGTTACCCCCACGATGTGGCACGCTTCCGGCGGACCCGACCCCAAGAGAGGACGACAGCGGCATGACTGCTCTGCGACGACGCCTGATGGCGCCGCTGCTTCTCGGCAGCATCGCGCTGGCCACCACGGCCTGTATCTCGCTGCCGTGGGACAAACCCGACATTCCCGAGGGCATTCCGCCCGGCCCCGGCGTCCAGCAGCCCTACATCGACATCCAGCAGCCCGGCCGTACCGCGGACGGGATGCACGACTGGGCGGTGCCGATCTCCGAGGCCACCGGCATCCCGGTCACCTCCCTGGAGGCCTACGGCAACGCCGCCGAGATTCAGCGCCAGCAGCATCCCGAATGCGGGATCGCCTGGACCACGCTCGCCGGGATCGCCGGGGTGGAGAGCAAACACGGACAGCACCGCGGCGCCGACGTGGACGCCGACGGCAACGTGTCGCCGGAGATCCGCGGCATGGCCCTCGACGGCACCAACGGCAACTGGGAGATCAAGGACACCGACAAGGGCAAGCTCGACGGCGACACCACTTACGACCGCGCCATGGGCCCCTTCCAGTTCATCCCGGAGACCTGGCAGCGCTACGGCGTGGACGCCAACGGCGACGGCGTCGCCGACCCGGACAACATCGATGACGCGGCACTGTCGGCGGCCCGCTACCTGTGCGTCTCGTCCGGCGGCGACATGACGACGCCGGAGGGCTGGGAGAAGGCGATTCTCACCTACAACAACTCGATGTCGTACGTGATCCGGGTGCGCAACCACGCCAATGCGTACTCCATCAACGTTCGGTACTGACCTCCACTAGGCTGGGACGGGTACTCGTCGGCGCGCTCACCGGGCGCCGGCAACAACCTGGCGAATGGGGCTGGCAGTGGCAATTATCGAGCAGGTAGGCGCGCGGGAGATCCTGGACTCGCGCGGCAATCCGACCGTCGAGGTCGAGGTGTTGCTGGACGACGGCACGTTCGCGCGGGCGGCCGTTCCGTCGGGCGCCTCCACCGGCGAGCACGAGGCCGTCGAGCTCCGCGACGGCGGCGAGCGCTACGGCGGCAAGGGTGTCACTAAGGCCGTGCAGGCCGTGCTCGATGATCTGGCCCCCGAAGTGGTCGGCTACGACGCCGACGATCAGCGCGTGGTCGATCAGATCCTGATCGAGACCGACGGCACCTCGGACAAGTCCCGCACCGGCGCCAACGCCACCCTCGGTGTGTCGCTGGCCGTGGCGCGCGCGGCCGCCGAGTCGGCCGGCCTGCCCATCTACCGTTACGTCGGCGGCGCCAACGCGCACCTGCTGCCGGTGCCGATGATGAACATCATCAACGGCGGCGAGCACGCCGACAACGGCATCGACTTCCAGGAGTTCATGATCGCGCCGATCGGCGCGCCGAGCTTCTCCGAGGCGCTGCGCTGGGGCGCCGAGGTGTACCACTCGCTCAAGTCGGTGCTGCACAAGCAGGGCATGAGCACCGCGCTCGGCGACGAGGGCGGCTTCGCCCCGGACCTGCCGAACACCGAGGCCGCCATCGCCGCGATCGCCGACGCCGTCGGCAAGGCCGGTTTCACCTTCGGCAGCGACATCGCGATCGCGCTGGACTCGGCGTCGACCGAGTTCTTCTCCGACGGCAAGTACCGCCTGGAGGGCAAGGACCTGGACGCCGCCGCGATGATCGACTTCTACACCAAGCTGATCGGCGAGTTCCCGATCGTGTCCATCGAAGACGGCCTGGCCGAGGACGACTGGGCCGGCTGGGCCGCGCTCACCGAGGCCATCGGCGACAAGGTGCAGCTGGTCGGCGACGACTTGTTCGTCACCAACCCCGAGCGCCTCGCCGAGGGCATCGAGAAGGGCATCGCCAACGCGCTGCTGGTGAAGGTGAACCAGATCGGCACCCTGACCGAGACGCTGGACGCGGTCACCATGGCCCACAACGCCGCGTACGCGACGATGATGAGCCACCGTTCCGGCGAGACCGAGGACACCACCATCGCCGACCTCGCCGTCGCCTGCGGCTCCGGTCAGATCAAGACCGGCGCGCCGGCGCGTTCGGAGCGGGTGGCCAAGTACAACCAGCTCCTGCGCATCGAAGAGGGTCTCGGTGACGCGGCTCGCTACGCGGGGGCCGAGGCGTTCCCGCGGTTTCGCGCGTAGGCGTGTTTAGCTAGATACATGGTGACGAGCGAGTCCGGGCGAGGCAGCCGGGCACGAGGCTCCGGGCGTGCGCGCACGCCCCGGCAGGCCCGGCCCGCGGTCCGCCGACCCCGGACCCGCTCGACCGTCACCACCGAGCCGGTGAAGCCCACCACCGACACCGATGCCGGGGTCACCGCCGACACCGGTGCGGTCGCGGTGCTGGAACGGCCCGAGGACGATCGGATCGACGGGCTGCCCGCGGTGTGGCAGCGGCTGGCCTCGGTCAACTCCAAGCGGGCCCTGGGCACCCTCCTGGTGCTGGTGCTGCTGGCGCTGACGCTGGCCGTGCCGGTGCGCACCTACCTTGCCCAGCGCGGGGAGTTCAACCGGCTCCAGGCCGAGAACGAGCAACTCGCGCACGAGGTAGACCACTACCAGCGCCGGGTGACCGAACAGAACGATCCCGCCTACATCGAGAACCAGGCCCGCGACCGCCTGCAGTACGTGATGCCGGGGGAGAAGCCGGTGGTGCTGACCTACCCGTACCGGGACCGCAGGCAAGCCGAAGAACAGAAGGCGCGCGAATACGCCGCCAATCCGTGGTACCAGAATCTGTGGGACGCGGTGTCCACACCGCCGGAGGGTCAGTGAGCGTTACCCGAGCCGAACTCGATGTGATCGCCGGCCAGCTCGGCCGAGAGCCGCGGGGGGTGCTGGAGATCAGCTACACCACGCCCGACGGACAGCCGGCCGTGGTCAAGACCGCGCCGCGACTGCCCGACGGCACCCCGTTCCCGACGCTGTACTACCTGACCGATCCGCGGCTCACCGGCGCGTGCAGCCGGCTGGAGTCCGGCGGCGTGATGCGGGAGATGACCGAAAGCCTCGCCGACGACGAGGAACTGGCGGCCGGCTACCGCGCCGCCCATCTGAGCTACCTGGCCGAGCGGGACGCGATCGAATCGCTGGGCACCGATTTCACCGGCGGCGGCATGCCGGACCGGGTGAAGTGCCTGCACGTGCTGGCCGCGCATTCGCTGGCGAAGGGGCCCGGGGTCAATCCGCTCGGTGACGAGACCGTCGCACTGTTGGCCGACGTGGAGAAGCTGCGCGGCATCGCCGTGCCCGCCGACTGGCCGGTCCTCGCCGACGAGGCGTCGTGACGCGCGTCGGCGCCGTGGACTGCGGCACCAACTCGATTCGCCTGCTGATCGCCGACGACGACGGGGCCGGCGGCCTGACCGACGTGGTGCGCGACATGGTGATCGTCCGCCTGGGCGAAGGGGTGAACGCCACCGGCCGCTTCCGGGACGAGGCCATCGACCGCACCCGCGCGGCGCTCGCCGGCTACGTCCAGACGATGCTCGACGCCGGAGTGCGCGACGTCCGGATGGTGGCCACCTCGGCCACCCGGGACGCGAGCAACCGGGACGTCTTCTTCGACATGACCGCCGAACTGCTCGGCCGAGTGAGCCCGGGCGCCGTCGCCGAAGTGATCAGCGGCGACGAGGAGGCCCGTCTGTCGTTCCGCGGCGCCCTCGGCGGCCTCGACCCGGCCGACGGCCCGTTCGTCGTCACCGACCTCGGGGGCGGCAGCACCGAAGTGGTGACGGCCGAGGCCGCGTACTCGGCCGACATCGGCTGCGTCCGGCTCACCGAGCACAGCCTGCATTCGGCCCCGCCGACCGCCGGCGAGATCGCCGATGCGGAAGCCTTCGTGGCCCAGCGGCTCGCCCCGGCCTTCGCCGCGGTGCCGGTCGAGTCCGCGCGCACCTGGGTGGGGGTGGCGGGCACGCTCACGACGATCGCGGCCCTCGATCTGGGCCTCGACCACTACGACCCGGCGGCGATCCACCTGTCCCGGCACGGTTTCGCCGACGTCGAGCGGATCTGCCGGGAGCTGGTTTCGGCGAGCAAGGCCGAACGTGCCGCGCTCGGCCCGATGCACCCGGGCCGCGTCGACGTGATCGGCGGCGGGGCGCTGGTGACTCTCGCACTGGCACAAGAGTTCTCGCGCCGCAGCGGCATAGACCAACTGGTGGTCAGCGAGCACGACATCCTCGACGGCATCGCCCTCGGCTTGCTCTGATCCGGCACGCGGTTCCTTCGAGTCCCGGGCACTTCCCTTAGGTAACACTCGCCTAATCACGGTGTACTTGCGTATTGTCGCTTTTGCGAGTTTGGGGGGTGACACCACGACGAAGGGAAAGCTTCCGTGAAGCGGACGACGAGATTTCTGGCCGCCGGTGCGGCCATGGTGATGACCACCGGGCTGCTGGTGGCCTGCGGTTCGAGCGACGACTCCGACTCGGAGGCGGTGGTGGTGTACTCCGGCCGGTCGGAGGAACTCGTCGGTCCGCTGATCACGCGGTTCGATTCGAACGGGATGAACCTCGAGGTCTCGTACGACCGCAAGGCCACCCAGATCCTCGAAGAAGGCCAGGCCTCCCCGGCCGACGTCTTCTTCGCCCAGGATGCCGGTGAGCTGGGCCGCCTGTCGGACGCGGGCCTGCTCGCCGAACTGCCGACCGACGTCACCGAGGTGGCCGATCCCCAGTACCGCCCCGGCGACAACAACTGGGCGCCGGTCACCGCGCGCTCGCGTGTGCTGGCCTACAACCCCGACGAGATCTCCGAGGCCGACCTGCCCGCCGGCATCGACGGGCTGCTGGACCCGAAGTTCAAGGGCCAGATCGGCTATGCGCCGACCAATGCGTCGTTCAAGTCCTTCGTCACCGCGCTGCGGGTGCTCCGCGGTGAAGACGGTGCGCGCGACTGGCTGACCAAGTTCCTGGCCAACGATCCGCAGGCCTTCGAGAAGAACGGGCAGATCCTCGACGCGGTGAACAACGGCACCGTGGCGACCGGCCTGATCAACCACTACTACTGGGCGGCCGCGGTGATGGAGAAGGGCGAGGAGAACGTGCCCTCGCGGCTGCACTTCTTCGCCGACGACGCGGGGTCGCTGGTGAACGTCGCCGGTGTCGGCGTGCTGGAGAGCTCGCCGAACAAGGAGCAGGCCTTCGACGTGGTCCGCGCCCTGCTGAACGACGACTCCCAGCGCTACTTCGCCGAGGAGACCGGCGAGTACCCGATCGCCGTCGACGTGCCCCTGGCGGTGCCCGGACTGCCCCGGCTCAACGAGCTCTCGCCGCCGCAGTTGAACCTGGACGATCTGGCCGACCTGGACGGCACCGAGCAGTTGCTGACCCAGGTGGGTGCGCTGTAGGCAAGATCCTTGCCGTAGTGGTCACCGCGATCTGCACGCTGATCGCGGTGCCACTGGCGTATCTGATCATTCGGGTCGCCGAGGCCGACGGCGTCTGGGAGATGGTCTGGCGGCCGCGGACGGCCCAGCTGGCGCTGAGCACGGCCGCCCTGACGCTGACGGTCACCGCGCTCTGTCTGGTGTTGGGCATCGGGCTCGCGGTGGCGGCAGTGCAGGTCAGCGGCGGTCGTCCGCTGATGGTCGGGGTCCTGTCGACGCCGCTGGCGATCCCGTCGTACCTGACCGGTTTCGCCTGGACCCGGCTGTTTCCCGGATTCGAGGGGTTCTGGGCGGCGGTACTGGTGCTCACGGTGGCCTGCTATCCGCTGGTCCTGCTCCCGGTGGCCGCGGCCCTCGCCGGCTCCGGCCGCGCCCTGGCCGACGTGGCCCGGACCCTGGGCCGGGGGCCGCTGCAGACCTTCGCCGGCGTCACGCTCCGGCAACTGCGGCCCGCGGCCGTGGGCGGTGCCCTGCTGGTGGCGCTGTACGTACTCGGTGACTTCGGCGGCCCCGCCTCGGTGCGCTTCGAGTCGTTCACCGTCGGCATTTACAACGCCTACAACGGCGCCTTCGACCGGGTGCTGCCGGCGGTCTACAGCGTTCTCCTGATCGCCGCGGCACTGGTACTGGCCGCGATCGAACGCGGTGTGCGGCGCTCGGACGCCCGGCCGCTCGCCGCGGTCCAGGGGCCGCCCCCGCGCGCCGGGACCCCCGCGCGCATCCTGGCCTGGGCGGTGATGGCCGGCACGCTGACGGTGGCGATCGCGATTCCCGTCGCCGCACTGATCCGCGAGGTCACGAGCTCCCGGCGACTCGCCCGGCGCTCGACCGGGGAGATCGCGGCGTGGCTCTGGCCGGATGTGACCGCGACCCTCGGCTACGCGGTGGTGGGGGCCGGCGTGGTGACGCTGCTGGCGATCCCCGTCGCCCTGTACACGTCCAAGCCCCGCCGACGCGGCGCCGGGGTGGTCGACTCGTTCTCGTACCTCGGGTACACGCTGCCGGGCGTCACCGTCGGTCTGGCCGTCGTCTTCGTCGGCATCCGCCTCGGTCGCGACTTCTACCTGACGCCCGGCCTGCTGATCGCCTGCTACGCGATGCTCTTCCTGCCGCTGGCGGTGGGATCGATCCGTGCCGGCTTCGACGCGACGGCCGGCTCCCTGGACGACGCGGCGCGCACCCTCGGCGCCAGTCCGTGGGGCGTCCTCTGGCGCGTGCGGCTACCGCTGGTGGCGCCCGGAATCCTCGCCGGGGCCCTGCTTGTGGGCCTGGCCATCGCCAAAGAACTGCCCGCGACGCTGCTGCTGCGGCCGATCGGCACCCGGACCCTGGCGACCCACATGTGGAGCCTGTCCAACGACGGCGCGACCGGGGAGGCCGCCGTGCTGGGCCTGGTCCTGATGGTGGTGGCCGCGATCCCCGCGGCCCTGCTGTCGACGCTTCTGCTCTCGAACGGAGATCGCCGATGACCGCGCCCCCGAGTGCCGCGCCGATGCTGTCGGTGGAGGAGATGTCGGTGGGCTACGGGCGCCGCACCGTGCTCGCCGACGTCGACCTGCGGGTGGCGAGCGGATCGATCACCGCGGTCCTGGGGCCGTCGGGCTGCGGTAAGACCACCCTCCTGCGCGCCGTCGCCGGCCTGGAGCCGATCACCGCGGGTGTGATCGCGATCGCCGGACGGACGGTCTCCGGCGCGGGCCGCCACGTGCCGCCGGAGCGCCGGGACGTGGGCCTGGTTCCGCAGGAGGGCGCACTGTTCCCGCATCTGACGGTGCGGCGGAACATCGGTTTCGGACTGCGCGGACGCGCCGGCCGCCGCGAGCGGGTCGACGAATTGATCGATCTGGTCGGCTTGCACGACCTCGCCGACCGGCGGCCGGGCAGTCTCTCCGGCGGCCAGCGGCAGCGGGTCGCCCTCGCCCGCGCACTGGCGCCCGCACCCGCGCTGATCGGCCTGGACGAGCCGTTCTCGGCGCTCGACTCCGGGCTGCGCACCCGCCTGCGGGCCGAGGTGGGCGTACTGCTGCGGTCGTCCGGTGCGACGGTCCTGCTGGTGACCCACGACCCGGCGGAGGCCCTCGCCCTGGCCGATCAGGTGGTGGTGCTGCTGGACGGGCGGGTGCACCAGGTCGGCGCGCCCGAGGAGCTCTACACCGCGCCCGCGGACTTCCGGGTCGGCGAACTCTTCGGAGAACTGAATCGGCTCACCCTCGACGGCGAGGTCCACTTCCTCCGGCCCCACGAACTGACGCTGGCCCGTACGGGAATCGACGGACTGCCGGGATCGGTGGCGGCGGTGGAGTTCCGCGGCTCACACCACCTGGTCTCGGTGGCGCCGACCGACGGACAACCGCCGGTGGCGGTAGCGATCCCGGCGACCGGCGAGGTCCCGGAACCCGGTACCGCCGTCGTGGTCCGGGCCGGTCGAAGCTAGCGGGCTCGGCTTCAGAGGGCGCAGGCCTCGCAGACCGAGGCCGGGATCAGCCCGACGCGCTGGAGACGGCCGAAGACCACGCAGCCGAGGCAGAAGCCGAAGGCGAACTCGGCGAACGCGGCGACGATCAGGGCGCCGACGACGATCTGGGCGGCCAGACCGTAGCCGAGCAGCGACAGGATCAGGGCCGTGCCGGAGAAGGCGAGGCCCACGGTCTGCGCGAACCGCTTCGGCGGACCGGGGACCAGCTTCTCCTTCTTCCAGATCTTCGGCACGATGACGTGGACGGCCAACCGCCCGAAGGGGGAGTACCGCGGGCCACCGGCCACGCGCAGCGCGAAACCGGCCGCCAGGACGGCGTACAGCCACCACTGATTCGCCGCGACGGCCGCGACCGCGAGCACGATCACCAGCCCCGCGGTCGAGCGCGCCGCGTAGTCGTTGACCGGATTGGGGAATCGGAGCAGGCCGCGCCACCGGCTCTCGGGCGGCGCGGGGACCTGGATCGTCGTATCGACCTGCGTGAACACGTGCGCAAGGATATGTTGTGCGCCCGTCGATGCGACAGGGTTGTACTCAGGCCGATTCGAAATCCGCGATCACGGCGAGCACGTCCTCGCCGTACTTGCCGGCCTTGGCCTCGCCGATACCGGACACCTCCAGCAGCGCATCGGCGCTGCCCGGCCGTAGCTGGGCGAGCGCCTCGAGCGTCTTGTTGCTGAACACCGTGTACGCCGGGGCGTCGGCCTCCTTGGCGACCGCAGCCCGCCAGCGGCGCAGCGCCTCGAAGAGGGCGCCGTCGTCGCCGGACAGCTGCGTGGCGGTGCGTTTGGGCCGGCCGGACGAACCGGACCGGATGCGCTGGGTCTCTTCCCGGAAGGTGACGGTGCGCTCACCGGACAGCACCGCGCGCGAATCCTCCGTGAGCGCGAGCACGCCGTACTCGCCGCGCGGGGCCAGCAGCCCCTGCGCGATCAGCTGGCGGATCACCCCGCGCCACCCGGCCTGATCCAGTTCGGTGCCGATCCCGTACGTGGACAGCCGATCGTGGCCGAACTGCTCGATGCGGGCGTTGGTCTTGCCCACCAGGATGTCGACCAGGTGCCCGGCGCCGTAGCGCTGACCGCCGAACTCGCGGTCGAGCCGCCACACCGTCGACAGCACCTTCTGGGCGGCGACGGTGCCGTCCCAGGTGGCCGGCGGCCGCAGGCAGGTGTCGCAGTTGCCGCACGGAGCGATCTCCTGGCCGAAGTACCGCAGCAGCTGCACCCGGCGGCAGGTGGCCGTCTCGCACAGCGCGAACATCGAATCCAGCAGCCGGCCCTGCGCCATGCGGTGGGCCTGATCGCCGTCGGAGGAGTCGATCAGCCGCCGTTGCTGCACCACGTCGGCCAGCCCGTAGGCCATCCACGCCACCGACGGCAGTCCGTCGCGGCCGGCGCGGCCGGTCTCCTGGTAGTAGCCCTCCACGCTCTTGGGCAGGTCGAGGTGGGCGACGAACCGCACGTCCGGCTTGTCGATGCCCATCCCGAAGGCGATGGTGGCCACCACGACTACGCCGTCCTCGCGGAGGAAGCGCCGCAGCGTGTCCTCGCGGGTCTGTGCGTCGAATCCGGCGTGATAGGGCATCGCGTCGATCCCGTTGGCGCACAGGAACTTCGCGATCTTCTCCACGCTCTTACGGCTGAGCGCGTAGACGATGCCGGTGAGGGGGACGCCGTCGTCGAAGCCTTCGGCGCGGATGAACTCCAGCAGCTGCTGCTGGGGCCGGTCCTTGGGCTCGATCCGGTAGCTGATGTTGGGCCGGTCGAAGCTGGCGACGAAGTGCCGGGCGCCGCCCAGGTGCAGGCGCTCGGTGATCTCGCGGTGGGTGCGGTCGGTGGCCGTCGCGGTGAGCGCGATCCGCGGGACGTCGGGCCACAACTGCGCCAGATCGCCGAGAGCCAGATAGTCGGGTCGGAAGTCGTGCCCCCACTGGGAGACGCAGTGCGCCTCGTCGATGGCGATCAGGCTCAGCGTCCCCCGGGACAGGAACTCCCGCGTCTGCGGCTGACTCAGCCGCTCGGGCGCGACGTAGAGCAGATCGAGCTCACCGGTCAGGTACGCCTCTTCGACGGCGATCCGTTGCTCGAAGCTCTGCGTCGAGTTCAGGTACGCCGCCCGTACCCCGAGCTGCTGCAGGGCGCCGACCTGATCGGCCATCAGGGCGATCAGCGGGGAGACGACGATGGCGCAACCGTCCCGCACCAGCGCCGGGATCTGGTAGCACAGACTCTTGCCGCCGCCGGTGGGCATCAGCACCACGGCGTCGCCGCCGCCGATCACCTGCGCGACGATCTCCTCTTGGTCGCCGCGGAAGGTCTCGTAACCGAAGACCGTCCGCAGGACCTCGTACTGGTCCGCCATTCGGGCGATCAGGACTCCGTGTCGCCGGTCGTGGGGGCTTCGGTCGCATCGGCGGCGGCGTCGCCCAGTCCGGGCTCCAACTCCAGTTGCTCGGTCTCGGCTTCCTTCGCGATCTTGGCGGCCTCGCGCATCTCGAAGCCGTCGGTCACCAGGTCGCCGATCTCGCGGGTCACGTCGACGATCGCCGTGGTGATGATCGAGGCGATGGACCCGACCCGGTGCGCGGTGTTCTCCACCACGTCCTGCACCAGGTCCTTGTTGCGTTCGAGCTTCCCGACCACGACGACTCCTTCACTCGTTGCCCCCGACGATACCGACAAGGCGCGGAGAGCGGACTGGGCGATCGAACGAATCAGGCGATCTTCTCCCGCCGGGCCGCCGCCGAGGCGTCGGCCTGCCGCTCGATGTTGAGCACCACGTCGTTGTCGTCGCGGGTGAACGAGTTCGGCAGCGACAGCTTGGCGATCTTGGCCCAGGTGGAGCCGAGCTGGCGGCTCAGCGAACCGGTGTTGTAGGGCAGGCCGTACTTCTCGCAGATCGCGCGGACCTCCTTGGCCATCTCCGGGTACCGGTTGGCCGGCACGTCGGGGAACAGGTGGTGCTCGATCTGGTGGCTGAGGTTGCCGCTCATGATGTGGAACAGGTCGCTGCCCTCGATGTTGGCCGAGCCGAGCATCTGGCGCAGGTACCACTCGCCCTTGGTCTCGTTCTCGGTCTCCTCCTTGGTGAAGGTCTGCGCGCCGGTGGGGAAGTGGCCGCAGAAGATGATCGAGTAGGTCCACACGTTGCGGATCAGGTTGGCTGAGGCGTTGCCGACCAGCGTGCTGAGGAAGAACGGTCCGGTCAGCGCCGGCCAGATGATGTAGTCCTTGGCGACCTGCCGGCTGGCTTTGCGCCACATGCCCTTCACCAGGCCCTTGACGTCGCTCCACTTGCGGCGGCCGGTGATCACGTTCTCGGCCTCCAGGTCGTGCAGCATGACGCCCCACTCGAAGAGCAGCATGAGCGCGGTCGCGTAGCCGAGGTTGCCCAGGTAGTAGGGGTTCCACTTCTGGTCGCGGGCCATGCGCAGGATGCCGTAGCCGATGTCGCGGTCCTCGCCGAGGACGTTGGTGAAGGTGTGGTGCAGGTAATTGTGGCTGTGCTTCCACTGCTCACCGGGGCAGACGGTGTCCCAGTCGAACTCGCGCGAGTTGTAGGTGTCCTCGCGCATCCAGTCGTACTGGCCGTGCATGACGTTGTGGCCGATCTCCATGTTGTCGAGGATCTTGGCCGCGCCGAGCGCGCCGACGCCGGCCAGCCACACCGGGGGGATGAACGGCAGGTACATCATGGCGCGGCCGGCGAACTCGAGCTTCCGCTGGGCGCCGATGATCCCGTAGATGTAGTCGCGGTCGGACTGGCCGAGCGAGTCCACGACGCGGGTGCGCAGGGCCTCGAGCTCGGCGCCGATCGCCTCCACCTGCTCGGCGCTGAGGTTGACCTCGACGGTCTTGTCGTCGTTCTTGGTGGGGAAGTAGTCGGTGATGTTGATGGCCATGTCGATACCTCTTTCGGTGACGGGCGGATCTACAGGAGGGATGTCTACAGGTCGATGTCGACGTCGCCGACGGGCGCGTTGACGCAGATCTGGATGGGCTGGTCGGCTTCGGAATCGAGCTCGCCGGTGAGCATGTTGCGGGTGCAGCCCGACTTGCGGACCTTGGTGCACGAGAAGCAGATCCCCATGCGGCAGCCGTACTCGGGATTGAGGCCGGAAGCCTCGGCCTGCTCCAGGACGGTGCGGCCGTCGTTCTCGCTGGTGGTGCCCGAAGCGCTGTACGAGACGGTGCCGGTGATCGGCTGATTCGGGTCGATCACCGGGGCGGTGTCGAGCGTGAAGGCCTCGGTGTGCAGGCGATCGCCGAGGCCGCGGTCCTCGTGGTACTCGCGCACAGCGGCGTTCAGCGACGGCGGTCCGCACAGGAATACCTGTGCACCGACTGCGTCGGCGAGCCCGTCCAGATGTGCGGGCTCGAAGTGCCCGCCGGCCGGGGTGCGGGTGTAGTGCAGGTGCACGTCGACGTTGCCGAGCGTGCGTGCGGCGGCCTCGAGTTCGGTGCGGTAGGGAACGTCGTCTTCCGACCGCGCGTAATGCACCAGAGTGACCGGCTGATCGTGTCCTTCAGCGATCATGGTGCGCAACATTGAGATGACAGGTGTAATGCCACTGCCGCCGCTCACTAGAACGGTGCGTTCCGGTCGCTGCGCGGGCAGGACGAAGTCGCCGGCGGCGGCCGAGAGGCCCAGGACGTCACCGACTGCGACGTCCTCGCGCAGGTGCTTGGAGATGAAGCCGTCCTCGTGCGCGGTCACGGTCAGCTCCAGCGTCGCCGTGTCGCCTGCGGCGTTGGCGGGCGAGAAGAACCGGCGGTGACGCACACCATCGACGACGGTGCTGACCTCGACGTACTGTCCGGCGGTGTGTCCCTTCCACTGGCGCGTGGGCGCCAGCGTCAGGGTGACGCTGCGGTCGGTCTGGAGGGTGCGGCCAGTCACTTTGGCTCGGGTCTCGCGCCAGGTGATCATCGGGTTGACGAACTCGAGATACCGGTCGACGGGGTACGGGGTCGCGGTCGCCTCGACGAGATTCTCGAGGAGGCCTGCGAGTCGGCTTGCCATGGTTTCTCCTTCGGGACGAACGTTCATCGGCGGGGCTGTGCCGGTTTTGAGTGAACGTGTGTACACCAATGACGATGACATAGTTCGCGCGCGGCCTGCAAGGCCTTTCTGTGTGTCGCCGGTCACCGCCTAGACTGATCTCCGTGGCCTCTACGACCGATTCGTCAGGTGGATCGCGCCGTCGTTCCCGACGTGGACGGGCCGACGGCGACACCGGCGTGTCGCGGGCGGAGAAGAAGGAACAGACGCGGCAGGCGCTGCTGGACGCGACCATCGACTTGGTGGACGACCGTTCATTCGGCAGTCTCTCGCTGCGCGAGGTGGCCCGCGGGGCGGGCATCGTGCCGACCGCCTTCTACCGGCACTTCGCCTCCATGGAAGACCTCGGCGTCACCCTGGTCGAAGACTCCATGCGCGTGCTGCGCCGCGCCCTGCGCGAAGGCCGGCGGGACCTGGTCAAGGGCGGCATGCCGACCGCGCGGGAGTCGCTGTCGATCCTGTTGCGACACGTGCGCACCGACGAGGCCAAGTTCCGCTTCCTGATCCGCGAACAGCACGGGGGCGTCACCGAGGTGCGTCGCGCGATCAACACCGAGTTGCGGCTGTTCTCCCGGGAACTGGCGATCGATCTGGCGCGGGTTCCGGCCCTGGCCGGATGGGAAGCCGACGATCTGGAGATTGCGGCCGATTTGTTCGTCACAATCATGATGACGGCGGTGGCCGATCTGCTCGACGGTGACGGCCGGGTGGGGACCGAGCAGGCACTGGTCCAGCGCGCAGAGAAGCAACTGGTGATGGTGATTCTCGGATTGGGTCAGTGGAGGACCGAATGAGCGACGACCGGGTGGGGACCGAGTTCGGACCGTATCGAATTCAGGCGTTGATCGGACGCGGCGGAATGGGGGCCGTCTACCGCGCCTACGACACGGTGCGTGACCGCGAAGTGGCACTGAAACTCCTGGGCGGCAGCACCGCCGACGACGGCACCTTCGCCGAGCGGTTCCGCCGCGAATGCCAATTGGTCGCCCGGCTCGGGGAGCCACACATCATCCCGATCCACGACTTCGGCGAGATCGACGGCACCCTCTATCTCGACATGCGGCTCGTGGACGGGGAGAACCTGCGCCAGCGGCTGCGCAGCTCGGGGCCGCTGCCGGCCGAGGACGCGGTGGCCGTCGTCGGCCAGATCGGCGACGCCCTGGACGCCGCGCACGCGGCCGGCCTGGTGCACAGGGATGTGAAGCCGGAGAACATCCTGGTGACACCCACCGGCTTCGCCTACCTGGTGGACTTCGGGATCGCCCACGACGGCGCCGACTCCGGACTCACCAAGGCCGGAACGGCCATCGGCTCCACCGCCTACCTGGCTCCCGAGCACTTCGACAACGCTCCGGTGGCACCGTCCTCGGACGTCTACGCGCTTTCGGCGGTGCTGTTCGAGCTGTTGACCGGACGGCCCCCGTTCGGCGGCGACACGGTCAGCTCCATCATCAAGGCCGCGGTCCTGCAGCCCGCACCCGCGCCCAGTTCGATCAACCCCGCCGTGCCCACCGCGCTCGATGCGGTGCTCGAACGGGGTCTGGCGAAGGATCCGGTGCAGCGCTACGCCTCGGCGGGCGAGTTCGCGGCGGCGGCGCGGGGCGCACTCACCGGGGAGGCGGCGACGTCGTTCATCGCCCACCCCGCACCCACCGCCCACGTAACCCCGGGTGGCGGGACCAAGCACTACAGCGGTCCCCAGCAGTACTCGGGTCCCCAGCAGTACTCGGGACCCCAGTACGCGGGCGCGCAATACGCGGGCACCCAGCAGGCGCAGATTCCGCCGTACTCCGGGCCCGCCGGCTACGGCGCGCCGCCGCCCCCGCAACGCGGAAACGGAGCCCAGTACGCGCTCGGCGGCGTCATCGTCGTGCTGATCGCGGCGCTGATCGGGCTGGGCGTGTACTACTTCGGCTTCCGGGACAGCGGCGGCGAGACGTCGGCGGCCGGTCCGTCGACCACCACGCTGACCAGCACCATCCAGCCGTCGCCGAGTACGCCGGCCACGCCGCCGCCGGGCTCGTCGCCCTGCGGTGCGGGGGTGGGCGTCGGCAGCGGGGTGACCTCGTGCGCCTTCGCCGAGAGCGTGCGCGCCGCCTACCTGGCTGCCGGTCCCGCCGGGCAGGCGCGGACGATCAGCGCCCACAGCCCGGTGACCGGCGTGACCTACACGATGTCGTGCACCCCCGAGGCGGGCATCATCATCTGCCGGGGCGGCAACAACGCCGTCGTGCACATCTACTAGAGGCGGGGAGTCCCACCGTGTACGACCCTCGAACGATCCTGCGCCGAAGCGTCGGCGTCCTGACGATCCTAGCCCTCGGGGCCGGCGCCGCGGCCTGTTCCAGCGATGAGCAGGCAGCCGTGGTCACCGAGGTCGTGTCGGTGACCGCGAGCGCCCCGGCCGACTCGAGCGAGACGCCGCCGCCGACGAACTCGGGCAACGCCGGTCGCGGCGTGGCGGCGCTGAAGTCCGGCTTCGCCGAGTTCAGCGCCGGACTCGCCCAGCCGGTCGGGGTGTCGATCGCCCCGGTCGGCGGCGGTGCGGTGATCAGCCTCGGCGACCAGGACCCGCAGGTCGCGTGGTCGACCATCAAGGTGCCGCTGGCGGTGGCCGCGCAGCGCAAGAACGGCCGGATGCCGGCCGAGCAGCCCGCGATCGTGGACTCCGACAACGCCGCCGCCGAGCAGTTGTGGGCGTCGCTGGGCACACCGGAACAGGCGGCGCAGGCGGTGACCGCGGTGCTGCGCGAAGGGGGCGACCAGACCACGGTGGTGCCGTCGGAGCGCCGTCGTGCCGAGTTCTCGGTGTTCGGCCAAACGGTCTGGGCGCTCGACGATGCGGCTTCCTTCACCGCGAATCTGCCGTGCCTGCCCGATTCGGAGTACGTGATCTCCCTGATGGGACAGGTCTCCGGCAACCAGACCTGGGGGATCGAGGCGATCCCCGGCCGCACCACCGCGGTGAAGGGTGGCTGGGGTCCCGGCGAATCCGGGGGCTACATCGTCCGGCAGATCGGGCTGCTGACCCGCAAGGACGGTCTGCAGACCGCGTTCGCGCTGAGCACCTATGCGCCGGGCGCGTCGATGGGTAGCGGCACCGCGGTGCTCGACCAGGTCGGCCGCTGGCTCGGCGGCCGCTTGGCGTCGATGCCCGGCGGCCGCTGCTGACCGCTGCCCGGTTCGGGCGAATCCGGTAACGGCGGGGCCACGCGCGGGTCTCGGGGCGGTCGTGGGGCTCGACCCCGACCGCCGGACTCCATAGTGTTACTGCTGTTGATGGAGTGACCTAAGGGGTAAGAGTGGCGAGTATTCGTCGATGGGCGATCGGTGTCGGGACAGCGGTGATCGTGACCAGCGCGGTGGTGGCCGGAAGCGGTGCGGCCCAGGGGCTGCCGGGTCTTCCGGGCCTGCCCAACGGCAGCCTCGGGGCGGCGACGGTGCCGAAGGCCGAGCTGGACAAGAGTTTCCGCGCCCTCACCAAGTCGATGGCCAAGTCGCTGCCCGGCCGGGTCGGGATCGCGATCACTCCGGTGAACGGCGACACTCCCGTCTCCTTCGGTTCGCTGAAGACCGCGCGCGCCTGGTCCACGCTGAAGGTGCCGGTCTCCATCGCCGCGCAGCGCAAGCACGGCCGCACAGTCCTGGCGAAGGAGACCAAGGCGATCGAACTGTCCGACAACGAATCCGCCGAAGCCCTTTGGGGGCTGCTCGGCGGCGGCCAGGCCTCGGTGGACGCGGTGACCTCGGTGCTGCGCGAAGGTCACGACGTCCACACCCGTGTCTCCTCCGAGCTCGATCACCCGGCCAGTTATCCGGGTGCGACGCCCTGGGCCCTGACCGACCAGTCCGTCTTCGCCGCCCACCTGCCGTGCATGCCGGACACCGAGGAAGTGCTCAAGCACATGAGCCGCGTGGCCGCGAATCAGCGGTGGGGAGTGGCCGAACCCAAGAGCAAGAAGGTCACCGGCGCGGTCAAGGGCGGCTGGGGGCCGGCCACCGGCACCGGCGGCGGGCAGGTGGTGCGCCAGCTCGGCGTCATCACCACCGAGCGCGGGCAGTACGGCGTGAGTATCGCGGCGCTCCCGAAGAGCGGATCGCTCACCGACGGCACCAAGATGGTGACGCGAGTGGGGCAGTGGCTGCTGCGGAATCTCGGCAAGTTCCCGGGCGGCACGTGCCCGGTGCTGCCGGTGGCCGACGAGGCTCCGCCCACGGCTCCGGAGCCTCCGGTGGACGCCGCTCAGTAACTGCTGAGCAGGATGGCCTCGGCGAGGGCGGTGCGCCGCAGCTCCTCGGGGTCCACGCTCTCGTTGGGTGCGTGAATCGTGCAGCGCGGCTCCTCGACGCCCAGGAGTGCGATCTCGGCGCGGGGCACCGCACCGGCCAGCACGTTGCACAGCGGGATGGAGCCGCCCTGCCCCGAATGCACCACCTGCGCACCGTCGTACGCCGAGGACATCGCCGCGGTGAGCGCGGCGTAGCCGGGGCCGTCGGTGCGCGGGGCGAACGGTGAACCGGCGGCGTCGGAGGTCACCTGGAGTTCGCAGTGCCAGGGCACGTGTGCGTGCAGGTGCGCGACGAGGAGGTCGTAGGCCTGCTGCGGGTCCACGCCCGGCGGGATCCGCAGGTTCAGCATGGCCGCGGCCGACGGGATGACGGCCGCGGCGCACTCGTCGATGCCCGGGGCGTCCACGCCGATCACCGTGACCGCCGGGCGGGCCCAGGTCATGTCCGCGGGCGTGCCCGAGCCGAGAATGCCGACGCCCGGAAGCACCCCGGCGTCGGCACCGAAGCGCTCCGGCGGATACGGTGCGCCGGTCCAGGTCTGGCCGGCGTCCAGGCCGTCGATCGTGGTGTCGCCCTGCGCATCCCGCAGGGTCGCCAGCAGAGCGATGAGGCCGGCCATCGCGTCGGGGGCGGCCCCGCCGAACTGGCCGGAGTGCACCGCGCCCGCCAGCGCGCGGACCTCGACGCGGACGTTCACCACGCCGCGCAGGCTGGTGGTCAGGGTGGGGACGCCGACTTCGATGTTGCCGGTGTCGCCGATCAGGATGAGGTCGGCGTCGAACAGCTCGGGCCGCTCGCGGACCAGGTGATCGAGGCCCTCGCCGCCGGCCTCCTCCGACCCTTCGATGATGATGCGGATGTTGCACGAGGCGTCCTCGCCCAGCGCCCGCAGGGCGGTCAGGTGCGCGACGAGGTTGCCCTTGCAGTCGGCGGCGCCGCGGCCGTACCAGCGGCCGCCACGCTCGGTGAGCGTGAACGGCTCTGTGGTCCAGAGGGATTCGTCGCCGGCGGGCTGGACGTCGTGGTGGCTGTAGAGGGCCACGGTGCGGCTGCCCTCGGGGCCGGGCCGGTAGCCCACGATCGCTTGCGAGCCGTCGCAGGTGTCGATCACCTCGCAGTCGAAGCCCAGGTCGGAGAATCGGGCGGCCACCCAGGCTGCGCTGTCCCGGTTGGCCTGGGCGCGGTCGGCGTCGCCGTGGATCGACGCGAAGCCGACCGCTTCGGCCAGGTCGGTGCGGGCGAGCGGCATCTGCGCGGCGACGGCGTCGGCGAGAGCGTTGTCAGTCATGACTCCACTGTCACACGTCGGCGGTCAGACGTCGAAGCTCGCGTGCATCTCCCAGTAGACGATCTCGGCATCGTCGACGGCGGTCAGCGTGATCGCCGAGTCCGTGGTCCGCAACGCATCACCCTCGGCGAGGGTGCCGAGCCGGTCCACCTCGACGGTGCCGCGGGCGACGTACAGGTGCCCGAACGGGGCGGACGGGAGCTCAATCCTCTGCCCGGCGCGGGGCCGAGCCAGGTGCAGGGCGGCGAACCGGTTGGCGATCTCCAGCGCGCCGGTGCCGGCGTGCTCGGGCCGTCCGGAGGCTGCCACGACCGGCGCACCCGATTCCAGGGCGGCGGTGAAGTCGCGTTCGGCGTGGCTCGGGTCCAGGCCGTCGGCGTGCGGGGCCACCCACATCTGCACCACCCGCAGCCGCTCACCGCTGTGCCGGGTGTCGGCGTTGCGCTCGGAGTGGGTGATGCCGCGGCCGGCGCGCATGTGTCCCAGGGTTCCCGGGCGCAGCACCACCTGCGTGCCGTGGGAATCCTTGTGCGCCACCGACCCGTCCAGCACCCAGGTCAGGATCTCCATGTTCTGGTGCTGGTGGGCGTCGAGGCCTTCGCCGGCGTCGACCAGATCGTCGTTGTGCACCACCAGCACGCCGTGGGCGTTGCCGAACAGGTCGTAGTTGCCGGTGGCCGGGAACGACTGCCACGAAGTCAGCCACTCGTTGGCCCAGTGGTGGCGGTCGGCGGCGCGGATCACTTCAGTGGTCATCGCGGTGCTCCTGGAGCCGGTCGGCCAGCCGGGCCATCAGCCCGGCCAACTCGCGGCCGTCGTCGGGGGTCAGGGCGTCGTAGAAGAGGCGGTCCACCAGCTCCCGGTGGCCGCGGGCGGCTGCGGCGAAGGCGCCGCGGCCCTCGTCGGTGAGGATCGCATAGCTCCCGCGCCGGTCCTCGGGCACCGGCTCGCGGCGCAGCCAGCCGCGCTTGCAGAGGGTGTCGACCTGGTAGGTCAGGCGTGATTGCGAGAACACCATGCGCTCGGCGATCTCCTTCATCCGCAGCCGGTGGCCGGGGGCTTCGCTCAGCAACAGCAGCACGTGATAGTCGGCCAGCGCCATGCCGGCGTCGCGGCGGAGCTGGTCGTCGATCGCGGTGGACAGGCGGGCGCTGGTCTCGATGAACAGGCGCCACGCCCGGCCCCGCGGATCGACGTCCTCGATCTCCAGACTCATCGCACCACGTGCGGCATCAGAGCGTCGTCGGGGATGACGCCGAGACGCCCGGCCTGGTAGTCCTCGACGGCCTCCATCAGCTGCTGACGGGTGTTCATCACGAACGGGCCGTACTGGGCCACCGGCTCCCGGATCGGCTGCCCGCCCAGCAGCAGGATCTCCATCGCAGGGCGGTGCGAATCCTGGCCGTGCGCGTCGGCGGACACCGTGATCCGGTCGCCGGCGCCCAGCACGGCCAGTTGGCCGCCGGTGATGGGCCGCTGCTCGGGGCCCACGGTGCCGTTGCCGGACAGAACGTAGACCAGCGCGTTGAAGTCGCGGCGCCACGGCACCGACAGCTGCGCGCCGGGGGAGACGGTGGCGTGCGCGAAAGTGATCGGCGTGTGGGTGGAGCCGGGGCCGGCGTGCCCGCCGACCTCACCGGCGACCACGCGCACCAGCGCGCCGCCGTCGGCCGACGAGACCAGTGCGGTCTGTCCGCCCTCCAGGTTCTGGTAGCGCGGGGTCAGGAACTTGTCGGCGGCCGGCAGATTGACCCACAGCTGGACGCCGTGAAAGGTGCCGCCGGACTCCACCAGTTCGGCGGGCGGGGTCTCGATGTGCAGGATCCCCGCGCCGGCGGTCATCCATTGGGTGGCGCCGTCGGCGATCAGGCCGCCGCCGCCCGAGGAGTCCTGGTGCTGGAAGAGGCCGTCGATCATGTAGGTGACGGTCTCGAAGCCCCGGTGCGGGTGCCACGAGGTCCCCTTGGGTTCGCCGGGTTCGTACTCCACCTCGCCCATCTGATCCATGTGGATGAACGGGTCCAGGGCGGCGGCCGAGACGCCGGCGAAGGCGCGGACCACGGGGAAGCCCTCGCCCTCGTAGGAGCGGGGACCGGTGGTCAGCGAGACCACGGTGCGCTCGGCTTCGGCCGGTGCGGGCGGCGCCAAACGGGGCAGGGTCAGGGTGTCAGCAGTCACGGCGGGCATGACGTCCTCCTATTAGTTCAGATTTTAAGTATCTCATCCGGGGTCAACGTCATGCAATCGACACCTATTCCCGCGCCCAATCGCCGCCGTTCCGACTGACAACGCGCATAATCAGATGCATGGCCATCAATCCCATGAATGACCGGTCCGGCCGTGAGCGCCAGCGCCTGCGCAAGCTCGCGCAGGCGGCGATGAACGCGGACCAGACCGTCGACCAGGTGGAGGGCATCCTCGGCGACATGGGACCGGTCCTGCAGGGACTCACCGGCACGATGGGCGAACTCGACGGCGCCATCGACAATCTGGAGGGGACGCTCGAGCGCCTGAATCACTCGCTCGACAACGTCGACACCACCGTGGATCGCATGGCGAGCGTGGTGACGCGGCTCGAGCGGGTCGTGACCCAGGTGGAGTACCTGGTGACCCTGGGGGAGACGGCGATGCGTCCGCTCGGGGTGCTCGAATCGGCCGGTCGCGGCGTGGCCGGATTCCTGGGATTCGGGGGCGGGTCGAATGACGAATCGGAGACATCACGGCTAACTGCCGACTGAACGGCGCTGCGTCTCATACGATCACGGTGCACTGTTCACCGACGTAGGAGACTCTCTCGTGAACTCGGATTCGATCGTGGGCAAATGGCTTGCGGAACTGTTCGGCACTTTCTGGCTGGTTTTCGGCGGCTGCGGTAGCGCGATCTTCGCCGCCAAGTTCTTAGCCGAAGAGGACGGCGCGATCGGGAAGTTCCAGATCGGCATCGGTTTTCTGGGGGTCTCCCTGGCTTTCGGTCTGACTGTGCTGACCATGGTCTACGCCGTGGGCTGGATCTCCGGTGGACACTTCAATCCGGCCGTGACCCTCGGCGCCGCCGTGAGCGGACGGTTCCCGTGGAAGGACCTTCCCGGCTACTGGATCTCCCAGGTGGTCGGCGGTCTGCTGGCCGGTCTGGCGCTGTTCGTGATCGCCAGCGGCAAGCCCGGATTCGAGGCCACCGGCAACATGGCGGCCAACGGCTACGGCGACAACTCGCCGGGCCTGTACAGCCTCGGTGCCGTCGCCCTCGCCGAGGTGCTGCTGACCGCGTTCTTCGTGATCATCATCCTGGGAGCCACCCACGGCCGCGCGCCGATCGGCTTCGCCGGTCTGGCGATCGGCCTGTCGCTCACGCTGATCCACCTGATCTCGATCCCGATCTCCAACACCTCGGTGAACCCCGCTCGCTCCACCGGTGTGGCCTTCTTCAACGGCGACGGCGCACCCGGTCAGCTATGGCTGTTCTGGCTGGCTCCGCTGGCCGGTGGTCTGATCGGCGGCCTGCTGTTCCCGCTGCTGTGGGAGCGCTCGCCGTTCTCGCGGCCGGACATCATCGGCGGCGCCGAGCCCACGTCAGAGCAGGCGTGAAATCCGCCGAGCACTCGGTCCGCGGTGAGCGCGGGCGCACCATCGTCTTCGACGTCCACCGCCCCGATGAGGACGCGGTGGGCGTCGTGGCGCTGGTCCACGGCCTGGGTGAGCACGCCGGTCGCTACGGCCACGTGGTGGCGCGGCTGACCGACGCCGGCTACGTGGTGGTCGCGTCCGACCATGCCGGCCACGGCCGCTCGGGCGGCAAACGCCTCGGCGTCAACGACTTCGGGGACTTCGTCGCCGACCTGCACCGGGTCATCCGCAGCGTGGAGCACGACGGTCTGCCGCTGTTCGTGATCGGGCACAGCATGGGCGGTGCGATCGCGCTGACCTACGCGCTCGACCATCCCGACGACCTGACCGGTCTGGTCCTCTCCGGCCCCGCAGTGGTGCCGGGCGACGACCTGCCGCCGATCATGGTCGCGGCGGCGCCGGTCCTGGGGCGCCTGGTGCCCTGGCTGCCGGCCACCGCGCTGCCCGCCTCGGCGGTCAGCCGGGACCCGGCGGTGGTCGCCGCCTACGAGGCCGATCCGCTGGTCTGGCACGGTAAGATCCCGGCCGGTCTCGGCGGCGCGCTCATCGGTGCGATGTCCGCCTTCAGCGACCGGCTGCCGTCGCTGCGCGTGCCGACGCTCTCCTTGCACGGTGGCCGCGACGCGCTGGCCAACGCCGACGGCACCCGCCTCATCGGTGAGCGCGGCGGCGGCGAGGTGACCGTGAAGATCTACCCGGAGCTGTACCACGAGATCTTCAACGAGCCCGAGCGCGACGAGGTGCTCGACGACGTGATGGCCTGGCTGGCCGACCACCAGCCGAACTGACGTTCCGTCGGGCGGTCAGAACCAGGCGGGGTCGGCGTCGAGGGCGGTGCGGTCGCACGCGGCGACCAGGTCGAGCTGCGATGTGGTCGTGGGCAGCTCGTAGGTGAAGAAGTAGCGGGCCGCGGCACGCTTGCCGTCGTAGAAGGCGCCCTCGCGGTCGCCGACGGCCAGCAGCTGCTCCAGCCACATCCAGGCGACGACGATGTGCCCGGCCGCCTCCAGATAGACGGTGGCGTTCGCCAGGGCGAGCGCCGGGTCGCCGGAAGCCCACGCCGCCGCGGTGACTTCGGCGAGCCGCCCAGTCGCCGCCGACAGGGCGTCGGCGTACCCGGGGGCCTCTCCACCCGCCCCGCGGGCCCACTCCACCGTGGCGCCGATGGTCTCGGTCAGCACCGCCAGGCCGGCACCGGAGTCCATCACCATCTTGCGGCCCAGCAGGTCCAGGCCGTGGATGCCGTGCGCCCCTTCGTGAATGGGGTTCAGCCGGTTGTCCCGGTAGAACTGCTCCACGTCGAACTCACGCGTGTAGCCGTACCCGCCGTGGACCTGGATGGCCAGACTGTTGGCTTCCAGACACCACTGGCTCGGCCAGCTCTTGGCGATCGGCGTCAGCACCTCGAGCAGAGTGTGCGCCCGGACGCGGTCGGCCTCGTCCGGTGCGGTCATCTCCTCGTCGACCAGCCGCGAGGCGTACAGGCCCAGCGCCAGAGCGCCCTCGACATAGGCCTTCTGCGCCAGCAACATCCGCTTCACGTCGGCGTGCTCGATGATCGGCACGGGTGCCACGTCAGGGCCCTTCGCGTCGACCGGGCGGCCCTGTTCGCGAGTCTTGGCGTACTCCACCGACTGCAGGTAGCCGGCGTAGCCGAGCGCGGTGGCCAGGAAGCCCACCCCGATGCGCGCCTCGTTCATCATGTTGAACATGTAGCGCAGACCCTTGTGCGCCTCGCCGACCAGATAGCCGACCGCCCCGGTGCGCCCCTCGACACCGAAGGTGCCGTCGCCGAAGTTGAGCAGCGTGTTGGTGGTGCCGCGGTTGCCCATCTTGTGGTTCAGACCGACCAGCGCGACGTCGTTGCGGGTGCCGTCGGGCAAGAACTTGGGAACCACCAGCAGCGAGATGCCCTTGGTCCCCGGGCCCCCGCCGGGGATCTTGGCGAGGACCAGGTGCACGATGTTCTCGGTGATCTCGTGGTCGCCTGCCGAGATCCACATCTTGGTGCCGGTGACCGAGTAGGTGCCGTCGCCGGCGGGCTCGGCGCGGGTGGTGATGTCGGCGAGCGAAGATCCGGCCTGCGGCTCGGACAGGCACATGGTGCCCGAGAAGCGGCCCTCGAGCATCGGCCGCACCCAGGTGTCGATCTGCTCCGGTGAGCCGTACTTGGCCAGCAGGTTGGCGTTGCCGACGGTGAGGAAGCCGTACGACGAGGTGGCCGCGTTGGCCGCCTGGAAGTTGACCATCGAGGCCCGCGAGACGGTGTGCGGCAGCTGCATCCCACCGAGCTCCTCGTCGAACGAGCCGGCGTTGAGACCGGCCTCGCTGAAGGCGCGCACCGCGGCGGTCACTTCGTCGAGCAGCACCACCCGGCCGTCCTCGCCGATTTGCGGCTCGTTCTGATCGGACTTCTTGTTGTGCGGCGCGAAGAGCTTGGCGGCCATGTCGTGGCTCAGATCCAGGACCCCGTCGAATGTCTCCCGCGAGTGCTCGGCGAAGCGCGGACGCTCGAGCAGTTCGGTGACGTTCAGCCAGTCGTACAGCAGGAAGTCGAGGTCGTCGCGGGACATGAAATCGGCCATGCCCGTCAGTCTTTCAGATCCCCATCCGGCGGATCAGATCGCCGGTCAGGCGCGGGGAGAACTCGGCGACGGCGCGCAGCACCACCGAATACCGCGGATAGAGCTGCGGCCGACCGGTCCGGGCGGCGCGCAGGATCCAGCCGGCGGCGTCTTCCGCCGAAATGGCGGGAGCGTCGTCGTAGCCGGCGGTGGGGGCGATCATCGGGGTGCGGACCAGCGGGAAGCCGACGTTGCTCACGCTGACGCCGGTGCCGCGGCATTCGTCGTCCAGGCTGCGGCCGAACGCGGCGAGGGCGGCTTTGGAGGCGTGGTAGGCGCTGAACTTGGGCATCGACCCGGCGGTGACTCCCCAGGTGACGACGTTGACGATCCGCCCGCGGCGCTGCGCGATCATGGCCGGCAGCAGGGCAGTGGTCAGGCGTACTGCACCGAAGTAGTTGAGCGCCATGGTGCGCTCGTAGTCGTGGAAGCGGTCGACGGTGTCGAGTACCGACCGGCGGATGGACCGGCCGGCGTTGTTCACCAGGACGTCGAGGGTGCCGAAGCGGGCCAGGATCTCGTCGGCGAGGGCGGCGGCGGAATCGGTGTCGGACAGGTCGGCGGTGACCGGGTGAGCCACACCGCCGTCGGCGGCGATGGCGTCGCAGACTGCGGTGAGCCGTTCCAGATCGCGCGCCACGGCGACGATCTCGGCGCCCTCGGCGGCGAACAGGCGCGCCGTCTCGGCGCCGATTCCCGACGAGGCGCCGGTGATCACGACGAGGCTGCCGGTGACCTCGGGGTGCTGAAATCCGAGAGTGTGTGCGAGATCGGTGAGGGTGCGCGCCGGGGAGAGTGCGGTCTGCACCAGGGCCCGCGCGCCGGGAATCATTTGTACTTCTTGATGATCTTCAGGGCTTCGTCGGCATCGACGTTCTTGGCGACCAGCTTGCCGTTCTTCACCTTGCGGACCGTGTACAGCTTCTTCTTCTTCGCGTCAGCGACATGGAGTCCAACGTTCTTTGCCTTCTTGTTCAGATCTTCCAGCACGTGTGGATGGTAACGCGTCAAGATGAACGGCCACTGCCGGATCGTTGGATGACGGGCGTCGGTCCCGTCACACCTGGTCACCGATGTTTTCAGCAGACCTCGGTGCCGACCGGTGTCGAGTTGTCGAGGACGCGGGCGTAGGTGCCGCCGCCGATCCGATCGCGGATGGCGCAGGTCTCGGCGCGCGTGGCACCCGGGTAGTAGACGGCGTAGATCGGATTGCCGTTCTCGGACTGCTTGAACGACAGACACGATTGATCGGTGCGCAGGTACGACGACCCCGGATACTGCGCCAGCGCCGCCGCGATCTCCTGCTGGTAGGCGCCCGGGCTCACCGCGTTGTAGACCACCGCGACCGTGTCGCCGTTGCAGGCGGGGGTGGAGATCGGGACCGGCAGACCGAGGTCGCCCGGAGCGCGCGCCGCGGGCGGGGCGGTGGTCGCGGGTCGCACGGTGGACGATTCGGTGGGGACCGATTCGGAGTCCGCGGGGGCGGGTGAGGCGGCCGATTCGGTGACGGTGGCCGTCCTCGTCTCGGTGGCATCGGCCAGGGCCACGGCCGCGGAGTCGCCACCGGAGTCGTCCCGGCCGGACTGCCAGAGCAGCACGCCTCCGGCCAGGGCGGCGATCACCGCGACCGCGGCGATCGCCGCGATGACGACGTTCTTGGACTTACGGGCCGGGGCTGCCTGGTACGGGTTCTGGGGGTACGGCGTTTGGGCGTACCCGGTGGGGTCGTAGCTGCCGACCGGGGCGGTCCGGGTCGGCGCGGGCACGGCCGGGGGACGACCGGCGAGGCTCGCGCGGGCGGCGGCGGCCAGCTCGCCGGCCGTGCGGTACCGCTGCGCCGGGTCTTTGGCGGTGCCGCGTGCGATCACCGCGTCGAAGGCGGTGCCGGTCGGCGGGAGCGGCCGGTGCAGGTGCCCGGCGATGATCTGCTCCATGCTGTCGGCCCCGAACGGCTTGGCGCCGGTGAGGCATTCGTAGAGCACGCACGCCAGTGCGTAGGTGTCGCTCGGCGGTCCCACCGGCGCGCCGCCCCCGAAGCGCTCGGGCGCCATGTAGTTGAACGAGCCGATCGCCAGGCCCGTCGACGTGAGGCCGACCTGACCGGCCGACTGCACCAGACCGAAGTCGACCAGGTAGGCGAAGCCCTTGCCGTCGAGCAGGATGTTCTCCGGTTTGATGTCGCGGTGCGTCAGGCCGGCGTCGTGCGCCGAGTCCAGGGCGCTCGCGATCTGGCCGATCACGTCGACTGCGCGATCGGGGGCGACCGGCCCCTGAGTGATCACCGCCCGCAGATCCTGGCCGGCGACGATCCGCATGTCCAGGAACAGCTGACCGTCGATCTCGCCGAAGTCGTGGATGGGGATCACGTGCGGATCGTTCAGGCGGGCCGCGGTCTGGGATTCGCGCAGGAACCGGGTGCGGTAATCCGCGTCGTCGGCGAGCTGCGGCGGCAGCAGTTTGAGCGCGACCGTGCGGTCCTTGACGGTGTCGACGGCTTCGTACACCTCGCCCATGCCGCCCCGGCCGATACGGCGCACCAGGCGATACGGCCCCAGCACGCTCCCGGAACGGTCTCCCGGACCCGAATGCTCCCCCTGAGTGGTCATAGGCCAGGAGATTACAGGGACGGGAGATTACAGGGGCAGGCCCTGTTCCAGGAGGTCGATCGCGGCGAGGAGCTCGCTGAGCGTGGCCTCGTCGGCGCGGCCGGAACGTTCGGCGAGGTGCACCATCACTCCCGACGCGGCGGCGATGAAGACCCGCAGCGGCAGGGCGTCCAGCGAGGTCCCGGTGTAATCGGCGAAGAAGGCGGTCATCTCCTGGATCGCCCGGTCCACCTCGAACTGGTGGGCGGCGTGCAGCACCGGCTCGGCACGCAGGAGTTCGATGCGCCGCGGATCGGACGCCCACGGGTCGTCGCCGGCGATCTCGAACAGGTTCGTGACGAGCCGGCGCAGCAGATCGAACCGGCCGAGTCCCGGCGGAATCTGCTCCAGCATGTCGCGGCGCCGCTCGTCCAGGTCGTCGCCGACCAGCACCTGCTCCTTGGACTCGAAGTAGCGGAAGAGCGTGGTGTGCGAAACCCCGGCCGCTTCGGCGATCTGCGCCACCGTGGTCTCGTGGTAGCCCTGCGTCGAGACCAGGTCGAGAGCGGAGGCGCGGATCGCGGCCCGGGTGCGCGCCTTGTTCTGGGCGCGCGCCCCGGGCCGGGATCCGGTGGTCATGTCAGTGACACCTGTTCTTCGGCGGAGGAGCTGACGCCGCGGTGGCGCACCGCACTGCCCTCCACGTCGAAGTTGATGACCAGCTTGTCCAGCCAGCGGGGCAGGCCCCAGGCCTTCTCGCCGAGCATCGAGATCACCGCGGGCACCACGATCATGCGGATGATGAAGGCGTCGAAGAAGACGGCCACCGCGAGGGCGAAGCCGAGCATCTTGTTGGTGGTCTCCGGCGACAGCATGAACGCGGCGAAGACGCTGATCATGATGATCGCAGCGGAGGTCACCACGCGCGCCCCGTGCCGGTAACCGGCGACGATCGCGTCCTTCGGCGACATGCCGTGCAAGAACTCCTCGCGCATGCGTGTCACCAGGAACACCTGATAGTCCATCGCCAGACCGAAGACCACGCCCACCAGGAAGATCGGCAGGAACGACAGCAGCGGCTGGGTGTGGTCGATCAGGCCGAGCCAGCCGTCGGTGAACACCAGGGTGGTGATACCGAAGGTGGCCAGCACCGAGAAGACGAAGCCCAGCGTGCCGATCAGCGGCACCCACAGTGACCGGAAGACGCCGATCATGATCAGGAAGGCCAGGCCCACCACCACGGCGATGTACGGGATCAGGGCCTTGTCGAGCTTGGCCGACAGGTCCGACATGATCGCGGTCTGACCGCCGACGTGGATCTCGGCGTTCTGCGCCTCGATGGCCGGGGCGAAGCCGCGGATCGACTCCATCAGGTCGTGGGTCTGCGTCGAGGCCGGCGAACTCTCCGGCGTCACCAGGATCATGGCGGTGTCGGCGCCGGCGTTCGGGTTCTGCGGATCGGTGCCGTTGCCGATCCAGGTCACCGTCTCCGGCTGGTAGACGTCGGGCAGGCCCTTGATGTCGGCGACCGCGCTGTCGGCGGCCGCGGCGACGTCACCGTCGTCTCCGGCATGGACCACCACGAACAGCTGCCCGTTGATGCCTTCGCCGAAGCCTTCCTTGACCAGTTCCTGCGCGGCGATCTCGTCGTCGGCGGTCATGTCCAGGCCGAGCTCCATGCCCTTCACCGGGACGGCCGCGGCGACCAGGATCGCCAGGCCGACGAGGATGAACGGGAGCGGCTTGGCGACGATCGCCTTGCCGAACTTCACGCCCAGGGTGTCGACGTCCTCGGAGGCCTCGGCGTGCTTGATCCACGGGATCCGGGGGACGAAGGCGAAGCGGCCCACCGCACCCAGGATCGCCGGAATCAGGGTGAGTGCGGTCAGGACCGCGACCAGCACGGCGAGGGCGGCGCCCAGACCCATCTGGGTGATCAGCGGGATGCCGATCACCATCAGGGCGACGACGGCGATGATCACCGTCAGACCGGCGAACACCACTGCGGTACCCGCGGTGCCGACCGCTCGTCCGGCGGCATCGGCGGGGTCGCCGCCGCGGTTCCGTTCGGTCCGGTACCGGGACACGATGAACAGCGCGTAGTCGATCGAGACGGCGATGCCCAGCATCAGGACGATGCCGGTGGCGGTCTGGTTGACGGTCATGAACGAGGCGCTGACCATCAGCATCATCATCGTCAGGCCGACGCCCACGATGCCGGTCACCAGCGGGATGAAGGCTGCGATCAGGGCGCCGAAGGCGACGATCATCACCACGAAGGCGACGCCGAAGCCGAGGATCTCGGCGGTGCCGCCGGAATCCATCGCCTGCATGACGCCGCTGGTGGCCTCGACCTGCAGGCCGTCACCGCGGTGCTCCTCGATCACGTCGAGCAGCGCCTTCTTGTCGGCCGGCTTCAGATCCATCAGATCCAGGTCCTGGCTGACGGTGATCAGGCCGATGCGGCCGTTGTCCGACAGCACCTGCGAAGCCAATGCGGGATCGGCCTGCGCCACCGTCACCGGATCGGCGATCTGCTGCGGGTCGGTCACCTCCGGAAGTCCGGCGAGGGCCTTGGTGAGCGCGTCGATCTGTTCGGTGTGCTTGTCGAGGCCGTCCTGCGCCGCCACCACCACGGTGGTCCGTGACTTGGTCTGCTGTTCGGTCAGCGCGGGGAACTCTGCCTCCATCTGCTCCATGGCGATGCCGGCATCGGTGCCGGGGAGCTCGAAGTCCTTGGCGAACTTCGGATTCAGGCCCAGGATGAGCCCGGCCATCAGGGCGATCAGAGCGACCCACGCGCCGATCACCCACCATTTGTGGCGGAAGGAGAATCGGCCGAGCCGGAAGAGTGCGGAAGACATGCCGTCAAGTGTTACTAACTAACACTTTCGCGTGCAACGTGAATTCAGCGTGAGGCGGCGCACACCTGCGCCAGGAACTCCCGGATCAGTCCGTGATCCTTGACTCCGGGCGCGGACTCGACGCCACTGGACACGTCCACACCCCACGGCCGAGCCTGCGCGATCGCGGCGGCGACGTTGTCCGGGCGCAGCCCCCCGGCCAGGATCCAGTGACCCTCCGGTGCACCGTCGCCCAGAGCCGTCAGGTCCCACTGTTCGCCCGAGCCCGGACGGGGCGCATCCAGCAGCAGCGCCTCCTCTCCGTAGGCGCCGACCCGCAGGTCGGGGGCGTGGGCGAGGGACGTGGCGCGCCAGATGCGCGGGAAGATGGCGGTGGCGTCGGCGAAGTCTTCGGGCGTGTAGGTGCCGTGGAGCTGGAGCACCGAGACGCCGACCTGGTGCGCCAGGTGTGCGGCCTGCGCGGCGGGCATGTCGTTGACCACGAGCACGGTGTCGACCGCTCCGTCGGCCGCGGCGACGATCCGGCGCGCGAGATCTTCGTCAACTGCGCGCGCACTCGTGCGATTGATCACCACGCCGATCGCATCGGCGCCCGCGCCGACGGCCACGGCGACGTCGTCTACCGCGGTCAGTCCGCACACCTTCGCCAGCATGGGTTCCAGTCTAGGAGGTGGCGGCCTTCGTCGTCGGGGCCACCAGTGCAGCGGCGATCGCGGTGGTGAGCGGCACCGACATCGCCAGTGCGATTCCGCCGACGAAGGTGCGGGCCAGTTCGATCGCGATCTCCTCCCCGGACAACAGGCCGGCGATGGGCTGACCGGCGACCGAGAAGAGCAGCAGCAGCGGCAGGGCACTGCCCGCATAGGCGAAGACCAGCGTGTAGACGGTGCTGGCGATGTGATCGCGGCCCACGCGCATGGCGCCGCGGAATGCGCTCAGCCGTGTCTGGCCGGGCAGGGACGCCAGCTCGAACGTCGTCGATGCCTGGGTGATGGTGACGTCGTTCAGCACGCCGAGGGTGCCGATCACGAAACCCGCCAGCAGCAGCCCGGACAGCGAGATGGAGCCCTGATACAGCTGCAGCGTGCGTGTCGACTCGCCGGACAGACCGGTCAGGGTCAGCGACTGCACCGCCGCATAGCTGAGCCCGGCGGCCAGGGCCAGCGAGATCAGGGTGCCGAGCAGCGCCGAACTGGTGCGCATGGTGAACCCGTGCGCCAGGAACAGGACCGGGTACAGGATGGCCGCCGACGAGACGATCGCGACGGCCACCACCGAGTGCCCGTCCAGGATCGACGGGAGTGTGAAGTAGCCCAGGACGGCGAAGGCGAACGCCAGGCCGATCACCGCGCGCAGGCCCCGCCAGGTGGCCACCGCGATCACCGCCACCACGAAGGCGATCGCCCACAGGATCAGGCCGATGCCGCGGCGGTAGTCGTAGAAGGCGTACCGCGCGGTGCCGGCCGGGTCGGTCATGACGGACAGGCGCAGCTCGTCGTCCACACGCAGGTGCGGCTGGCCGGCGATCGGGGCGTCCGGATCGAGCCCTTCGGTCGACGGCCGGCCCGGGCCCTCTCCGGTCTGCGTTCGGTTGGTCGGGATCGACAGCACCGCGTACTCGCCGGACTCCAGTTGCACCACCGAGGCGCTGCAGTCACCGCCGCCGGGGTGGATGGCCGGGAAGTCCTCGGTCGCGATGCCCGGGGTGAGGGAGGTGCAGTCGGCGCGGATCTGCGACACCACCGTCGCCTCGACGGTCTGAATCGGCCCGCCGTCGGAGGCGGTGAACTCAGGCGGCAGCGGGCGGTCGGAGTGACTCGGCCACAACGCGAATGCGCCGATCACCACCCCCAACGCGGACAGGATGAGCAACGCCATCACGACCGGCCTCGCATAGCGCGCGAGGTTCTTCACGGGGCCGGACCCGTGCGAATGACCGTGTCCGTGCGAGGTGAGGTCGGGTTCGGGTTCCGGCAGACGGTGACTCACATCGTCAGACGCTAGACCATCAACCGAAGGTGACGGTCGCTTCCTTGTTGTTCATCACGACCACCGGGGTGACGGTGGAGTAGCCGGCGGCGCGGATGGTGTCCAGATCCACCTCGAGGATCGACTGACCGGCGTCCACGATGTCACCCGGCTCGACCAGCGGCGTGAATCCCTCGCCCTTGAGCTTCACGGTGTCCAGGCCGACGTGGATCAGCAGTTCGGTGCCGTCGTCGAGGCGCAGGCCGATCGCGTGGCCGGTGGGGAAGACGGTCACCACGGTGGCCGGGGCCGGCGCGACCACCAGGCCGTCGGCCGGTTCGATCGCCAGACCCGGTCCCATCATCCCGCTGGCGAAGGTCTTGTCGGGGACCTCGTCGAGCGGAATCACGGTGCCCGCCACGGGCTGTCGCAGGGTGACGGTGGTCGGCCGGTCGGCGACGGCCACGGGGGCCTCGGTCTCCGCGGCGGCGACTGCGGCGGCCGCGACCGGTGCGCTGATGCGGCCGGCGATGAGGTCTTCCATCGCGTCCTTCACGAACTGGACGCGGGTGCCGTAGATCACCTGCACCGACTTGCCGCCGGGTTTCATGGTGCCCGCCGCACCGGCCCGCTTCAGCGCGTGCTCGTCGATCACGGAGGTGTCGGCCAACTCCATGCGCAGGCGGGTCGCGCAGTTGTCCAGGCTGGTGATGTTGTCGGCGCCGCCGAGGGCGTCGATGAATTTGGCCGCGGTCCCGACGAACGGGTTGTCGCCGTCGTTGGCAGCCTCGTCGAGCACGAAGTCGTCGTCGTCCTCGCGGCCGGGTGTCTTCAGCTTGAACCGCAGGATCACCCAGCGGAAGACCACGAAGTAGACGATGAACCAGAACACGCCCATCACCGGAATCATCCAGGGGTTCTGGGCCAGTGGGTTGGTCCAGTTCAGCACCAGGTCGACGAAGCCGCCGGAGAAGCCGAAGCCCATGCGGACCGGCAGCAGCTGCGCCACCGCCATCGAGATGCCCATGAACAGCGCGTGCAGCACGTACAGGAACGGGGCCAGGAACATGAACGAGAACTCGAGCGGCTCGGTGACGCCGACGAAGAACGAGGCCACCGCGCCCGACAGCAGGATGCCGTAGGCCATCTTCTTCTGGACGGGCTTGGCCGTGACGTACATGGCCAGTGCGGCGCCGGGCAGACCGAACATCATGATCGGGAAGAAGCCGGTCATGTACTGGCCGGTGACACCGAAGATGCCGTCGCCCTGGTCGCCGGCGAGGAAGTTGTTGAGGTCGTTGATGCCGGCGACGTCGAACCAGAACACCGAGTTCAGGGCGTGGTGCAGACCGAACGGGATCAGCAGGCGGTTGAAGAAGCCGTACAGGCCGGTGCCGACCGCGCCGATACCGACGATCCATTCGCCGAAGTTGACCAGGCCGGCGTACAGCAGCGGCCAGATGAACAACAGGATCAGCGCGACGATCAGGGAGATGCCTGCGGTGATGATGGCGACGCTGCGGCGGCCGGAGAAGAAGGAGAGGGCGTCGGGGAGTTTGACGTCCTTGAACTTGTTGTAGCAGTAGGCGCCGATGATGCCGCAGAGGATGCCGATGAAGGCGTTCTGGAAGCTGCCGGTGTTGAACGCGGCGCTGACGTCCGGACTCTCGATGACCCCGTCGACCACGTGCCAGCCGGCCTGGACGCCGATCGGGTCGTCGCCCGCGCCCGGTACGTCCTCCACCTTGGTCCAGCCGCGGCCGAGAAGTTCCTGCACCGAGGTCGGCGACAGCAGCGTGGTGATCACCAGCCACGACACCAGGCCGGCGAGAGCCGAAGTGCCGTCGGACTTCTCGGCCATGCCGATGGAGACACCGACGGCGAACAGGATCGCCATGTTCGCGACGATCGCCAGTCCGGCGGTGGTCAGGAAGGTGGCGACGACGTTCGGATTGTGGGTGATACCCACGATCCAGTTGCCGATGCCGACCAGGATCGCGGCGACCGGCAGCACGGCCACCGGCAGCATGATCGACTTGCCGAGGTTCTGCAGAAACTTCATCATCGTCGCGCGACCGCCTGCTCGATGGGTGGTTTAGTCCCCGAACATTAACAACGCGGACGGCCGCCGCGGGGCATGATCGCGCAGGTTCAGCCCAGGCTGATGCGGGCGCGGCCGTCGGCGGTGGTCACGGTGACCGAGGCGAGGTCGATCAGGTGGTGGTCGGGGTCGTGGCCGGCGGCGGCTGCGCCCACGCCGACCACCGTCATGCCCGCGGCGCGACCGGCCTCGATCCCGGCGCCGGAGTCTTCGAAGACGACGCAGTCGGCCCGGTCGACGCCAAGGTCGGCGGCCGCCTTCAAGAAGCCCTCCGGGTGTGGTTTGCTGCGCGACACCATCTCCGCGGTGATCGACAGATCCGGCAGGGGCAGGCCGGCGGCGAGCATCCGGACCGTCGCCAGGGTGGTGTCGGCGGAGGTGACCAGGGCGTGCGGGACGTCGCGCAGCGCGGCGAGGAATTCACCGGCGCCGGGAATCGCGATGATGCCCTCGACGTTGTCGGTCTCCGCGGCGAGCATGGCGGCGTTCTCGGTCAGATTGTCCTCGTGCGGGCGGTCGGGCAGCAGGATCGCCATGGTCTCGTACCCCTGGCGGCCGTGGCAGATCGCCAGCACGTCGTCGGCGTCGAGCTGGTGCTCGGCGGCCCAGCGGGTCCAGATCTCGTTGACCACGGCGGTCGAGTCGACCAGCGTTCCGTCCATGTCGAGCAGCACCGCACCGGCGTCGATCGTGGCAGTCATGGCGACGAGTCTACGGAGCGGGGGCGTTCTCTACCCGCACAGTGACCGGAGCGGTCCCGTCGGCCGTGATCGCGATGGTGGTGCCGTCCGGTGAACCGACCACGGTTCCGCCGTCGACGGTGATGTGCCGGCCGTGGCGATAGTGCAGATCGGAGACGGCGATGACCGTCGGCGCGCTGATCGCCGGGTTCGGGCGGTAGGTGAACCGGAAGGCGCCGGTGTTCGCGTCGTAGCTCATCGACCGGGAGGTGCCCGCGACGGCCTGCGGGTAGGTGCGCACCAGCTGGCGGCCGACCGGGCCGGCGAGGGGATCGTCGGCGACGCCGTCGGGCCGGTGCCGAGACTGATAGTGCCAGTACATCCAGCCGACGAACCGCTCGTCGGCGCGCTGCAGGGTATTGGCGAGCACCGTGGCGTCGCCGTCGCCGAACTCGGTGACCACGACGGGGCGCTGGGTGCGTCTGGCGACGGTGTCGACGTGACTCCAGGTGAGGTCTTGCTGGGCCGAGCACAGACCGCGGAGCGCTTCGGGCAGGCCCAGGTAGATGGCGAGCTGGGACGGGATGCAGTAGTCGTGCGGGGCGATGACGACGTTCTTGCTGCGGATCCTGTCGAGCCCCAGGTAGCTCGGCATCAGCTGATTCCAGGTGACGTTCGGTTCCCACCAGACCGGGACGTCGGCGTTCTGGCCGTGGATGCGATCGGTCAGCGTCTGCATGACGCGCTGGTACTGCTTGTCGAACAGCGGGCAGCCGACAGGGAAGCAGGTCAGGGCGGCCGTCCCCGGCCACGGCTCATTGAGGAGTTCGATGCCGGCGACACCGGGCTTTCCCTTGACGGCGCGGGCGAGCGTGGCCAGCGCCGTGCCCAGATGGTCGACCGCACCGTGCCGGTTGCTCCAGACCTCGTCCCAGGCGGCGTTCATGCTGGGCATCAGGTAGTAGAGGGGAAAACCCGGGTTGGGCTCCCAGCTGGGCGGACGCGATTTCAGCGACCAGGCGGGAAATCCGTTGCCGCCCCACACCTTCGACAGGCCGTCCTGGTGGTTGTCGAGAACCGTGTACAGACCCTCGGCGGCCAGCGTGTCCACCACCGAAACGACGCGATCGATGTAGTCGTGGTCGATCTGGCCGCGGCGGGGCATCAGTCCATCGAAGGAGACTCCGAGACGGACCACGTTGAATCCGTGCGCCGCAAGGTCTTTCGCATCAGCGCGGGTGAGCGTGAAGCCGTCACCCGGCTGGACGTACGGGGCGTCCTTGTCGACGTTGTTCACTCCGTGCAGCAGCACGGTCCGGCCGTGGGCGTCGACCAACTGGTTGCCGCGCACGGTCAGCTGACTCAGCGTGGACGCGGCGGCCGCGTTCGGTGCAGGTACGGCGAGGAGGGCGGTGGTGAGCAGGACGGCGACTGCGGCGGCGCAGAATCTGCGGAGGAGGGGCGTCATGCGGTGCGTGGCTTCCGTGCGGCGGGAACGGCGTGGCGCCGTTGTCCCCCGTTCGGGGGACGGAACAGATGTCCGAATTCTGACCGTCCCACTGGCTTCCGGGTTCCGATCGCCGCCTCCGAGACCCGACGGTGACCGTTTCGGGACCTGCGCTACGACCTACGCTGGCGGCATGGACGTGCCCGCCGATCTTGAGAGGCGCCGATCGCTCGGGGCCGACTGGGGCGGATGGCTCGATCGGCTGCCGCGGCTCGCCGACGACCTGATCGGGGAGTGGAGATTGACCCCGGCCGGTGCGCCGATGAACGGGTTCGCCTCGCTCGTCGTGCCGGTCCGGACGTCCGAGGGCGTCGACGCCGTGCTGAAGGTCGGCTTCGACGGATCGGAGGAGACGGCGCAGGAACACCTGGCGTTGCAGGCCTGGGCCGGTGACGGTGCCGTCAGGATGTTTCGCGCCGACCCTGCCCGGCGGGTGATGCTGCTCGAGCGGTTCCACGGGCGGGATCTCACCGAACTGTGGGATCTGCAGGCGTGCGAGATCGTCGCCGGGTTCTATCCACGGCTGCACCGGGGGGCGCCGGGGCGGTTGCGGCCGTTGACCGGCTTCCTCGAGCAGTGGCTCGACGCCCTGGAATCAGACGTGCGTGAGATTCCCGTCCCGCGCCGGATGATCGACTGGGCGCTGACGCGGGGGCGCGACTTGGTCGACGATCCCGAGTCGACCGGTCGTATCGTTCACGGAGACTTGCACTATGAGAATGTGCTGGCGGCCGATCGTGAGCCGTGGCTCGTGATCGATCCCCAGCCGATGTCGGGCGACCCCCACTACGAGATCGCTCCGCTGCTGTGGAACCGCTGGGACGAGATGGACGGCTATCTGCGCGAGTCGATCCGGCGGCGCTTCTACACCGTGGTCGAGGCCGCCGGCCTCGACGACGACCGGGCGCGTGACTGGGTGATCGTGCGGATGGTCCTCAACGCGCATCGGGTCGTCGAGGACGCGAAACGAGCCGGTCGCGCCCTCGACGACGGTCAGCGAGACTGGATCACGCGATGTATCAGCGTCGCGAAGGCCGTGCAGCGCTGAGTCGTTCACCTGCTGCTGTCGGCGGCCTACTTATTGGCGGCGGCGACGGCGAGGAGGCCGCCGGCCATCACGGTGTTCTTGAGGAACTGGGTCTGCTGCTGGGAGCGGGCGGCGGGGTCGTCGTACTTCCAGTAGGCGTGACCGGCCAGCGTGGTCGGAATCAGCGAGGCCAGCAGGCTGCCGGCGGCGAGCCGGGGGAAGACTCCGGCGGCGACCATCGCGCCGGCGACGGCTTGGGCGGCACCGTTGGCGCGGACCACCGCCTCGTCGTCGACGGGGATGGGGACCACCGCGCGGACCTGGCCCAGCAACGGGCCGGCCATGTCGATCCGGGGACCGGGTTCGGTGGCGGCGGCGTACCCGAACTTCACGAAGGGCAGACCGGTCAGGGCGCGGGCGGCGACGGTAAGCAGGCTCATCGACAATTCCTTTCAGTGCGTGACGAACCAAGTGTCCTGAAGCTCAGGTCAGACCAGCAACCGGGCCCGGAGGGCGTCGACGGTGCTCTGGCCGACCCGAAGCCCCCGTCGGACATAGTTGTCCATGCTGCCGTACAAACGTTTCACCTGGTCGAAGGCGGCGTGCAGCCACGACAGGTCCACCGCATTGCTACGGCCCAGGTATGTGTTCGATTTCATGAAGTCGGTCTCGATGGTCTGCCGCGGAACGCCCAGAATGCTCAGGAGAACCGCCGTACCCCAGCCGGTCCGGTCCTTGCCCGCACTGCAGTGGAAGACGGTGCCGCCGTCGGTGTTGCGGGCGATCGCGGTGAGCAGGTCGCGGAAGGCGAAGTCCGCGCCGCGGTAGCTGACCATGAACGGGTAGCCGATGCTCTGGCCGACGTTGGAGGAGTCGTTGACGTAGGCGTCCACCAGCGCGCGCCCGAGTGTGATCGGCACGAACTCGTGGAACCAGATCCCGTGATCGATGCTCACCACATCGGCCACCTGGTAGCGCACGCCGGCGGGCAGCGTGTCGGGCTCCTCGTTGCGCTCGGAGACGTTGCGCAGGTCGACGTCGAGGGTGATCCCGGCGTCGGTGATCTTCTGCTTGTCGGACTCGGTGAGTCTGCTGAGCCTGTTGGACCGGAAGACCAGGCCGCTGCGGACCGTCTTGCCGTTCGACGTCTGATAGCCGCCGACGTCACGGAAGTTCGAGGCGCCGTCGAGGCGGATGGGGGTGGACGCGGTGGTGGTGCTCTGCGGTTCGGCGCCGGCTGTCGTGGGCATGGCGGCCGGGGCGATCGCGAACACCGTGGCGGCGGCCAGTCCGGCGGCGACCGCGCGACGACGATGGGGGCGGGTCAAGACACGGGCTGAGCGCATCGGTACTCCTCGGAGGGTGTGTAGTCCGATCAGGCTACAAACGCACCATGCGGGCCGAGGGCGAACGAAGATTCGTTGCCGAAAAGTGCACGCACTGGGACGGTACTCAGACGTACGGGAAGCGCCGTCGCTCCTCGAGAGATGCCTTGCCCTACGAGACCGTGAACCGGTCGCGTTTCCGGCCCGGCCCACGGGACGCCGACTCGTTGGCAGAATCGATGACGCAGACCGGAAGGCGATCGTCGCGACCTACGTCGCCGGTGGAACTAGCCTTGCTCAACTTGCCGAGAAGTACGGAGTCAGCGACTACTCGATCCGCATGATCCTGCGCAAGGCCGGCATCCCGCCGCAACGGCGCAGGGTGACGGCCGAACAGGAGACTCGGGTTCATGAGCTGTGGGCGAAAGGCTTGAAGCCGG
The DNA here is from genome assembly GCF_039537105.1 of Gordonia caeni. Taxonomy (NCBI): domain Bacteria; kingdom Bacillati; phylum Actinomycetota; class Actinomycetes; order Mycobacteriales; family Gordoniaceae; genus Gordonia; species Gordonia caeni. The sequence goes on from NZ_BAAAZW010000008.1 coordinate 60,237, forward strand.
AGGCGATTGCGGCGGAGGTTGGGATGGGGCATGCGAATGTGCGGCTGATAATAGCTGATCCTCAGTAAGAGACCTCTGGATAGCGCTGGTCACCATTTTACGACGGTCTGTTACCCCAGTTGTCGTACCGAGGTCCATCTGAGGCGGGCGGCGCAACTGGAGCTTGCATCCGAACACTGACCGGCACTGGGAAGTCGACACCCATGAGAATGGCTTCACCGGGAACCAACCCTGGCAACAGACGGGTAGCCGAATGGTCGAGTTCGGCGGCGGCCTGCTCCACTCGTTGGCGGTCGCGTCCGTCAGCGAGCCGATGAACGATCGTCATGCCGACTTGGCTAAGTACTCCGGCAGGGAGGTCTCCCGGGCGTTGGGTTGCCATACACACCGTGAGGCCATACTTGCGACCCTCCTTCGCGATAGAGTCAAAGGCGTTCAGGCGCGTGCTAGAGACCTCGTCTCCAACGGTGACGTCGAAAAACTGATGCGCTTCATCGATAGCAACGACGAGCGGGATCTCCTTCAATTCATCGTTCCGTGCGCGCGTCAGCAGAGCCTGGCCAAGAATATTCACGATGATCTCGCGAAGGTGATTGGCGTAAGTCAGGTTCCGCAGCGAGATGCGAAGGACGTGCGCATTGGCATCGTCGAGCCAATCTTTGATCTCCGTGAGGGCATCGTTAGTTCCCGTCGGCGGATCGATGACTCCCATAATCTCGGCCGTCTGGACCAAGTCGTTGATGCGACTGACTAGCGTGCTGACGTAGCCAATTTGTGTGTAGTCCAGCCCGCCATACTGATCCTGGGCGTTTCGATCAGTGGGCCATACGCACTCCCACTGGATCTGGCGGGCAAGCAGCTTCAGATCGAACGGGGCATTACTATCCTCCATGGCGGTGCCGTAGGCCTTGTTTGCGCTGCCAAAGGATGCGATCTTTAGGCCTGCTTTCTTAATGGTTCCTTCGGTGTCGACGATCGCTTGGTGCTCGGCCGTCGCCGAGTTGTCGGCGGTAATCGCATGCGCCAGTCGCAGACTCCTGATCGCTTCTCGAAGTTTCGGCAATTGTGTGCCGCTCGATGGGTTGATGAATGCGCTCCGATCCGCCTCGCGCATGAGGTGGTGCGGTATGCCGACTAGCGTGGTGCCGCTTGGCTCGTCGCTCAGGGAACCGAACGCGAGATGCTTGGCGTTTGCACCGAGCGTGTGGAACTCGCCGGTAGCATCGATGAGGATCATCTTGCCGCCGAGTCGTCCGACGCTCTCAGCGAGATGTCCGAGCGTCCAGCTCTTGCCAGATCCCGTCGCACCGACGACTGCGAGGTGCCGTCCAAAGAGGCGTGCGAGAGGCACGGCGACCTCAACAGAGTCATCCACGGATAGACGACCGAGGATCAGTGGGGTGTTGCGATCGGCGGCTCCGCCTTGAAGAACTGACAGGATTGCTTCGGCGCTTGCCGCATAAACGGGGTCGCCAACTTTCGGATACCTCAAGATGCCGCGAGTCGCCTTGCCGTCGAGGTGAAGAGTAGACAGGAGCTGAATCCGCCCCTCGACAGCCACCCGGTGATCTTGCTGTGTGAGCGTATCGAGATTGTTGGTCGTCGATCCAACTCGAAGAAGACGCCCAAATGCGGCCGTGCCACCGACGTCAATGACGACGAACTCGCCAACTTCACCGCGCCCCAAATACTCACCGAAGTGCGAGCGTGGGAGTTTTGTCGCGGCACTGAAGGTGACGTCAGCAAAGGATCCCTCCACCTGGTAGATCACGCCGACCTGGCGTTCAGGGGTGAAAGGATGGAGCTTCATCGATTGCCTCCCATCCGGCGTGGAGAAACACGCTCGTCGTGGGCGTCTCGCTCCTCCTGAGGAGGTGTGTCGGGTAGGCGCTGCACCAAGTCATCGAAGGTCCCCGTGAACATGCTCAGCCGCCGATCACCGCGCTTGATGAGATCTTCGACCCACTTGATCGACTCGGCACGAGTACCGTTTCTTGCTCCGGGCGTCACTACAACCGCTCGGAGTCCGATGTTGCTGCGCAGCGCTGCTTCGATTGGTGCATTCAGGTGATCGTCATTGAAACCGAAACCCACCAAGATAAGTCCGACGTCAGGCTGACGAAGCGCGATCTGAAATCGCGACATGAACTCGAGGTAAGGCTGCTTATAGGAGAGCTGATACTTCGATGCAGACGGGTAGATAAGCACCGGATTCTCCGGCGCATCGGAGACCTTTCGGACGGCGGCCCCGTCCGCGCTCCAGTCCACCGAGCCATGGAGTTTCAGCAGGTGGAAGACGCTTGGCTCTAAAGCCAGCTGCTCGTTCGGACGTCGGCGCACGTAATCGAGATCGAATGATCCGCCGTCGAACTCGTGACCTCCGTAGCCGAACCCGTCGATAACATTGAACCTTGCACGGCGGGCTGCTGACTCGAACGCGAGGTCGTAGTTGGTAGTGAACAGCTGCGTGCGCTGCAGCCGGGTTGACCTCCTCGCGACCTTCCTAAGGAAGATCTCGTGGGTATTGACGTCAGTGTCGGCATCGACGAAGCTGCAACGCTCAAGGACTTTCGCTTCGGCTGCAGCGACGAAGTTCGCCAAGTCAGAGTCGTCTGGGGTTAGTGCCTGTCGGGCTTGGGCGTCCGAGAGAACGTGCTCAAGATTCTTGCTGCCTACAAGGTCGGCATTGAGCTTGCCCTCTACGGCCGAGAACTCAGGCAGGGCGCTTACATCGCTCCAAAGGTCACCCATACTGGGGGCCTTCTTTGTGCCATCAGCTTGGGTCATTCCGAGGGATGTGCCTGAGCCAGCCAGGACGATCAAGGTTTCGGCGTTTACGATGAGCCCGAGTTCGTCACGCAAGGCGGCGTCGGTAGAAGCAACGACCGACTTGACTTCCTCTGAATCCTTTTCGCTAGCAATCAGGGCGCGCCATGCGCCGCTCGTGAATGCGCCGAGAACCTCGAGAGGAGGCGGCCACGCTGACCGTTTCGCCTTAACGAACTCATCCTCTGCTGACTTCTGGCTCTCGCTCATTGCCATTCCTCCTGTGCCAGCGGAGACCTGTTGAGTTGCTCTCGTCGGCTGCGCCAATCGGGCAGATACTGATCCATCAGGCTCGTGAACCTCTCGCCATGGTTGCGTTCGAAGTAGTGGGTCATCTCGTGGACGACGATGTATTCCAGGCAGTCGGGGTGCTTCTTGGCGAGTTCGGCGTTGAACCAGATGTGTCGGGTCTCGCGGTTACAGGAACCCCACTTGGTCTTCATGCGGCGAATCGTCCACTTCGGCACGGTCACGTCGAGCGTCTGCTCCCACTTCGCAATGAGGTCGGGGATCTCTTGGCGAAGCTGGTCGCGGTACCACTGGTCGAGATAGATGCGTCGCTTATCGGGCGGGGTGTCGGCGGGCACGTAGAGTACCAGCCGTTCGCCGTCGATCTCGAAGTGCGCCCGACCGGGCCGCTCGACGACCTTGAGCCGGCGACGAATACCCCACACATAGTGCGACTCACCGGTGATCATCTCGCGCTCGGACTGACGCTCGGCGGACCGCAGCTTGTCGCGCTGCCGCTTGATCCATGGCAGACGCTGAATCACGGCCAGGCGCACCTGGTCGTCGTCGAGCCGGTTTGGAGCAGCTACGCGAACGCGGCCCAGCGGCGGGTAGACGCCGATGTGCAGGTTCTTGATGTCCTTGTAGATGACGTCGATGTCGATACCACGGACGGTGAGGTAGGCGTTAGCGGTACTCATCGCGCGCCTTCACCAGTTCAAATAGTTCATCGAGTCGGTCGAAGCCGTCGGACAGCGTACGACTGATCGCTCGCTTGACGACCTTTTCCTTCATCGTGTTACCGACCCAGTCGTGCGGCTTGCTCGTCAAGATCGCGGTGTCCACCTGGATCGGTATTGCCGGATCGGGCCAGCCAAAGTCGATCAGGGCGCGTCGTGCGCCGTTGTCAGCCCAGTCGGGATACTTGGTGTCTGACTCTTTGGTGCCGAGCTGCTTGGCGGCGTCGAGGAGCTTGGCCAGGTACTCCTGGTAGTCGATGGCCCGCTGGCGGCGCTGTTCGATGATGGCGTCGAGCAGTTCGCTCATCTTGTCGTAGTACTTGGGATTCATCGCGTGCTCGTCGATGATCACCTTGCGCATGTTGTTGGTGATCGTCTCGGCGACTGCTTCGGGGTCCTTCTTGATTCCGGCAGGCAGCTTGTCGATCGCACCCGCACCGAGCTTGACGATCAGATCGATCAGGCCCGTGTCTTCGAAGTTGGAGACGACTTCGGAAGCGCCGGCCTGGATGTAGGTGTCGAGCAGGAACCGCATACCGGCCTCATACTGCTTGAAGTCGACGTCCTCACCCGCACCGAGTTTCACTTCAGCCCGCACGTCGACATAGTGCGCGATTTCCTGCTTGATCGCCTCGGCCTCGGTCACGCTGTAGCCAGCGGTGGTCATGTCGTTGGCAAGGTTGGCGTAGGCACGGGTGACGGCCGCAACCGCCTTGTACAGCTCGACGCGCTTGGGCTCGTTAGCCTTGAGCTGGTCGGCGTTGCCCTGCTCCACCGCGCAGAAATACTGCTGGTATTGCAGCGTGTTCTTCGGTGGTGCAACGGGTTCGACGAGGGCGCGGATACGTTCGAGGGCTTCGTCGAGGTTCTCGCGGGCCTTCTCGATCCTGTCCGAGAGCAGTCCCTCGATGTCCTTCTTCTCGTATCCATCGAGGGCGCCGGAGGTGTAGTCGGTGATGGCGTCTTCGAGCGAGTTGAAGAGGTCTTGGTAGTCGATGATGTAGCCGTAGTCCTTGTCGTCACCGTCGAGGCGGTTGACGCGGCAGATGGCCTGGAACAGGCCGTGGTCGCGCATCTTCTTGTCGATATAGAGGTACGTGGCCGAAGGCGCGTCGAAGCCGGTCAGTAGCTTGTCGACCACGATCAACAGCCGCATCTGGCCGGGGTTCTCGATGAACTGGCGTTTGACGGCTTGATCGAACTCCTCGACCTTGTTCACGGCTGTGTCTTCGGGTTCGTCGAAGTAGTCGGCCAGCATCTTGCGGTAGATGTCGTACTGGCGGATCTTCTCGGTCTTGCCCGCGCCGGAGTCTTCCTTGGCGATGTCGCTGGCGTTCGGGGTGTAGCTGGTGACGATGGCGCACTTGCCCTTGAAGCCGGCCGCGACGAACATTTCGTAGAACTTGCAGGCTTGGTAGATGCTGGAGCCAACGAGCATGGCGTTGCCGCGCCCATCCATCAGGCGGGGCTTGGTCTCCATGTCGAGCAGGATGTCGTTGACGATCTGCTTGGCGCGCGGCTCACTGGAGACGACCTTCTGCATGGTGCCCCAGCGCTTCTTGAGCTCGGCCTTGCTGAGATCGGTCATACCCTTGGTTTTGACCTCGAACCATTTGTCGACCTGTGCGGGACTGGTCAGCTCCTGGTCGATGTTGCGGGCTTCGTACTGTAGATCCAACACCACACCGTCGGCGACGGCTTCGTCGAACTTGTAGGTATGGATGAACGAGCCGAAGGTCTCAATACTGGTGGCCTTGTCCGCCTTCAACAGCGGGGTTCCAGTGAAACCGATAAACATCGCCTCGGGCAGCAGTGTCTTCATAGCGGTGTGCATCTTGCCGGACTGGGTGCGGTGGGCTTCGTCGACGAAGACAAAGATGTTGCCCTTGGCCCTGAAGTCCTTCGGGATGCTCGCGTGCAGCTCGTTGATGAAGTCAGCGGTCGTCTCGTCATCGTCGGTGTCGCTGTCGGCAGCACGGAACTTGTGGACCAATGAGCAGATCAGCCACTGCTCGCTGGCATTGAGAGTGCTGATGAGATCGGCACCGCTCTTGGTGCGGTAGATCTGCTCGTTAACGCCGCCAAAAACCTTCTCGATCTGCTCGTCGAGTTCGGTGCGGTCGGTGATCAGCAGCACGCGGGCGTCGGGTTGGCTCTCGCGAATCCACTTGGCCAGCCACACCATCGTCAGGGACTTGCCCGAGCCTTGGGTATGCCAGATGATGCCACCCTCGCGCTTGGCGATGCGGTCCTGGGCAGCTTTGACGCCGAAGTACTGGTTGTGGCGTGGACCCTTCTTGACGCCAGCGTCGAAGACGATGAAGTTGTGAATCAGCTCCAGTAGGCGCGGTTTGCTGCACATCTGCAGCAAGGCCCGGTCGAGCGGGTCAGCGACGTCGGAGGGTTCTTTCCACTCCAGCCAATACTTTTCCGGGGTGTCGATAACGCCATAGCGCAGCCCTTCGACATCGTTGCCGGCGAAGACGAACTGCACGGTCGAGAAGAACGAGCGAATGAACTCCGGTTTCTGGTTGCCGATCGTCTGCCGGATACCTTCGGAGACGGCGACTTTGGATCGCTTGAGTTCCAGCGTGGCCAGGGCCAGGCCGTTGATGTAGAGCACCATGTCGGGGCGTTTGGTGTGCTGGCCAGCGACGGTGACTTCCTCGACGACGACGAAGTGGTTGGCCTCGGGGTTCTTCCAGTCGATCAGCCAGACGGTTTCCGTCTGCTCACCCACGCCAGGACGGACCTTCACGCCGTAGCGCAGCAGCCCGTAGACGTCGCGGTTGGCCTCGTACAGGTCGTGGCCAGCACCGACCGAGGCAGCTCTACCAAGCTGATCGAGGGCGCGATTGATGAGGTTGTCGTCGTAGCCACGAGCGCGCAGGTTCTGCGTAAGCAGTTCGGTCTCGACGTTCGAGTTGCCCTCGCGGTACTCCCAGTTGCCGAGGTATTCGTAGCCGAGCTGATCGCGAAACAGCGCAACCACGCGGTTCTGAGCTTTCCGTTCAATCTGTCCTACATCACTCATCGCTAACCTCCTGCTTCATCGCCTCCTCAACTCCTTCGGTTTCCCACTGTCCATACGTTCTTCGCGTGTTCTTCACCAGCCACTCGGCTCGGCCGTTGGCACTGCGCCCGGCTACGATCGCGGCGGCGGCACTCGGGCTGGCGAAGACGTGGTTGCGGGTGAAGCGCATCGCTGAGCCATCGGACGTTGGCACGAGCGTGCCGTCCTGCTCCAGCTTCGTCCGCAGGCTGGTGTAGCTGTGGCCCTCGCCGCCGGTCCACTTCAATCGGGCGCTGGAGCCTTCGAGCACGGTGAACTCGCCGTCGACTTCCTGCGCGGACGCAGTAATACCGGACTTCTTCAGCGTCATCTCGAACAACGGTGAATCGGTCCGTGTGCTAGCAGCCTCGTCTCGTGATGCTGTCGTAGTCGTTGCCGGTGAACGAAAGATGTTCACTCCGAGGACTGGCAGTGCGATCTTGACCTGCTCGATGAAGTACTCCATGTCCGACACGTCAGCTTCAGGCAACACGATCGGCGGCGGCGTGGTGCCGTTGGTGAGCCGCGCTCTGCTGGCCTGCAAGGCCAGCGCGATAAACCGACTTTCCAGATAGCGGGCGTGCGCCTTGGTCAGGTTCGCGTCTTTACTGGTCAGCACAATGGCTCGATCCCAGAAATCTTTGCCGTTCTGGTCTTCCGAGCGAGCGTGCTGATACAGGCGCTTGCTGACGTCGTCACCCTCGCCGATATAGGCCAACTGGCCGCCGAGGCTGTCCGGGTCATCGCCAAGCAAAATGTAGATGCCGGTGCGGGTCGCCTCGGGACGCTTCAACAGTGCCGCAAGGTCCGAGCGCGGAGCAGCCACAACATGACCGGTCCAGTTCATAATCTCGGCGGTCAGTAAGCCACCGGGTGTGCCGTCAGCTAGGAACAGACGGACTGATTTACCGGCACTCACGAGACAGCCTCCACAGGCAGCCGTGTGCGGCCGGTCAGGAGTTGCTGCATCATGCCGGTCTTGATGGCGCGGGCCTTTTCATGACGAGTCTGGAGCGCCTCGATCTCTGCGTTAGCGTCTAACAGGGCCGTAGCGATCGCACGCTGTTCGTTGATGTCGGTTGGCAACCAGATCGGAAGAGTACGCACCACACCCGCCGTGTAGCTCTGTTGCTTAGTACCCTGTGTGTACCGGAACGCTAGTTCCTCCCCACGCAGGAGGTAGTGAAAGAACAGGAACGATGTATCTAAGTACTCGCTTGGCAAGATGGCCATGCATGACTGATTGGTCGCGGCGGCGGTGCCGAGAATTCCGCAGCTGCCACGCGTGCCAGCCGCTTCCAGTCCAGTGATGGCCATCAGAAAGGTTCCCCTCGGCCATATGGTCAGGTTCGCTGCAAGGAGACCGGCCTCGGTGATGGTTTGCGGAATTCGACGAATCACTCCGCGCTTCAACTCAGTACTTGTCACCCAAGGGATCGAGCCGTTCCAAAAGTCGCGGCGCGATCGTCGAGGGGTTGAACCACTCGAGATCGTCCCAGCGACGTCTCCCCAGGTCGTCTCGCGCCAGGGCGCCGTGAACCCGGGAAGGCGGGTGCGACCGGTCAGGAGCTGCTGCATCATGCCCTGCTTGATCGCCTGCTTCTTGGCGATGAGACGTTCGAGGGTAGCGATTAGGTCGTCGGCGTCTTTCAGCCACTCCACGATCTCGCGCTGACGCTCAATCGACGGCAGGGCGAGCTCGACGTCAAGGAACTTCGTCTTCGCGATATTATAGCGTGTCGCCCCTTGTGCGAGAGACGAAACGAGCGACCTTCCGGCAGTAGACCGAAAGAAGTATGCAAGATATGTTGAATCAACCGCAGCGTCTGGCCGCAGTCGAAAACCAAAGCAGAAGCTGTTCAAGAACGTGGAAATATTGGGGTCAAAATCCACCACCGCGGATAGCGCAACCTCTTCCGGCGTCTCGGAGGACCCGTTGAATAACACATCTCCGCGCTTGACGCTGTTCTGCCGCTCACCTTTCTTTACCTGAACTTGTTCGAGTGCACGACCACTTAGTCGCGTACTGTTAATGACTTCCAGGAACGTTACAAACCGAGCATCTCCTCGTCCGAAGTCGGCCTTGGTTTTTCCTGTTAGGCCGCCGTAGGTACTGCCGACTTCACGGAGTCGAACCGTTGAACTCATTCTCCGACCCCCATTGCAGCCAGGTGGTCGGCGACCTTGGCTTCGAGCCGATCAAGCTCGGAGTCTAGATCTCTCACTGTCGCGGCATACCGCACGCCAAGCTGCTGAATACGCGCAACCAGGTCAAGCGTCAGTGCTTCGACTTCGTCCGAGACGCGGTGCACGACGGTCGTCCGCCATTTGTCGTCGAGTACCAGCGTCTTGATGTCGTCTTCGGTCAGGTCGCCGTACTTCTTGAGCGTGGTGAGGTCGAGTTCGCCCTGGGCGTCCTTGACTGCTTTCTTGGCGGCGGCTTCGGTGTTGTACAGCTTGGTTGCGTTCTGCAACGCTTTGACCTCGTCGGGATCGCCGCCGGTCTTGATTGCCTTTAGGCGTGCGGCGACGAGTGCCTTGGAGATCTTGTCGTCGTCCATGGCGTCTGCGAGTAGTCCGTCTTCGACAGCGTGGTCCTCGATGTACTCGTCGACTACTCTGGTGGCTTCTTCGGCTGCCGCGGTGAGGTTGTCGATGGCGGTCTGTTCGTCGGCGAAGTAGCGCGCCACGATCAGTGCTGGCGGGATGAGGTCCATCTTGTACTTGGTGGCGCTACGGCCGGAGCCGACCACCAGGTCGGGCGTCTCGGAGAGCTTGCGCTCCTTATCCTCGATGGTCTTGCGCGGTGTGGCGGCATTCAGCCAGCCGTCGGCCATAACCAGGTAGACGTCGTCGTGCATCGTGTCGTGCCAGTAGGTCATGAGTTGCTCGTAGACGTCGTACTCGTCGAGCAGCGGCATCGGCTTGAAACGCTCCAGCAGGTCGTCGCTGATGGTCGCGATGAGGTCGTTCGGCTTCGTGTCGGCAGTGATGCCGGCCAGCGTGTCGCGGTGCGTGGCAAACCAGTCCTCGACAATGCTGGTCGCTTCATCGCGGAGCTTATGGAAGCCGGGTGCGTCGAAGATGGCTTGCTGCACGGTGCTGACGTCAATGGCGAGGTCGCTGTAGCCGGGGCGGTTCGGTGTGAAGATCTGGCTGCGCAGCTGTGGGAACGCGTCCCAGTAGTGCTGGAGTGCGTCGAGGTCGCGGTCGGGGATGCCGCCGTGCAGGTGGGCGCTGAGGTCTTGTAGGTCTTCGGGGTCAGAGGAGTCGATGTAGCGCGGAATGTTGAGGTTGTAGTCGTTCTTGGGATCGGCGATCTCGCTTATCGGCACCATGCGCGAATAGCGGTCGATCTCGATCTGCTTGTTGAAGGTATCGACGATTTTGTGGATGTCCTGGCTGCGCAGACGGTTCTTATTGCCGTCCTTCATGAAGCCCTTGGATGCGTCGATCATGAAGACGCCGGTGCGGGCCTGGGCGTTCTCCTTGTCGAGGATCACCACGCAGGCCGGAATGCCGGTGCCGTAAAATAGGTTTGCCGGTAGGCCGATGACGCCCTTGATAAAGCCCTGCTTGAGTAGACGGGTGCGGATCGTCGCCTCAGCGTTGCCGCGAAACAGCACACCGTGCGGCAGGATGATCGCTGCTTTGCCGGTGCTCTTGAGTGAGGTGAGCGCGTGGAGTAGGAAGGCGTAGTCACCGTTCTTCTCGGGCGGGCGACCGTACTCGAAGCGACCGTAGTCGTGTTCGAGGCCGTTGTTCCAGGACTTCACCGAGAACGGTGGGTTCATGACGATGTAGTCGAAGGTCCGCAGCCGGTCACCCTTGGTGAACTGTGGGCTGGTGATGGTGTCGCCCTTTTCGATCTCAGCGATCTCGTTACCGTGCAGGATCATGTTCATCCTGGACAGCGCCCAGGTGGCGTTGTCCTTCTCCTGGCCGTAGATCGTCATGCCGCGCGGCGCTTCGGCGGCAGCTTTGAGCAGCAGCGAGCCGGACCCGCAGGCGGGGTCGTAGACGGTCTGGTCCTGGCGGGTGTTCGGTCCGATGCCGACCACTTTGGCGAGGATGCGGGAGACTTCGGCCGGCGTGTAGAACTGGCCCTTGGACTTGCCGGATTCGGTGGCGAAGTGGCGCATCAGGTATTCGTAGGCGTCGCCGAGCAGGTCGTCGCCCTCGGCGCGTGAGCCGCGGAAGTCGAGGTCGTTGAAGATGGTGATCAGCTTGGAGAGACGGTCCTGCATCTCCTTGCCTTTGCCGAGCTTCTCTTCGTCGTTGAAGTCGGCCTGGTCGATGACGTTGCGTAGGTCGTTGGCTTCGGCGAGGCGGGCGATAATCTTGTTGAAGCGGTCGCCGATCTCCTTGTCGCCCTTGGCGGCGAGCATGTCGTCGAACGAGCCACCCTCGGGCACCTCAATGAGGCTGTTCGCGTCGGTCTTGGCCTTGTCGGAGACGTACTTCACGAACAGCAACGTCAGGATGTAATCCTTGTACTGGCTGGCGTCCATACCGCCACGAAGCTGGTCGCAGCTCGCCCACAGTGATGAGTAGAGATCCGACTTCTTGAGCGCCACAGCTGGTCTTCCTGTTGTGTCTGTAGGCATATATGCTGCCTATTGTACCAATATTCGAACATTTGTGCGAGCAACGTACGGCCGCGTTGCACGCCGGGATTGAGCATGCCAGAGGGGGGTGACATCCGTCTGCACGGTCACTGCGTTTCGGCACGCCAGTTCCATGCGATCCCTGTGAACAGTCCGCCGTACTGGTCGTGGGTCTGCGAGCGCACCACGTTGCCCTCGGATGGATCAAGAATGCGGCCGTGCCTCGGCGAGCCGGGGCGTTCGAAGTACGTCAGGCGTTCGTAGCTCCAGATCTGTTCGGGTGTCGGGCCGTGGAACTCGACCTCGATTGTGGCGGTGAGGGTGCGTTCGTGGAAGGCGCGTGCCTCTTCGATGATCGCTTCGGGCTGGCCGTAGTCGTCGTCTGGGACCAGTCGGAATCGCAGGTCGTAGGTACGTCCCCGTTTCATGGGGCCGTTGTGCCAGAACTGGTGACTGTAGCTCTGACCCACTCGAACGGTCTTTACTGTGAAGTCGCCCTCGGGGATAGGGCGTCCCGGTTAGGAGCTGCTGATTGCGATGTAGTCGGCTTCGTCGAACAGAGCCATGAAGCGGTAGTGCTCGCGGGTCTGCTGCCACTTCCGATCGACGACCAGGGTGGAGACATGGACGGATTCTTGGATGATGCCGTTGTGCATCTCCGGTATACGGGCCGAGACGGGTGACTGGGTGTACCAGCCGGTCAGGAGCTGGACTCGCAGGTGTTCGATCGCGGCATCTTCGCGGTCGGCGACGGTGTCGACCTTGCGATCGATAGTGTGGCCGTACCGTTCGCGTCGTTGCCGGAGCATGGGCAGATCGCCGTAACCCGGTGCGAGACCGTACGCGGCCAGCAGCAGGTCCGGCTCAGGGTCTCGTAGGGACTGGATCGCCGAGATGAACCGGTCACGCAGGTTGTCGAACGGCTCGTCGCCTCCCCCGAGTACGTGGCGGAGCGTGCCTGCGTCGACGATCCGCGTGGCGGTAAACCCAGACCCCTTACGCATGAACAGCAGGTCATCGGTGAGATCTGCGGCATTGTGCCGCCGTGCTTCGTTCACCTGTCACCTCCTGAAGTGAGCGTACTGGTGCGTGGAGCTGTGTTCCGATTCCTTTCCGATTCTCTCGATGCCGTGCCCGTTGTTGCGACGGTGTTCGTGTCAGTGCAAACAGCCTGGCGAATTCCGATTCACCGAAAGGAGCTCGTGCCATGTCGGCTATCGAGCGCTACACGCAGCAGTCCATCGTTCCCTCCCCGTCCGCCTCGGGTGGTCGACTCTCGCGCCAAACGGCGCGGGAGCTGGCCGCGATCGACCAGTCGACCGAACTCCGGTCGGCCACGATCGCCGCAGCCGGCGAGGTTCAGCAGGCCAAGGTCGATGCCATCGCCCGCACCGGCGCCTACGCCATGCAGCAGGCAGCCTTGGTGGCGCAGGTGCAGCAGCAGCTTGCACTGGCTGCACCTGCGGCGTCCGGTGACCTGGACTTCATCAAGACGATGACGGTCATCGGGATGGGGCAGGCGGTCGCCGATACCGCGCGTGCGGTGAACCGGCGATGAGCACGCTGGTGGTGCTCGCGCTGATCGCCGCTGTGGTGCTGGTCTTGTATTGGGCGTGGTGGCGCTGGCGGATCGCGCGATATGAGGCCGAGCGCCGTGCTGAGATCGCGCAGGCGGCTCGGGCACGTCGGCTGGCCGAACTGCGGATCAATCACCTGGCGCAGTCGGCGCTGGAGCAGATGATCGAGGCCGCTCAGTGCGACCGCTTCAACCCGCCGCCGTCTCGATAGTTGGAGGCCTGGTCGGGTGCTGGCAGGCGCCCGACCAGGCCAGATCGGCCACATCACTTCTCAACCACTTCACGCCAATGAACCCGTCAAGGAGTCACGTCATGACCACCTCCCACCCTACGAGATCCGAGTTGCACGTCGGCCGCGCTGAGCTGACACGCTTCGTTCGCGAGCAGGCCGAGCGCACCCGTGATGAGCTGGGCTTCGGTTGGATCGGTGTCGCCACTGCGCCGAGCACGTATCAGCAGCTCCGTGGTGCTTTTGCGCGTTCGACCGAGACGGGTGATCCGTTGCCGGTGAGCAGCCTGTTCTGCGAGTCGACGATCTACGAGGCACCCGATGACAACGTCCGGTTCCGCTACTACCACGACGTGCATCATGTGCGGCTGGGGTTGAGCTTCAACCTCGACGACGAGTTGGAGCTTGCGCAGTGGCATCTCGATGAGCTGTCTTTGGCCGGTTTCGGCAAGGGCAGTCTGCCGTACGAGCTGATGACCGCTGATCTGGTGGGCCAGATCTTCCTCATGGGCGTCATCGGACGGTTCCCGCTCGACCAGGGGCGTTTCGTCGCAACCTGCCATGAGGCTGGGCTCGTGTCGGGCCTGCTTGCTGAGATTCGGCGACTGCCATGAGTGGCGGCGATCCGGGACGGATCGGCAGCCGTCTTGTGGACGTGTGCCTCGGGCTGCTGCTCGCGGCGATGGCGCTGTACGGGGCGGTCAGCATCCTCAAGGCCATCTGGGTGTACCTGTGCATCATCGCGTTCGTAGCGGGTGTCGGCGCATTCGTGTGGTGGAGAATCTCCTCGAAATTCAGGGGCTGGTGATTTCCCGTGAGTGCTATTCCGACCGGTGTTGCGGAATTGTCAACGACGCCACATTTACCCTTGCGATTTTCGTGCAATGCGTTCATAGTCTGCCGCACGACTTGCATTTCTATTTCGAAACGCATTGTGAAAGTCGGTCCATCACCTAATTCGGGAAGGAGGTAGATCCATGTCAACTACACACAATGACGAGAACGGCGCGAGCAAGAATGCGCCCTATCGAGCCGATCGGAGGGCGGCTCGTCGCAGCGGGCTGAAACGCGCTCGGCACAGTCGACAGATCATCGTCCATTCCGAGCGACGCGAGCAGCCCGACGTGCGCAAGATCGCGCGGGCGATCATCGCCATGGCGATGGCCGATGCCGAACGCGAAGCTCAGGCCGAACGACATGCTCGCCAGGACGTGGAGGGCTCCGATGAGTAGCTGTGGATCGCTCTCGTGGACCCAGCTGGAGCTTCCCTCCCCGCTTCCGGTCGAGGCGGCGCGGGCAGCCGTCAGCGCACTGGCTGGTCTGAGTGGTCAGCCGCGTCTGGTCCTGGAAGCGCGTGGCGAAGCCGGCGGGGTCACCTGGTTCCTCGGTGCCGAGCCTGCAGCTGCCGGCCGCGCGGTCGCCGCGATGTCTGTGCATCTGGTCGGGCTGCGTGTGGTGGCCGGTCGTAGCCCTGCGAGCTCGACGGCTGCCGTGGCGGTGCGTTTGCCGGGGCATCAGCGGGCCGCGTTGACAGTGGGTGCGACCGACCAGGTGGCTCGTGGCGTACTTGCGGGCCTGTCCGGTGCGGATCACGGCGAACTGGTGCGGTTGCAGGTGATTCTCGGTCCGCGTCACCGTCCGCGCCTGATCGCCGGTGCACCCAGTCGTCAGCGGACACGGGATAACGCCAAGTTCGGTGAGCATCGGTTCTCGTGTGAAGTGCGGATCGGTGTGCGTGCTCGTGATCGTGCCCGGGCGCAGCGGCTGGTCGGGGACGTGGCGGCGCCGCTACGTGGTCTGGAAGCGCCGGGGGTAGCGCTGCAGCTGAAACGGTCGTCGTTGCGGTCGCTCGACGAGGCGCGCGATCCTCTGTGGTGGCCCAGTGAGCTCGGGGTCACGGAGTTGACGGCGCTGCTGGGTTGGCCGATCGGTCCGAAGGATGTGGAGTTGCCAGGGGTGCCGTCGCCTCATCCTCGACGACTTCCGGTTGCTGCACGAGTTCCGCGGGCTGGCCGCATCCTGGGGGACTCGGTGCTCGATCGTGACCGCCCGGTCGGCCAGGGGGTCGAGGAGGCCAAGCGCGTGATGCACGTGATCGGCCCGATGGGGACCGGCAAGTCGACCATGCTGGTGAATCTGGCACTGGCCGACGCGGCCGCCGGGCGGTCGGTGGTACTCATCGACGGAAAGGGCGACGCCTGCACCGACTTCCTCGAGCGCGTCGATCCAACGCGGCATGACGACATCGTGGTGGTCGACCCCGCCGATACTCACCCTTTCGGGGTATCGGTGTTCGACGACGGTCAGCCGGAGCGGTCGGCCGATGTGATCTTCGGGGTGTTCAAGAGCCTCTACGGTGATCAGCTCGGTCCCCGCAGTAGCGACCTGCTGCACGCATGCCTACTGTCTCTCGCCCGGGTGGGCGGCTGTTCGCTGGCGATGGTGCCGATGATGTTGTCGAATCCCGCGGTGCGGCGGCCACTGGTCGCCAAGGTCACCGGCGCCGATCCGTTGGGACTCGGGGCGTTCTGGGCGCACTTCGAAGCTTTGTCTGATGCCGAGCGCACGCATGTTATCGCACCGCTGCGCAACAAGCTCGACCCGATCCTGACCCTGCGTCCATCGCTGCGGGCCATGTTCGGGCAGGCCGACCCGAGGTTCGCGTTGCGGGAGTTGTTTCTCGAACCGGATCGGCGGCCCATCGTGGTCATCTCGCTGGGGAGTGCGGAGCTGGGACCGGAGGGTGCCCGCCTGATGGGCTCGATCCTGCTCGCGTTGATCTGGCAGACGGCACAGGAACGCACCCGCGTGCCGCAGTCGCAGCGACATCCGGTGATGCTGTACCTCGACGAGTTCCAGGAGATCGTCCGACTCGGTGACCTGGTCGATGCGCTCGGGCGGGCTCGTGGTCTCGGGGTGGCGTTCGCAGCGTTGGCGCACCAGTCGCTCACTCAGCTGACCCCGTCGATGCGCCAAGCGGTGATGGCTCACGCCCGCAGCCGGGTATGTTTCCAGCTCAGTCCGCAAGACGCCAAGGACATCGCCGCCACCACCAACGGCGCCCTTACTGCCCGCGACTTCCAGGAGTTGCCCGCCTTTACCGCTCAGGCGTCGCTGTTGGTCGAGGGTGACCGGATGCCGTGGTGCACGATCCGAACCCATCCGCTGCCACCGAAGATTCAGTCGGCCGCACACCTTCGTCGCCGCTCTCGCAATCGCTACGGTCGTCCGCTCGGCGAGGTCGAGGCCGAATTGCTGGCCATCGGCGGCTGGACGCGAAACACCCCGGCGGACGAGTCGTTCGGCCGGAGCCGCCGCGCCGGAGGTGAGGCATGACTGCTCAGCGACCGGTCACACAGTCGGTCTACACCCCGGGGCAGGTATACCGCTCGGCGTACCGTCCGCCCCTGATGGCGATGCCGTACGTGCGCAGGTCAGCGGCGAGTTTCCTGGAACTGGGGCAACGAATACTTCGGTGACTCCGTCGTCCGAAGCCACTCCGCGCGGCGCGGGTCGTCGGGTCGGTGCCCGCCAGTTGGCGCGCCTGGCCGAGCGTCTGTCTGACCGTGATCGCGACGTCCTGCAGATGATTGCCGACCATCGCTACCTGACGACACATCAGGTTCAGCAGTTCTGTTTCGTCGACCACGAGACAGCATCGACCGGTGCCAGGGTTACCCGGCGGGTCCTGTCCCGCCTCGGGCGTGACGGTCTGATCGCGCCGCTTGAGCGGCGGGTCGGCGGCCTTGGGTCGGGTAGCGCGGTGACGATCTGGCGGCTCACGGCTGCCGGGTCGAGGATCGTCTACGGCGATGCCAAGCGGCGTCGCGGTACCGAGCCGTCCGAGCGGTTCCTGCGCCACTGTCTGGCAGTCGCCGATGTTCATGTGTTGCTGTGTCAGCATCGCCGCATCGAAGCCATCGAGAGTGTCGCCGTCGAAGTTGAGCCGGCGTCGTGGCGCAAGTATCTGGGACCGGGTGGGGGGCCGCGCTGGCTGCAGCCGGACCTGTCGGCCGTGATCACCACCGCCGATTTCATCGATCGTATGTTCATCGAGGTCGATCTTGGCACCGAGTCGCTGCCGACCCTGCTGCGCAAGTGTCAGTACTACGAGGATTACCGCCGCAGCGGAACCGAGCAGGATCGCCATGGCAGCTTCCCGTTGGTCGTGTGGCTGCTGACAACGACTGAGCGGGTCACGAAGCTGCGCACCGCGATCGATCGCCGTCAGGGGCTGGCCTCGGCGATGTTCCGCTACGCCACCCCCGCAACATTGACGCAGGTCCTTGCCGGGGGCGACTCATGATCGCGCCGCGGAACCGGATCCTCCTCGGTGACGCGCTCGATCGTGTCCGCCAGCTGCCGGATGACTCGGTTGACTGCGTGGTGACCAGCCCGCCCTACTTCCGGCTGCGTGACTACGGTCATGCCGATCAGCTCGGGCTCGAGGCGCACGTCGACCGTTGGGTCGACCAACTACAGCAGCTCATGTCAGAGCTGCGGCGCGTACTCGTGCCGACTGGGACGATCTGGCTGAACCTGGGCGACAGCTACAGCGTCAAACCAGCCGAGGGCGCCGCGCGCAAAAGCCTACTGCTCGGGCCGGAACGTCTGGCGCTGCGCCTGCTCGACGACGGCTGGTTGGTGCGCAACAAGATCGTGTGGGCCAAGACCAACACCGTCCCGACCAGCGTGTCGGATCGACTGGCCACCAAACACGAGTTCATCTACGTGCTTGCCAGGTCTCCGCGCTACTTCTTCGACCTCGACGCCGTCCGCGAGCCACATGTCAGCCGCCCACCGAAACGCAAGACGCCGACGCGGCCAGCATCACGGAAGCCGAACCGACCCGCCTGGCTGGGACCGAACAGTGACGGCGATCGAGGACTGGTCACACTGCACGCGGCCGGGCTGGTGGGCCATCCGCTCGGCAAGAATCCCGGAGACGTCTGGCAGCTGGCCGTCAGTAGCTATCGGGGGCCGCATTTCGCGACCTTCCCGATCCGGCTGGCTGAGCGCATGATCCGGGCCGGCTGCCCGGAACGGCGCTGCAGCCGGTGCCGTGCGGCCTACCGGCGTCCGGTGCACAGGCTTGGTGCTGTCGCCACCCGTCTGGCGTTGCGGGCGCGGTGCCAGTGCGACGCAGCGAGCGAACCGGGGCTCGTACTGGACCCGTTCCTCGGCTCCGGAACCACGGCCATCGCCGCCGAAAGCCTCGGCCGTGACTGGCTCGGCATCGACATCAACCCCGACTATGTCGCGCTGGCCGCCGACCGCATCGACGGTGAGCGCGCGACCGGTCAACGAAAGGAGGTGATCCATGAATGAACACCATCAACCAGCACAACACAACGAACGTGAGCAGCAACCCAGGCTGCGGCCGCGCATCTGGGTCGGCAGCCTGGCCGGCTACAACGCCGGACACCTGCATGGCGACTGGATCGATGCCGCCGTCACCGACGAGGAACTCCGCGCCGCAGTTGAGCGCACCTTGGCCAGTAGCCACGAACCGGACGTCGAGGAGTACGGCATCTTCGACTACGACGAGTTCGGCGCCTTCCAGGTCGGCGAACACGAACAGCTCGACATCGTGGGCCGCGTGGCACGTGGTATCGCCGAGTACGGCCCAGCCTTCGCCGCCTACGCGCAGCTCCACGATGCCGATCCCGGCATGCTCGATGCCTTTACCGACTCCTACTCCGGCGACTACGACTCACCCGAGGACTGGGCGCGCGAGGTGCTGCACGACGGCCTCGAGACCGCGATCGACGCGGCGGTGCCCGACGCGCTGCGTGGCTACGTGTCGATCGACTACGCCGGCTTCGCCCGCGACGCCGAACTGTCCGGTGATGTGCACTTCGAGCCCTCATCAGACGCCCGCGTCCATGTCTTCACCATCCCGTAACGAACAGGCCCCTTCGTCGGGGGCCTGCGGCCGCAGCAGTGAAAGCATTCCGCCTTCACCGGTCGCACCACCCCGAGGAAGTGGCCGAACAACACCCGCACGGGACTGCTCGGACAAACACCCTCAGGAAGGAGGAGACGGTCATGAAGACCCTTGCCGTCCGACTGGACGACGAACTGCACGCCCGCATCGGCATGCTGTCGAAACTCAGCGGCATGACGGTCACGGACACCATCCGCACCGCCATCGAGAAG
Organism: Gordonia caeni; assembly: GCF_039537105.1. Lineage (NCBI taxonomy): Bacteria > Bacillati > Actinomycetota > Actinomycetes > Mycobacteriales > Gordoniaceae > Gordonia > Gordonia caeni. The sequence goes on from NZ_BAAAZW010000008.1 coordinate 79,655, forward strand.
CACCTCGACACCCTGGCAGGCGATCCCGCGATCACCGCCAAGGCCGAGGAACTTCGCGCCGAGATCGAGAAGGAAGCCGCAGTGCAGCAACAGGCACTCGCAGCCCTGTTCGCCCCGTCCAGCCCGCAGGCGTCCAAGTCCGCCCGCGGCCGCACCGCCAAGGGATAGCCCCACACGTGGGGAGCCGTCCGTCCACCCCGGCGGGAGCCAGCCCGAGTCTCACGATGACTCGCTGGCTCCCGCCACAACACACCAAAAGAACACACAAGGAAAGACTTCCCTGTAATTCGATGTGGAATGAACAATTCGCATTCCCATTTCGAAACAATTTCTATACAATAGGAAATGAATGGGAGGACTCTAGAAATGATAAATACCACTAATCAGCCGGCTGCCGATAATTCTCTCGGCAGCCTCATTCACGATGCGCGCACGAAAGCAGGATTCACCTTCCGTGCTCTCTCTGAGGTATCCGGCGTCGCCCAGGGGCAAATATCGAAGCTCGAAAAGGGCCAAGTATTGAAAGTGAACCCGGCCCATATCGCCGCACTAGCCGAACCTCTCGGCTTGTCCCTTTACGCGATGTACGCCGCAGCTGGCTACAAGACACCCGAGTCGATCTCGCAACTCGCCGGTGACCTCGAAGACAAGATATGCCAGCTGCCGCCCGAAGCCATCGCCAGGCTGGAGCGCTACGTCGAGACCCTGCTGAATGACCCCGGGGCTGCGTCATCGCCGAGTTCGGCATACGCCAATGAGCCGGCAGCGAGCAACTAACTCATCGAAGCAAGAAAGGAGGACCAGCGACATGAACGACAGCACAACAACAGGGCCGCAGGTCGCCGTCTCATACCTGCGTGTCTCGACCACCCGGCAGATGGACACCGGTGCCGACGTCGACGCCGAAGGCAACTCAATCGCTACCCAGCGTGAGGCCAACAACGCCAAGGCCGCACGAATGGGAGCCATCATCGAGAAGGAGTTCGTCGAGCCAGGAGCATCCGCGCAGACCATCGACAAACGCCCGGTCTTCAAACAGCTGCTCGCCTACCTCGGCGAACACCCCGACGTCTCGCTGGTGATCATCTACATGCGCTCGCGCGCATTCCGCAACCTCGGTGACGCCGTCATCACCAAACGACGACTCGAAGCCATGGGCGTCAAGCTCGTCTCCGCCAAAGAAGACTTCGGCGAAGGCATCATGGCCGACGCCATGGAAGCGGTCACCGACATCATCAACGAAGTCCAGGTGCGGATGTCCGGCGAGGACATCAAAGTCAAGATGCGCCACAAGGCGCAGATGGGCGGCACCAACGGCCGCGCCCCCATCGGCTACCGCAACGTGCGCATCGAACACAACGGGCGCCAAGTCAACGGCATCGCCGTCGACGAAGAGCGCGCTCCGCTGATCAAGCAAGCCTTCGAAATGTATGCCACCGGCGACTACTCGATCGACCGACTCCAGGAGGCCATGGCCGACCTCGGGCTCAGAGCACGCCCGCAAGGACGCGGCGGCGCAAAGGAACTGTCCCGGTCCCACCTGCACCGCATGCTCAGCGACCCCTATTACATCGGCATTGTCCGCTACAAGGGCGAGACGTTCCCGGGACGTCATCAGCCGATCATCTCAGCCGATCTGTTCGAACGCGTGCAGAAAGTCATCGAAGACCGCTCCGCAAGAGGACAACGCGACCGCGTCCACTACCACTACCTCAAAGGCCTGCTGTATTGCGAACGATGCCGTGCCGAGGGCCGCACCTCCCGGCTGGTCTACACCGAGGCCAAAGGCAACGGCGGCAACTACGCCTACTACCTGTGCCTGGCCCGCCAACGTGGTGAATGCGATCTACCGCACCTGCCCGTGGCCGACATCGAGTGGCACGTCCTGAATCACTACGCCAAGCTAGGGCTACAGTCGAAGTTTCTCGACTACATCCGCGAGGCAATCGACCGCGCCATGGCCGACGCCCAAGCCCACGTCCGCGGGTTGCACGTCACCTACCGCAAGAAGCTCGACAAGCTCGCCCAACAGGAAGAACGACTGCTTGATCTAGCCGCCGACGGCGACCTCGCACCGGACAAGATCCGCGTCCGGCTTCGCAAGATTCAGACCGAACGCACCCGAGCGCAGCAAGGTCTCGACGACACCGGCGAACAACTCGAACTCGGTGCCCGCAATCTCCAGCAGTACCTCGATCTACTCGACGACCCACAGTCACTCTATGTACGCGCCCCCGAAGACGGACGGCGCGACCTCAACACCGCCAGCTTCAACAAGCTCTGGCTCGACGACGCGGGCGTCGTCACCGACGAACTCACACCAGCGATCAGCGAGCTACACGAGGCAGCACGTACCTTCACACACCACAACAGCGCATCCGAAGCGGACTGCGCCACCGACAACCAACAGGGCTCTGACGAGGGAGAAACCCAAAAACTCCCTGGAGATTCCAGGGAGTTCGGGTTGAACCATCGGCTCCGGCTCGCCGACATGTTCCGTGTCGGTTCGAGTAAGAACGTTCTGGTGCCCCCAGTCGGACTCGAACCGACACTCGGCGGATTTTAAGTCCGCTGCCTCTGCCAATTGGGCTATGGGGGCGTCAGGGACATCTTGCCAGGGGCCCGACCGGGCTCGACCACCGATTGGCGGGGGATACGATGACGGGGTGAGTGACGCACGCATGCAGGTGGAGATCTGGTCCGACATCAACTGCCCGTTCTGCTACCTGGGAGTCAACCAGTTCCTCGTCGGGCTCGGCGACTTCGACCACGCCGACGACATCGAGGTGATCCACCGGTCCTTCGAGCTGGATCCCTCGCAGCCGCGCGGGGCCGCCGGAGACGTCGTGGAGCACCTGGCGGCGAAGTACGGCTACACGCACGAGCAGGCGGCGCAGGGAGAACTGCAGATCGCTGAGATGGCCGAGGGCTTCGGGCTGCCGTATGTGACGTCGAACCGCGACTTCGGCGACTCCTTCGACATGCACCGGCTGGTGCACCTCGCCGCCGAGTCGGGCCGTGCCGAGGATCTGTTGCTGGCCTTCTTCCACGCCAACTTCGGCGATGAGCGCCGCCTGTTCGGCGACCGCGAACGCTGGGTCGAGGTGGCCGTCGGGGAGGGCCTGGACGAGGCCGAGGTGCGCGCGGTGCTCGACGACGGTGAGCGCTACGCGCAGGCGGTGCGCGACGACGAGCAGCTCGCCCGCGAACTGAACTGCCAGGGCGTGCCCTACTTCGTGCTCGACCGCCACTTCGTCGTCGCCGGCGCCCAGACGGCCGAGGTCTTCACCGACGCGCTCCGGCAGGGCTGGGAGCGCTACACCGGCGTCACGTCGACGTAGTCGGCGAACCCGTACTGGTCGTGCGGGCCGATCACCGCGAACTCGAAGAGTCCTTCACCGTGATGGACTGTGCCGTCGGCATCGGTCAGCGTGAACGAGGCCACGTGGTCGACCGGGCAGAACAGCTTCATGGTCGGATCCAGCTCGGACACCTTGAGCCGTTGGGCTTCGACCTTCTCGTCGCCCTGCCACATGCCGTGGCGCCAATCCTGCTCCAGCCCGTAGCCGGTGCCGAAGCCGATGTAGTTGCCCAACTGGGGCGTCGCCTCGACGACGGTGGTGGCGCCCGACGGCTTGATGAACCGCAAGATCGCCGAGGACGGCTCGCGACCACCCGGGATGAAGGTGATCTCGTGTTCCACCCGGCCCAGCCACTCGATCCCGCGTGCCGGGTCGGCCCAGATCAGGCGGGCGTCGCCCATCACGCGCTCGCCGTCGCGCTGTTCCTGCACGATGGAGACCACCGCGAAGTCGTCGAATCTCATGACAGCGTAAATCCAGAAGAACCCCGCCGAATCGGTGTCTGCCGCCCGCCGGCCCGGCGGCTCGGCCTCGCCGACCGGCCGCACGCCCCATGACCGGTCGCGGTTGCCGCGCCAGGTGTCCGGGTCGACGTCGAACCGCTTGCCGTCCAGGGTGATCGAGCCCGACCAGGCGCCGGTCTGGACGAAGCGCTGGGTGTCGAAAGTGACGCGTTCCAGCTGCCGCTGGAAGTGCCGCGGCTCCAACGCCGCCGGGGCATCCGCGGTGAACTCCATGTCGAAGGAGACGTCGCCGTGCCCCGGTTCCAGCGAGATCCGTAGGCGCTGAAGGCCTTCGAGCACCTCGATGCGGAAGGGGCCGACCCGCAGGTCGTCCCGGTCGTCTCCGAGCGCGCGCGAACCACGCACGACGATGTGGTCATCGCCGTGGCGGACGACGACGAAGCAGTCCGTGACCGCCAGATTGGGATAGACGCCCAGACCGAAGATGAGCCACGGGCCGGTGGGATCCTCGTCGCCGCCGGCCAGTCGGGGATGGCAGTTGAAGTAGTAGCGGTCGTAGAAGTTCCGGTCGGAGGTGCCGACGTGCCGGATCACCTCGGCGATCTGATGAACGGGATGGTCGTCCATTGGGGAGAGCGTCACTTGATCGCCCCCCAGTACTCGCCGTCGAGCATGGCCTCGAGCGTCTTGCGGTGCATGATCATGTCGTCGGGATCCTCCGGCGCCTCGGCCTGACCGAAGTGGATCGCACGCGTTTGAATCCGGTACATCACGACCGCGTGGATCAGCGCCGAGTACAGCGTGTAGAAGTCCAGGTTGCTGGGCTGGTGACCGGTCTCGGCGAGGTAGGCGGCGGCCACCTGGTCGCGGGTGAGGAAGTCGGGGAGTCCTTCCATGCCGGCCATCTCGGTGATGTCCTGGAAGAACCGGTGCAGGAAGATCATCCAGGCGATGTCGAGCTCACGCGGTCCGACGGCCGCCATCTCCCAGTCGAGCACGGCAGTCGGGGTGAAGCCGTCGTACATGATGTTGCCGATCCGGGCGTCGCCCCAACACAGCACGGGGTCGTCGTTCTCGGGAGGCAGATTCGCCTCGACCCAGGAGAAGGCGCGTTCGATCAGCGGCGCCGATATGCCGTCGCGGCTCGTCCAGTCGTAGAACTCACGAAGCCGGCGCAGGTGCGCGCGCAGCGGCGTCTCGTCGTCGCGCGGCGGCTCCAGGTCCGCGCCGTCGAGCGGAGCGGCGTGGATCCGGCCGAGGACCTCGACGCTGCCTCGCACCATCTCGGCACGCTCTTCCGGCGTGGCCTCGGTGACCCACGATCCGAACGTGTACGGCATCACGTCCGGTGGGACACGGCCCTCGGCGCGGCTCATCACGAAGAACGGTGCGCCCAGCGCTTCCGCGTCCGGCTCGGACCACCACAGCCGGGGCACCGGCACCTCGGTGGTCTTGGACACGTGCTCGATCAGCTTGAACTGGCCGTCCAGGTCGTACGAGGGGAACACCGGATCACTGGCGGCCAGCGGTGCGACGCGCACCACCAGGCTCTCCGGCCGTCCGTCGACGACTGCCTCGGCCAGCAGGGTCTCGCTGGACATGCCGTTGGCCGAGGGGAGAACCACCTCGGTCACGCCGGCGTCGTCGCCGGCCCTGGCTTTGATCCAGGCGTCGAGACGGTCGCGCAGCCATTCGGGTTCGCGCTGGGACTGGGTGGGTCGCGCGATCTCGCGACCTTCATCGGCATCGGATGCGAGGGAAGACACACCAACATGCAAACACGAGGCGCCGCTCCGGGGAGGCGATCTCTAGAACACGTTCCAGGTTGGAGGCGCGTTCAACGGAATTGGTCAAGAGTCGGTAAAGTCGGAACCAATGCGGCGCGACGGGCGTTGAATCGGCAAGAGTGGTCGCATCCAATTCGTTTCGAAGGAGCAACAACAGTGCGCGAGAGCAGCAACCCGGTGATGCGCGGAGTGATCCGCGATAACCAGCCTGCCCCCTACGCCGGCTTCGGTCAGGCTGTGCCGGGCGCCCAGCAGGCCGCGTGGACCGCCGGCCGTCAGCAGACCAGCCCCTACGACCAGCAGGGCCAGCAGGATTTCGTCCAGGCCCCCACGTCGAGCCGCCAGATCACCATCGACGACATCGTCGTGAAGACCGGGATGACTCTCGGCCTTCTGATCGTCGTCGCCGTCGCGGCCTACGCCGCGATCGCCTCGCGTGCCGGTGACAGCGCCCAGATGGCTCTGGCCACCCCGCTGCTGGCCGTCGGCGCCATCGGCGGCCTGGTGCTGGTGCTGGTCGCCAGCTTCGGCCGCAAGCAGGACAATCCCGCGATCGTGTTGTCGTACGCGGCGCTGCAGGGTCTGTTCGTCGGCTCGATCTCGTTCGTGTTCGCGAACTTCATGGTCGGTGACGGCGTCAGCGCCGGAGCCCTGATCGGCCAGGCCGTCCTGGGCACCGTCGGCGTCTTCGCCGGCATGCTCGTGGTCTACAAGGTCGGCGCCATCCGCGTCACCCCGCGCTTCACGCGCATGCTGATGGCCGGACTGTTCGGCGTGCTGGCTCTGATGCTCGGCAACCTGGTCCTGGGCCTGTTCGGCGTCGACATGGGCATCCGCAGCGGTGGGCCCATCGCGATCATCTTCTCGCTGGTGTGCATCGCGCTGGCCGCGTTCTCGTTCCTGATCGACTTCGACGCCGCCGACCGCCTGGTCAAGGCCGGCGCTCCGTCGAAGGCCGCCTGGGGCGTCGCGCTCGGCCTGACCGTCACCCTGGTCTGGCTGTACGTCGAGATCCTGCGACTGCTGACGTACCTGAACAGCGACTAGTCACACCTCTCAAGAAATTCTTGGCGCTTTGACCGACCCCTGAGGTCGGTCAAAGCGCCATAATTCTGCCCTCAGCCCCGGGAGTTGAGGGCATTGGTCAGTTTGAGCACGCAGTCCTCGGCGTCGTAGCGGATCGCCTTCCAGGAGAACGGCAGCAGCAGCCATCCGATGGCGGCGAGCGAGGCGGCCTTGTCGCTGTCGGACTCGAACCGCGAGTGCGTGCGGTGATACGACCAGCCGTTGATCTCCACCGCCACCCGCCGTGCGGGCCAGGCGAAGTCGAGCCGCCTGCCGGCCAGCTGGAACTGCTGTACCCATCCGGTGATCTCGTGCAGGCGCAGGATCTCGACGAACAGTCGCTCGGCGGTCGACTCGCTGCCGGCTTCGAGTACTGCAATCAGTTCCCGGGCCAGGCTGAGGCCGTGCGCGGAGTTGCGGTCCAGGGCTGCGCGAAGCGATTCGATGGTGACCTCACCCTGCTGCAGCGCCCGGTCGATCAGCGCGGCGCCGTCATCGACTTCCTGCGCCGCCGCCAGGACGGTCAGGGGCCGGCGCGTCACCTTGATGCCCCGCAGCTCTTCCTGGTCTTCGGCGGGGAAGGAGCGGCGTTTGACGGAGACGGCGAACGGCGACTGAGTCTGGCCGTGGACGCTGCGGGGTGCGCTGACCGTCACCACCGGTGGGAGCGTGTCGATCAGGCCGTGCCAGAACGCCGCCGCAGTGCGGTCGGCGACTGCGCGGTGGGTCGCCACGGCGACGCGCACCCGTGCCACGTCCGTCAGATGGTGCTGGCTCGACAGGTGCACACCCCGGGACATCGTCAGCCAGCGGCCGGCCTTCAGCCTGCGGCTGACCTGTCGCTGGGTGAGGCCGAGTGAGCGTGCCTGCGACGTGGTGATCACACCGTCGTGGTCGGCGAGGAAGGCGTCGACGGGGTCCATGCTCGGTTAGACGCGCCGTGTGCGGTGCCGGTTCCCTCGCCGCGCCGACCCCCGGAAAAGATTTTGGCGCTTCAACCGACCGTGGAGGTCGGTTGAAGCGCCAAGAATCGGTAGGTCAGCTGAGGCGTTCGATGATCATCGCCATGCCCTGGCCGCCGCCGACGCACATGGTCTCCAGACCGAAGGTCTTGTCGTGCGTGGTCAGGTTGTTCAGCAGGGTGGTGGTGATCCGGGCGCCGGTCATGCCGAACGGGTGGCCCAGCGCGATCGCTCCGCCGGAGACGTTCAGGCGGTCGTGATCCATGCCGAGGACGTCGGCCGAGCCGAGCACCTGCACGGCGAAGGCCTCGTTGATCTCGTAGAGGTCGATGTCGCTGATGGACATGTCGGCGATGCGCAGCACCTTGCGGACCGCCTCGATCGGGCCGAGGCCCATGATCTCGGGGGACAGGCCGGTGGCGGCGGTGGCGACGATGCGTGCCAGCGGGGTCAGCCCCAGTTCCTTGGCCTTGGTGTCGCTCATGATCACCAGGGCGGCGGCGCCGTCGTTCAGCGGGCAGGCGTTGCCGGCGGTGATGGTGCCGTCGGGACGGAAGACCGGCTGCAGCTGGCTGATCTTCTCGTAGGTGGTGCCGGCGCGGGGGCCGTCGTCGGTGGTCACCTGGGTGCCGTCGGCGAGGGTGATCGGGTCGATCTCGCGGGCGAAGAAGCCGTCCGCGATCGCCTTCTCGGCGCGGTTCTGGCTCAGCACGCCCCAACGGTCCTGGTCCTCGCGCGAGATGCCGGTGAAGCTCACGACGTTCTCGGCGGTCTGGCCCATCGCGATGTAGACGTCGGGGATCAGGCCGTCCTCGCGGGGATCGTGCCACGGGCCCTGGCCACCCTGCGCGGCGAGCGCAGTGCGGGCCTCGGCGTCGGCGAAGACCGGGTTCTTGGAGTTGGGGGCGCCGTCGGCGGCACCCGAGGTGCCGAAGCTCGACACGCTCTCCACACCGCCGGAGATGATGACGTCGCCCTCGCCGGCCTTGATGGCGTGCAGGGCCATGCGAGTGGTCTGCAGCGACGACGAGCAGTAGCGGTTCACCGAGACGCCGGGAACGTGGTCCAGGCCGAGCTCCACAGCGACGACGCGGGCGATGTTGTACCCGCCGGCACCGCCGGGCTGGCCGATGCCGAGGTGGATGTCCTCGATGTCGGCCACGTCGAGTTCGGGCACCTTCGACAGGGCCGTGGAGACCATCTGGCGGGCGAGCTCGTCGGGGCGGACATCCTTGAGGGATCCCTTCCCGGCGCGGCCGATCGGGGAGCGGGCAGTGGCAACGATGACAGCTTCTGGCATGCCGTCAGAGTAACCCAGCGCCATACTGAGGCGGACCAGAGTCGAGTTCGTCCCGGAGGGATGGGACTATGGGTGCATGCGCATCGCCAATCATGTCGTGGATCTGGTCGGTAACACGCCGCTGGTCAAGCTCAACTCGGTCACCAAGCCGGGCTCGGGTCTGGTCGCTGCGAAACTCGAGTACCTGAACCCCGGTGGAAGCTCGAAGGACCGCATCGCCACGCGGATGATCGACGCCGCCGAGGAGTCGGGTGAGCTGAAGCCGGGTGGCACCATCGTCGAACCGACGTCGGGCAACACCGGCGTGGGGCTGGCGCTGGTCGCTCAGCAGCGCGGCTACAAGTGCGTCTTCGTGTGCCCGGACAAGGTGGCCGAGGACAAGCGGAACGTCCTGCGGGCCTACGGCGCGCAGGTGGTCGTGTGCCCGACGGCGGTGCCGCCGGAGCACCCGGACAGCTACTACAACGTCTCCGATCGCCTGGTCGAGGAGATCGACGGTGCGTGGAAGCCCAACCAGTACGCCAACCAGAACGGTCCGCGCAGTCACTACGAGACCACCGGTCCGGAGATCTGGGAGGACACCGACGGCACGGTGACGCACTTCGTCGCCGGCGTCGGCACCGGCGGCACCATCACCGGCACCGGTCGCTACCTCAAGGAGGTCTCCGACGGGCGCGTGAAGGTGGTCGGCGTGGACCCGGAGGGGTCGGTGTACTCGGGCGGCTCGGGCCGGCCGTACTTGGTCGAGGGTGTCGGCGAGGACTTCTGGCCGGACGCCTACGACCCCACCGTGCCCGACGAGATCATCGCCGTCTCGGACGCGGACTCGTTCGAGATGACGCGCCGGCTGGCCCGCGAGGAGGGGCTGCTGGTCGGCGGTTCCTGCGGCATGGCCGTGGTGGCCGCCCTGCAGGTGGCCGAGCGCGAGGGCCCGGACGCGGTGGTCGTGGTGCTGCTGCCCGACGGTGGCCGGGGCTACCTGTCGAAGATCTTCAACGACGACTGGATGAGCAGCTACGGCTTCCTGCGCACGCCGCTGGAAGGCGAGAAGCCGGAGTCGACGGTGGGCGAGGTGCTGCGCGGCAAGACGGGCGCGCTGCCCGATCTGGTGCACACCCATCCGCAGGAGACGCTGCGCGACGCGATCGAGATCCTGCGTGAGTTCGGCGTCTCCCAGATGCCGGTGGTCGGGGCGGAGCCGCCGATCATGGCCGGCGAGATCGCCGGCGCGGTGAACGAGCGCGACCTGCTGTCCGCGGTCTTCGAGGGCCGGGCAACGCTGGCCGATCCGGTGTCGGCGCACATGGGTGAGGCCTTCCCGCAGATCGGCGCCGGCGAGCCGGTGTCGATGGCGATGGAAGCTTTGAGTACCTCCGATGCGTTGATGGTGGTGGAGGACGGCAAGCCGGTCGGCGTGATCACGCGGCACGACCTGCTCGCCTACGCCAGTACCCATCCGCTTCCGACCCGGGAGGACAAGCAGTGACCGATCAGGGCTTTTCGACCAAGGCCATCCACGCGGGCTGGGACCCGGACTCCCGAACCGGTGCGGTGAACGTGCCGATCTATGCCAGTTCGACGTTCGCGCAGGACGGCGTCGGGGGCATGCGCGACGGCTTCGAGTACGCGCGCACCGGAAATCCCACCCGGCGGGTGCTCGAGGAGAACATCGCCGCGATCGAGAACGGTTCGTACGGAAGAGGTTTCGCCTCGGGTATGGCCGCGACGGACGCCATCCTGCGGGCGGCGCTGCGTCCCGGTGATCATCTGGTGATCCCGAACGACGCCTACGGCGGCACCTTCCGGCTGATCGACAAGGTCTTCTCGCAGTGGGGCATCGAGTACTCGGTGGCTCCGGTGGCCGACGTCGATGCGATTGCCGCGGCGATGACACCCAAGACCAAGCTGGTGTGGGTGGAGACGCCCACCAACCCGCTGCTGAACGTCGGGGACATCGCGGCCATCGCCGACGTCACCCATGCCGGTGGTGCAAAGCTGGTGGTGGACAACACGTTCGCCACTCCTTACCTGCAGCGGCCGATCGATCTGGGCGCCGACGTCGTCGTGCATTCGACCACCAAGTACCTGGGTGGTCATTCGGACGTGGTGGGCGGCGCGCTGGTGACCAACGACGAACAGTTCGACGCCGACATCGCCTTCTTGCAGAACGGCGCGGGCGCCGTGCCCGGCCCGTTCGACTCGTACCTGACGCTTCGCGGGATCAAGACCCTCGCGGTCCGGATGGACCGCCACTGCGACAACGCCGAGAAGCTGGTCGAGTTCTTCACCGCCCACCCGAAGGTGTCGTCGGTGCTGTACCCGGGCCTGGAAGACCATCCCGGACACGACGCGGCGGCGCGTCAGATGCGTCGCTACGGCGGCATGATCTCGGTGCGGCTGGCCGGCGGACGGGAAGCGGCGCTGGACTTCTGCGCGCGGACCAAGATCTTCACGCTGGCCGAGTCGCTCGGTGGCATCGAGTCGCTGATCGAGCACCCCGGGGCGATGACCCACGCCTCCACCGCGGGCTCCCTTCTGGAGGTGCCGGACGACCTGGTGCGTCTGTCAGTAGGCATCGAAGACGAAGCCGATCTGATCGCCGACGTGGAACAGGCCCTGGCTTAGCCGGAGCCTGCTCGGTCACTTCGCTCGGATCAGCACTGGGCGAAGTGCTTGATGGTGTCGGTGCGCACCGTGGAGAAGGCGGCGTTCGCGATCGGCCCCGACAGGAATCCAGGGAGACCCACGCCCGCCAGCTCCATGGCGAAACGCCAGACCAGGCGCGACCCGTGCTCGGCGGGAGTCACTTCGGTGTACTCGCCGAACCGCCGCAGACCCGGGATGTTCGCGCTGACACCGTGGAAGGCGTGGCGGAAGGTCTCGGCTTCGGCGTCCTCGTCCCAGATGAAGAAGAATTCGTCCATCTTGATGATTCCGGGAGCCAGGACCACTGAGCGCGTGGTGCCCGGCCGGTACGGCTGCGGCGACGTGTAGTTGACCGACCGCAGGGCCCGGCACCAGTCCAGGGTGTTCTGACGCGTGAACTCGGCCCACACCTGCGCCGGCGCCACCGGAACGTTCACGTCGATCTCGTAACTGAGCGGGGCCGTGGTGAAGAATTCTTCGTCGAATGATTCGAGTGCATACGCCATGGTCGGCAAGTGTACGCGGGGACCGATCTGAACTTTCTCGACGAAATGTGGAACCGGATCGCTCTTCGGTGCGTCTAATTCTTACAACGCCGAAACTGCTGATCGGGGGGTGGCAGATTCGACGTTCGGGGGGACTGCGATGGGGACCGACCTTCGGGGGGAGTCGGTCCCCACCGCAGGCCCATGGACGCTCGGAGGGTGCATGTCAGACCTGGTCTCGATTGCTGAAGTCTGGCGCGACCGTGCCCGCGTCGCGGAGCAAGCTGCGGCGGATCTGGAAGGCCTAGACACCGCTCTTCGCTCTGTAGTTGCCCGCAACTACTTCGGAATTGAGTGCGTTGAGGGCACAGCCTTGTACGGCCGCCTTCGCGAGATCGTGGGCGGTGTCAGTGCCGAATTTGAGAGGCTAGTGACAGCGAGTCGCACGTTGGCTGCGAACTCGACGGCCGCGGCCCAGGCCTATGAGGTGCAGGACCAGGAGGCGTGTGGAGACCTCCCGTGCTGATATCCAGGAAAGGATTGTCCAACCGTCTGATGATCGTGGCGTACTTCGTCACGATGACCTTCGTGCTGATGGCGTGTGGTCGAGGGCCTGATGGCTCCACGGCACAATCCAGTCATCGTGGGACAACCCCGAGTTCAGACGGCATCAGGCAGACAGATTCCGCCGGGAAACGATTGCCGTTTGAGACGCGTCTGAAAAGTCGGTGGAATGCACGAAACGACGGCACTTCGTATGAGCCATGCACTGCACTTGAGGCAAGTGAGTTGATGAATCTGGGCGTGATCCCGGACAGTGTCCGCGACGTGGCTGGTACGGACGGACAGACTCTCCGAGGGTGTAGGTGGCAATACCGGATCGTCCCGCAGAGTGGATCGTGGAGCGTGTCGCAGGTGGTTGGGAACTCACCGGGCCTTGCTGTCGACAAGCAGTCAAAGAGGAGTGGCGTCGATATCTGGATGAGGGACCTAGACATTCAGGGCCGAACGGTCGGCGTCCACCGGCTTGCTGATGGAGCTGATTGTGACACTTATGTCCAGTCAGGGGAGGCCGCGGTCAACACGATCGTAATCCATCATGGCGTCCCTCACCCTCCGGTGGAGGAGGTGTGTGAGCGGGCGATCGCGTTCACGAAGGCGACGATCGACAAGATGCCACGCTGACACCCGCGGGCGAAAGATGTTGAGCCACAGAGACTTTGTGCACACTGCGGTGGGCAGACATTCCGGTGTGGATTGGCCAGATTGAATGGGTGGCAGTCAACGAGCGAGGATCCCTGGAGTGGGACACCTACGCGTACTCGTTCGCACACCGGCTGGTCACCATTCGCAAGGAGCGCGGGTACTCGCAGGAGGAATTGGCGCACCGCAGCGGCATGCACCGCAACGCGGTCTCGAATCTGGAGCGGGCCACCAGCAATCGGCCGCCCAACATCTCCGACCCGCAGCTGTCGACCGTCTACCGCTTGGCGAGGGCCCTCGACGTTCCGCCCGTGTACCTGCTGCCGGACGTCGCGGCGCCACTGCCGGCACGCTCCCGTGAGCAGGAAGATCGCAAGGCGCTGTCCGCCGTCGAAGCCGATCTGCACAGGCTGATCGCCGCCGACGCCGAGAGCTGACCGCCCGCACAGACTTTCCGCACAGACGAAGGCCGGGCCGCAGTGACTGCGGCCCGGCCTTCGCGACTGTGTCGAACGCTGTGCGTCAGTGCTGGTATGGCTCCGCGCTCACCAGGGTGACGCTGACCTCGGCTCCGCTGGGCACCAGGTAGGTGCGAGTCTCGCCGACCTTCGCGTCGATGATCGCCGAACCCAGCGGCGAGTTGGGGGAGTAGACCTCGACGTCGGTCGCGATGCTCTCCTCGCGGGTGGCGATCAGGAAGCTCTCGGTGTCCTTCTCGTCGTCGCCGAAGTAGACGGTCACCACCGAGCCAGGCAGCGCCACACCCGACTGGGTGGGGGCCTGACCGATCTCGGCGTTGTTCAGCAGGTCCTGCAGCTGGCGGATGCGGGCCTCTTGCTGGCCCTGCTCCTCGCGGGCTGCGTGGTACCCGCCGTTCTCCTTGAGGTCGCCCTCTTCGCGTCGTTCGTTGATCTCGGCGGCGATGACGTCGCGGTTGGCGATCAGCGAATCGAGTTCCTCTTTCAGCCGCTGTGCAGACTCGGGAGTCAGCCAGGTGACACCTGTATCGGTCATTGTGGATCTCCTTTGCTGTCCGCATATCGGACTGCGCATTCGTTACCGCTGCAAGCGCATCCGCACTCAAAATGCAGCAACACGACCCCTCGCGGGGCCGTGTGGCTACCAGGATACCAGCAGGTGTGTTTCACCGCACACGACCTGCCGTGGACGTCTCCCGCGGCGTGCGTCGTGTCAGTTGTCGGCCAGGGCCTGGCGGTACGACGGTTCGGCTCGCTTGAGGCGCCGAATCACGGCGTAGGTCGCCGGCATGACCACGATTTCGATCAGCGTCTTCCACACGAAACCGATGACGACGAAGGACGCGAACTGGCCCCATGTGGACACCCCGATCACCGGGGCGGCGATCGCGCAGAAGACGAGGGTGTCGAAGAACTCGCCGGCGACGGTGGAGCCGATGAGACGGGCCCAGAGTCGCCGTTCGCCGGTGCGCTGCTTCATCCACACCAGGACGTACGAGTTGGTGAACTCGCCGATCAGATAGCCGGCGAGACTGGCGGCCACCAACTGTGGCACCGCGCCGGCCACGGCCTCGAGCGCGTCCTGGTTGTCGTAGCCGTCGAGCGGGGGGAGTGCGATGGTCACCGTGAACGCCAGCACCGCCAGCAGCAGAATCGCGAAGCCGGTCCAGATGGTGCGCCGCATCGCCTTGAAGCCGTACACCTCGCTGATCACGTCGCCGATCACATAGCTGAGGGGGAAGAGGAAGAAGGCGCCGTCGGTCACCAGCCACCCGCCGAACAGGCCGACGCCCTTGGTGGCGGCGATGTTGCTGACCAGCATGACGCCGACGAACACGGCCATCAGCACTGGATAGTAGGGAGAAGAGATGGTGGCGAACGCCACCTTGGGTCGGGGCGCCGGGCGCGTAACGCCCGGCTGTCCAGAGTCTGCCTTCTCTTCGTCGATCATGCGCAGCACCTCACTTGTCGGGTTGCAGATAGGACGGCACCGACGTGGTGCAGCCGAAGACCTCGCCGATCACCGGTGGCCGGGAGGTGTGAACGATGGTGCGGGCGCCGACCTGTACGTCGTCGCCGGCCGGGATCAGGACCTCGCGGCGGCCGACCTCGCCGCCGTCGTAGGCGCGGCCGCGGACCACGCACACCACCGCGTCGCCCGGATTGTTCCGTTCCACGGTGTACTGCACGGCGACGGTGTCCGAGCTGAGGATCTCGTGCCCGGTGGCGGTACCGGAGACTTCCGGGTCGGCGAACTGCCGGTAGCCGATCACCGCGAGCGCCAGACCGGCGAGGACCACCGCCACGGAGCACACCAGGAACCACCGCCGCCTGCTGGCGTGCGACTGCTCGGCCGGATACGTCGCGCGCGGACCGCTCTGCGGTTTCGGCTGGTCGGAGACCCCATCTGAACTGCTCACGCGTCAATACCTACCATGGAGGGCAGAACCGAGCGAAGGTGAGGAAGCGTGACCGATAGCACGGGGCGCCTGCGACTCATGGCTGTGCATGCACACCCAGACGACGAGTCCAGTAAGGCGGCCGCGACATTGGCCAAATACGCAGCGGCCGGGCACGACGTCCTGGTCGTGACTCTGACCGGCGGCGAGCGCGGTGACATCCTCAATCCCGCCATGGATCGGCCCGGCATCAAGGAGAACCTGCCGGAGGTCCGCAAAGAGGAGATGGCCGCCGCGGCGGCCGCGCTCGGCGTGCAGCAGACGTGGCTGGGCTTCGTCGACTCCGGGCTGCCCGAGGGCGATCCGCTGCCGCCGCTGCCGGAAGGGTGCTTCGCACTGGCTCCCCTGGAGGAATCCACCGAAGCACTGGTGAAGGTGGTCCGCGACTTCAAGCCGCACGTGATGATCACCTACGACGAGAACGGCGGCTACCCGCACCCCGATCACATCCGGTGCCACGAGGTCTCCGTCGCCGCCTTCGACGTCGCCGGCGATCCCGAGGCCTATCCCGAGGCGGGGGAGCCGTGGACGCCGCTGAAGCTGTACTACACGCACGGCTTCATCCGGGACCGCATCCACCGCTTCTCCGAGGAGTTCGAGAAGGAGGGCAAGGAGAGCCCCTTCAAGGAATGGCTCGCCAAGTGGAAGCGCGAACAGGGCGACCTGATGGGCCGGGTCACCACCCAGGTGACGTGCGGCGAGTACTTCCCGCAGCGTGACGACGCGCTCCGGGCGCACGCCACCCAGATCGACCCCAACGGCTTCTTCTTCGCGGTGCCGCTGGAATGGCAGCAGCGTCTGTGGCCGACCGAGGAGTTCGAACTGGCGCAGACCCGCGTGCAGACCGCGATCCCCGAGAACGACCTCTTCGACGGAATCGAGGAGCCGTGAACACTGTGCTCAACCTGGCCGGCGACGCGACATTCGTGCTCGCCGCCCAAGAGACCAAGGGACCCGAGTTCGGCAAGGCCTCACCGGTCGGCCTGCTCGTGATCGTGGTGCTGCTGGTGGCCACCTTCCTGCTCATCCGGTCGATGAACAAGCAGCTCCGCAAGCTGCCGGAAAGCTTCGACACCGAGCATCCCGAACCCGACCAGGCCTTCGACGAGGGCACCGACACGGTCGACGACGAGACAGAGGCCGCGTCCGAACAGCCGCGGGCACCGTCGGATGCCGCCGGACTCGCCGATCAGTCCGATGACCATGGCTCCAGCCGGTAACAGACTCGGCGACGCCACCAGCCCGTATCTCCGCCAGCACGCGGAGAATCCGGTGCACTGGCAGCAGTGGTCCGACGAGGCCTTCGCCGAAGCGCGCGAGCGCGACGTCCCGGTGCTGCTGTCGGTCGGCTACGCGGCCTGCCACTGGTGCCACGTCATGGCGCACGAATCCTTCGAGGACCCCGCGCTCGCCGCACAGATGAACGACGGCTTCGTCTGCATCAAGGTCGACCGCGAGGAGCGGCCCGACATCGACGCCATCTACATGGCCGCCACGGTGGCCATGACCGGCCAGGGCGGCTGGCCGATGACCTGCTTCCTCACCCCGGACGCCGAACCGTTCTACTGCGGCACCTACTACCCGCCGGTGCCGCGCGGCGGCATGCCCGGCTTCGGGCAGATCCTCGCGGCCATCAGCAGCACCTGGACCGAGCGACGCGACGAGGTGCATCGGGCCTCGGAGAGCATCACCGAGCATCTGCGGGCCAATGCCGGTCCCGTGCCGCCCGGTCCGGGCATCGACGGCCGGCTGCTGGCCGCCGCGGTCGCCGCGGTCCTGGCCGACGAGGATCCGCGGGCGGCCGGATTCGGCGGTGCCCCCAAGTTCCCGCCGTCGGCGCTGCTGGAAGGGCTGCTGCGGGCCGCCGAGCTCGGTGGTGACCGGGAGGCGCTGGCCGCGAGCGAACGCGCCTGCGCGGCGATGGCGCGCGGCGGCATCTACGACCAGCTCGCCGGCGGATTCGCGCGGTACGCCGTGGACGCCGACTGGGTGGTCCCGCACTTCGAGAAGATGCTGTACGACAACGCACTTCTGCTGCGTGCCTACGCGCACCTGGCCCGGCGCACCGGCGACCCGCTGGCCGCGCGTATCACCGCCGAGACCGTCGGTTTCCTCGACGACGCCCTGTGGACCGGCCGGGGCTACGCCTCGTCACTGGATGCCGACACCGACGGCGTGGAGGGCCTCACCTATGTGTGGACGCCCGCGCAACTGCGGCAGATCCTCGGCGACGACGACGGCGCCTGGGCGGCAACGCTGTTCACCGTGACCGACGACGGCACCTTCGAGAACGGCACCTCCACGCTGCAACTGCCGGCCGACCCCGACGACGCGGAACGCTTCGCGTCGGTGCGGGTGCGTCTGCTCGCCGCGCGTGCCGAGCGGCCCCAGCCCGCACGTGACGACAAGGTCGTGGTGGTGTGGAACGCCCTCGCCGTCACGGCGCTGGCCGAGGCGGGCGCCGCCCTCCACCGGCCCGAATGGGTGGAGCGAGCGGCGGTGACTGCGGAGGCGATCTGGTCGCTGCACCTGGTCGACGGTGTGCTGCGGCGCGCCTCGCTGGGTGGACGAGTCGGCGAACCCCTTGCGGCACTGGACGATCACGCCGCCCTGGCGACCGCTCTGCTGACCCTGCACCAGATCACCGGCGAGAATCCCTGGCGCGACCGCGGCCTGGAAGTGCTGGATCTGGCGATCGATCGGTTCGCCGATGCGGAGGCGCCCGGCGCCTGGTTCGACGCACCGGGCGGCTCGCTGATCACCCGGCCGCGCGATCCGGTCGACGGCGCCACCCCGGCGGGCGCCTCGCTGATGGCCGAGGCCCTGCTGACCGCGTCGATGCTCGCGCCGGAGAGCCAGGCGGCGCGATACGGCGAGCTGGCCGATCAGACGCTGACGCGCGCGGGCCTGATCCTGGAGAAGATGCCGCGATCGGCCGGACACTGGCTGGCCGTCGCCCTCGCCCGGCTGGCCGGACCGCTGCAGGTGGCCGTCGCACAGACGCCCGACAGCGACGGCGCACTGGCCGCTCAGGCTCGACGTCTCGCCCCGGGCGGCACCGTCGTCGTCGCGGGAGCGCGCGATGCGTCGCCGCTGCTGGAAGGGCGGGGACCGGTCGACGGCGCCGACGCCGCCTACGTGTGCCGCGGCACCGTCTGCGCGCTGCCGGTGACCGACGCCCAGGCACTGGCCGACGGGCTTGTGCTAGCCTCGACGACGTGAACATCACCGTGCACGTCGCCTATTGGCGTTTTATCGAGGCTCCGGGTGAGCCTGCGATGAAGCGCTGACTCGCGCACGACCGCACGCCCCGGAGCCGAAGCAGTGACCATCTGGTCGCTGCTTTCGTCGTTTCCGGGCCTCGCCTCGCCGTCACTCGGGAACACGGACACCGGAACCATCCCGCGCCCACACCCGAAAGGCACCACCCATGACCATCGCCCCCGAAGCCGCGGCGAACAGCACTTCGACCTCTGACCGCCGGGTCACGGCCTTCTCACCGATCCCGTCGCCGGACAGCCTGCGCAGCGAACTGCCGCTGACCGCCCGCCGCGCCGAGATCGTCGCCCGCGACCGCGAGGAGATCGCCGCGATCCTGGCCGGCCGGGACGACCGGCTGATCGTCGTCGTCGGCCCTTGCTCGGTGCACGACCCGGTGGCCGCCATCGACTACGCGCGCCGCCTGGCGCCGCTGGCCGCCGAATACGCCGGCACCCTGAAAATCGTCATGCGTGTCTACTTCGAGAAGCCCCGCACCACGATCGGCTGGAAGGGCCTGATCAACGATCCGGACATGGACGAGTCGTACGACGTGGAGAAGGGCCTGCGCCTGGCGCGCAAGCTGCTGCTGGACGTGATCGACCTCGGTCTGCCCGTCGGCTGCGAGTTCCTGGAGCCCACCAGCCCGCAGTACATCGCCGACGCCGTGGCGTGGGGCGCGATCGGCGCACGCACCACCGAATCGCAGGTGCACCGCCAGCTGGCCTCGGGTCTGTCCATGCCGATCGGCTTCAAGAACGGCACCGACGGCAACGTCCAGGTGGCCATCGACGGCGCGAAGGCGGCGGCCAGCCGGCACGTGTTCTTCGGGCTCGACGACTTCGGCCGCGGCGCCGTGGTGCAGACCTCGGGCAACGAGGACTGCCACGTGATTCTGCGCGGCGGCACCGGCGGGCCGAACTACGACGCCGATTCGGTGACCGCCGCGGTCGAGCGCCTCGGCGGCGCCGGACTGTCCCCGAAGGTGATGCTCGACTGCTCGCACGCCAACTCCGGCAAGGACCACGAGCGCCAGGCCCAGGTCGCCGTCGAGGTGGCCGAGATGGTGGCCGCCGCGCGCCGCGACGGCGCCGATCCGGTGATCAGCGGCGTGATGCTCGAGAGCTTCCTGGTGCCCGGCGCCCAGCCGGTCGAGGCCGGCGAACTGGTCTACGGCCAGTCGGTCACCGACAAGTGCATGGGCTGGGAGGCCAGCGCTCAGGTCCTGGAGGAGCTGGCCCGCGCCGGTCGCTGACGCCGCTGCCACAGGCCGACGGCGACGTCGACCGCCAGGAACGCCAGCAGCGGCCAGCCCAGCAGCGGGATGAACCAGCCCACGGCGATCGCGACCACCGCGACGGCGGCGACCGCCGGCCACGGCAGGTCCGCCAGTGCGCCGCGGTCCGGTGCCCGACCGGGCCGGTTCGCGCCGCGGGGCCGGCGCTGCCACCACATCCGGTAGCCGAACACGATGACGACCGTCAGGGCGACGGCGAGTGCGGCCAGCACCAGCTGATTGAGCAGCCCGAACAGGATGCCCATGTGCAGGGCGATCCCGAGGTTGGCCCACTGGGCGGCCACCGGCCAGTCGGCGAACCAGTTCACGCCGACCACGCTGTCGCGGGCCGGATCCACCACCGCGGTGTTCGGGGAGAACTGCCACGGAGCGCGGACCTCGGTGACGGTGAACGCGGTGTCGGCCTCCGACGGGATCGAGATCTCGACGGCGTCGGTCCGTCCGACGCCCGCCGAGCGCGCCAGCGCCAGCGCGGTGTCGGCGTAGCCGGCGTTCTCGTCGGCGACGGCCGCACTGCCGACCGGTGCCGCGCCGCCGTGACCGTCGTGCCCGGCGTGGCTGTCGTGCCCGGCGGCGGCAGCCGCCGCCGGGACGAGAGAGGTGTCGACCGTGGGCTGCGTCCAGTGCAGTGCGGACCGCAGATCGGTGACGTTCTGCCCGGCGTAGCGGGACCAGGTGAGGCCCGTCGCGGACAGGAAGACCAGGCCGACGACGATCCACACGCCCAGCAGGCCGTGCCAGTGCGCCGTGCGGGCGCGGCCGGTGCGGCGCGTCGGGCGCTTGCGCCGGGTCGCGACCCACAGTGCCAGGCCGGCCAGGGCGATCACCCACAGCCACGATGCGGCGAACTCGCTGTAGAGGCGTCCGGGTTCACCCAGGTGCAGATCGCGGTGCAGACCGTCGATCCAGGTGCGCACCGGCAGGGACGCGCTGCTGCCGTAGCTGGGCAGTTCGCCCTGCACGTGCAGGGTCGCCGGGTCGACGAAGACCGCGAGCCGGGTGGACTCGGGCAGCGCCGGATCGGCGAACAGCACCCGGGTGGTCTGGCCGGGCTCGGTGGCCGGGCGTACCGCGTCGACGGTCAGGTCCGGCCGGTGCGCGCGGGCGGCGTCGATCTGCGCGGAGATCGACTGGGCCGGACCGGCCGAATCGGTGTGCAGCTGTGCGCGGTAGATGAACTGCTCGGCCGACGGCGCGAGCGCGTACAGGCCGCCGCTGATCGCGGCGATCAGCAGGAACGGGGCCACCAGGATCCCCGCGTAGAAGTGCAGCCGCCGCAGCAGCCGGGTCGTGGCCGCCTTGGGCCGGTGAGGTGGCGCCGGGGCCGCGGCAGCGGCGGGCGGCGTCGGTGAGGTGGAAGTGGACATGGCGGGATCGCCTTTCGTCGAAGCAGAGGTCACCGGCCCGGTGGCGCGCGGCGCGCAGCGGGTCGGTGGGGGGAGAGGGTGCTTAGACGAGTACGGGTGGACCGCGGGTGCCGACGGTGCCCAGGTGCCGCAGCGGCTGCGGGGCGACGACGCGGGTGCGCAGCACGGCCGGGACGGCACGGACGGCGACCGGGATCGGCGTGCACAGCGCGGCCAGGGACCGGGCCAGGCCGGCGACGGCGCGCACCAGGCGTTCGGCGGCGACGATCAGGCCGAGGGCGGCCAGCGTGCCGACGGTGTGCATGGCCGCCATGGGCGTGGTGATCAGCTGGTGATGATGGCCGGTCAGTGCGATCAGCAGGAAGTGCACCAGCAGTTGCCCGCCGGCCAGCAGGGGGAGCAGCCGCCAGGGTGCGGCGGCGGTGGTGCCGGTGCGTCCGGCGACCAGGCCGAGGGCCAGTCCGGCCGCGGCGATCACCAGCAGGCCGCTGCCGTCGGGGAGTGCGCCGTGCCCTTGTGCGTGGGCCGAAACGCCGGTGCCCGTGCCCACCGCACCCACGGTGACCGCGCGCAGGCGCGGCAGCAGCGAGGGATCGGGTGCGGACACGCGTCGAGCTTACGACGACGTGGTGTCGTAGGCGGGCGTCAGGTGCCCAGAACCAGCAGCCACACGGCGATGTAGTGCAGGGCCGCGGCGACGGCGGTGCAAGTGTGGAAGACCTCGTGGTGGCCGAAGGTGCCCGGCCACGGCTCGGGCCAGTGCAGGGCGTAGAGCACGCCGCCGAGACTGTAGAAGAAGCCGCCGACCGCCAGGAGGACGAAGACCGCGACGCCGGTGTTGTGCAGCAGCGCCGGGGCCACCGAGACGATCAACCAGCCCAGAAGCAGGTACAGGACCACCCCGAGCCAGCGGGGGGAGCCGGGCCAGATCAGCTTGAGCAGGACGCCGCCGATCGCCCCGGCCCAAGCGATGCCCAGCACCCACCAGCGTGTGGGGCTGTCCAGGCCCATCATGCAGAACGGGGTGTAGGTGGCGGCGATGAAGATGAAGATCATCGAGTGGTCGGCGCGCTTCATGGCGATCTGATGGCGCGGATTGACCCAGTCGATCCGGTGGTAGACGGTGCTCGTGGCGAACAGGCCGGTGATCCCGACGACGTAGACGCACACCGCGGCCACGTCGAGGGCGTCGCGCTGTCGGGCGGTGCCGACGATCAAGATGATGCCCACGGCCGCCGCGATGAACGCCGAGTATTTGTGGATGACTCCGCGCAGGCGCGGCTTGGTCACCTCGGCGGGCGTGAGCGTTGCGGTCATACAACCTACGGTAGCGTAGCTTGCGCGCCGGTCGGCGCTCTCGAGCGTAGGATCTGCCCTGTGAAACTGATCCCAGACCGGGTCCGTGGGGGCCTGTACCACGTCTACGAGACTCGGCTGGTCCAGCTCATGGAGCCCGAGCGGATCCCGCGGCACGTGGCGATCATCTGCGACGGCAACCGCCGCTGGGCGCGGGAAGCCGGTTTCGAGGACGTCGCCCACGGTCACCGGGTCGGCGCCAAGCGCATCGCCGACATGGTCGGGTGGTGCTCGGAACTGGGCATCGGCGCCGTGACGGTGTACCTGCTGTCGACCGAGAACCTCGCGCGGGCCTCCGACGAACTCGACGCGCTGATGAAGATCGTCCCGGACATCGTCGACGAGATCGCCGATGCGCCCGGCGACTGGCGGGTGCGCATCGTCGGCAATCTCGGTGTGCTGCCCGATCCGGTGGCGCAGCGGCTGCGCGATGCCGCGGCCCGCACCGCCGACCGCGAGGGGATGAACGTCAACGTGGCGGTGGGCTACGGCGGGCGGCAGGAGATCGTCGACGCCGTGCAGTCGCTGTTGCGGGCCCGGCTCGCCGAGGGTGCCACCGGCGAGGAACTGATCGAGACGGTCAGTGTGGAGGGCATCGACGCCAACCTCTACACCAGCGGCCAGCCCGATCCCGACCTGGTGATCCGCACATCCGGTGAGCAGCGGCTCAGCGGATTCCTGTTGTGGCAGAGCGCCTACTCGGAGATCTGGTTCACCGACGCTTACTGGCCCGAGTTCCGGCGCGTGGACTTCCTGCGCGCACTACGCGACTACACCGCGCGGAACCGCCGCTACGGTAAATAGATGGCTGCCACTCCCGCGATATCGGCCCTGGAATCGGCCGGAATAGACCACATCGTTCACCGGTACACCCACGACCGCCGGCACGCCGACTACGGCGCGGAAGCCGTCGAGGTGATGGGCGAGCGGCTGGGGGTGGAGCCCGGACAGATCTTCAAGACACTCGTCGTCGATCTCGGTGACCGGCGCCTCGGCGTGACGGTACTGCCGGTGCCGCAACAGCTTTCACTCAAGGCCGCAGCCAAGGCGTTCGGAGTGCCCAAGGCGGTGATGGCGCAGGCGGCCGCGGTGACTCGGGCGACCGGCTACGTGCTGGGCGGGGTCTCGCCGGTGGGGCAGAAGACGGCCCTGCCCGTCGTGGTCGATTCGTCGGTGCGGCAGTGGGATCGGGTGCTCACCAGCGCAGGCAAGCGGGGGCTGGAGATCGAACTCGCACCCGCCGATCTGATCGCCGTGACGTCGGCGACGGTCGCCGACATCGCTGCCTGAGTGAGCGCGCGACCGGGCTCAGTGCGCGGGCCCCTTCAGAATTCGTCGGGGACGTCGGCGTCGGACTGCGCCGCCTTCTTCTTGGCGCTCCACCAGCCGAAGAGGATCGCCGCGGCGCCCCCGCACAGGCCGCCGACCAGACCTCCGCGCAGCGTGGAACTGCTGTCGGGCACCCACTGAAGGGCGGCGGACGCCCACATGGACAGGGCGCACGCACCGAAGTAGGCGCCGGTCAGCGCCGTGCGCAGCAGAGAGCCGCCGGTGTACGCCAGGGTGTTCGCGTCCACGCCGCGCGCACCGGTGTACCGCTGCCACTCCAACGAGGGGAACAGGAACACCAGGAACAGGATGACGGTCACCCAGGCCGGAATGAACCACGCGATCACCGCGCCGACGGTCCACAGCAGGTAAGTGGCGAGGATGAAGACGTAGGCGTACGCCTCCAGCATCACGGCGCGCTCGCGTTCGTCGCCCCAGGAGTTCGCGCTGCGGGCGAGCAGCAAGCCGGGCAGAGTGTGGTTCCGGGTGGTCATGTCATTCCTCCTCGGATAGCGGGAACAGTTCTTCGACGGTGCTCTCCAGGGCCCGGGCGATCCGGAGCGCGAGGTAGACCGACGGCGAGTAGTCGCCGCGTTCGAGCGAGATGATCGTCTGTCGGCTCACGCCCACGGCCGCAGCGAGATCCGCTTGGCGCAGGCCCGCCCGGTTGCGGGCCGCGCGGACTCCGGTCGTCGTTTCGGGCACACCAGAAGTAAAGCCCCTTTGACATCTGTGTGTCAAGGATCCTTTACTCCGCTCCGGGTCTGGTCAGAGTTTGCGCAGGCGGACCCGGTTGATGGAGTGGTCGCGGTCCTTGCGCAGCACCAGCGTGGCGCGCGGACGCGTGGGCAGGATGTTCTCGATCAGGTTGGGCCGGTTGATCGACGTCCAGATGTCCCGGGCGGCGATGGTGGCCTGCTCGTCGGTCAGCGACGAATAGAAGTGGAAGTGCGACTGCGGATCGGCGAACGCCGTCGTCCGCATCTGCAGGAAGCGGGAGATGTACCACTGCTCGATGTCGTTGAGGTTCGCGTCGACGTAGATGGAGAAGTCGAACAGATCGGCCACCGCGAGCGTCTGCCCGGTCTGCAGGACGTTCAGGCCCTCGAGGATCAGGATGTCCGGCTCGTTGACCGTGTGGTAGGCGCCCGGCACGATGTCGTAGGAGACGTGCGAATAGACCGGCGCCCGAACCGATTCGGTGCCCGACTTCACCTCGGTGACGAACCGCAGCAGCGCCCGGCGGTCGTACGACTCGGGAAATCCCTTGCGGTGCATGATTCCCCGGCGCTGCAACTCGGCGGTGGGGTAGAGGAAGCCGTCGGTGGTGACCAGGTCGACCTTCGGGTGCGACTCCCACCGCGACAACAGTTTCGCCAGCACGCGCGCCGTGGTCGACTTGCCCACCGCCACGCTGCCGGCGATGCCGATCACGAACGGGACCTGACGGTTGCGCTGACGTTCGCCGAGGAACGTCGACGTCGCCGCGAACAGTCGCTGACGTGCCTCCACCTGCAGGTGAATGAGTCGGGACAGCGGCAGATAGACCTCGGCGACCTCGTTGAGGTCGACCTGCTCGCCCATGCCGACGAGCTGCTCGAGCTCGCTCTGGTTCAGCACCATCGGCATCGACCGCCGAAGCTCGCGCCACTGCCGGCGGTCCAATTCCAGGTAGAGGCCGGGGTCGCGATCGCTGGATAGGCGCGCCATGGAGGGCACACTACAGGCAGCCCCGGCGATCGGTAGCGTGGGCCGACATGAGCTCGGACAGTGCGACGGACCTGGTGAACGACTATCTGCGACTGGGGCTGGCGTTCGATCGGATCGAACCGGGCTTCGTCGACGCCTACACCGGTGACCCCGCGCTGCGCGCCGAGGCCGAGAACGCCCCGGCGCCCGATCCGGGTGACCTCGCGCGCCGGGCCCGCGAACTGCACGACCGGCTGCCCGACGGACTGGACGACGCCCGCGCCGCATTCGTCGGCGCCCATCTGCGAGCCCTGGAATGCTCGGCCCGCAAATTCGCCGGCGCCGACATCGGCTTCGTCGACGAGGTGAAGGCCTACTTCGACGTCGACATCGCACCCGCCGACGAGGACGTCTACGCCGCCGCCCACACCGAGATCGCCGCCGCCCTCGGCGTTCCGGGAGCGACGGGGGAGACGCTGCGCGACGCCTACGCCGCGCACCGGCGCAGCGAGGAGATCCCCGCAGACCTGGTGAAGCCGCTGGTGTCCGAGCTCAGCGGCGCCCTGCGCGAGGTGGTGCGCAGCCGCTTCGGGCTGCCCGAGACCGAGGTGATCGACTTCGAGATCGTCTCGGACAAGCCGTGGTCGGGCTTCAACTACTACCTCGGCGACTACCGCTCCACGGTGGCGATCAACACCGACCTGCCGCAGTACCTGTCGGTGCTGCCGGGCCTGGTGGCGCACGAGGCCTACCCCGGACATCACACCGAGCACTGCCGCAAAGAGCAGTTGCTGGTCGGCGGCGGTCAGCAGGAGCAGACCATCTTTCTGGTGAACACCCCGCAGTGCCTGATGGCCGAGGGGCTGGCCGATCACGCGCTGGTCGCCGCGCTGGGCCGCGACTGGCAGCCGTGGGCGGCGGAGATCTACGCCGACTTCGGACTGCGGTTCGACGCCGAGAAGGCCCGCGCCGTCTCGGCGGCCACCGCCGGACTGCTGCACGTCCGGCAGGACGCGGCCCTGGCCCTGCACGACAGCCACCGCGACCCCGACGACGTCGCCGCGTTCCTGCAGCGCTGGCTGCTGGTGGCGCCCGACCGGGCCCGCCAGATGCTGCGCTTCCTCACCTCGCCGCTGTGGCGCGCCTACATCTCCACCTACGTGGAGGGCTACGAACTGCTCGGCCACTGGCTGGACGCGACCGAGGACGGTCAGACGCGCCTGGACCGGTTCGGACGGCTGCTCGACGAGCCGCTGACCCCGGCCCGGCTGCGCGCCGAGCTCGCGTCCTAAACTGTCTCCCATGACTCAGTTTTCGCAGTCCCTGGCCGAGCTGGATCCCGACCTCGCCGCCGCCATGAACGGTGAGCTGTCGCGCCAGCGCGACACGCTGGAGATGATCGCCTCGGAGAACTTCGTGCCGCGCGCCGTGCTCCAGGCGCAGGGCAGTGTGCTGACCAACAAGTACGCCGAGGGTTACCCGGGCCGCCGCTACTACGGCGGCTGCGAATACGTCGACGTGGTCGAGGACATCGCCCGCGACCGCGCCAAGGAGCTGTTCGGCGCCGACTTCGCCAACGTCCAGCCGCACTCGGGTGCCCAGGCCAACGCCGCCGTCCTGATGGCACTGATGGAGCCGGGCGAGACGCTGCTGGGCCTGGACCTGGCCCACGGCGGCCACCTGACGCACGGCATGCGCCTGAACTTCTCGGGCAAGCTGTACGACAATCAGTTCTACGGCGTCAGCAAAGAAGACTTCCGGGTCGATATGGACGAGGTCCGCAAGATCGCCCAGGACACCAAGCCCAAGGTGATCGTCGCCGGCTGGTCGGCGTACCCGCGCACCCTCGACTTCGCGGCCTTCCGCGAGATCGCCGACGAGGTCGGCGCCAAGCTGTGGGTCGACATGGCGCACTTCGCCGGCCTGGTGGCCGCCGGTCTGCACCCCAACCCGGTGCCCTACGCCGACGTCGTCTCCACCACCGTCCACAAGACCCTCGGCGGACCGCGCTCGGGCCTGATCCTGGCCAAGCAGGAGTGGGCCAAGAAGCTCAACTCCGCCGTGTTCCCGGGCCAGCAGGGCGGCCCGCTGATGCACGTGATCGCCGCCAAGGCCGCCGCGCTGAAGATCGCCGCCACCGAGGAGTTCGCCGAGCGGCAGCGCCGGACCGTCTCCGGCGCCAAGCTGCTCGCCGAGCGTCTGATGGCCGACGACGTCGCCGGCGCCGGCGTCACCGTGCTGACCGGCGGCACCGACGTGCACCTGGTCCTGGTGGATCTGCGTGACTCCGATCTCGACGGCCAGCAGGCCGAGGATCTGCTGCACGAGATCGGCATCACCGTCAACCGCAACGCGGTGCCCTTCGACCCGCGCCCGCCGATGGTGACCTCCGGTCTGCGGATCGGCACCCCGGCGCTGGCCACCCGCGGATTCGGAGACGCCGAGTTCACCGAGGTCGCCGACATCATCGGTACCGCGCTGGCCGCCGGCAAGAGCGCCGACGTGTCCGCGCTGCGCGGCCGCGTCTCCCGCCTGGCCCTCGACGTCCCCCTGTACGAGGGGCTCGAGGACTGGGGAATGATGAGTGGTCGCTGATCGTCGACTAGGCTGTACCCGTGGCTGTATTGGAAGATGACGAACTGATCAACGCGCTCGAGAAGGCGCTCCCCGAGATCGCGGAGGAGCATCAGCAGGGTGCGGCGAGCTGGGACCCGCACGCGTGGGTGCCGTGGAGCAAGGGCCGCAACTTCCGCTTCCTCGGCGGCGAGGACTTCGAGCCCGACCAGGCCACGTTGCCCGCCGAGCCGGCCGCGGCGCTGCTCGCGCTGCTGCTGACCAAGGACAACCTGCCGTCGTACCACCGCATCCTGGCCATCCACTTCCCGGCCTTCACCGACTGGCGTCAGCTGATCGGCGTGTGGACCGCCGAGGACAACCGCCACTCGATCGCGCTGCGCGACTACCTGGTGGTCACCCGTGCGATGGATCCGGTGGACGCGGAGAACCGCCGCCGCATCCACGTGGTCGCCGGCTGGAAGCAGACCCCCGAGGCCGTCGCGCACATCGGTCCGATGGACACGATGGCGCTGATGGCCGTCCACGAGAACCAGTGCATCCAGTTCATCAGCGAGCTCAAGCGGCACGTCGACGATCAGGTGCTGATCACCATCCTGGACAAGATCCAGACCGACGACGCGGTGCAGGCGGCCACCTTCCAGGCCTTCCTGATGGCCGGAATGGTCGCCGATCAGGAGACCACCGTCCTGGCGGTGGACCGGGCCCTCGCCGAGATCGAGCACATCGGTTCGGACGTGGCCGACTTCGACGAGCAGCGCGCGCTGTTCGCCGGCTACGAGAACGACCAGACCGACGCGGCGATCGCCAAGAAGCTCGCCGACGAGCTCAAGCTCGACAGCGTTCAGGAACTGAGCGAGACCGCCGAGGCCGCGCGCCAGCGCATTCTGGCGCGGGCCGCCGAGGCCTGACCCGCCGCGCACCCGACGCACCCGGAACGCCCGCTGCTCTGACGAGCAGCGGGCGTTCCGTCTTCTCGGTGTTACGTGACGTTCACCGACACGCGGCCCGGGCGTCCCCGGAGCGCCGTCGTGGCGGGCGTAGTTTGAGCCATGACGGGCCGTGGGGAAGCGGTTCGTTCGGGAGGTTCGATTTCGTGAACGACCTTAGTGTCACGGGAGGGCCGGCCCCGGTCCTCGTCCGACTCGGATAGACCGAGAACGACGGCGAACCGGCCGACCAGTAGATCTCGCCCGCGCGGGAGCCGCGCAGGCACTCGGGAGTCAGCCGTGACCGCACGCACCTACGTCCTCGACACTTCTGTTCTGCTCTCCGACCCCTGGGCGGTGACCCGCTTCGCCGAGCACCATGTGGTGTTGCCCCTGGTGGTGATCAGCGAACTCGAGGGCAAACGCCATCACAGCGAGCTCGGCTGGTTCGCCCGCACCGCGCTGCGGCTGCTGGACGATCTGCGCATCCAGTACGGGCGCCTGGATCAGCCGCTGCCCGTCGGGGACGAGGGCGGCACACTGCAGGTGGAGCTCAACCACACCGATCCGGCCGTGCTCCCCGCCGGTTTCCGCAACGACTCCAACGACTCGCGGATCCTCGCGTGCGCGCTGAATCTGCGCGCCGAGGGCGCCGAAGTCACTCTGGTCACCAAGGACACCCCGCTGCGCGTCAAGGCCGGCGCGGTGGGCCTGGCCGCCGACGAGTACCACGCGCAGGACGTGGTGGTCTCCGGCTGGAGCGGGATGGACGAGCTGGAGGTCTCGCCCGGGCACATCGACGATCTGTTCGCCGAGGGCGTCGTCGACGTCGACGAGGCGCGCGATCTGCCGTGCCACACCGGGGTGCGGCTGCTCGGCGGCACGTCGAGCGCGCTCGGTCGGGTCACCGAGACCAAGCAGGTGCAGCTGGTCCGCGGCGACCGGGAGGCCTTCGGGCTCCGCGGGCGTTCGGCCGAGCAACGGGTCGCGCTCGATCTGCTGAACGACGAGTCGGTGGGCATCGTCTCCCTCGGCGGCAAAGCGGGCACCGGCAAGTCGGCGCTGGCCCTGTGCGCAGGCCTGGAGGCCGTGCTGGAACGACGGACCCAGCGCAAGGTGGTGGTCTTCCGGCCGCTGTACGCGGTCGGCGGCCAGCAGCTGGGCTACCTGCCCGGCGGCGCGGACGAGAAGATGGGGCCCTGGGCGCAGGCGGTCTTCGACACCCTCGAGGGTCTGGTGTCCACCGAGGTGATCGACGAGGTCCTCTCCCGCGGCATGCTCGAGGTGCTGCCGTTGACGCATATCCGCGGCCGCTCGCTGCACGACTCCTTCGTGATCGTCGACGAGGCGCAGTCGCTGGAGCGCAACGTGCTGCTGACGGTGCTGTCGCGGCTGGGCGCCGGGTCGCGGGTGGTACTCACCCACGACGTCGCCCAGCGCGACAACCTGCGCGTCGGCCGGCACGACGGCGTCGCAGCGGTGATCGAGAAGCTCAAGGGCCATCCGCTGTTCGCGCACGTGACGCTCACCCGCAGTGAGCGCTCGCCGATCGCCGCCCTGGTGACCGACATGCTCGAAGAGTTCGGTCCCGGCCAGCCCTGATCTGAGGCGGGGTCGTCTCCGTCTCCGGCGGTCAGTTCTTCCGGAGGATGGAGACGGCCCAGTCGGCCTCGGGCGTCCAGGGCCGCACGTCCCACGTGGCCAGCCGCAGATCCAGGCGCAGCCCGGCGTCGGCGACGGCCGCGTCGAAGGCGTCCAGGGTCAGGTGCCGGTTGGTGTGGAAGCCCACCACCAGCGGCGCGTCGTCCTTCAGGTGCGCGGCCAGTCGGCGCAGCACCTGCGCCTCGGTGCCGGGGGCGAGGAAGACCATGACGTTGCCCGCGCAGACGATCGCGTCGAACTTCTCGTCGATGCCACGCGCGGGCAGATCGAGTTCGGACAGGTCGCCGACCAGCCACGTGGGGCCCGGCTGGTCCGCGGCGGCGGCCTCGATCAGGGCGGGGTCCACGTCGACGCCGACCACCCGATGCCCGACCGAGGCCAGATGGCCGCCGAGTCGGCCGGGGCCGCAGCCGGCGTCGAGGATGTGCGCCTGCCGCGGGACCATCGCGTCGATCAGGCGGGCCTCGCCGGCGAGGTCGTCGCCGTCGGCCGCCATCGCGCGGAATCGTTCGATGTACCACTGGCTGTGACCGGGTTGGGTGTCGGTGATCCAGCGGGGAGGGGTTGTCGCCATAACCCCAGGGTAGTGGCTGTCGCGTTCGTTGCATTCCGGTGACGATGGTCTCCCCGGGTGGCACGGGTGTGGTTCCGCTGGCACACTGAGGTGGTGCTGAAGTTACTGATGAGTCGAATGTGGCAGTTGGGACTCGTGGTGTTGGCCGCAGTGGTGGCCGTCGCCGCGGTGCCCGCGACCGCATTCGCAGAGCCGACCACCCCGACGACTCCGACGCCCACACCGTCGCCGTCTTCCCCATCGACGCCCGACGTCCAGTCGATGCTCGAGAACCTGCTGCGCGGATTCTCCCTCCCCGGCCTGCCCGACCAGGGCGATCCGGTCGGCGACACCAGTCAGATGATCGTCGTCTCGGTCCCCGAGGCCGCGGCCACCACGGGCACGCTGACCGCGTTCGAGAAGGACGCGAACGGCCAGTGGAAGCCGGTCATCGGCCCGACTCAGGCGTGGGTCGGAAGCAAGGGCATCGGCAAGCCGGAGGACAATGTCCACCGCACGCCCGAGGGCACCTTCGCGCTGGGGCAGGCCTTCGGCCGCCTGGACAATCCGGGCACCAAGCTGCCGTACAAGAAGGTCGACAACCAGGACTGGTGGGACGGCAACATGCAGTCGGCCACCTACAACCGGATGATCCGGCAGCCGAACAACCCCGGCGGCGGCAGCGAGAACCTGTACGACATGGGGCCGGCGTACGACTACGCGGTGGAGGTCAAGCACAACCCCACCAACACCCCGGGCAATGCCTCGGCGATCTTCCTGCACGTCGGCAGCGAGCCCACCTGGGGCTGCATCGCGATCGGTAAAGAGCAGATGATGGAGATCCTGAAGTGGCTGGATCCGGCCAAGAACCCGAAGATCAGCATCGGCGTCAATCAGGAGAGCCCGAAGGACATCAAGGACGCACCCTCGCTGGCCGACCCGCAGGGCACCCCGCTCGGTGACGACGCGCTGTCGTCGATCCTGAGTGAGTTCACCCCGCTGATCCCGCAGCTCATGGATACGGTGACCGGCTCCTCGTAGACGTCGCCGACTTGCCCGCCCGGGGCCGTGTGCAGTGAGACTGCGCGCGGCCCCGGTGCGCATCTGCGGCCGGGTCACCAGCAGAACTGCTCCTCGAGCGGCGGCCCGAGCGGAGTCTGCAGGGCGCGGCGTAGATTGCACGGATCGCACGGGTGACGGTCGATCCGTCCCCCGGACCAGCGGAAGACCCGGTAACCGAGCCTGGTCAGGCGGTCGTCGAGGCTCGTGCGTGCAGCGCACTCCGGCACTTGCGGATCCGACCGCGGCGGACGGTCCTCGACGCGCCGGTACAGGTCGCAGTAGTCGTCGACCTCGTCGCAGAATCCGGCGACGCGATACGCCGGCCACACGAACGGCGGACTGGCCACCACGGTGCCGTCGGTGTCGACGATGTCCATGTGCAACTCGGGTGCGGGCAGCCCCATGGAGGTCAGGAGCAGCCGACTGCGGCTCTCGGCCGCGGTCCGGGCGCCGGGGTTCAGGTCCGCCAGCGCGGTGCGCAGCCTCGACTGTTGCGTGACCGGCAGCTGCCTGATCTCGTCCTCGAGATCGGCGACGGTGACCAGATCCTCACGCAGGGCCCGATCGCCGACGACGACGAAGTCGTCGGGCGAACGCCACCGCGAGCCGGCCAGCAGGTCGACGAGGGTGCGGGCGACGCTTGTGACCTCGATGCCGTCGACGCGGACGGTGACCCGCGGCCGAGCGTCGAGAGTGCACCCGGCGGCGGCCCGGCTGAAGCCCCGCGCCTGCGCGGCGTGAGTGCGGAACTCGATCGCATCGTCGCGCTGGTAGGACGCATGCTCGGGCGCCATCGCCGGCAACAGGCGGTGCAGTCGTGCGGCCGTACGGCCGCCGACCACCAGCCCGGCCGCCTCGGGCAGTCGGAGGTAGGCCCGGATCGCCTCGGTCAGCAAGCGGTAGGGGTCGGCGGTCGCGAGGCCGGGCGGCCCGAAGAAGTCCTTTCGGAACTCGTACAGGTGCCCGGCGCGTTCGGCGGCCCGGACCTGCGCCATGGCGATGCCGTCGGCCTTCAGCTCGAGGCGGTGGACGGCGTGGTCGAGGTCGATGAGGTCAGTCGGAATCGTGGCTGCAGCGGTGGTCATGGATCCAGGGTGGATCCGGCCGGGCCCGTTCCAGAGCCCTGGGCGGCAGGCCTGTGGACACCCGCCAGGCTGCCCACAGGTGTGCCCCCGTGACGCTTGCGCTACTGCGGGCGGATCCGGGTGAAGCCGGAGGCGTGGGCGGCGTCGAAGCCGTCCTGGACGCCGGTGGTCATCTCCACCTGGGTGCGGGCCTGATCGGCCACGGGGGTGTCCGGGTCGAGAACGGCCAGGTACACCTTGTGCTCGGCGAGGGAGTCGACGGCCTGCTCGACGAAACCGTCCACGTCGACGGCGTGTGTGGAGCCGGGCCCGTTGACGAACAGGGCGCGTGGTGGATCGGTGAGAGAGTCGAAGGCGTCGACGACGGCCGCCGCGAACTCCATGTGATCGCGCTGATTCGGCATCCCGGGCGCCCACTCCGGACCGCCGTAGAGGGAGAGCACCACGTCCGGGTGCACCCGCTCGATGGTCTCGGCGATCTTCTCCCGCAGTTCCGGGGTGTTGAACAGCTCGCTGTCGTCGAAGCCCCAGAACTCCACGTGATCGACGCCGACCACGGCGGCCGAGGCCCGCTGCTCGTCTTCGCGCAGCGGCCCGGCCTCCGCCGGCGCCATGCCCTCGATGCCGGCTTCGCCGCTGGTGGCCAGGGCGTAGACCACGGTCTTGCCCTCGGAAGTCCATTTGGCGACCGCAGCGGCCATGCCGTACTCCGGGTCGTCGGGGTGGGCGACGAGCACCAGCGCGCTCGACCAGTCGGTGGGGAACTCGGAGATCGTCATGCTCCCGACGCTACCGCCCGGGGTCAGCGTTCGCGGTCGACGTTCGCCATCTCGAGGACGTCCAGGCGACGATCGAGCTCCTCCTCGGAGAGGGCCTCGCCGAGCAGGCCGCGGTCGATCACGGTCTGCCGGATGGTTTTGCCCTCCTTCAGCGCCTGCTTGGCGACGGCGGCCGCCTCCTC
Source organism: Gordonia caeni (assembly GCF_039537105.1). Classification (NCBI taxonomy): domain Bacteria; kingdom Bacillati; phylum Actinomycetota; class Actinomycetes; order Mycobacteriales; family Gordoniaceae; genus Gordonia; species Gordonia caeni. The sequence goes on from NZ_BAAAZW010000008.1 coordinate 114,488, forward strand.
GTAGCCGATCGCGCTGTTGAGCGGGGTGACGATCGACGGGCTCGACTCGGCCAGTGTGCGCAGCCGGTCCTCGTGGGCGGTCAGCCCGGCGATGCAGCGGTCGGCGAACAGCCGGGAGACGTTGGCCAGCAAGGTGATCGACTCGAGGACGTTGCGCGCCATCATCGGGATGTAGACGTTCAGCTCGAAGGCGCCGTTGCCGCCGCCCCAGGTGACCGCGGCATCGTTCCCGATCACCTGCGCGGCCACCTGCGTGACGGCCTCGGGCAGCACCGGGTTCACCTTGCCCGGCATGATCGAGCTGCCCGGCTGCAGGTCGGGGAGCGCGATCTCGCCGAGGCCGGTGAGCGGTCCCGACCCCATCCACCGGATGTCGTTGGCGATCTTGGTCAGTGAGACGGCGACGGTCTTGAGCTGACCGGACACCTCGACGAGGCCGTCGCGGGCGGCCTGGGCCTCGAAGTTGTCGCGGGCCAGGCTCAGCGCGTCGACGCCGGTGCGCTCCACCAGATCGGCCACCACACGGGTGCCGAAGCCTTCGGGGGCGTTGAGGCCGGTGCCGACGGCGGTGCCGCCGATCGGCAGTTCGCCGACGCGCGGGAGCGTCGCCTGCAGGCGCTCGATGCCGGCCTGGATCTGCCGTGCGTATCCGCCGAACTCCTGGCCGAGCGTCACCGGCACCGCATCCATCAGGTGCGTACGACCGCTCTTGACCACCTCGCGCCACTCGCGCGACTTCTCCGCCAGTGCGGCGTGCAGGTGCTCCAGCGCCGGGATCAGGTCGGCGGTGACGGCCTCGGTGGCGGCCACATGGGTGGCGGTCGGGAAGGTGTCGTTGGAGCTCTGCGACATGTTGACGTCGTCGTTCGGGTGCACCTGCACACCGCTCGCGGCGGCGATCGAGGCGATCACCTCGTTGGCGTTCATGTTGGAGCTGGTGCCCGAACCGGTCTGGAAGACATCGATGGGGAACTGGTCGTCGTGCTCACCCTCGGCGATCTCGGTGGCGGCGGCGACGATGGCTTCGGCCTTGGCGGCGTCGAGGAGACCGAGGTCGGCGTTCACCTGCGCGCACGCCGCCTTGAGTAGACCCAGCGCGCGGATCTGGGTGCGCTCGAGCGGGCGGAAGGAGATCGGGAAGTTTTCCACGGCGCGCTGGGTCTGCGCGCGCCACAGCGCGTCGACGGGGACCTTAACCTCGCCCATGGTGTCGTGCTCGATGCGGTACTGGGGCTCGTCGGACCGGGTCATGCGGCTGCTCCTCGCGCTGAGATCTGCTCGTCTGGGTATTTAGGCTTACCTAACCCTAGCGCGCGCGGCGGATCAGTGCTCGTGGCCGGTGTGCGCCGAGTAGTCGGCTGCATCGGTGCTGGATCCCGGGGGGACCACCAGGAACTGCCCCATCATGCCCTCGTCCTCGTGCCGGAGCAGGTGGCAGTGGAACATGTACGGGACTTCAGTGTCGGTGTGGTGACCGAATCTCATGATCAGCCGCAGCGTGGAGTCCCTCGGCACCCAGACGGTGTCCTTCCAGCCGCGCAGATGCGGCGGCGGAGCACCGCCGTCGATGTCGAGGACCTGGAACCGGACGTCGTGGATGTGGAAGTTGTGCACGCCGTCCCCGGAGTTGGCAACGGTCCAGATCTCGGTGGCGCCCGCGGTGATCACCTCGTCGATGCGCGCCATGTCCATCGCTTTGCCGTTGATACTGGTCCCGCCGAGGGCGAAGCTCCGTGTGACGGTGGCCGCGGCCTCGGGGATGGGCGGCACCGCGACCAGACGGTCGGGGACGGTGGCGACTCCGCCGAGGTGGTGCGCGGCCCGGAACTCGGCGATCTCCAGGTGGTCGTCGCCGCCGGCGAACCGTGACCCGCCCGGGGTGGGGGTGCTCTGCAGACGAACCCGTTCGCCCGGGCGGAAGGCCACCACCACCTCGGCGCGCTCGCCCGGGGACAGCGGCAACGACCGGACCGATACCGGCGCAGGGAGGAGCCCGCCGTCGGTGCCGATGACGGCGAACTCGCGGTGGTCGTCGAATTCGAAGTGGTACGGGCGGGTGTTGGATCCGTTGAGCAGCCGCAGCCGCACGGTGCGCGTGGTGACGTCGACGTACGGCCCTGGAGTGCCGTTGACCAGGACGGTGTCGCCGATGATCCCTTCGGACTGGAAGAGCGAGGTGGACGCGTCGAGCGTGCCGTCGCCGTGGAACTTGCGGTCCTGCACGATCATCGGCAGGTCGTCGATTCCGTAGTCGCGCGGCAGGTCGAGTGCGGACTCGGCGTCGTCGTCGATGAGGAACATCCCCGCCAGACCGCGGTAGACGTGCCGGGCGGTCTGTCCGTGCGGGTGCGGGTGGTACCAGAGGCTCGCCGCGGGCTGATCGATGCGCCAGTCCGGGGTCCACGTGTCGCCGGGGTCGATCATCTGGTGCGGGCCGCCGTCCATCCGGGCGGGCACGTGCATGCCGTGCCAGTGCAGAGTGCTGGCCTCTCCGAGCCGGTTGGTCACCCGGACGCGGACCCGCTCGCCCCGTGCCGCGCGCAGCGTGGGGGCCAGGTGCGCGCCGTTGATGCCCCACGTTGGGGTGTCCGGACCCCGGCCGAGGTCGGACCGGCCTTCCTGCATGGTCAGGTCGAAGACGCGGACGCCGTCCTCGACGCGCGACTCGGCGAGGTCGGGGATCGCCAGCTCGCGGTCGAAGGCGACGGCGCCGAGGGTGTTCAGCGGCGCCCGCACCACCGAGACGGTGATCCAGGCGCCGACGGCGGTGAGGCCGAGCACCACCACCGCGACGAGCGCGAGGGTGATCACGAGCGCGCGGGAGCGTCGTCGCGGCGTCGGCGGTGGTGCCGTGGGTGTCGGGTACGAGCCGGTCATACTCCGACGGTGCGGGCGCGGCGCCGGCCGGTCAACGGATTCCGCCGGATCTCAGGGTGAGGATCAGGGCTCACCCCGACTCGGGTCAGCGCTCCTTGGAGCGGACCCGGATGCCGGAGATCGGGACGTTCACCGCGCCGGACGGATCGGTGAAGAAGTCGTTGCCCTTGTCGTCGACGACGATGAACGCCGGGAAGTCCTCCACCTCGATCTTCCACACCGCTTCCATGCCGAGCTCGGGATACTCGAGCACCTCCTGGCTCTTGATGCAGTCCAGGGCCAGGCGGGCGGCCGGCCCGCCGATGGAGCCCAGGTAGAAGCCGCCGTGGGCGTCGCAGGCGTTGGTCACCTGCTTGGAGCGGTTGCCCTTGGCGAGCATCACCATCGAGCCGCCCGCCGCCTGGAACTGCTCGACGTAGCTGTCCATGCGGCCCGCCGTGGTGGGGCCGAAGGACCCCGACGCCATGCCCTCGGGGGTCTTGGCCGGACCGGCGTAGTAGACGGGATGGTCGCGCATGTACTGCGGCATCGGCTCGCCGGCGTCCAGACGCTCGGCGATCTTGGCGTGCGCGATGTCGCGGGCCACCACCAGCGGGCCGGTCAGCGACAGCCGGGTCTTGACCGGGTATTGGCTGAGCTGGGCCAGGATCTCCGCCATCGGGCGGTTCAGGTCCACCTGCACCACCTCGCCGCCCTCGATGTCCTCGGCGACGCCCGCGTCGGGCATGTACTGCGCGGGATCGGTTTCCAGCTGCTCCAGGAAGACGCCGTCGGCGGTGATCTTGCCCAGCGCCTGCCGGTCCGCCGAGCACGACACCGCGATCGCCACCGGGCACGACGCTCCGTGCCGCGGCAGGCGGATCACCCGGACGTCGTGGCAGAAGTACTTGCCACCGAACTGCGCGCCGATGCCGAAGGACTGGGTCAGTTTGAAGACCTCTTCCTCCAACTCGTGGTCACGGAAGCCGTGCGCGGCCATCGACCCCTCAGTGGGCAGGTTGTCCAGGTAGTGCGCTGAGGCGTACTTGGCGGTCTTGAGGGCGAACTCGGCGGAGGTGCCGCCGATCACCACGGCCAGGTGGTACGGCGGGCACGCCGCGGTGCCCAGCGAACGGATCTTCTCGTCCAGGAAGGTCAGCATCTTCTTGGGGTTGAGGATCGCCTTGGTCTCCTGGAACAGGAACGACTTGTTGGCGCTGCCGCCGCCCTTGGCCATGAACAGGAACTTGTACTCGGGTCCCTTGGGGCCCTGCTCGGTGGCGTACAGCTCGATCTGCGCCGGCAGGTTGGTACCGGTGTTCTTCTCGTCGTACGTGGTGATCGGCGCCAGCTGCGAGTAGCGCAGATTCAGCTCGGTGTAGGCGTCGTAAACCCCGCGCGAGATGGCCTCGGCGTCGTCGGCGCCGGTCAGCACGCCCTCGCTCTTCTTGCCCATCACGATGGCGGTGCCGGTGTCCTGGCACATCGGCAGCACGCCGCCGGCCGAGATGTTGACGTTCTTCAGCAGGTCCAGTGCGACGAAGCGGTCGTTGCCGGAGGCCTCCGGGTCGTCGATGATCTTGCGCAGCTGCGCCAGGTGCGCGGGCCGCAGATAGTGGCTGATGTCGTGCATGGCCTCGGCGGTGAGCTTGGTCAGCGCCTCCGGTTCGACGTTCAGGAACGTCCGGCCGCCGGCCTCGAAGGTCGAGACGCCTTCGGTGGTGATCAGACGGTACGGGGTGTCGTCCTGATCGGCGGGCAGCAGGTCGGAATAGAGGAATTCGGGTGCGGGGGCTGACTCACTCACAAATCCGAATGCTACGTCGGCGACGTTCTGACCTGCTCCTTAGCGCACCCTAACTCGGCCCGGGACACGGCGGCGCGCACCGCGCTACTGTGTGAGCCTTGTGAACAGAATCGACGACGCGGTGTGGATGGTGCACCACTCCGGAGAACTGATCGGCACCGTCGCCTTCGCCGCCTCGGGGGCGCTGGTCGCCGTGCGCCGCAACCTCGACGTCGTCGGGATCCTGCTGCTGGCGGTCGCCACGGCACTCGGCGGCGGCATCGTGCGCGACGTGATCATCGGCAACACCCCGCCGATCGCGTTCACCGACTACCGCTTCCTCGTCGCGGCGGCGGCCGCGGGCCTGCTGATCTTTTTCTGGCGCGTCCCGGCCCGCCTGACCCGGTGGCCGCTGGACGTGACCGACGCGATCGGGCTGGGCATGTTCGCGGTGGCCGGCACCGTGGTGGCCTACGACTGGGGGCTGGGCGCGCCCGGTGCCGCGCTGCTCGGCCTGACGACGGCGATCGGCGGCGGGGTGATCCGTGACGTGCTGTCCGGGCAGATCCCGATCGTGTTGCGGCCGGGCGAGCACCTGTACGCCATTCCGGCGCTGGCATGTGCGAGCGCGGTGGCGATCCTGTTGCGCTACACCGACTATCAGGCGTGGATGGGGCTGGTCTGCGCGGTGGCCGCCATCGCGCTGCGACTGGCATCGCTGAAGTTCGGCTGGCACGGACCGCGCCCCTGGTACACCGGGCGCACCGAACCCGAGGGTTAGGAGATCAGGCCGCGCTCGCGGGCCACGGCCACCACTTTGGTGCGGCTGTTGACGCCGAGCTTGCCGAAGATGTGCACCAGGTGCGATTTCACCGTGGCCTCGGAGATGAACAGCCGTTTGGCGATCTCTCGATTGGAGCCGCCGACGGCCAACTGCTCGACGATCTCCAGTTCCCGCACCGTCAGCGCCTGCGTCGGGTCGGCCAGCCGGTCCAGCAGCCGCGCGGCGATGGGCGGCCCGAGCACCGTCTCGCCCGCGGCGGCGCTGGCGATCCCCGAGATGAGCGTCTCCGGGGCGGTGTCCTTGAGCAGGTACCCGGTGGCCCCGGCCTCCACGGCACGCACCACGTCGGCGTCGGAGACATAGGTGGTCAGAATCAGGACCCGCGGCGGATCCTTCAGCGCCCGGATCGCGGCGGTCGCGTAGACGCCGTCGCGCTCGCCGGCGGCGGTGCCGGCCAGCCGCAGATCCATCAGCACCACGTCGATGCCGCCGCGCTCGGCCAGGGCGAGCGCCTCGTCGGCGTTCTGCGCCTCGGCGATCACGGCGAGACCGTCGGCCGGATCGAGCACGGCCCGCAGTCCGGCGCGCACCACCGGATGGTCGTCGACCAGCATCACACGGATCACCGCGCACCTCCGACGGCCTCGATGGGCAGGCAGACGTGCACCGTGGTGCCGTCGCCCGGTTCGGAGTCGATGGTGACCGCGCCGCCGCAGCGCGCGACGCGACTGCGCAGCCCCGACAGTCCGAAGCCCGTGCCGGATCCGGTCTGCGCCGGATCGAAGCCGCGGCCGTCGTCGACCACGTCCAGGTGCACCTCGTCGCCCACCACCGTGAGGGTGACCATGGCGCGGGTGGCCTGGGCGTGCCGCGCCGTGTTGGCCAGGGCCTCCTGCGCCGCGCGGACCAGGACCGATCGCGACTGCTCGGACAGGGCGGCCGGGGTGCCGTGGACGTGCAGCTCGGCCGCCAGACCCAGGCGCCCGGCCTGATCGACGGCGCCCTGCAGACCGGCGGCCAGCCCGTCGGCGCCCACCGCGGAGCCGTCGAGGTCGCGCAGGAAGGAGCGGGTCTGGGCCAGGGCCGTCGTCGCCATCTCCAGGGCGGTGGTCGCCTGGGCCTGCCGCCGCTGCGGCTCCACCTCCGGATCGGTCGCCGACTGCAGCAGCATGACGATCCCGGCGAGGGCCTGACCCGCACCGTCATGGATCTCGCTGCCCATGCGTTCGCGTTCGGCCAGGACCACCGCCTCGCGTTCCTGCCGGGCGAGCCGGAGCTGGGTCTGGGCGAGTTCGCTCGCCAGGGCATCGCGGGCCGCGGCCGCGTCGACCACCCGGTGCACGGTTTCGGTGACGGCGATCGCGGTGGCGATCCCGATCAGCGGTCCCAGGACCGAACCGGCGCCGACCGGACCCTCGCGCAGCGCGGCGGTCACCGCCACCACCGCGACGATCAGTTCCGCGGGGACCGCCAGGGTGAGCGGCAGGAAATGCCAGCACAGCATCGCCAGCACGAAAGCCACCCACACGAAGTCGGGGGAGAACACGGTCAGCACTGTCCAGGCCGCCAGCAGGATGAGCACCCACGCCCTCTCGCGGTGACCGCGCCGGACCGCGATCGCGATCGCGCCGAAGACGTACCAGCAGGCCACCGCCGTCGCACCGAGGATCACCGGCACCGGTGAGCCGGTCGCGCCACTGACCGCCCGCGCCAGGCCGATACCCATGAGCACGGCGAACAGCAGATGGCCGCCCCACTGCACATAGCGGTCGGCGGTCACGTACGCGCGGCTCATCGGCGGCTGGTCGGGGACGGGCACCCCTCCAGTGTCCCGGACGGGCACCGGGGACGCCTCCATCTTTCGATGGACTGCGCGTCGCCGGAAGGTGCACCGGCAAACCGCGATTCCGCGCGATTCGCCGAGGCCTCCGGAACGACAGAGTGGAACACAGACGAAACAACCACGACAACGGAGGTGACCGATGTACATCGGATGGCGCGAGATCCGGAGGTCGGCGGGAAAGTTCGGCCTGATGGCCGGGGTGATCGCCCTGCTGGCATTCATGGTGGTGGTGCTGTCATCGCTGACCGGGGGACTGCAGGCGCAGTCGGTGTCGGCGGTGCAGGCGCTGCCCGGCGCGGGTCTGGCGGTCCAAGCCGATGCCTCGGGGGAGGCGGTGAACCTGGTCGACAGCCGGCTCAGCGACGACGCCGTCGCCGCAATCGGGTACCACGACCCGGCGGCGCAGCCGCTCGGCATCACGATGTCCGGTGTCGGGGTGGGCGAGGTGAACTCGGCGGTCGCCGTCTTCGGGCGGGCGCAGGCCGCGTCCGGCGCGACACTCGCCCCGGACACCGCGCAGGCGCTGGGCGTGTCCGCCGGTGACTCGATCACGGTCGGCGGGGTCGACACCCGCGTCGCCGACGTCACCGACACCGGCATGTTCGCGCACTCCCCGGTGGTCGAGGTGCCCCTCGACCTGTGGCGGGAGGTGGCGCACCGGCCCGAAGTGACCGCGATGATTGTGACCGGCGAGGTGTCCGGGATCCCCGGCGTCACCGACGCCCAGGGGAGTGCCCGGTTGGACCTGATCCCCGGCTACACCTCCGAACACGGCTCGCTGCTGCTGATCCAGGGGCTGCTGCTGGTGATCTCGGCCGTGGTGGTCGGCGCCTTCTTCGCCGTGTGGACCGGGCACCGGCTGTCCGCGCTCGCCGTGGTGCGGGCAATGGGCGGCGGCCGCGCCTACCTGCTGCGCGACGGCCTCGGCCAGGCCGCGGTGGTGCTCGCTGCGGGCCTGACCGTGGGCGCGCTGGCCGGCGTGGCGGTGGCCCTGATCGCCTCCGGTGCCGTGCCGATCGCGATCACCGCCGGCGGCGTCCTGCTGCCCGTCGCCGCGATGGCCGTCCTCGGCCTGGGCGGGGCGATCCTGGCCCTGCGTCCGCTGACCACCGTCGACCCGCTGACCGCACTGAACCGATAGGAGAGAGATCCGATGACTCTGCAATTGACCAACGTGAACCTGTCGTACCCGGACGGCGATGCCGGCCGCGTGTACGCCATCCGCGACGCGAGCCTGACGGTCGAACCCGGGAAGGTGACGGCCCTGACCGGCCCGTCCGGGTGCGGCAAGTCCAGCGTGCTGGCCGTGGCGGGCACCCTGATCCGCCCCGACTCCGGGTCGGTGGAGATCGACGGGGTGCAGGTGGGCGAGATGTCCGAACGCGACCGCGCCCGGATCCGGCGCGAGCAGATCGGCTTCGTGTTCCAGAACGACAATCTGCTCCCGGACCTGACCGTCGAAGAGCAGGTCCTGCTGGCCGTGCACCTGCGCGGAGAGCGGCCGTCCCGCCACCGCGAGGAGGCGCGCGAACTGCTCGCCGACGTGGGCTTGGCGGGCCAGGAGCGCAAGCTGCCCGGTCAGCTCTCCGGCGGAATGCGCCAGCGGGTGAACATCGCCCGCGCTTTGATGGGGCCGCGGCGCGTGCTCCTGATCGACGAGCCCACTTCGGCGCTGGATCAGGCGCGCGGCCGGGCGATCGTCGAGCTGATCGTGCGTCTGTCCCGTGAACGCGACCTGGCGGCGTTGCTGGTGACGCACGACCTCGCGACGCTCGACGTCGGCGGCACCGACGGCGCCGACAGCCTGATCCGCATGCTCGACGGCGAGCTGTTCGCGCAGGTACCGGTCGGCTGAGCCGCGCCCGAACGACAAAGTGTCGAATCTTCATCGCTATGCGGTGAAGATTCGACACTTTTGCGGCTGTAGGCCCCGGGGCCTACCGGGACTAGATGGCTAGGCGGGTGTACTCGACGTCGGCGTAGTCGGCGACCTCGGCAGCGAGAAGCCGCGCGAGCTCTTCGCCCTCGGCGTGCCACCGTGCGGCGACCTCGGGATCACTGTCGCCCTCATAGTGAAACTCCCACTCCCACGTCTGCTGCCAGGCGGCCAGCCGGGCGGCGAGTGCGGCGGACAGAGAATAGGTCTGCGAATCGGTCGCGGTGCCGACATCCCAGGTCTCGGTGGAGGTCTCCCACAGCGGGCACCCGCGGCCGTAGTCCGGGGCCAGGCGGATGGTTCGCCGTGGCGGCGGCATGCCACCGCCGAAGGTGCCGTGAAGGGGCTTGGGTTCGAAACCGCGCGCTGTCGTCTCCCAGAGGCCGGGACCTTCGCTGAGGGCGGCGAATCCGTACAGCGCACGCGTCGCGTACTGCTGGAACTCGAACTCGGACAGGGTCGGGGACGCGCCGGTCACGGTGAGCACGCCCCGAGACCGCGAGGCGTCGTCCGGGACCGACTCGGCGGTCCACCGCAGCATCAGCGGACCGGATGACAGACCGGCATCGATCCGCAGCGATACGCCGGCCGCTTCCGGCTCGACGGCGCCGAAGCGTGCGAGACCCGATGCGTCCCCGGCTTCGGCGAACGGCCGACCGACCCGGACCCGGAACTGCGCGCCGGGACCGACGCGCGGCGGAACGTCCTCGGCGACGATCCCCTCGGGCAGCAGCAGCGGCCAGTGGTCCGCGCTGGTGAGCGTCTCGGCGAGGGCAGCAACCCGAGCGCGGACCGGAATCCGGACGGTCCAGGCCGCCAGCGCACGATCGGCCACGACCGGACTAGATGTCCAGGCGGGCGTACTCGCGGAGTTTGGTGGTCTGGTGCACGGCCTCGATGGTGCGGATGGTGCCGGATCGGCTGCGCATCACCAGCGAGCGGGTGGTGGCGCCGGTCGGGCGGTAGGTGACCCCGCGCAGCATGTCGCCGTTGGTGACGCCGGTCGCGCAGAAGAAGGAGTTCTCGCCGCGCACCAGGATGTCGTTGGTGAGCACCTGGTCGAGGTCCAGGCCGGCGGCGATCGCCTTCTGGCGCTCCTCGTCGCTGGTGGGCCACAGCTTGCCCTGGATCTCGCCGCCCATGCACTTCATGGCGACGGCGGAGATGATGCCCTCGGGGGTGCCGCCGATACCCATCAGCATGTCGACGGTGCTGTGCTCACCGGCCGCGGCCACCGCGCCGGCGACGTCGCCGTCGGAGATCAGCCGGATCTTGGCGCCGGCCTCGCGGATCTCCTGGATCAGGTCGCTGTGGCGGGGACGGTCGAGCACGACGACGGTCATGTCGGCGACGTCGATGCCCTTGGCGGCGGCCACCGAGTTGATGTTCCAGGCGACCGACTGGTTGATGTCGATGGCGCCCTTAGCCTCGGGGCCGACGGCGATCTTGTTCATGTAGAACACGGCCGACGGGTCGTACATGGTGCCGCGTTCGGACACCGCGATCACCGCGATGGAGTTCGGGCGGCCCTCGGCCATCAGCGTGGTGCCGTCGATCGGGTCGACGGCCACGTCCACCTCGGGGCCCTCGCCGTTGCCGACCTCCTCGCCGTTGTACAGCATCGGCGCCTCGTCCTTCTCGCCCTCGCCGATCACCACGGTGCCGCGCATCGAGACGGTGGACAGGAGTTCGCGCATCGCGTCGACGGCCGCACCGTCGCCGGAGTTCTTGTCGCCGCGGCCGACCCAGCGGCCTGCCGCCAGGGCGGCGGCTTCGGTCACACGCACGAGTTCCATGGCGAGGTTGCGGTCCGGGGCTTGCTTCGACATGGTGTCGGCTCCTTGCGTCGTTGCTGAGATCGCCTTGATTCTGTCATGACCTGCGATTGGCCCGGGCCCCGACCCGACTGCGATACTGGGCGCCATGGCCGAGAAGAAACCACGCATCTTGCAGGACAGCAGGGACATGGTCTGGTCCCTGATTCCGCTGCTGGTGATCTGCGTGGTGATCGCAGGGATCGCGGGCAGTTGCGCCTGGGGTTTCGGCGACAAGGCCGCCGAGCAGAAGGTCCCCACCTTCGACAGCACCGCCGCCTTCCAGGCCGACGCTCGCACGATGGGATTCCCGATCCGCGAACCGGCGGTGCCGGCGGACTGGCAGTCCAACTCGGGCTCGACGTCGACGGTGGGTGCCTCGCTGACCAGCAACGTCGGCTGGATCACCGAGTCCGGTACCTACGTGCAGCTGACGCAGACGGCGGCCACCGAGGACCAGCTGACCCCGCATCTGGGCGGGGACGCGGTGCTCGGCACCGGAACCACGGAGGCCGGCGGCGTCACCTGGGTGACTTACGCGAACGACGCGGAGGACCGCGCCGTGTGGATCACCGACCTGGGTGAGGTGCGCATCGGGCTGCTGGGCCGCGGTGCGAATCCGCCGCTGGACACCCTCGCCGCCGCGACCCTGAAGGCGCAGCCGCTGCCCAAGTAGCCCTTGCCCGAGTACGAGGTTCAGTCCTCGCTGTGCTCGAGGGCTTTCTCGATGCGTTCGGCGGCGCCCTGCAGTTGGGCGCGGCAGTGGGTCGCCAGCGCTTCGCCGCGCTCCCACAGCGCCAGCGACTCGTCGAGACCCAGACCGCCCTGCTCCAGGGCGGCCACCACCTGCGCGAGTTCGTCGCGGGCGGCTTCGTAGCCCAGTTCGTTCACGGGTACCTGCGAATCGAGCGGTTCGGTCACGGTGTTCCTTCCGGGTCGACGACGACGGCGCGGGCGGCGCCGTCGGCCACCCGGATGCGCACCTGCGCGCCGGGCGGGAGCTGGTCGACGCTGCTCACCGCGTGCGGGGCGGCGTCGTCGATGCGCTGCACCACGGCGTAGCCGCGGGCGAGGGTCTGGGCCGGGCCGAGGGTGGCCAGGCGACCGGCGAGCTGGGCCTGCTGGTGGCGCTCGGCGGTCAGGTGGTGGTCGATGGCGCGGCGCAGGTCGGCGCGGAAGCGGTCGACGACGGCGCGCTGGTCGTCGACCAGCCGGTGGGGGCGGGCCAGCACGGGGCGGGCGCGGAGCCCGTCGATCAGGTGTTCCTCACGGCGAACCCAGTTGCGCAGGGCATTGGCGCTGCGGCCGCGCAGCTCCTCGATCGCGGCCAGTTCGGCGGCCACCTCGGGCACCACCTGTTTCGCGGCATCGGTGGGGGTGGCCGCGCGCAGGTCGGCGACCAGGTCGAGCAGCGGGTTGTCCGGTTCGTGACCGATCGCGCTGACCACCGGCGTGCGGCAGTCGGCCACCGCCCGCAGCAGCGTCTCGTCGGAGAAGGGCAGCAGGTCTTCGACGCTGCCGCCGCCGCGCGCGATCACGATCACCTCGACCTGCGGATCGCGGTCGAGCAGCTGTAGGTGCTCGACGATCGCCGGCACCGCCGACGGGCCCTGCACCGGCACCTCCGACAGCCGGAACTGGACGGTGCTCCAGCGCGCGGTGGCCACCGCGACCACGTCCCGCTGGGCGGCGCTGCCGCGTCCGCTGATCAGGCCGACGGTGTACGGCAGGAACGGCAGGACGCGTTTGCGGCGGACGTCGAACAGCCCCTCGGCCGCCAGCAGTGCTTTGACCCGCTCGATCCGGGCGAGGAGCTGACCGATGCCGACCGGACGGATGTCGGTGACCCGCAGCGACAGCGTGCCGCGGCCGGTGTAGAAGCTGGGCCGTCCGTAGACGACGACGCGGGCGCCCTCGGTGAGCGGCACCTCGCTGCGGCGCAGCAGGTCGGGGTCGCAGGTGAGTGAGAGGGACAGGTCGGCCGCCGGATCGCGCAGCGTCAGGAACGCGGTGCGGGTGCCCGGGCGGCGATTGATCTGGGTCAGTTGACCTTCCACCCACACCTGGCCGAGCCGGTGGATCCAATCGGCGAGTTTGAGGCTGAGGGTGCGGACCGGCCAGGGATTGTCCGCGGTGTTCGGCGGCGGCTGGGTGCTCACGGCGCCGGACGCTCGGAACTTCGGAACACTAGGCCCCGGACTTCTTCTGGTGGCTGGCGATCCGGTTGTCGATCATGGTGGTGAACGGCGTGCGGTTGCGGCCGGCGCGCTCGTAGTCGGCCAGCGCCTGCAGGTCGTCTGTGCTCAGGCCCCGCAGCTTGGCGCGCAACTGCGCCAGGGTCAGCGTGTCGTAATCGAGGAGCCCGACCACCTCCGGCTTGCCGGCGGACGTAGCGGCCGGGGCCTTCTCGGCGGGTTCGGACGCCACGTCGGCCGGCGGGGAGCTGTAGAGGGCGAACCGGCCCGAGCCGGCGGCCGGGGTGTCGCCGTCAACGGTGGGAACCTCGGCGGAGTTCTCCGCAGGGGTGTTCGTCGCCGGGGCGTTCTCGGCCGGCTTGCGCGCGGCGGCCTTGCGGGCCGGGGCCTTCTTGGCGGGCTTGGCCGCCTTCGAGGGCTCGGCGGGCGCCTTGGTGGGCGTGGTTTCGGCGACTGGGACGGAGATCACGTTGTCCTCGTCGTCGTCGAACCGGGCCCACTCGGGCTGCTCCTCGTCCGTCTCACAGTAGGGGGCGAAGAACTCGTCGCCTTTGATCGCCATCTCGGCGATGTTCTGCTGTAACCGCATGCCGGCCTGCAGTCCGCGACTCACCGCGGTCATCGGCAGCGTGATGACGCGGGTCGGCAGGCGCTTGGTCTCATCGAGAGCGGTCACCAGGACTCCGGCGGCCACGCGAGCAGGGTACGGAGGACGTCTCATGCTTTTACTGTGCCACACCCGTACCCTGGGACTTATGGCCGATACCAAGCGTGTCCTGCTCGCATCGCCGCGAGGCTACTGCGCGGGCGTCGATCGGGCGGTGGAAACCGTCGAACGAGCCCTCGACAAGCACGGAGCCCCGGTGTATGTCCGCAAGGAGATAGTGCACAACCGCCACGTGGTCGACACCCTTGCCGACCGCGGGGCGATCTTCGTCAGCGAGACCGACGAGGTGCCCGAGGGCGCCCTCGTCGTCTTCTCCGCGCACGGCGTCTCCCCGGCCGTGCACGCCAGCGCCGAACAGCGGCAGCTGCGCACCATCGACGCCACGTGCCCGCTGGTGACCAAGGTGCACCAGGAGGCCAAGCGCTTCGCCCGCGACGACTACGACATCCTGCTGATCGGCCACGAGGGCCACGAAGAGGTGGAGGGCACCGCCGGCGAGGCGCCCGAGCACATTCAGCTGGTGGCCGGCCCCGACCACGTCGACGACGTCGAGGTGCGCGACGAGTCCAAGCTGGTGTGGCTGTCGCAGACCACCCTCTCGGTGGACGAGACCATGGAGACCGTCAAGCGGCTGCGCGAGCGGTTCCCGCTGCTCAACGATCCGCCCTCGGACGACATCTGCTACGCCACCCAGAACCGCCAGGGCGCCGTGAAGGCGATGGCGCCGCAGTGCGATCTGGTGATCGTGGTCGGCTCGGAGAACTCGTCGAACTCGGTGCGGCTGGTGGAGGTGGCGTTGCAGAACGGCGCGCAGGCCTCCTACCTGGTCGATTACGCCAAGGAAGTGGACCTGGCGTGGTTGGACGGCGTGCAGACCGTCGGCATCACCTCCGGCGCCTCGGTGCCCGAGGTGCTGGTGCGCGGGGTGATGGACCTTCTCGCCGAGCACGGCTACACCGACGTCGACACCGTCACCACCGCCGAGGAGACGCTGACCTTCGCGTTGCCGCGCGAGCTGCGCCCGGCCCGCAACGCCTCCGTGTGAGGACGTAGGCGCCGACGACGACGGCGCTGCCGATCGCCGCTGCGGTGGCCACCGCGATGATGCCGCGACGATCCGGTTCTTCCGGCATCGGCGTGGCCAGCGCCGTGCCGCGGGCCGGGTCGGGGAGGTCCTCGGCCGCGGGCAGGTCGGCGGTGAGCGCGGCCACCGGGTCGACGACGCCGAAGCCGACCGCGGCATCGTGGTCGGGTCCGCCCCGGGCGGTGCGCACGATCCGCTCGCGCACCTGCGCGGCGGACAGCCGCGGATACCGGGCCCGCACCAAGGCGGCCACCCCGGAGACGTAGGCGGCGGCATAGCTGGTGCCCGCGACCGGGCGGGGACCCTGCTCGCCGTCCAGCGCATCCACCGGCCGGCCGCCGACCGGGCTCACCACCTGGGTACCGGGGGCGGCGACGGTGACCCACGGTCCGCGCAGGCTGAACTCGGCCGGGACGGCGGTGACGGCGTCCACCGCGCCGACGGTGAGGATCTCGCGGCCGAAGCGCGCCGGGGTGGCCACCGAACGCACCTGCGTCCACGCCGCCGCCGGTGACGGCGCGGCCGGCGGATTCTGGTCGCGGCAGCCGCCGCTGTCGGTGAGGTTCCCGGCCGCGGCGACCACCACCGCGTCCCGCCGCTGCGCGAACGCCAGGGCGCTGGCCACGGCATCGTCGTCGATGCCGGCCTCGGCGGGGGTGCAGGCCACCTCGGAGACGTTGATCACCTGTGCGCCCAGTTCGGCCGCCCGCACGATGGCGCGGGCCAGGGTGCTCAGCGGCCCGTAGCCGGCGCCGACCGAGACCGGGGCGCCGCCCTCACCGCGCGAGCGGGTGTCGTAGGCGCCGCTGGACTGGCGGATGGAGATCAGCGCCGCCTCCGGGGCCACCCCGGCGAGGTCGTCGCCGCTCGACGGCGCGGCCGCGATGATCCCGGCCACCAGGGTTCCGTGCAGGTCGCAATCGGCCAGGCCGTCCCCGGTGCCGACGTAGTCGCCGCCGCCGCGGAGTCTGTGCAGCCGGGGGTGCGGGGTGACGCCGGTGTCGATCACCGCGACCCTCACGCCCGCTCCGCGGCTGAACCGCCAGGCGCCGGCGATGTCGAGCAGGCGGTGCCCGGCGGCTTCGGTCGCGGCATCGGCGGCCGGCGGCGCCGGGCGCGCGCAGTGGGTGCGCTGCTGCGTCGGCTGGGCGGGGCCGACGGGCTCGGCCTGCACCGGGACCAGCGCGGCCACCCGCGGCGGGGGAGCGGCGGCGGCGGGGGCCAGTCCCGCGGTGAGCAGCGCGAGGATCGCGGCCAGCGCGGCGAGGCGCATCAGAACTCGCGGATCGCGCGGTAGGTGTCGAGCAGCCACAGCAGCGCAGGAATGATCGCGACCAGCACGGCGTACTCGGCGACCTCCAGCGCCCGCCGCTGCAGCGGCGAGAAGCTGTGCTCGTCGGCCGTCACCCCGATGGTGAAAGCCGTTGCCGCCAGCGCGATGCCGCCGGCGAACGCGGCGATCAGCGAACCGGTCCCCACCAGCACGGCCAGCACGCATGCGGCGCCGGCACCGATCAGCGTCGCGCTCTGCGTCCGGTCGGCGTGGGTGCGGCCGCGGGCGAGCAGGGCGACGGCCACGGCGCCGCAGAACAGCAGCGAGGCGACCGATCCGCCGTACCCGGTGGCGACGACGGCCACGGCCGCCACCGTGACCGCGGCGGCACCGGCCACGATGCCGGTCAGGTAGCCGGCCGCGATCGCCGAGCGTCGGGCCAGATCGTCGAGTTCCACCAGCGCCAACTCGGCGATGGCACCGACCGGATCGGCCGGGGCGGACCGGTCGGGAACCATTCCGTCGAGGCCGTCCACGACGGCGTCGCCGTCTGGGATCGACGGCAGCGGCGGCGGGGTGGTGGGCACCGGAGGCAGGGGCAGCCGTCCCGCCGCGATCGCGACCCGCGCCGCGAGCAGAATCAGGTACACGCCGAGCGCCGCGGTGATCGCCGCGGCCGCGCGCACGTCGTCGGACAGTCCCATGGTGAACAGGCCGCAGGCGCCGCCGAGAGCGGCGACGGTGCCCAGCGCCGAGTGCAGGAGCGGCCCCACCCCGGTGCACCGGTACACCACCATCGTCGCGACCAGGCCGCAGATTCCCGCCGCGGCCAGTGACGGACCGGTCGAATTCGGTTGGGGCGCCGCCGATCCGGCCAACACGGCCACCAGGAACGCGCAGGTCGACGCTGTGGTGACGCTGCGCGGATCGGTGCCCGACCGGCCGGCGAGGATCGCGACCGCAGCCAGCAGCACGGCGGCGCCGCCGGCGGCCGCGGCGATCGGCACCGGCGACGACCCGGCGGCCAAGCGTCCGGCGATCACGGCCAGCGATGTGGCCGCCACGGCGACGGCGTACCCGAGCAGTCGCGCCGAATCGGCGGTCCAGCCCGGGGACTGGCGGCCGGCGAGATGGGCCAGGCCGTCCACCACGTCGTCCACCAGAGCGCCGGGAGCCGACGGCAGATCCTCGCGCACCATCAGCAGTTCGCCGTCGAACACCCCGGCCTGCGCCAGCGAGATCTCCGCCGGAAGCGGCGCCTCGCCGACCCGGCCGAGCGTCCACCGGGGCAACTCGCCGATCCGGTCGGGGTCGTCGGTCGGCGGCGCGGGCAGCCGCAGCAGCGCGAGCAGGTCCGGCAGGAGCGCGACGATCGGCGCCTGCGCCGGCAGCGCGACGTCGAGCTGCGTGTCCGCGCCGAGAACAGATACCCGGATCAGCTCCGGTTCGGCAGTGCGCCGGGTGTCCCCGGCCGCCGTGACGGTCATCGGCAAACCCTCCCCCCGAGGTCCTCGATGGAGGTCGACTCAACCATGCGAGCCGGGGCGGTGGAGCGATTCGGCGATACTCGCGCCGGGGCTGTGGATAACCGGGTGGGGACTACGCGGCCGGTTCCGTGGTGCGTCGTTTCGGGACGAGGTGGGCCAGCGCGACGACGACGGCGCCGATGAGTAGTCCGGCGATCGCCGAGGCGACGGTCCCGGCCGTCCACGACAGCAGACCGGACACGCCGGAGATCAGGTCTCCGGCCCAGTGCTCGAGGTCGTGGAGCCGATCGGCCGGCCACGCGAAGCCCGCCTCCCCGAGATTGACGAGGAAGATGTGACCGCCCACCCACAGCATGGCCGCCACCCCGACGATCGTCAGAACCGACATCACCCGCGGCATCGCGGCCACCATGGCGCGCCCGATCCGCCGGCTGATCGACGAGGACCGGCGGGCCAGCGCCAGCCCGGCGTCGTCCATCTTCACGATCAGCGCCACCACCCCGTAGACCAGGGCGGTGATGACCAGGGCCACGACGACGAGGACCGCCAGCCGGATGAAGAAGGGCTCGCTCTCGACCGACGACAGCGACAGGATCATGATCTCCGCGGACAGGATCAGATCGGTGCGTACGGCGCCACCGACCATCGCGTCCTCGAACTCGGCTTTGCTCTGGCCCGGGGCCGGTCCGCTCTGCTGGTGATGGCCGCCGACCAGGCCCTCGTAGACCTTCTCCGCGCCCTCGTAGCAGAGGTACAGGCCGCCGGCGATGAGCAGGTACGGGAGAGCTTGCGGCAGAAACTGACTCAGGATCATCGCCACCGGGAGGATGATCAGCAGCTTGTTGCGGATGGAGCCGAGTGCGATGCGGCGGATGATCGGCAGTTCCCGGTCGGGGGAGAAGCCGTCGACGTACCGCGGCGTCACCGCGGTGTCGTCGACCACCACGCCCGCCGCCTTGATGGTCGCCTTCCCGGCGGCGGCGCCGATGTCGTCGATCGAGGCCGCGGCCGCGCGGGTGAGCGCCGCGATGTCGTCGAGCAGGGCAACCAGTCCAGTGGCCACGGCAATCCTTCGGCGGGTAGGGGCAGAGAAGATGCCAGAACGATACCCGCCGGCCGGGCGAGGCGCGTGTCCACGGCCGCGACTGTCGGCGAGGTCTGACAGACTGCTGCTCAGGCTCGGATACCGGAGGTCTTTCAGTGCCGCAGATGTCGCCCGACGACCCGCGTTTCGTGAACGCCACCGAAGAGACGGTCTGGAATCTCCTGGGTGATCAGCTCCTCGACGAGGACGCGGTGATCTTCGGTCAGCGCGTCACCGATCACGTGAAGGATCACGAAGCCGACTTCGTCGTCGCGATCGAGGGCGCCGGGATCGTCTGCCTGGAGGTCAAGGGCGGCGAGGTCTGGCACGACGGCGAGTACTGGCGGCAGGGCAAGACGGCCAAGCGGATCGAGCCCGTCGAACAGGCGCGCGGCGCCTGCTACGCGCTGCGCGAGTACGTCGAATCCCATCCCGCCTGGACCCAGGGCCGTCTGCGCTGGGACCACATGGTGGTCTTCCCGCACGCGGAGATCGCCGACGACTTCGCGTTGCCGGACTGCCCGCGCTGGAAGATCATCGACCGCACCCAGCTCGACCAGCTGCTTCCGCTGATCCGCCGGGTCCCGCTGACCAAGAAGCAGGACCACCCGTATCTCACCGCGACCGGGATCGAGCAGTTGCACACCGCGCTCCAGGGCCGCGGGCTGCCGCAGCGCGACGTGGTCGCCCGGTCGATGGAGAACGAATCGGCCGCCGACCTCATCACCGAACAGCAGAACGCGCTGCTGGGCGCCATCCGCCTGATCAACCGAGTCGAGGTGCGCGGCGGTGCCGGCAGCGGCAAGACGTACCTGGCGCTCGAGCAGGCCCGACGCCTGACGCGGGCGGGGCAGCGGGTGGCGCTGGTTTGCTATTCGCACGGCCTGGCCTCCTACCTGGGCCGGGTGGTGGCGCAGTGGGGCTACCGGGATCGGCCGGCCTACGTCGGCGAGTTCCACCAGCTCGGGATCGAGTGGGGTGCCGCCGAGGGGCCCGACGAATCGATCCGGACCTCCGACGCCGCGCAGTTCTGGGAGGACGAACTGCCGCGGCAGATGGCCGAGCTGGCCGAGAACCTCGACCCCGCCGACCGGTTCGACGCGATCGTCATCGACGAGGCGCAGGACTTCGCCGACGCCTGGTGGCGTCCGATGCTGGCCTGTCTGAACGACCCGGACGAGGACGGCATCTACGTGTTCAGCGACGAGGCGCAACGGGTGTTCGACCGGCACGGAACGCCACCGGTCTCCTTGGTGCCCCTCGTGCTCGACCACAACATGCGCAACACCCGGCAGATCGCCACCGTGTTCAAGCCCCTTGTGGGACAGCGGATGCGGCTGCGTGGCGGCGACGGACCCGAGGCGCGCTTCGTCGCCTGCGCCCCCGGCGACGCCGTGGTGACCGCCGACGATCAGGTCGATCTGCTCCTCGACGACGGCTGGCGGCCCGAGGACATCGCGCTGCTCACCACCGGCAGCCGGCACCCCGAGCAGGTCTCCCGCCAGGAGCTCGGCCCGGCCGGCTACTGGGACACCTTCTGGGACGACGAGCAGGTGTTCTATGGTCACGTCCTCGGCTTCAAGGGGCTCGAGCGCCGGGTGGTGGTGCTGGCCCTCAACGAGCACGAGCCGCAGGAGCGGTCCACCGAACGCCTCTACGTCGGGCTGTCGAGGGCCCGCGACCAACTGGTGGTCTGCGGGGACCCGGAGTTCGTCCGGCAGATCGGCGGCGACGAGGTGGCCGCCCGGCTCGGAGTGCCCGGGCCGGAATGAGGACCCGGTGAAGGTCCGGTCAGTCCTTGACCAGACCGCCGTCGACCACCAGGTTCTGGCCGGTCACCGCCCGCGACCAGGGTGAGGCGAAGAACAGCACCGCATCGGCGAACTCCTCCGGGGTCGTCACCGACCGCAGTGGCGTGGCCTGCGCGATCGCGTCGAAGACGGCGTCGGGGGTGGCCGCGCTGGCGTCGGTGGTGCGCAGCAGCCCGCCGGAGACCATGTTGACCGCGATGCCGTCGGGCCCCAGGTCGGCGGACATGGTGCGGGTCAGCGACAGCAGGGCGGCCTTGGCGGCGGTGTAGTCGTGGTACGGGACCACCGGATTCTGGAACAGGTTGGTGCCGACGTTGATGATCCGCCCGTGGCCGGCCGCCCGCATGCCGGGCAGAGCCGCCTGAATGGTGTTCAGCGCACCGCCGAGGATGCCGCGCAGCTGCTGGTCGAGCTCAGCCCAGGTGAGCTCGTCGGCGGACGCGCGGGCGTCGCCGTTGAAGGAGAAGTCGGGCAGCGCGTTGTTCACCACCGTGGTGACCGGTCCGCCGAAATGCGTTGCCGCGGTGTCGAAGAGCGTCGCGACCGCGGCGGTGTCGGTGACGTCGGCGGCGACGGCGAGCGCCCGGTCGGCGCCGTAGCGGTCGGCCAGCTGCTGCGCCGCCTTCGCGCTCGAGCGGTAGTTGATCACCACCCGGGCGCCCTGATCGGCGAACGCGGCGACGAGCCGAGCCCCGAGGCCGCGGCCCCCGCCGGTGATCAGCACGATCTGTTCGGAAATGGGCAGTGCGGAATCGGGCCGTGCAGCAGTCATCTCGACCATCCCTTCGCCAGTGCGAACTGGAGCAGGTTCGACGGGTCTGATCTCAGCCGCGGTCGCGGCACCCCGTGTCGCCGCCCATCCAAACACATCGGATCGATTCGTGACTATGGTCACCGGTATGACTGTCACCCTCGCCGCGGCCGGCGCGGTCGCCGCCCGGTCCGGCCTCGCCGACGAACTGCAAGCGCTCTACGTCCGGGCCAAGGCCGACGTGGGGGAGACCGACCTCGCCCACATCCGCAACGTCACCGCCTACGGCGAAGCGATCGACGCGCGGCGCCTGGAGCTGTTGCGTGACGGCGGACCGCGCGCCATCCGCAGGGCCGCGGCCCTCGAGATGCTCTACCGGCTCATGCAGTTCTCCGAGTTGGGGCACAACATCATTCACGGCAGCTACGACCACCTGCCCGGCAACGGTGAGTACCACTCCGACCGCTACCACTGGGACTTCAACGTCGACGTCGACCACTGGAAGGTGATGCACCACGTCGGCCATCACCCCAACACCAACATCGTCGGCAAGGACCACGACCTCGGCTACAGCATCATGCGCGGCAGCGCCGGGCAGGACTGGTTCGGCCACCACGTCGCGCAGACCGCGATCATCAGCGCTCTCGCGGCGATGTCGCCGCAGGCGGCGCCGTTCTTCCTGGCCAACGTGGCCCGGCAGGTGGAGAACCGCCGTTTCTTCAGCTCCTGGACACTGCGGTCACCCGCGCGGATCGCCGCGCGCGACGCCCGCCGGCGCTACGTCGCCGAGCCGCTGTCCGCCCGGTCGCGTGCATTGCAGGCCCTGCTGGCCAACTACGCCGGCGGGGTCGCCGGCTACATGTCGGTGCTGTTCCTGGTGTTCATCGAGCACCACGCCGGCGAACTGGAACTGTTCGCCGACCCCGGACCCGACGAGACCGCCGACCAGTACTACGAGCGGCAGATCCGCGCGACCCGCAATTTTCTGCCCAGCCCGGAACTCGACGCCTCCCTGGAGCGGCTCCTGCACGAGGAGGTGCCGTTCGAGAACCGGCCCGGCTTCCACATCTTCTACGGCGGCCTGGACACCCACGTCGAACACCACCTGTTCCCGGACCTGCCGCCGTCGATGCAGCGCAAGATCGCCCCGGAGGTCCGGGCCATCGCCGAACGGCACGGTCTGCCGTACAACGAGACCCCACTGCTCGACACCGTCCCGCTCATCGCCAAGACGCTGACCCGGCTGTCGGCCCCGGCCGGTGATCAGGAGGAGGGCCACCCGGTGCGTCTGCTGTCCCGGCCGCGCGAACTCGCGCGTCGGCTGGGCTACGGCCTCGCCTACAAGGTGCTGCCGGACTCCCCGTATCTGGGCAAGCCGCGGTTCTTCGACGTGCCCGTGCGGGTGCTCTCGGCGACCCCGGTCGCCGACGGCCAGGCGATGTCGGTGCGGCTGGCGCGGCCCCGCGGCTGGGACGACGTCACCTGGGACGCCGGAGCCTTCGTCTCGGTGCGCGTCGACGTCGACGGGGAAGAGCTGGTCCGGCAGTACTCGCTGACCTCCGACAGTTCCGCCGCCGACACCATGGACATCTGCATCAAACGCGTCGCCGACGGCCGGGTGTCCAATCGGCTCAACGATCAGCTGCGGGCCGGCCGGTGGGTCACCCTGGTGGGCCCGCCCGCCTCGTCGGGCGACTTCGACGTCCCGGCGCCGCTGGACAAGTCGCTGTTCATCGCCGGGGGCGTCGGCATCACCCCGATCATCAGCCTGCTGCGCCGCCTCGCCCGGGCCACCCCGGCGCCGGACGCCGTCCTGCTCTACTTCAACCGGGACGACCGCTCGATCATCTACGAGGCCGAGCTGCAGGAGCTCGCGCGGCGTGCGGGGGTGCGGCTGCACCTGTTCACCGATGCGCCCTCGGCCCGTCCCGACGTGACGACCGCGCAGCTGTCGGCGGAGCTCGTCGAGTACTACGTCGAGGACGTCGCCGAACGCGAGGCGTACGTCTGCGCCCCGCCGGTGCTCATCGACCTGGCCCGGGGGTGGCTGTCCGGGCTCGGTCTGCCCGATGACCGATTCCACGCCGAATCGTTCTCGCCGCCGGAACTGGACCGCCCGGCCGACGACGGCCGCCGCTACACCGTGAGCTTCCGGCGCAGCGCCCGCTCGGTTGAGATCGACGGCGCCACCACGCTGCTGGAGGCTGCCGCCCAGGCCGGCATCGCGGTCCCCACCGGCTGTGAACGCGGCCTGTGCCGCGCCTGCGTGACGCCGAAGCTGGCCGGCACGGTGAACCTGGAGACCGACGCGGCGCCGCAGGAGCGCATCACCGTGTGCACGGCGATGGCGTGCTCGGACGTGGAGCTCGATCTCTGAAACACGGGTGAACACCGCTGTGTGATTCGGCTGATTCGGCCCACCCGGCCGCGGCGCCTTGGTAGAAAAATCACCAACGCCGCAGGGTGAGGACAGGCTTCGGGGGGAGTCCGATGGGATCGACTGTTGCTTTCGTGCGCCGTGGACGGCCTGTGCCGCCGGTGCCGCCGGGTGGGGAACTGGAACTGGTCGGCCCGCCGGAAGTGGCGCGGGCGGTGCCGCAGAATCTGCTGGTCCGGCTGCTGCCGGTGGTGATGGTGGTGGCGCTGGTCGGCATGGTCGCGCTGATGCTGATGACCGGCGGCCGTGGCGCCCTGAGTAACCCGCTGTTCCTGATGTTCCCCCTGATGATGGTGATGTCGATGGTGGGCATGCTGGCCAGCGGCGGCCGCGGGGGACCGGCGCGGGCCGCCGAGGTGAACGAGGACCGCAAGGACTATCTGCGCTACCTGGCGCAGACCCGCGCGAGGATCGCGGACACGGTGCGCGAACAACGCACCTGTGCGCTGTGGAGCCACCCGGATCCGGCGGCGCTGCCCGCGCTGCTCGGGACGGTGCGGATGTGGGAACGTCGGCCCGGCGATGCCGACTTCGTCCAGGTGCGGCTGGGGATCGGCACGCAGCCGCTGGCGACCGCGCTGGTGCCGCCGGAAGTGGCTCCGGCCGAAGAACTGGAGCCGGTGTGCGCGCTGGCGCTGCGCCGCTTCGTGCAGGCCCACGCCACCGTCCCGGAACTGCCGACCGCGGTCTCGTTGCGCAGCTTCCCGGCCGTCGGGGTGGAGGGGCCGCGTGACGCCGTTCTGGGGCTGGCGCGGTCGATGCTCGCGCAGCTGGCGGTGCTGCACGCGCCCGATCAGCTGCTGATCGCGATCGTCACCGACGACCCGGGCGCCCCGGACTGGGACTGGGCCAAATGGCTGCCGCACACCGGGCATCCGTCGGTGAACGACCGGCTGGGGCCGGCACGGATGATCTACGACGGCCTCGAGCTCCTGGAGACC
The DNA here is from genome assembly GCF_039537105.1 of Gordonia caeni. NCBI lineage: Bacteria > Bacillati > Actinomycetota > Actinomycetes > Mycobacteriales > Gordoniaceae > Gordonia > Gordonia caeni. Next base: position 139,237 of record NZ_BAAAZW010000008.1, read on the forward strand.
GAACTGGCCGCCGACCTGGCCGACCGCGGTCGCTTCTCGCGGTCGGCGCCGCCGGTCACCGCGCGCCCGCACCTGTTGGTGGTGCTCGACGGCGGCCACCGCACCGGCGACGAGGAGTTGGCGATCGGTGCGGGCCGGGAAGGTCTGACGGTGCTCGACCTGCAGCCGGACCTCGAGTCGCTGGCCGTGCGCCGGGGCCTGCAGCTGGTGGCCGGACCGGGCAGGATCGCCGCGCGCAGCGTGGCCGGCCTGGAACGGTTCGCGGCGATCGACCAGCTGTCGGCGGCCCGGGCCGAGGGGCTGGCCCGCTCGCTCGCGCGCTACCGGCTCGCCAGCAGCCTGCCGCTGCCCGGCCTGGACACCTCGCAGGTCGCGACCGATCCGGGCCTGCCCGCCCTGTTGGGGATCGGTGACGCCGGTGCATTCGACCCCGATACCGGATGGCGCGGGCGGTCACCGCAGGACCGGTTGCGGGTGCCGATCGGCTACACCTCCGACGGCACACCGGTGGATCTGGATCTCAAGGAGAGCGCCCACTGCGGCATGGGGCCGCACGGGCTGTGCATCGGCGCTACCGGCAGCGGCAAGAGCGAGTTCCTGCGGACCCTGGTGCTGGCCCTGATCGCGACCCACTCCCCGGACGAGCTCAACCTGGTGCTGGTCGACTTCAAGGGCGGCGCCACCTTCCTGGGCTTGAACAGTCGCCACGTGGCGGCGCTGATCACCAACTTGGAGCAGGAACTGACCATGGTCGACCGGATGGCCGACGCGCTCTCCGGGGAGCTCAACCGGCGTCAGGAACTGCTGCGCAGCGCCGGGAACTTCGCCAACGTCGGCGAGTACGAGCAGGCGCGGCTGGCGGGCGCGCCGCTGGCTCCGTTGCCCGCGCTGTTCATCGTCGTCGACGAATTCTCCGAACTGTTGGCGCAGAAACCGGAGTTCGCCGAACTGTTCGTGGCCATCGGCCGGCTCGGCCGGTCACTGCACATCCATCTCCTGCTGGCCTCGCAGCGGTTGGACGAGGGGAGACTGCGCGGGCTGGACAGTCACCTGTCGTATCGGATCGGCCTGAAGACGTTCTCCGCCAACGAATCCCGAACGGTTCTCGGTGTCCCGGACGCGTACCACCTGCCGAGCACCCCGGGCGCCGCCTACCTCAAGTGCGACTCGGCTGCGCCGGTGCGGTTCAGCACGTCGTTCGTCTCCGGTCCGTACCGTCCGCCCCGCGGCGACGGCGCCGGCCACCTGGGCGGCCCGATCGCTCCCGCCGAGGTGCTGCGCTTCACCGCGCAGCCGCTGCCGCTGCCGGTCGCCGAGCCCGGCGACGATGAGGAGCAGACGTCGGCCGGGGCTGCCGGAACCCTGCTGGAGACCCTGGTGGGGCGAATCACCGGCCACGGCACGGCGCCGCATCCGGTGTGGCTGCCGCCGCTGGAACCGGCGGTCACCCTCGATGCCTTCCTCGACGATCGGACCGAGGCCGGCACCCTGCGGATCCCGCTGGGCGTGGTCGACCGGCCGTACGAGCAGCGTCGAGAAACGTTGTGGCTGGACCTGTCCGGGGCGGCCGGCAACGCCGCGATCGTCGGCGGCCCGCAGTCGGGCAAGTCGACAGCCGTACGCACCCTGATCTGCGCGGCCGCCGCCACCCACACCCCGCAGCAGGTGGCCTTCTACTGCCTGGACTTCGGCGGCGGCACCCTGACCGCGCTGTCCGGTCTGCCGCACGTGGCCGGGGTGGCCACCAAGAACCGTCGGGACGCGGTGCGCCGCACCCTCGCCGAGGTGAAGACGATTCTGACCGCTCGCGAGGAGTTCTTCGCCGCCGAAGGGCTGGAGTCCATGCGCGAGTACCGTGCGGCCCGCCGCGCCGGCCGTTACATCGATCAGCCGCACGGGGACGTCTTCCTGGTGATCGACGGCCTCACCACGCTGCGCAGCGACTTCGAGGACCAGGAGGACGAGGTGAATCTCCTGGTGACGCAGGGGTTGTCGTACGGGGTGCACGTCGTGGTGGCCTCGGCCCGGTGGGCGGATGTGCGGCCGGCGATGAAGGACTTGCTGGGCACCCGCCTGGAACTGCGGTTGGGTGATCCGCTCGACTCGGAGATGAGCCGCAAGGTCGCGGCGACGGTGCCGACCGGTCGCCCGGGCCGCGGCCTGACCGCCGACGAACTGCACCTGCTGGTCGCGCTGCCCCGAACCGACGGGGTCGCCGACACCGATTCGCTGCCGGCTGGCACCGCAGCCTTCGTCGCCGCCACGGCCGCCGAGTACCCGGACCGGTTCGCGCCGCGGCTGCGGCTGCTCGACGACGACGTCTCCCTTGAGGACATCGCGGATCTCCTTGCCGCCCAGGATGATCCGCCTCGTACCGGGCAAGCGACGCTGGGTCTCCGGGAGTCGGACTTGCAGCCGGCGGTCCTGGACTTCGGCGGCGAGCCGCACCTGCTGGTCTTCGGTGACGCCGAGTCCGGCAAGACCCAGACGCTGCGCACGCTGATCACCGGTCTGCTCGCGAGCGGCTCCAGCGACGACTGCAAGGTGGTGCTGGTCGACTACCGGCGCATGCTGCTGGGCCTGGTCGACGCCGACCATCTCGCCGGCTACGCGAGCTCGGCCCAATCGGCGGGCCCGATGATGACTCAGCTGGCGGAGTACCTGACCGCGCGCCTGCCCGCCGAGGACGTCGGCGCCGAGGAGCTGACGCGCGGCGACTGGTGGACCGGCCCCACCGTGTACCTGGTGATCGACGACTACGACCTGGTCGCCACCGCGATGGGGAATCCGTTGCAGCCCCTGCTGGAACTGCTCGGCCACGCCCGGGACATCGGCCTGCGGGTGATCCTGGCGCGCCGCTCCGGCGGCATCGGGCGGGCCCTGTTCGATCCGGTGATCGCACGACTGCGCGACCTGTCCTGCGACGTCCTGCTGCTGTCCGGCGACGCCGACGAGGGCTACATCGTCGGTCGGCACCGCATGCAGAAACTGATCCCCGGCCGCGGGGAGCTGATCTCCCGCACCCGCGGCGCCGACATGGTGCAGGTCGCCCAGTGACCGCCGGTCGGGCGGTGGCCGACCTGGCCGACGCCGACTTCCTGCGCGAGGTGGACGGACCGGACGGCGTCGCCGCGCTGACCGCCGGGATGACCGCCCTGCGGCTGGGCCCGGACACGACGACGATCGGCTGTCCCAGTGCGTGGGGTCGTCCGCGCCGCGGACGACTGCACCAGGCGGTGCGGGCGGTGTGCCCGTGGGGCCGCCTGGTCCCACGGGCCCTGCTGATCGCTGCCAGTCACGCCGACGCGGCGACGTCGTCGGTGGTGGTGATCGAGGCGCTGCTGGTGCCGGGGGAGCGCCCCGGCGAGCACCCGGATCCGTGGTGCGCCCAACTGGTGTCGCGGGCGGGACCGTCGTGGCGGATCGAGCGCAGCGACGCCGGAGAACTCGGGACGGGAACCGCTGGGCCGGGGGAGATTCCGGCTGAACTCACCGCGTTCGCCGGCTCCGCCGAGGTGATCCTGGTGGACGGTCCCGGCGACGGGCTGACCGACGCTCTACGGTCCGCGTTGCCTGGCGCCAGGGTGGCCTGCGTCGATCGGGCGCTGGTGGAGCGGCACGGGCATCGTTGGCTGCCGCCGGAACCGGTCGACTTCGCCTTCCCCGATCCACCGATCGCGCCGGCCCGCAGGGTGCCGCGGGCAGCCCTCGCGGTCGCGGTGGCGGTGTTGCTGGCGGTGGTCGCCGCGGGGCTGGTCGCGCGTTGGCCGCGCCCGGCCGCTGTGGCCGAGTCCCCGTTGCGCATGATCGGACCGGCATCGGTGGAAATCCCCGCCGACTGGCGTCGCACCGAGTTGTCCGGCGACCGCCCCGACGACGGTCGCGGCCTGCGGGCGGTGTTCGCCGACGACACCGACGGACGGCGGTTGATCGTGGTGGTCACCGCGCTGCGCGCCGGTGCCGACCGCGAGTCGGTGGCGCAGAGTCTGGCCAACCGGATCGCCCAGCGCGGCGATGACGTGGTGGTCGAGTTCGCGGCCGCGAGCTCGTACGGCGGACGGGACGTGATCAGCTACCGCGAAGCCCCCGAATCGGGTCCGGCGGTGCGCTGGTACGTGGTGGTCGACGGCGGCCTGCAGGTGAGCGTCGGCTGCCAGGACGGCAGTGGTGGCGACCGGATCGACCCGGAATGCGCGCGGGCCGTCGGCTCGGTCCGCGCGCATGAGCCGGTCAGTCCTCGCTAGCGTTCCACGCGTAGGGCAGGAATTTGCCGTCGATGGTCACCTTCACGCGGTCGCCGTCGGGGTGGGTGCCCCGGTCGACGGAGATGCTGCAGTTGATGGCACTCATGATGCCGTCGCCGAACTCCTCGTGGATGAGCGCTTTCAAGGCCGGGCCGTAGACCCCGATGAGCTCGTGGAACCGGTAGATGGTCGGGTCGGTGGAGATGTCGGTGGTCGCAGCCCGCACGGGCTGTCGGGTGAGGGCCTTGACCACGTCGTCGTCGAGGCCGAGTTCGGCGCGCACCAGTCCCGCCACCGGCTCCGGCACCGGGTGCATGCCGAGGAGTGCGGCCACTGTCCACACCGGAGGCTGCTCGATGATCTCGGCCAGCCGGTCCCAGGTCAGCCCGCGTTCTCGGCGCGCCTCGTCGATGATCAGCCCGGCCTCCTGCTTGCCGAGCACGGCGCTGCTGCTCATTCGGCCGCCTCCTCGCCGTAGTAGTCGTTGCCGCGGGAGAACTCGACGAAAGTGCACGCCTCGTCGCCGACTGTCCACGCGTCGTGGCCGGGCGGCAACAGCATCACGTCACCGGCCGAGAACTCCTCGGTCGATCCGTCCGTCATCTCGACGCCGAGGGTGCCCGCCAGTACCAGCGAGACGTGCGGCAGTTCGCAATCGGCGGTGCCGGCGTATTCCTTGAGGTCGGCGGACCATTTCGCGCCGACGCCGAAGGTCACTTGGGTGACGTCGACGCCGTCGAGCGCGGCCGTGCGCTTGGAGATCCGGCCGTGCACGTCCGGGGTGATCTCAGCGAACGTCGCCTTCTGCATCTGTGGGTTGTACGACATGTCGTCGTCCTTTCGTGCCCTGCGGGCGGATCTGGTGGGGACGATCCCAGTCGACCACCGAACGGTGGACAGGGGAAGGGAAGAACGCGCGCTGTGTCCGGCGATCCGCGCACCGGGCGACGGAAACGTCGCCGCAATCCGGGCGTGATCCGGCGGTGCCAGAATCGACGCGTGACGAGAGCGCTGGATCAGTGGCTGAGCACGGTGGTCGACACCGTCTGGCAGCCCGTGTGGGTGATCGGCGCGGACGGCGCCATCGAGTACGCGAACGAGGCGGCCGGGTGGGCGCTGGGGATCGCCGACCGCCGGGATCTGCGCGGCCGTTCCAGCCACGACACCCTCCATGCCCTCCGGGGGAACGGCTCGCCGTATCCGGCCCACGAATGCCCGATCGTCCAGGCGGCCCGTGACCGCCGCGACGCCGTCGGCACGGAGACCTTCGCCACCGCGTCCGGCAACCTGTTCCTCGCGCGGTGGAAGGTGTCGACGCTGCCGGGGCGGCACGTGTGGCTGCTGGCCTTTCATCCGTATCGCGATTCGCCTCCGGTACCGGCGAACGAGGTCGGCGCCTTACCGTCCGCGGCAGCGCTGAGGGAGCAGGTGGCGCAGGGCTTCGGGGACCCGGACTTCACGCCGCGGCGCCTGGCGCACGACAATCACATCTCGCTGCGGACCCTGCAGGCGATCCTGGCGCGCGACCACGACTCGCCGGCTGCGCTGATCCGCCGACAGCGGCTCGGCCACGCCCGCGAGCTCCTTCGTGCCGGCGTCTCTCCCCGCACCGCGGCCGCCGACGCGGGATTCAGCCGCGCCGACACCTTCGATCGGGCCTTCCGGCGGGAGTTCGGCGTCACCCCGGCCGCATTCGCCCGGCAGCTCAGCCCGCGGTGGCGGTGATCGAGACGCTCACGTCGTCGGCGACCTTGACGCTGCCCATCATCAACGAGAAGGGCTTGATCTTGAAGTCGGTCTGGGTGATCACCGACTCGCAGGAGAAGCGGTCGCCGTCGCGGGTGACGGTCAGCGGGTGCGGGCGGGTGACCCCGCAGACGGTGAGCTCGCCGCTCACCGCGTAGGTGTCGCCGTCGCGCTGTACCCCGGTGGAGCGGTAGGTGATCTGCGGATACTTCTTCGCGTCCAGTGACTTGAGGGCGTTCTTGCGGGCGGTGCCGGCCTCCACGCCCGTCCACGGTGTCAGGCCGCCCTCGCCGTTGACCACGTCCAGCGAGTCCACGTCCACGGTCAGTGTCACCTCGGTGGGGTGGCCGTCGGCGACGGTCGCCTGGGCCTGCCAGGAGGTCATCGCGATGGTCAGTTTGTGGCCGGTGCGGGCCGCGCGGCCGGCGGTGCCGGTGTGCAGCAGCAGTTCGCCGTCGTCGGCGGTCAGAGTCCAGGTGTCGCTCATCGCTTCAGCCTGACACATCGGGCGTTTTGACCTGCCCCGATCGGGTCACGTAATCTGGATCGCTGGTGCCTGACCATCGTCGTCAGCCCCGGGTCCCTACCGGTCGCCGGGAACCAGCTGTGTCAACGCACCATGACCGGCAGAAGCAAACGAACAGTGAGGACTACTGTGCCTACCTACACCCCGAAGGCCGGTGACATCACCCGCGAGTGGCATGTCATCGACGCCAGCGACGTGGTGCTCGGCCGCCTCGCCGTGCAGAGCGCGAACCTGCTCCGCGGCAAGCACAAGCCGACCTACGCCCCCCACATGGACGGCGGCGACTACGTCATCATCATCAACGCCGAGAAGGTCGCCATCAGCGGCAACAAGGCGAACGACAAGAAGATCTACCACCACTCGGGGCACCCGGGCGGCCTGAAGTCCCGCACCGTGGGCGAGGTCCTGGCGACCCGTCCGGATCGTCTGGTGGAGAAGGCCGTCAAGGGCATGCTCCCCAAGAACAAGCTCGGTGACCAGATCGCCTCGAAGCTGAAGGTCTACGCCGGCCCGAACCACCCCCACGGTGCCCAGCGCCCCGTTCCCTTCGAGATCAAGCAGGTGTCCCAGTGACCAACGAGAACGTGAACAACGACGTCGAGGTCGTTGACGAAGAGGTCGTGCTCGAAGACGGCGCCTACACCACCGAGTCCGATGAGACCGAAGCCGGCGAGGTCACCTCGCGCGGCCCGATCGTCTTCGACCGCCCGGTGCAGACCGTCGGCCGCCGCAAGGAGGCCGTCGTCCGCGTCCGCATGCTGCCCGGCACCGGTGAGTTCAAGCTCAACGGCCGGTCGCTGGAGGACTACTTCCCGAACAAGGTGCACCAGCAGCTGGTCAAGTCGCCGCTGGTGGCCGTCGAGCGCCCCGATGTCTTCGACATCCAGGCCAAGCTCGTCGGTGGCGGCCCCTCGGGTCAGGCCGGCGCCATGCGCCTGGCCATTGCCCGCGCCCTGGTCGAGGTGAGCCCCGAGGATCGTCCGACCCTGAAGAAGGCCGGCTTCCTCACTCGCGACCCGCGTGCGGTCGAGCGCAAGAAGTACGGCCTCAAGAAGGCCCGCAAGGCTTCGCAGTACAGCAAGCGCTAAGTGGCGCGTCTGTTCGGCACCGACGGCGTCCGGGGCCGGGCCAACGACCAGCTCACTGCAGAGCTGGCGCTGGGCCTGGCCTCGGCCGCCGTTCGCGTGCTCGGTGTGCAAGCACAGGGTCGCCCCCGCGTGGTGGTCGGCCGTGACCCCCGGGCCTCAGGGGAACTCCTGGAAGCGGCGCTGTGCGCGGGCCTGGCGGCCGCCGGCGCGGATGCGATCCGGGTCGGCGTGGTGCCGACCCCGGCCGTGGCCTTCCTGACCGCTGACTATGCGGCGGACTTCGGCGTGATGATCTCCGCCTCCCACAATCCGATGCCCGACAACGGCATCAAGTTCTTCGGCGCCGGCGGGCACAAGCTCGGCGACGACGTCGAGGACGCCATCGAGGCGGCGATGTCCGGCGAGGCCCCGCGCCCCGTCGGCGCCGACGTCGGCCGGCTGATCGACGCCCCCGACGCGGTGCACCGCTACCTCGACCACCTCACCGCCTCCGGCGGCAGCCACCTGGACGGCCTGACCATCGTGGTGGACTGCGCCAACGGCGCCGCGTCCACGGTCGGCCCGCGGGCCTACGAGGCCGCGGGGGCGCGGGTGATCGCCATCCACGCCGACCCCGACGGCCTCAACATCAACGACGGTTGCGGCTCCACCCACCTGGGCAATCTGCAGGGCGCGGTGCTCGAGCACGGCGCCGACCTGGGGCTGGCGCACGACGGCGACGCCGACCGCTGCCTGGCCGTGGACTCCACCGGCGCGGTGGTCGACGGCGACCAGATCATGGCGATCCTCGCGCTGGCGATGCGCGAACGCGGCGCCCTCACCGACGACGTCCTGGTGGCCACGGTGATGAGCAACCTGGGCCTGCACCTGGCCATGAAGGACGCCGGCATCGAGGTCAAGGTGACCGGCGTGGGCGACCGCTACGTCCTGGAAGAGCTGCGGTCCGGCGGCTACGCCCTCGGCGGCGAACAGTCCGGCCACATCGTCATCCCCTCCGCAGGCACCACCGGCGACGGGGTACTGACCGGCCTGCTGCTGGCGCGGCGGGTGGCCGAGACCGGCCGCCGCCTGGCCGATCTGGCCGCGGTGATGTCGGTCCTGCCGCAGATCCTGATCAACGTCCCGGTCAGCGACAAGCACGCCGTCGCGGAGGCGCCGAGCGTGCGCGACGCCGTCGCCGAGGCCGAGGCGGAACTCGACGGAAGCGGCCGGATCCTGTTGCGCCCCTCGGGGACCGAGCAGTTGGTCCGGGTGATGGTGGAGGCCACCACCGCCGATCACGCGCAGAGCATCGCCGAGCGTGTGGCGAAGGTCGTCGCCGCGGTCTGAGCCGCGGTTCGCTGACGGTTTCCGCGTGTCGCGGGAACCGGGGAGCGCCCCGCTGCGTCTAAGCACACATGACGGAGATCCACCCGTGACCGGCCAGGTGCGCCTGGACGCGGCCGCGTTGGACGGGCTGGCCGCCCGCCAGCGAGAGGTCGCGCAGGCGCTCGCGGACTGCGCCCGCCACCTCGAGGCGCCCCGCGACTGGGCGCACACGCCCGCGCACCGCGCGGCCGCCGCCGCACTGGACGGGCGCCTGCACCACCTCGCCGGGCGGCTGAGGACGGCCGGCGACGACGTCTCCGGCCTCGCCGACCGCATGCTGGCTCACGCGGCCGCCCTGTCCGCCGCCGACGCCGAAGCGGTCCGATGAACCCGATCGACGCCTTCCTGGCGCTGCTGCGGCTGTGGCGCGACCGCGGTGCGGTGACCTTCGACGAGGACGAGGTCGGTGCCCCGCACGCGGCCGTCAGCGTCTTCGACCTGGACGCCTTCGGCCGGGTCGCGGGGGAACTGCGCACCCGGGCCGCGGTGGTGACTCAGACTCTGGCCCGCCTGGAGACCGTCGGCCCGGACGTCCCACTGAGCTGGACCGGCGCTGCCGCCACCGCGCTGGCCGGCGCTTCGGGACGCCTCGCAGTGGACTTGGCGCCGGCCGCGCAAGAACTGGCCCGACACGCGCGCACCATGTCGGCGGCGCACGAGATCCTCGGCGAGGTGGTCGAGGACTACCGGACCACGATGGCCCAGGCCACCGATCCGCTGGCCGTCGGCATCGACGTGCCGCAGGCCCGCGATCAACTGCGGGCCCGCTTGGACCTGGCGGCCGCCGCCGGACACGCCGCGTCGGCCGCCGTCGACGACGGGCTGGCCGTCCTGCACCAGGCATGGCGCTCGCCTGGCGAACTGATCCTCGCGGGTGACCGATGAGCGTCGCGGCCCAGCTCGAAGCCATCGGGGCGCGGGCGCGGGCCGACCTGGCGGCCGCCCGGCGCACCTATGCGCAGCGGACGTCGCCGGCCCGGCGGACCTCCGACCGGGAGCCGGAATCCCTGCCGCGACTGATGGTGCCGGTGCAACTGGATAGGGTGGGACCGTGTTCGGGAAGAAGAAGGTCGTAGCCCCACCGCCGGATGAGCTGATGAAGATCCTGTCCCGCCGCGGACCCCACAAGGTCGAACGCGGCGATCTGGGCATCGTCGGCCTGACCGGACAGGTGTTCGCGCCCGCCAAGGGCACCGACCTGCCCGCCGTCGCCTTCGGGCACGGCTGGCTGCGCGGCAGCAAGGCCTACCGCGACCTGCTGTTCCACCTGGCGTCCTGGGGCATCGTGGTGGCCGCCCCCGACTCCGAGCGCGGTCCCCTCGCCTCCGACATCGAACTGGCCACCGACCTGCGTGCCGCACTGACCGTGTGCGCCCGCGTGCCGCTGGGCACCGCCGGCGCGATCACGGTGAACCCCGACCGGCTCGGCCTGGTGGGACACGGTTTCGGTGCGGCCGCAGCCGTGCGCGCCGCCTCCGACCGGGCGCTGCTCGGCCGCCCGCAGATCCCGACCGGTGCCCTGGTGACCCTGTTCCCGGCGCCGACGACGGCCGACCTGGCCACCGCCGCCGCCGGCGTCACCGCCCCCGCGCTGATCGTCGCGGCCACCGGCGAGATGGATTCGATGACCGGCAACGCCGTGGAACTGGTGCAACAGCTCGGCGGCGACGTGGTGTTGCGCACACTGGACGGGGTCAGCGCCAACGACCTGCTGGAGAAGCCGTCGATCAAGTCGCTCATCGGCATCAACGGCGCCGAGCGCAAGACCCATGCGGCCGTCCGCGCCCAGGTCACGGGCTATCTGCTGTACCGGCTGGCCGGTGAACGGCAGTACGCGGCGTTCGCCGAGCAGGACACCACGATGGGCGACGCCGAGGCGGTCGATCTCACGACGGTGCACCGCGCGGACGCCGATCACCTCTCCCAGCTCCTGGGCATCGCGGCGTACAAGCCCGTCGAGGACAAGAGCATGAAAGGCCGGCTGATCCCCGGCAGGTAAACTCGGCGACCATGTGCGGAATCGTCGGATACGTGGGGCAGCGTCAGGCACTGGACATCGTCGTCGAGGCGCTGCGCCGGATGGAGTACCGAGGCTACGACTCCGCCGGAGTGGCGATCGCCGACGGTCACGGACACCTCACGGTGGAGAAGAAGGCCGGGCGCCTGGAGAACCTCGAGAAGCAGATCGCCGAGGTGGGCGCCGACAACCTCCGCGGCACCACCGGCATGGGCCACACCCGCTGGGCCACGCACGGCCAGCCGACCGACCGCAACGCGCACCCGCACCAGAGCCTGAACGAGAAGTTCGCGGTGGTGCACAACGGGATCATCGAGAACTACGCGCCGCTGCGGGACGAACTGGAGAACCTCGGCGTCGACTTCGCCTCCGACACCGACACCGAGACCGCCGTGCACCTGCTGCGCCGCGAGTACGAAGAGGGCCCGCACGCCGGCGACTTCGTCGCCAGCGCCTACGCCACGCTGCGCCGCCTCGAGGGCGCCTTCACCGTGGTCTTCGCCTCCGCCGACCACCCGGGCACCATCGTCGCCGCGCGGCGGTCGACGCCGCTGGTGGTGGGCGTCGGCGACGGCGAGATGTTCGTCGCCTCCGACGTGACCGCCTTCATCGAGCACACCCGCGATGCGGTGGAGCTGGGGCAGGACGAGGTGGTGGTGATCACCGCCGACTCCTTCGACATCACCGACTTCGACGGCAACCCGACCGGCGGCAAGCCCTTCCACATCGACTGGGATCTGGCGGCCGCGGAGAAGGGCGGCTACGACTACTTCATGCTCAAGGAGATCGCCGAGCAGCCCGAGGCGATCGCGAACACCCTCCTGGGGCACCTGGAGGGCGGCCGGATCGTCCTGGACGAGCAGCGGCTCAGCGACCAGGACCTGCGCGACGTCGACAAGGTCTTCGTGGTGGCCTGCGGCACCGCCTACCACGCCGGCATGATCGCCAAGTACGCCATCGAGCACTGGACCCGACTGCCCGTCGAGGTGGAGCTGGCCAGCGAGTTCCGCTACCGCGACCCGGTCCTGGACCGCTCGACGCTGGTGGTGGCCATCAGCCAGTCCGGCGAGACCGCCGACACCCTGGAAGCGGTGCGTCACGCCAAGGACCAGAACGCCCGCGTCCTGGCCATCTGCAACACCAACGGCGCCCAGATCCCGCGCGAATCCGATGCGGTGCTCTACACCCACGCCGGCCCGGAGATCGGCGTCGCCTCCACCAAGTGCTTCCTGGCGCAGATCGCCGCCGCCTACATGGTGGGCCTGGCGCTGGCGCAGGCCGTCGGCACCAAGTACCCCGATGAGGTGGTCAGCGAGTTCCGCGCCCTCGAGGAGATCCCGGCCGTCGTGGAAGAGGTCCTCGAGCAGATGGAGGCGGTGCGCGACCTCGCGCGCCAGTACGCCGCCAGCGACACCGTCCTGTTCCTGGGGCGGCACATGGGCTACCCGGTGGCGCTGGAAGGCGCCCTCAAACTGAAGGAACTGGCCTACATCCACGCCGAGGGCTTCGCGGCCGGGGAACTCAAGCACGGGCCGATCGCGCTGATCGACGACGGCCTGCCGGTGATCGTGGTGATGCCGTCCCCGGAGGGTCGCGCGGTCCTGCATTCCAAGATGATCAGCAACGTGCGGGAGATCCAGGCCCGCGGTGCCAAGACCATCATCATCGCCGAGCCGGGTGACACGGCGGCCGCCGCGGTGGCCGACCACCTGATCCCCATCCCGCACACCCCGACGCTGCTGCAGCCGCTGGTGTCCACGGTGCCGATGCAGGTCTTCGCCGCGACCGTGGCGCAGGAACGTGGATACGACGTCGACAAGCCGCGGAACCTCGCGAAGTCGGTCACGGTGGAATAGGCCGTGATCGGCTACTACCCCGCGGCGCAGATCCGCGCGGCCGAGGAGGCCACCGGGCCGTTGCTGACCGGCGGCGTGCTGATGGCACGCGCCGCGGCCGGCGTCGCCCGGGTGGCACTGTCGGAGCTGCGCGAGCGCTGCGGCGGCGTCTACGGCCGACGCGTCGGCCTGGTGGTCGGTGCCGGCAACAACGGCGGTGACGCGCTCTACGCCGGGGCCCGGCTGGCGCGCTCCGGCGCGGCCGTGCAGGCCGTCCTGCCGGCCCCCGATGCCGCGCACCCGGGCGGTCTGGCCGCGTTCCGCGCCGCCGGCGGCCGCGTGGTGCCGACACTCTCGCCGGACACCGACCTGGTGATCGACGCCGTCGTCGGCCTCGGCGGGCACGGGCCGCTGCGCCCGGCCGCCGCCGACGCCTTCGCCGCGGTGCCCGGGGTGCCGGTACTGGCCGTCGACCTGCCCTCGGGGATCGACCCGGACACCGGGCAGGTGCACGACCCGTCGGTGACCGCCACGGTCTCGGTGACCTTCGGCGCCCGGCGCCTGGCGCACCTGCTGGCCGCGCCGCGGTGCGGCCGGATCGAGGTGATCGACATCGGCCTCGCCGAGGGGGAGAGCTCGACGCTGGGGGAGCCGGCCGTCGCGAGCCTCACCGACGCCGAGGTGGCCGCGCTGTGGCCGCTGCCCGGCCCGGCCGACGACAAGTACACCCAGGGCGTGGCCGGGATCGTCGCCGGTTCCGAGCAGTACCCGGGTGCCGCGGTGCTGTGCACGGGGGGATCGATCGCCGCGACCTCCGGGATGACCCGCTTCGTCGGCGGCGCCGCCGCAGTGGTGGTCGGCCACCGCCCCGAAGTGGTCGCCGTACACCGCATCGCCGACGCAGGCACCGTGCAGGCCTGGGTGGTCGGCCCCGGCCTGGGCACCGGCGCGCACGCCGAACATCTGGTGGAGCACGTCCTGGCCGCCGACGTCCCGGCCCTGGTCGACGCGGACGGGCTGACCGTTCTGGCTCGCCGTCCCGATCTGCTGGCCGGACGCACCGCGCCGACGCTGCTGACTCCGCACGCGGGGGAGTACGCGCGCCTGGCCGGACACCCGGTGGGCCCCGATCGGCTGGCCGCGGTTCGCGAACTGGCGGCCGAGCTCGGGGTGACGGTGCTGCTCAAGGGCCGCATCACCCTGGTCGCCGACCCCGACGGCACGGTGCTGGGCAACGACGCGGGATCGTCGTGGGCGGCCACCGCCGGCGCCGGCGACGTCTTGTCCGGGATGGCCGGTGCGCTGCTGGCCGCCGGACTGCCGCCGCGCCCGGCCGGTGCGGCCGCCGCCCGGGTGCACGCGCGCGCGGCGCTGCTGGCCGAGCACGGTGGCCCGCCGGGCCCGGGCGGCGCACCGATCGGGGCGTCCGATCTGGTCGCCGCGGTACCGCAGGCGATACGCGAGCTGGAGGGCTTGGGACAATGACGACGATGACCGATTCGCCGGCGCTGGCCGCCACCGTCGACCTGTCGGCGATCGCCCACAACGTGCGGGTGGTGGCCGAACGGGCCGGCGCTCCCGTGATCGCGGTGGTCAAGGCCGACGGCTACGGCCACGGCGCCGTGCCCGTCGCCCGCGCCGCGCTGGCGGCCGGGGCCGTCGAACTGGGCGTCGCCCACCTCACCGAGGCGCTGACGCTGCGCGCGGCCGGGATCGACGCGCACCTGACCTCCTGGCTGCACACCCCCGGTACCGACTTCGCCGCCGGGATCGCCGCCGGGGTCGACCTCGCGATCTCCTCGCCTCGGCAGCTGGCCGCGGTGGTCGCGGCCGCCCGCGAGACGGGCACCACCGCCATCGTCACCGCCAAGGTCGACACCGGGATGGGACGCAGTGGAATCGCCCCGGACGAGTGGGCGCAGACCGCCGCCGATCTGGCCCGCGCGCAGGCCGAAGGCGCGATCACGCTGCGGGCGATGATGTGCCACTTGGCTTTCGGCGACGAACCCGATCACCCGATGAACTCGCAGCAGGCCGCCGGCCTCGACGCCGCCGCGGCCGATCTGGCGCGGCTCGGGGTGGTGCCCGAGGCGCTGCATCTGTCGAACTCGCCGGCCGCCCTGACCCGCCCGGACCTGTCGCGCGATCTGGTACGCCCCGGCCTGGCCCTGTACGGCTGCTCGCCGATCCCGGGGATGGATTTCGGTCTGATCCCGGCGCTGACGCTGAGCGCCGAAGTGGCCCTGGTGAAGAAGATCCCGGCCGGGCAGGGGGTGTCGTACGGGCACAGCTGGATCACCCCGCGCGACACCACGATCGCGGTGCTGCCCGCCGGCTACGCCGACGGCGTCCCGCGCCTGATCTCCGGGCGCTTCGAGGTCTCGATCAACGGCCGCCGGTTCCCCGGTGTGGGCCGCATCTGCATGGATCAGCTGGTGCTGGACCTGGGCCCGGACGGCGGCGGCGTGTCCGAGGGCGACCGGGCCGTGCTCTTCGGCGCCACCCCCGCCGGCGAGCCGGAGGTACCCAAGGCCGTGGACTGGGCCGAGACCATCGGCACCATCGACTACGAGATCGTCTCGGGCATCCGCGGTCGCGCGCAGCGCCGCTACGTCGGCGGCGACACCGGGGGACCGGTATGACCGATCCGCACACCACGCGCCGGCTGCCGGCCTGGTCGTCGGGCCTGCGGGACGTCGGCGCCCTGGGCGCCACGGTGGGCGGCAACGTCCGCCGCCGGCGACAGCGCCGCAAGTCCGGAGCCGCCGTCGACCCGTACGCCGACGTCGACTTCAAAGCCCTCTACACCGACGAGGCGTCGACGGTGATCGTCGACGACGGCGTGGGCCTGGCCGTGCGCACCCGCGTCACCGGCGGCGACCCGGACGCGGCGCCCGAGGCGACGGTGATCTTCGTCCACGGCTTCACGCTGCGCCTGGCGTCCTGGCACTTCCAGCGCTACGGGCTGGCCGAGCGGTGGGCCGACCGCCGCATCAAGATGGTCTTCTACGACCAGCGCGGCCACGGGCGTTCCGATCCGGCCCCGGCCGACAGCGCCTCGATCCCGCAGCTGGGCCTGGACCTGGCCGCGGTGATCCGCGCGGTGGCCCCCACCGGACCGGTGATCCTGGTCGGCCACTCGATGGGCGGCATGACGATCATGGCGCTGGCGCGCGCCCACCCCGAGCTCTTCGGCCATCAGGGCCGCATCAGCGGCGTCGCCCTGGTCTCCACCGCGGCCCGCGGCATCACCGAGGCCGGTCTCGGCGAGGGCCTGAACAATCCGATCGTCGACGCGCTGCGCGTCTCGGTCCGCTACTTCCCGCGGCTGGTGCAGGCCGGGCGCGGCATCACCCGCCAGGCGGTGGAGCCGGTGCTGGTGGCCGCCAGCTTCGGCCCGGACTTCTACAGCCCGTCCGCCGGACACGCCGTGGAGTCGATGATCCAGAACACCTCGATCTCGACGATGGTGAACTTCCTGCACGCACTGGAGAGTCACGACGAATCCACCGCGCTGCCGGTGCTGGCGCAGGTGCCGACGGTGGTGATGGGCGGCGACGTCGACCGCCTCACCCCGCTGCCGAACTCGGTGCGCATGTACTCCGAGCTCGGTGACGACTCCCGCCTGGTGATCGGCGAGGGCTGCGGGCACATGCTGCCGATGGAGTACCCGGACCTGGTGAACGACGGCATCGACGATCTGCTGCAGCGGTCCCGGCTGGCCCTGGGACGCCCCAAGATGCGCTGGCGCTGGGGCACGCGATGAGCACCGTCGAGCGCGGCGCCGCCGGGCGCCGCACCCTGCCGGAGATGGCCGATACCGAAGCCCTGGGCTCTCAGCTGGCCGCGGTGCTGGCCCCCGGCGATCTGGTGATCCTGGACGGCCCCCTCGGTGCGGGCAAGACCGCCCTGACCCGCGGCCTGGCCGCCGGCCTGGGGGTGCGCGGCCGGGTCTCCTCGCCGACCTTCATCATCGCCCGCCAGCACGCGGCCGGCACCCCCGGCGGGCCCGGTCTGATCCACGTCGACGCTTACCGGCTCGGTGGCCTGGACGACCTCGACGCCCTCGACCTGGACACCGACCTGGCCGACTCGGTGGTGGTGGTCGAATGGGGCGAAGGCGTGGCCGAGCGGCTGGTGGACGAATACCTGCTGGTGCGGCTGCGCCGCGATGATGACTCCGAAGTCCGTCGGGCCGAGTGGGAATGGGTGCGCAATGACTGAGCGGCGACTGGTACTGGCCCTGGACACGGCGACGCCGTCGGTGGTCACCGGGGTGGTGGCGCTGACCGGCGACGGCCCGCAGACCCTGGCGCAGCGGGTGGTGGACGATCACCGGCGGCACGCCGAGGTGCTCACCACCCTGATCAGCGAGGTGCTGGCCGAGGCCGGGATCGGTGGGGCCGATCTGGCCGCGGTCGTGGTGGGCTGCGGGCCCGGCCCGTTCACCGGGCTTCGGGTGGGCATGGCCACCGCGGCGGCCTACGGCGACGCCCTGGGCCTGCCCGTCTACGGCGTCTGCTCGCTGGACGCGATCGCCGCCGCCGTCACCGAATCCGATGAGGCCGACGCCGGTGACGTGCTGGTGGTGACCGATGCGCGCCGCCGCGAGGTCTACTGGGGCCGCTACACCGGCGGTGCCCGGGTGGCCGGACCCGACGTGTGTGCCCCCGACGCGGTGCCGCCGGGCGGGGCGGAGGTCGTCGCCGGCACCCCCGGCTTCACCGACCGGTACGCGCTGCCGGTCGCGGCGGTCACCGCGCCGACCGCGGCCTCGCTGGTGGCCGTCGCCGCCGGGGCGATCCGCGTCGGCGCCGTCCCGGAGACGCTCACACCGCTGTATCTGCGGCGCCCGGACGCGGTGGAACTGAAGGATCAGCGGCGCAAGTCGCTGCTGGGATGATCGTCGACGCGCTGACGCCCCGCGACCTGCCGCGGTGCGCCGAGCTGGAGGCGCAGCTGTTCGCCGGCGACTCCCCGTGGCCGCTGGCCGGGTTCGTCGGCGAGCTGGCCGCCGGCTACAACCACTACTTCGCCCTGCGCGCCGAGCCCGGCGCCCCGGTCTCCGGGTACGCCGGCATCAGCGTGCTGGGCCCGGCCGGCGGACACGAGTGCGAGGTACACACCATCGCCGTGGTCCCCGAGGCCCGGGGGACCGGCGGTGGCCGCGCCCTGCTGAACGCGCTGCTCCAGGTTGCCGACCGCCACCGTGCGCCGGTATTCCTGGAGGTGCGCACCGACAACACTGTGGCGATCTCGCTGTACGAGAGCACCGGCTTCGCCGTCGCCGGCGTGCGCCGCAACTACTATCAGCCGTCCGGCGCCGACGCCTACACCATGGTGCGGCCCGCGGCTGCGGAGGTGAACCGCCCGTGATCGTGATGGGGATCGAGAGCTCCTGCGACGAGACCGGCGTCGGCATCGTGTCCTGGGACGGCGAGGCGGCGACGCTGCTGGCCGACGAGGTGGCCTCCAGCGTGGACCAGCACGCCCGCTACGGCGGCGTGGTGCCCGAGGTGGCCTCCCGCGCGCACCTGGAAGCGATCGTGCCGACCATGAGCCGCGCCCGGGAGACCGCCGGTATCGACCGCCCGGACGCGATCGCGGTGACCATCGGCCCCGGCCTGGCCGGCGCGCTGCTGGTGGGAGTCGCGGCGGCCAAGGCCTACGCCCTGGCCTGGGACGTGCCGCTGTACGCGGTGAACCACCTGGGCGGGCACGTCGCGGTGGACACCCTGGAGCACGGTCCGATGCCCGCGTCGGTGGCGCTGCTGGTCTCCGGCGGCCACACCCACCTGCTGGGCATCGACGATCTGGCCCGGCCCCTCGACGAACTCGGCACCACCATCGACGACGCCGCCGGGGAGGCCTTCGACAAGGTCGCCCGGCTGTTGGATCTGGGCTATCCCGGCGGCCCGGCCCTCGACGCGGCCGCCCGCGACGGCGACCCGGGGGCCATCGCCTTCCCGCGCGGTCTCACGGGCCCGCGCGATGCGCCCTACGACTTCTCCTTCAGCGGGCTCAAGACCGCCGTTGCCCGCTACGTGGAGGGCGAGGTCCGCGCCGGCCGCGAGGTGAGCGTCCCCGACGTCGCCGCGTCCTTCCAGGAGGCCGTCGCCGACGTGCTGACCGCCAAGGCGCTGCGCGCCTGCGCCGAGCGCGGCGTGAGCACCCTGGTGCTCGGCGGCGGTGCGACCGCCAACTCGCGGATCCGGTCGCTGGCGAGCGAGCGCGCCGACGCCGCCGGGGTGGCGCTGCGCGTCCCCAAGCCCCGGCTGTGCACCGACAACGGGGCCATGGTCGCCACCCTCGGCGCGCACGTGATCGGCGGGGGAGCGCCGCCGTCGCCGCTGACGGTGGCCACCGATCCGGGCATGTCGGTCCAGATCAGCAAACTCTGAGCGAATCAGCGCCCGCAAGGCTTGAGTGCTGGCACTCGCCTGGGTAGAGTGCTAGTCGGCAAGGGATTCATGCCACGGCACCCGCGACGACGTGGCACCGAGCCCGAGCTGTGAACTCTTCATCAGCAAGACGAGACAGAAGGACTGACATCGTGGCAGGCGTGAACATCAAGCCGCTAGAGGACAAGATCCTTATCCAGGCCATCGAGGCCGAGACGACCACCGCTTCCGGGCTGGTCATTCCGGACTCGGCCAAGGAGAAGCCCCAGGAGGGCAAGGTCATCGCAGTGGGCCCCGGCCGCTGGGATGAGGACGGCGACAAGCGGATCCCGCTCGACGTCGCTGAAGGTGACACCGTCATCTACAGCAAGTACGGCGGCACCGAGATCACCTACAGCGGAGAGACCTACCTGATCCTGTCGGCTCGCGACATTCTCGCAGTCGTCGGCTGACGCTCCCCGTAGCTAGACAACGACCGCCCCGGCAGGCCCCCCGGCCCGCCGGGGCGGTCGTCTGTCTGGACCCCTCAGGAAGCCGGACCCCTCAGGAAGCCAGCGAGTGGCTGGGCTGGCGGCGCCGGATCACGTTGCGGTCGTGCTCGGACAGGCCGCCCCAGATCCCGTAGATCTCGTCGACCGACAGCGCGTGCGTTCGGCACTGATCGATCACCGGGCAGCCGGCGCAGATCTGCTTGGCGTGCCGCTCGCGCTGCCGGCGGGCATGGCCGCGCTCACCCTCGGGGTGGAAGAACACCGATGAGTCCAGACCCCGGCAATGCCCCTCGCGCTGCCAGTCCCAGAAGTCGGCGTTGGGGCCGGGCAGGTGGTCTGCGGTGATGGTCACGGCGCATGTCCTCTCGTCGGTTCTCGTTGGTTCCGGTCGTTGCATCGCTCACGCTAGGACGCGCGAATCGAGCGAGTCAAACAGCATCGAAACCCGGTATGAGCAGCATTTTTGCCGCTAGGTTAACGGCCGGTGCGGCTCCTGCGGTTTCGTCGCTTCGCGGTAACACGGGGTAAACATGGGGTGGACCGCGGGCGGGGTCGGGCGACGGGAAGTCACCGAGTGTTACGCCCGAAGAAATCTGCCGAGAAACTGACGAGAAGAGGACGATGAGCCCCGAGCCGGCCGGCCTGCACGCGTGGACCGCCGCCGTCGAACTCGGCGCGCAGGGTCGGGCCGCGGCCGCGCGCTGCGCCCTGGCGGCCCTGGACGCCGACCGGGCGACGGCGGCCTCGATCCGTTCCCTGGCGCACAGCACCCGCGCCTCCCTGATCCGCCAGGCCGGTGGTCACGCTGCGGCGCGCGCCGGCGACGGGCGGGCCTGCTCGGTGGCCGTGGCCGCCACCGGCGATCCCGGCGACCCCTGGCTCGACGCGGCCTGGCTGGACGGGCTCATCGGGCTGGCCGCCGACAACCTCGGTCTGGCCGATTTCGCCGCCTCGGCCCGCCTCCTGGACCGCGCGGCCGCGCACGCCGGCGCCGCCGCGGCCGCCGCCGGATCCGAGGTGGACTGGCAGACGCTGCCGCGCACCGCGCTGCGGCTGTCGTGGGTGCGCAGCGAATGGGGCCTGTACTCCGGCGACCTCGCGGTGGCCCGCGCCGCCGCGGCCGCCTCGGCCGAACTGGCCGCGGACCTGCCCTCCCCGCGGCACCGGATCAAGACCGATCTCATCGCCGCGGCCGTGGCCGCCGCCGGCGGCGAGACCGCCGCGGCCGACCGCGGCGCCCGGGCCGCCCACGCACGCGCCGGGGAACTGGGGCTGCTCCCGCTGCGCTGGGCCGCGGCCACCCTGCTGGCCGGTCTGCGCTCCAGTGACCAGACTGGTGAGCAGGCCGTCTACCAGGGCGAAGTCACTGAACTGCGCGACCGGCTCGCACTGCGCGGCATGCCGCTAGCGCCCCTCCGGCCGGGCGAACGGCACGGTCGATAAGGTGGATCGGTGACCCGCCCACCCGTGCTGCCCTCCGCAGCGACCCGGTGTGACCACGGCGATGTAACACTTCGAGCACAGCGTGACGATGAAACTGACAGGTGAGGCGCTGGACCAGAAGGTCCGGGAAGCGGCTGGCGGGGACCGCGCAGCGTTGAACTCAGTGCTCGAGAGTGTGCGGGAACCAGTCCTGCGTTACTGCCGGGCGCGGATGGGTGCCGGCGAACGGCATCTGTTCTCCGCTGACGATGTCGCGCAGGAGGTGCTGATGGCGGTGATGACTGCGGTACCCAGGTACGAAGACCAAGGCCGTCCGTTCATGGCCTTCGTCTACGGCATCGCCTCGCACAAGGTCGCCGACGCCATGCGCTCGGCCGCCCGCGTGAAAGCCGACCCGGTGGACGTGATCCCCGAATCGGTCGACTTCTCCACCGGACCCGAGCAGCAGGCGATGGACAACGACGCCAGCCGCCGGATGGCGCGCCTCCTCGAGACCCTGCCGGAGAAGCAGCGCGAGATCCTCGTGCTGCGCCTGGTGGTGGGGATGTCCGCGGACGAGACCGCGGAAATGGTCGGGAGCAGTGCCGGCGCCGTGCGCGTCGCACAGCACCGGGCCCTGACGAAGCTGAAGAAGTTACTGACCTCCGGAGGTGAACGGTGAAGGATCACGGCGAGAACTCCGTCGACCTGCAGGCCGTACGCCGCGACGACGAATTCCTGGACGCCCTGGCGGCCGGCGGTGGACTGCCGCCCGCCGACGAGGGCGAAGCCGCCGTGGGCTCACTCCTGTTCGCCTGGCGCACCGAGGCCCTCGCACCGCCGCCGCCCGTTCATCCGACGCTCGCCGACGTGGACGCGGCGCTTGCCGCACAGGCCGCCGAACGTAAACGGCAGGGTTTCACGCGCCACCTGCGCCTGATCTCCGGCGCCGCCGCGATCACCGCGGTGGCCGCCGCGGGCCTGCTGGTGCTGTCGGAGAACTCCGAGCCCGGCGATCCGCTGTGGAACGTCAAGAAGGTCGTCTTCGCCGAGCAGGCGCAGCAGACCCAGGCCACCATCAACGTGCAGAACCACCTCGAACGGGCCGAAGCGGCCCGGGCCGCCGGGGACACCGTGGCCGTCGCCTCCCTGGTGGAACAAGCCGAGCATGAGCTGCGGCCGATCAACGAGGGCGCCACCCGCGAACGCATGGAGCAGTGGATTCAGCGGCTGCGCGACGACGACGACAAGCGCACCGAGACCGACAAGCGGCTGATGACCGGCACCTCCGAGTCGAGCACCGATCCGGCGACACCGCCGTCGGACATCACCAGCGACTCCAGCACGTCGAGTTCGGTGACGGTCACCGTCCCCTCGTCCGAGACGCCGTCGTCGTCCTCCTCGGCGCCGTCGTCGTCACCGTCGCAGCCGTCGAGCTCGGAACCGTCCACCTCCCGGCCGACCAGTTCGAGTCAGGCCTCGCGCACCGTCACGGTCTCACCGACCCCCAGCCGCTGAGCGGTTGAGGCGTTCGGTGACCGAGGGTCGTTCGGGCTGAAGCCGGTTCAGCGGCGGTCGCGGAAGACGGCGTGCGCGTCGGCGAAGCCGCGGCAGTAATCCCAGGTGACGTAGTCCTCCGGGCGCGGCTCGATGGCCGGCTCGTGGGGCCGCACCGTGCCGTCGAGCAGCAGCTGATGCAGGCTGGCGCGCAGCATGTCCCAGTCGTGGAAGTGATCTTCACGACAGTCCTCGCAGATCACTACGAGTCCGCGGATGCCGCGCGGGGCCAGAAGGCGTTCGTAGACCTCCAGGTCCACCAGATCTTCGCGCACGGCCTCCCGTTCCTGATCATCCAGGGGGACGCCGGGTTCGAGGGCGTCGAGCGCGGCGGCCGGATCGGTCGGGTCGTCGGCGAAGGGATCCGGCGGCATGCCGGGAGGGAAGTGGTCGTGCACGCCTCCACCGTAGCCGATCCGGTGGGCACCGGGGGCCGGGCCGCGTGCGGGCCGATACGATGGAGCGATGACTCCCGTGCGCACTGGTGGAGATGATCCCGGCAAGGTCGCGATGCTCGGCCTGACCTTCGACGACGTACTGCTGCTCCCGGCCGCCTCCGAGGTGGTGCCGAACGCGGTGGACACCTCGTCGCGACTGACCCGCGACATCACTCTGCGCGTGCCCCTGGTGAGCTCGGCCATGGACACCGTCACCGAGTCGCGCATGGCCATCGCGATGGCTCGCGCCGGCGGCATGGGCGTGCTGCACCGGAACATGTCGGCGCAAGCGCAGGCGTCGGCGGTGGAGACGGTCAAGCGCTCGGAGGCGGGCATGGTGACCGACCCGGTCACCTGCAGCCCGACCAACACCCTCGCCGAGGTGGACGCCATGTGCGCCCGCTTCCGGATCTCCGGGCTGCCCGTGGTCGACGATGCCGGCGCGCTGGTCGGCATCATCACCAATCGCGACATGCGCTTCGAGCACGACCAGTCGCGTCCGGTGGCCGAGGTGATGACCCCGGCGCCGCTGATCACCGCCCAGGAGGGCGTCTCCGCCGAGGCCGCGCTCGGCCTGCTGCGGCGGCACAAGATCGAGAAGCTGCCGATCGTCGACGGCAACGGCCGACTCACCGGTCTGATCACCGTCAAGGACTTCGTCAAGACCGAGCAGCACCCGTACGCCACCAAGGACGCCGACGGCCGTCTCCTGGTCGGCGCCGCGGTCGGTGCGGGCGACGAGGCCTGGACCCGGGCGACGTTGCTGGCCGAGGCCGGGGTGGACGTCCTGGTGGTCGACAGCGCCCACGGGCACTCGCGCGGCGTCCTGGAGATGATCGCCAAGCTCAAGGCCGAACTCGGCGGACGCGTGCAGCTGATCGGCGGCAACGTCGCCACCCGTTCCGGTGCGCAGGCGCTCATCGACGCCGGCGTGGACGCGGTGAAGGTGGGGGTGGGCCCCGGTTCCATCTGCACCACCCGCGTGGTGGCCGGGGTCGGCGCCCCGCAGATCACCGCGATCCTGGAAGCCTGCGCGACCGCTGACGCCGCGGGCGTCCCGGTGATCGCCGACGGCGGCCTGCAGTACTCCGGTGACGTCGCCAAAGCCCTCGCGGCCGGTGCCTCCACCGCGATGCTCGGCTCGCTGCTGGCCGGCACCGCCGAATCGCCGGGTGAACTGATCCTGGTGAACGGCAAGCAGTTCAAGAGCTACCGTGGCATGGGCTCGCTCGGGGCCATGCAGGGCCGCGGGCAGGGCAAGTCGTACTCCAAGGACCGCTACTTCCAGGACGACGTGCTGGCCGAGGACAAGCTGGTGCCCGAGGGCATCGAGGGCCGCGTGCCCTTCCGCGGCCCGCTGTCGCAGGTGATCCACCAGCTGGTGGGCGGTCTGCGCGCGGCCATGGGATACACCGGCGCCCAGACCATCGCCGAACTGCAGCAGGCGCAGTTCGTGCAGATCACCGCGGCCGGGCTCAAGGAATCCCACCCGCACGACATCACCCTGACGGCCGAAGCGCCGAATTACTACTCTCGCTGAGAGCAGCTGACAGAAAGGCGCCTCGAGTGCGTGACCTCGTCGAATTCGGCATGGGCAGGACCGCCCGCCGGACCTATGAACTCGAAGACATCTCGATCGTCCCGTCCCGGCGGACCCGGTCGTCCAAGAACGTCTCCACGGCCTGGCAGATCGACGCCTACCGGTTCGAGGCCCCGATCCTGAACCATCCGACCGACGCCATCGGCTCGCCGGCCGCGGTGATCGCACTGGGGCGTCTCGGTGCGCTCGGCGTGCTCAACGGTGAGGGCCTGTGGGCCCGGCACACCGACGTCGACGCCAAGCTCGCCGAGCTGATCGAGGTCGCCGACACCGATCCCGACCCGAGAGCCGCCGTGCGGTTCCTGCAGAAGCTGCACTCGGCCCCGGTCCAGCCGGAGCTGCTGGCCGCCGCCGTCGCACAGGTGCGGGAGGCGGGGGTGACCACCGCCGTGCGGGTGAGCCCCCAGCACGCCCCCGAACTGACGCCGGCGCTGCTGGCGGCGGGGATGGAGATCCTCGTCGTCCACGGCACCATCATCTCCGCCGAGCACGTCACCCTGGTCGACCGCAACGGCGACGGCACCGAGCTGGAGCCGCTGAACCTGAAGACCTTCATCTCCGATCTGGACATCCCGGTGATCGCCGGCGGCGTCCACGACCACCGCACCGCGCTGCACCTGATGCGCACCGGCGCGGCCGGGGTGATCGTCGGCTACGGCTCGGCCGAGGGCGCCACCACCACCAACGAGGTGCTGGGCATCGGCGTGCCGATGGCCACCGCGATCGCCGACGCCGCCGCGGCCCGCCGCGACTACCTGGACGAGACCGGCGGCCGCTACGTGCACGTGATCGCCGACGGCGACCTGCACACCTCCGGCGAGATCGCCAAGGCCATCGCCTGCGGCGCCGACGCCGTCTCGCTGGGCACGCTGCTGGCCGCCGCCGAGGAGTCGCCCGGGCGCGGCTGGTACTGGCCGTCGGCGGCCGCCCACCCGGACACCCCGCGCGGCGCGCTGCTCCAGGTCGCCGAGGCGACCGATCGCTCCAGCCTGGAGCGGGTGCTCAACGGCCCGTCCGACGATCCGGACGGCCTGCTGAACCTGATCGGCGCCCTGCGCCGTTCCATGGCCAAGGCCGGTTACGCGGACTTGAAGGAGTTTCAGAAGGTGGGCCTGTCCGTCCGCGGCTAAGGTGAGCCCGTGGATGTGATGGAGGATGTCTTCACCTGGGTCGCCGTAGCCTTCGAGTCGCTGGGCACGCTGGCCATGGTGGTCGGTCTGCTGATCGCGATCGTCCTGGGGATCCGGGCCATCGGGCGCGGGGATCCCGGCGAGGAGATCTTCGGCATCGTCCGCCGGACGCTCGGCGGCGCCATCCTGCTCGGTCTGGAAGTCCTGGTGGCCGCCGACCTGGTCCGCACCATCACCTCCAAACCGTCCATCGAGGACGCCCTGATCCTGGGCATCATCGTGCTCATCCGAACCGTGCTGTCGATCTCCATCCAGATCGAGATCGACGGCGTGCTGCCGTGGCGGCGCGCAGTGGTCACCAGCGGGGCCACCGTCGTCGCCCACGAGGTGCGCCGGGACGCCGCGGCAGCCAAGGCGTCCGACAAGTAAGGGCACGCTTGCTGTCGGAATAGTGACAACGGTCATTAGTATCGTCAGTCATGGGCAACACCGACTTCGACGTCCTGATCATCGGCTCCGGTTTCGGCGGCAGCGTGAGCGCACTGCGGCTGGTGGAGAAGGGGTACCGGGTCGGGGTGATCGAGGCCGGCCGGCGCTTCGAGGACGACCAGTTCGCCAAGACCAGCTGGCGCCTGCACAAATGGCTGTGGGCCCCGCGGCTTGGCCTGTACGGCATTCAGCGCATCCATGCACTCAAGGATGTGATGATCCTGGCCGGCGCCGGGGTGGGCGGCGGCTCCCTGAACTACGCCAACACCCTGTACAAACCGCCGTCACCGTTCTTCAACGATCCGCAGTGGGCGCACATCACCGACTGGGAGTCCGAGCTGACCCCGCACTACGAGCAGGCGCGACGCATGCTCGGCGTGGTGACCAATCCGACCTTCACCCACTCGGATGCGGTGATGCAGAAGGTGGCCGACGAGATGGGCGTCGGCGACACCTTCGGCCCCACCCCGGTGGGCGTCTTCTTCGGCGCCAAGACCGGCGGTGACGGCGCGCCCGGCCAGCAGGTCCCCGACCCGTACTTCGGCGGTGCCGGACCCGCCCGCACCGCCTGCACCGAATGCGGCGCCTGCATGACCGGCTGCCGGGTCGGCGCCAAGAACACCCTGATGAAGAACTACCTGGGCCTGGCCGAGGCCAACGGCGCGCGGATCATCGACCGCACCACCGTCGACCGCCTCGCCCAGCGCAGCGACGGCAGCTGGGTGGTGTCCACGCGGGGCTCGTCGGCGTGGGGGCCGTTCGGGGCGCGGCGCCGCGACTACACCGCCGCGCAGGTGGTGGTGGCCGCCGGCACCTTCAACACGCAGAAGATCATGTTCGGTGCCAAGGACACGACGCTGCCGAAGGTCTCTGACGCGCTGGGCGTGCTGACCCGCACCAACTCCGAGTCGATTCTGGGCGCCCAGGCGCGCACCTACGACGCGGACCGCGACTTCTCCGAGGGCGTGGCGATCACGTCGTCGTTCTATCCGGCGTCCGACACCCACATCGAACCGGTCCGCTACGGCAAGGGCAGCAACGCGATCGCCTACCTGCAGACCCTGCTCACCGACGGCGGCACCATCGGATACCGGGTCCGCCAGTTCCTGCAGCAGGCGGCCAAGAATCCGCTGCTGCTGGTGCGGCTGCTCGTCGTGCGCAAGTGGAGTCAGCGGACCGTGATCGCGCTGGTGATGCAGAACAACAACAACTCGCTGACCACCTATCTGCGCAAGCGCGGCCCGCTCAAGTACGTGACCAGCAAGCAGGGGCACGGGGAGCCGAACCCGACGTGGATCCCGGCCGGCAACCAGGCCACCCGGCTGGCCGCCGACCAGCTGCCCGACGGCATGGCGGGCGGCACCTGGGGCGACATCGTCAACATGCCGCTCACCGCGCACTACCTGGGCGGCTGCGTGATCTCCGACGACCCGGCCACCGGCGTCATCGACCCGTACCACCGCGTCTGGGGCTACCCGACCCTGCACATCACCGACGGCGCCGCGATCTCGGCCAACCTGGGCGTGAATCCGTCGCTGACGATCTGCGCGCAGGCCGAGCGGGCGATCGCCCTGTGGCCGAACCGCGGTGACGCCGATCCTCGACCGGCGCAGGGGGAGGCCTATGTGCGAATGGCCCCGAATCCGCCGGCGGCACCGGTGGTGCCGGCGGGTGCCCCTGGAGCACTGCGGCTGAATCTCACTCCGGTCGACCACTCGGCCCCGGAGCATTCTGCTCGCGTGCCCGACTGACATCTATAGGAGCATCCGGCGCTCCACCTGCGGCCATGCCTTAGGCGATAGCCGACGCGGGTGGGTGAGGCCGTAAGTGGTTCAAATCGTGCCATGCACGGGTGTATTCGGTGCCGGTTCCCCGAGTCGCCAGGTAGCCCGAGGCGGGCACCACGATAACTTGACGAAAGCTGCATTCGAGTCACTGGGAAGCGAGAATGAGTTGACAGTCTTCAAGGTCGTCGTCGAGATCCTGCTCTTTCTGCTGCCTTTGGCTCTGGGCGCGCGGTACGGGCCGTTCGGGCTCATCGGTGCCTCCGCCGTCTCGGTGTTCATCATGGTCGAGGTCCTGCGACTCCAACCGGGAACGGCACCGATCGCCGCGATCTTCATCATCCTGTCGGTGATCAGTGCCACCGCTGCGATGACGGCCGCCGGGGGAATGGACTGGCTGGTGCGCATGGCGGCGAAGGCACTGCGCCGGCACCCCAAACAGATACCCATCATCGGCCCGCTGCTGGTGTGGCTGTTCACGGTCATGTCCGGTACCGGCAACATCACCTTCGCGCTGATCCCGATCCTGTACGAGGTGTCGTATTCGGCCAAGATCCGTCCCGAGCGGGTGCTGGCCACCGCGAACGCGGTCTGCCAGCTGGCGCTGATGGCCAGCCCGGTCGCGGCAGTGAGCTACGTGTTCATTCAGATGACCGAGAGTCAGGGCAATTCGCTCGGCAAGACTCTCGCCGTCACCGTGCCGGCCTCGTTGATAGCCACCGTGCTGATGTCGTTGGTGATGACCCGCTACGGCAAGAATCTGGAGGACGATCCGGAATACCAGCGGCGTTTGGCTGCCGGAGAGGTGGAGCCGCCGCCGGAGCTCGCTGATGATGTTGAGGCCGAGCCGCTTCCGCCGCGTGCCGCATGGAGTGCATACATCTTCGTCGGCGGCGTGATCGTCGGCTGCATCCTGGGATTCTTCGAGAAGCTGCGGCCCACGTACTCGGTGGCGGTCATCGACGACTCGGGCAGTTTGGACGCCCCGGTGGCGCACATGGTGGAACGGCACGTCTCGATGTCCACGATGATCCCGATCACCATGTTCGCGGTGGTGGGACTCATCATGATCATCTGCAAGGTCAAGACGCCCAAGGTGATCGGTCAGCCAATCGTCGGAACCGGACTGATCGCGGCGCTGCTGCTACTGGCCACGCCGGTCATGGCGGGAACCATCCTGAACGCCCATATGGAGTCGATCAAGAGCTTCGTCGGCAGTGCGATCGGCGTCTCCGTGTTGCTCTTCGCGGTGATCCTCTTCGTCCTCGCTGCCCTGATCCAGAGTCAGGTGGCGTCCCTGACGATCCTGATCCCGGCGTCGGTCATCGCCGGCCTGGGAGTCGGGCCGATGACCGGCATGCTCGGTGCGGCCAGCGGTAACAACCTGCTGGCCTCGATGGGCGGCCTCGGCCAGGCATGCATCATGACGGACAAGACAGGCTCCACCAAGCAGGGCTCGATCTTGATCAACGGCTCGTTCACCGTGCCCATGCTGCTCGGCGTCGTCTTCTCGATCGCCGTCGGCATGGTCGTTCAAATGTTCGTTTTCTGATCGTCCGGCCCACCTGAAACCCAGCACGATAGGACAGTTTCCATGACGACCGATCTGGCCACGCTTTACAAGGATCTCCACGCCCACCCGGAGCTCTCCGGGCACGAGCAGCGCACCGCGGGCATCGTCGCGGACTCGTTGAAGTCATTCGGCTACGAGGTGACCGAGAACATCGGCGGCTACGGCCTCGTCGGGGTGCTGCGCAACGGCGACGGGCCGACCGTGTGGTTGCGCGCCGACATGGATGCGCTGCCGGTCGCGGAGGAGACCGGGCTCGACTACGCGAGCACGGTGACCGCTGTGAACGACGACGGCGAGACCGTCCCGGTGGCGCATGCCTGCGGTCATGACATGCACACCACAGCGCTGATCGGCGCCGCGGGCAAGTTGGCGTCCACCCTCGACGAGTGGAAGGGCACCGTCGTCGCGGTCTTCCAGCCGGCCGAGGAGAATCTCTCCGGCGCCAAGGCCATGGTCGACGGCGGGCTGCTGGACAAGGTGCCGCACCCCGACGTCGTGCTCGGCCAGCACGTCGCGCCCGGTCCGGCGGGGATGGTGTTCTACCACCCCGGGTACACGCTGGCGGCCAGTGATGCGCTGGAGATCACGCTGTTCGGCAAGGGTGGGCACGGCTCGCGGCCGGAGGCCACCATCGACCCGATCGTGATGGCCGCCGCGGTGATCCTGCGGCTGCAGACCATCGTCGGCCGCGAGGTGGCCGCGACCGATCAGGCCGTCGTCACCGTGGGCGTCGTGGAGGCCGGGACCAAGAACAACGTGATTCCCGACGAGGCGACCCTCAAGCTCTCGGTCCGCACCTTCGACCCGCTGGTGCGGACCAAGGTGCTCGACGCGATCGCCCGGGTGGTCAAGGGCGAGGCGATGGCCTCCGGTGCCGAACGTGAACCGGAGATCGTCACTCTGTACAGCGGCCCGGCCACCCACAACGACGATGCCGCCCTCGAGCGCGTCGTCGGTGCGTTCAACACCGCCTTCGCCGGGCGCGTGATGGAGGTGCCGCCGGGGTCGGGCTCGGAGGACTTCGGTCAGCTGGGTGCGGCCGCGAATGCCCCCTCGGTGTACTGGTTCCTCGGCGGTGCCGATCCGAAACTGTTCGCTCCGCCGGCCGACCTCTTCCAGGTGCTCGCGGAGATTCCGTCGAACCACTCGCCGGAGTACGCCCCGGTGATCGAGCCAACGCTCACCATGGGGGTGGCGGCGCTGGTGACCGCCGCCCGCGCCTGGCTGAGCTGATCGCGGCGGATCAGGGCGTCTGGACGAAGTCCTTGCTGCGGATCAGGAAGAACGCGGCCACGCCGCCGACGATCGCGACGCCGCCGCTGATCACGAACAGGTGGTTCATCGCGTCGCTGAAGGCGACGCCGATCGCGTCCGACAGTTCGCCCCGGTAGGCGGCGGGCACGTGGTCGAGCAGCTTGGCCTCCTGGCCGCCGCTGACCGCCCCGGAGATCGCCGACGGGTCGACGCCGTCGCCCGGTGAACCCGCCAGCTGTTCCTTCAGGTCGGCGGTGATGATGGACGAGAACAGGGTGCCGTAGACCGCGATACCGACAGCGATACCGACCTGCCGGAAGGTGTTGTTGATCCCCGAGGCCATGCCCGAGCGGGCCACCGTGACCACACCGACGGCGGTGGACGCCAGCGGCGGATTGACCAGACCGGCGCCGATGCCGGCCAGCACGAAGCCGACGATCAGATGCGTCCACGAACTGTCCGCGGACAGGCCGGTCATGGTCAGCAGGCCGGCGCCGACCAGCACCAGGCCGGGGCCGATCATCCAGCGCGCCGGGACTCGGTCGGTGAGCCGGCCGGCGATGGTGGCCACCACCATGGTCGCCGCCGAGAACACCAGCAGCCGCAGACCGGCGTCGAGCGCGCTGAAGCCGAGCTGATTCTGCAGGTACAGCACGAAGTACAGCATCATGGCGAACATCGAGCCGTTCATGCAGAAGGCCGCGATGGAGCCGCCGAGGAAGGTGGGAACCCGGAACAGGTCCAGATCGAACATGGGCTCGCGGATACGCCACTCGATCACCACGAAGGCGATCATCAGCACGGCCGCGATCGCGAAGCACCAGAGCGCCGTGGTGTCGGTCCACGACGTCTCACCGGCCTCGGTGACGCCGTACACCAGGGCGAACAGCCCGCCGGTGAAGGTGATCATGCCCGCCCAGTCGATGCGGCGCGCGTACGGCGCCTTCGACTCGCGCATCAGCCAGAACGTGAGGGCCAGGGCGATGACGCCGACCGGCACGTTGACGTAGAAGATGCCGCGCCAGCTGATACCGGTGGTGATGGCACCGCCCAGGATGGGCCCGACGGCGGTCGCGATTCCGGTGACCGCACCCCAGACACCGAACGCGATCCCGCGGTCTTTGCCCTGGTAGTTCGCGGCCAGCAGCGCCAGGGAGGTGGCGAACAGCATGGCGCCGCCGACGCCCTGCGCGGCCCGCGAGCCGACCAGCATCTCCGCGCTGTTGGCCGCCCCGCACAGCGCTGATCCGGCGGTGAAGACCGCCAGTCCGAGGCCGAAGATCAGCCGCCTGCCGAAGCGGTCGGAGAGGGCGCCGGAAGTCAACAGCAGGGCCGCCAGTGACAGCGCATACGCGTCGGTGACCCATTCGAGCTGGGTGAACGAGGCGTCCAGGTCCCGTTCGATGTCGGGTAGCGCGACCATCACGATGGTCACGTCCAGCAGCAGCATGAAGGTGCCGAGGCAGACGATCACCAACGTCCACCATTTGCGGTTCACGGGACTCCCAGGACTCAGAGGTACATCGGATATCGATGTACAGCGCGTCAGATGTACAGCGCGTCAGATGTACAGCGCGTCAGATGTACAGGGCCGGTTCGGCGTACGGGTCGATCACGTCGGGGCCGGGGCGCGACTTGGCGGCGACGCCGACGGCCACGTAGCCGGCGGGGACGTCGTGCACCACGACCGCGTTGGCGCCGACCTTCACGTCGTCGCCCAGGCTGATCGGGCCGAGGATCTTGGCGCCGGCGCCGATCAGGACGCGGTCGCCGACCGTCGGATGTCGTTTGCCCTTGCTCATGCTGGTACCGCCGAGGGTGGAGCCGTGGAACATCAGCACGTCCTCGCCGACCTCGGCGGTCTCACCGATCACCACGCCCATGCCGTGGTCGATGAAGAAGCGGCGGCCGATCACCGCACCGGGATGGATCTCCACCCCGGTGAGGAACCGGGCGAACTGGGAGAGCAGGCGGGCGGGCAGCCGCAGCGGCAGCGTGCTGGTCCACAGGCCGTGGGCGATGCGGTACAGCCACAGCGCGTGCACGCCAGGGTAGGCGAGCGCCACCACCAGTTTGGAGCGGGCAGCCGGGTCGCGGTCGCACGCGGCCTGCAGGTCCTCCCTCAGGATTGCGAGTAAGGGAGGCTGCGAGTCGGTCACTAGTCCACGAGTCCTTCGAAGAGCGGCGTCGACAGGTAGCGCTCGCCGAAGTCGGGGAGCACCACGACGATGGTCTTGCCGGCGAACTCGGGGCGCTTGGCCACGTTCACCGCCGCGGCCAGGGCCGCACCGGACGAGATGCCCACCAGCAGACCCTCCTCGGTGGCGGCCCGGCGGGCCCACGCGAAGGCGGTGTCGGCGTTGATGTCGATCACCTCGTCGTACACGTCGGTGTCGAGGACCTCGGGGACGAAGTTGGCGCCGATGCCCTGGATCTTGTGACCGGCCGGGCTGCCGCCGTTGAGGATCGCCGACTCCTCGGGCTCGACGGCGAAGACCTTCACCTCGGGCTTGCGTTCCTTGAGGACCTGGCCCACACCGGTGACGGTGCCGCCGGTGCCGATGCCGGCGACCACGGCGTCCACCTGGCCGTCGGTGTCGGCCCAGATCTCCTCGGCGGTGGTGGCGCGGTGGACGGCGACGTTGGCCGGATTGGCGAACTGCCGGGCCAG
The DNA here is from genome assembly GCF_039537105.1 of Gordonia caeni. NCBI lineage: Bacteria > Bacillati > Actinomycetota > Actinomycetes > Mycobacteriales > Gordoniaceae > Gordonia > Gordonia caeni. The sequence goes on from NZ_BAAAZW010000008.1 coordinate 172,870, forward strand.
CACGGCGCCGGGACGCTCGGCGGCGATCTCCTCGGCGGTGCGGACGGCGCCGGCCATGCCCTCAGCGGCCGGGGTCAGCACCAGCTCGGCGCCGAAGGCGCGCAGCAGAGCACGTCGCTCCTTGGACATCGACTCGGGCATGGCCAGGACCACGTTGTAGCCGCGGGCCGCGCCGACCATCGCCAGGGCGATGCCGGTATTGCCGCTGGTGGCCTCGACGATGGTGCCGCCCGGGGGCAGGGTGCCGTCGGCCTCGGCGGCATCGATGATGGCGACCGCGATGCGGTCCTTCACCGAGTTGGCCGGGTTGTAGAACTCGAGCTTGGCCAGCACGGTGGCTTCGGCGCCGTCGGTGATCCGGTTGAGGCGGACGAGGGGGGTGCGGCCGACAGCTGCGGTCACGTCATCGAAAATCTTCGGAGCCACGATAAATCCTTTGCCGGTGGTGGTCGGTTGTGCAACTGCTTCGAGCCTAGTCGAGGCCGCGGGCCGCCAGGGTGTCTGCGAAGCCATCTGCCGTCTCCAATGCGGCCAGGACCGCCGGGACGAACAGCACCCGCGGGCCGGGCCGCAATCCGCGGGCGCGTCGGGCCTGGTCGACCTGGGTGAAGACCTCCGCGATCAGCGGGATGGACCGGATTGTCAAGGCTAGAGCCATGGCGATTAAATCCGTCCGCACACCCAGTTTCTCCAGGGGAGCGAGCGCGGCGACGATGGCCGCGAGCAGATCCGTGGTCCGGGTGGTGAGCGTGACCACGGCTGCGAGCCCGATCGAGGCCAGCAGCACCGCGCACACCACCGCCGCCCGCCGCCAGTCGGTGAGGAACACCTGGAAGACGAAGATCACCGCGACGAACAGGAACGGCCCGCGCAGCAGCGGCCAGGCCCGCCGCGGCCCGAGCCCGGCCAGCACGAACACCACCAGGACGGCGCCGACGGCCACGCCGGCCCCGATCGGGGTGTGGACGCTCAGCGTCATCGCCAGGATCGCGGCGATCAGCGCGAGCAGTTTGACCCCGGCGGGCAGCCGGTGGATCGGTGTACCGCCGGGCACATAGGTGCCGAGCATGGTCATCGCGCGGTCACTGCTCCGGGTGGGCCACGTCGATCATCCACGGGACGCCGAAGCGGTCGACGCACATGCCGAAGCCGGCGGACCAGAAGGCCTCCTCGATCTCCATCGTGACCTCGCCGCCCTCCCCGAGAGCGGCGAGCACCCGGCGGGCGGACTCGACGTCCGGGGTGCTGTGCGAGACAGAGAAGCCGACCTTGCGGCCGTCGTCGCCGGTGGGATCGTCCGAACCCAGCAGCAGTGCGCCGTCGTCGAGAGTGAGGCTCGCGTGCATGACGAAGTCGCCGCCGCCGGGCATCTGCGCGTCGGCCGGGGCGTCGGAGTTGCGCATGATCGACAGCTCGCCGCCGAAGATCTCGCGATAGCGAGAGAAGGCCTCGGCGCAGTTGCCGCTGAAGAACAGGTACGGGATGAATGCCATGGGAACAGTATGCGCCGCGAGTGCGCCATAATCAGCGGGTGAACGCGACCACCTGCGCCACGGCCCCGCCCAGTCGAGTGCGGGCTCGGTAGGGCGTTCGCCATGGTCGAGTTGCTGGTGGTTTCGGTGGTCGCGGTACTGACCATCGCGGCGACCTCGGTGATCGGGCCCAAGCTGGGGCTGGCCTCGCCGCTGCTACTGGTCGCGATCGGCGTGGGGGCCAGTTTCCTGCCCGCGCTGCGCGAGTTCGAGATCGAGCCCGAGTGGATTCTCGAAGGGCTGCTGCCGCCGCTGCTGTACTCGGCCGCGGTGTCGATGCCGGCGATGAACTTCCGGCGCGAGTTCGGGGCGATCAGCGGCCTGTCGGTGGTGCTCGTGGTGGCGAGTGCCCTTCTGCTGGGGCTGTTCTTCATGCTGGTGCTGCCCGGACTCGGGTTCGCGTGGGGAGTCGCGCTGGGCGCGATCGTCAGCCCGACCGACGCGGTCGCGACGTCGATCGTCAAACAGACCCCGGTGTCCAAACGCGTGGTGGCGATCCTCGACGGCGAATCGCTGCTGAACGACGCGACGGCGCTGGTGCTGCTGCGGACGGCGATCGTGGCGACGGCGGCGACGTTCAGCTTCTGGGGTGCGCTCGGCACATTCGCGTGGTCGGTGGTGATCGCCGTCGTCGTGGGCGCCGGGGTCGGGCTGGGGAACCTGCAGGTGCGCAAGCGGATCAGCCGGCCGCCGGTGAACACGGCGCTGTCGTTCACGGTGCCGTTCATCGCGTCCGTGCCGACGGAGTTGCTCGGCGGTTCGGGTCTGGTCGCCGCGGTGGTCGCCGGTCTGGTGACCGGCGTCCGCGCCCCGCGCCTGCTGTCGGCGCAAAGCCGACTGTCCGATCGGCAGAACTGGCAGACCGTGGAGCTGGTGCTGGAAGGCGTCGTCTTCCTGACACTCGGCTTGCAGATCCGGCCGATCGTGGAGAGCGTCGAACGCGACCACGCCGGGGTCGGCAACGCGGTGCTGGTCGCGCTGATCGCCTTGCTGCTCACCATCGTGATCCGCGCCGCCTACGTCGCCCCGCTGATCGGCGTACTCGGGCTGCGGGGACGTCTCCGGGCGCGTCTGCAGCCGCGATTCGAGACTCTGCAGGAGAAGCTCCAGACGCCGGAAGGTCGCGAGCAGACGGCGGCGAAGTTCGAAGAGCGCGGCCGCAAGCTGAGCGAACGGGGACTCGAACGGTTCACCAAACGCATCACGCGGGGGCTGGCCGACATCGACTACTTCTTGCGCGCGCCGCTGGGGTGGCGCGAGGGCGCGGTGGTGGTGTGGGCCGGCATGCGCGGCGCGGTGACGGTGGCCGCCGCGCAGACGCTGCCGGCGGACACCCCGCAGCGGCCGGTTCTGATCCTCATCGCCTTCGCCGTGGCGCTGCTGTCGCTGGCGATCCAGGGCGGCACCATCGGACCGCTGCTGCGGCTGATCGCACCGACGGACCACGGTGCCCAGGAGGCACAGGACGCCGCCGAGCGGGCGCGCCTCATGCAACAGCTCCGGGACGCGGCGCAGTCGGTCGCCGAGCCGGTGATTCCTCCCGATGCCGATCGTCAGGAGGAGTTCGCCGTCCGGAAGAAGCAACGTCTCGAGGTGATCGAGGCCGAGCGCACAGCGCTGCTCGATGCACGCGATGACGGCGCATTCGACGCCGACGTGCTCGACGAGACGCTCACCAATCTCGACGCCGAACAGATCGCGATCGAGTTGCGCGGCAAGCACGTCGACTGATCAGGCAACCGACTCGTCAGGACATCAGGGAGCGGTAGTAGGCGATCGCCGGGGCGGGCTCGTCGTCGGCGACCACGCGGCCGTCGTCGAGTACCAGCACGCGGTCGTAGTCGGCGAGCAGATCCAGGTGATGGGTGAGGACGACGAGTTGTTCGTCGAGGCCGCCGAGGACGTCGCGCAGCATGTTCGCGTTGCGCAGGTCGAGCATGGTGGTGGGTTCGTCGGCGATCAGGATCGACGGCCCGATCACCATGATCGAGGCCAGGGCGAGGAGCTGCTTCTGACCTCCGGACAGGGTGTGCGACGGCTGGTCGGCGTGGTCGGCCAGGCCGAAGTCGGCGAGGGTCGCCAGGGCCCGTTCCCGGCGCTGCCGCTTGTCCTTGGTGACCCGCGTGAGGGACAGTTCGATGTCTTCGCGGACCGTCGGCATGATGATCTGCCGATCCGGGTCGGAGAAGATGAAGCCGACCTGCCGGCGCACTTTGCGTTTGTTCTTGGCGACGTTGAGGCCGTTGACGGTGACGGTGCCGGAGTCTGGGGACACCAGGCCGTTCATCATGCGGGCCAGGGTGGACTTGCCGCTGCCGTTGGCGCCGATGATGCCGATGCGGTGCTCGGCGAGTTCGAGGGTGACCCCGCGCAGCACCGGGCGATCGGTGAAGGCGTGGGTGACGTCGTCGAACTCGATGGAGGTCATGCCGGCGTGACGGGCTCAGCGGGTCGCGGGCGGAGCGGGTGAATCAGACCGGGGCGACCGCGGTGGACGGCGGCGGCGACCAGTGCGGCGATCACCGCTTTGATCACGTCGCCGGGGACCAGGGCGGCGTGGGTCGTGACGATCACGTACCGCAGCGACTCATCGGTGCGGGCGAGAAGGCCGATGATGCCGCAGATGTAGATCACCACGACGCCGCCGAGGAAGTTGATCAGGAAGCCCAGCCACACCCGGTAGCGCGGCATCATGAACGCGGTCAGCACGCCGATGACGATGACGCCGGGCAGGAACCCCAGGAAGTAGCCGGCGGTCGGCGAGGCGAGCGCGACCTGGCCCGAGCGGCCGCCTGCGAGGATCGGCAGGCCTGCGATCGCCAGCACCATGAAGATCACGACGGCGGCCGTGCCCTTCTTGGGGCCGAGGACGGCACCGGCCAGCATCACACCCATCGTCTGCAGGGTGATCGGGATGCCGCTGGCCAGGTTGAACGCTCCCGGCAGACCGAGCACCGCGATCAGGGCAGCGAAGACCGCGGCCTGCGCGAGGTCGTTGACGGTGAATTTCAGGTAGCCGGGCACCCGCTAAGCCTAAGGGTGGCCTTGGTGTGCTGGACAGTGGGCCCGGGGCCCGTATGGAGTTCTCAAAGAACGTGCACCCTCCCGGTGAGGGGAGAGCTGGAGTCCGCGTGAGCGGACGAACGTGATGTGCTGCTCTCGGAAGGTGGGTGTCGTCGCGTACGGGACGACGGTCGGCGGATTCCACGGAGGGACGTCAGGCGGCGTGCGGTAGGTCGGTCATGGTCCTTCGCGCCTGGGAGCGGAGCGGTTCGCGGTGGCGGCGCGGGTGCTCGGGGTCCAGGGGCGGGGTGAACCACGGGTGGCGGTCGGGGCCGAGGAACACCTCCCAGCCGGTGTGGTGGATCAGGGTGTGGTGCATGCGGCAGAGCAGGACGCCGTTGTCGACGCAGGTGCTGCCGCCGTCCTCCCAGTGGTCCATGTGGTGGGCGTCGCACCACGATGCGGGGCGGCCGCAGCCGGGGAAGGCGCAGCCGCGGTCGCGCACGGCGAGCGCGCGGCGGATGGCCGGCGGGAACAGGCGCTGGGTGCGCCCCACGTCCAGGGGCGCGTCAGCGGCGTCGACCAGGACGTCGGTGAGGGCTCCGTCGCAGGCGAGGATGTCGGCGGTCGCCGCGGTGATCGGGCCGGTGAAGCCCAGGGTGTCGGCGTCGTTCGGGTGGGCGCCGCCCTCGGGGATCGCGGTAAGGGTCGCCTCGGGCAGCCACATCCGTGCGGGGCGGATCAGGGTGACGTGCGGCAGCACGCCGCCGGAGCTGGGGCGTTCGGAGCCGGCCAGGTAGGTGCGGATGATCTGGCCGAGGGCGTCGGCGCGCCGGCGGCTGGGCGGTCGCGGGTCGGGGGTGCCGTCGGGCAGCGGGACCGGACGGCACAGCGGGTCGAGGGCGGCCTGGAGCTCTTCGCCGGTGACCACGTCGAGGTCGAGGGTGGCGGCGATCCGGCCCTCGTCGTTCTGGTGGAGCGTCATGTCGTTGAGGTCGTAGTTCTCGGCGACCGGGACGTGGTCGGCGGCGGGCTCGGTGGGAGCCAGGGTGATCGCGATCTCGCGGGCGCGGTGGGCGATCGCGGCCGGACTGGTCTGGATCTTCAGCGAGGTGACGATCTCGGTGCGCTGGTCGTCGTCGAGCTCGACGCGGTCGGTGATGTGGGTTAGTCCCTTGCCGATGGCGTCGGCGTGCTCGATGCCCAGGGCGCCGTCACGCAGGGCGTGGGTGACGGTGGGCAGAGTGTGGGCCGCGCGGCCGACCCGGGCGGCGCGGTAGGCGGCCGACGGGGCGACGCCGATCGCGGTGAGCAGATCCGCGCCGGTCTTGAGGCGCTTGCGGGCCGGGATGCCCAGTCGCTCGGCGGTGGCGACGCTCGTGGCGATCAGATACTCGGCCACGTTGCGCAGGCGCACGGCGGTGACCACGACGGCCAGGATGTCGGGCTCGTCGAACACCTGCCGCGGGTCACTGAGGAGTTCGCCGAGCGTGCGGTCGCGCGGCGCGCCGCCGTCGAGGTCGGTGGTCGGGGAGAGGTCGTCGATCAGGTCGTCGGTGAGTCGGGTGAGGATGGCAGCGTCCACGGTGAGGGCCCCTTCTCTGCTGTTTCCTGATTCCAGAATAAGGCCACAAAGAGATAGATCACATGTTCGAATACGCCAAACTTCGAGACCCAGATTTGGAGGGTTCTGAGGGAACCGTCGGGCCGCTGGTGCGGTGGTCAGGGCCGGTGGTCACCGGGGTCCAGAGTTGGGGGGTTACCGCGCCTGCCAGACCGGCGCACGCTTCTCGGCGAAAGCCAACGGGCCCTCCATGGCGTCGGCGCTGGAGAAGACCGTGCCGAGCTCGTCGGTGTTGGCGCGCCAGCGTTCGCTCTCGCCCGCGATCTCGCCGTCGGCCAGACGGACGGCCAGGCGTTTGGACGCCTGCACCGCCAGCGGGGCGTTCTCCGCGATCTCCCGGGCCAATTCTCCGGCGGCGGCGAGCAGATCGACCTGGGGGACCACGCGGTTGACCAGTCCGTACTCCAGTGCCTGAGCGGCGGTGATGGGACGTCCGGTCAGCAGCAGTTCCATGGCGATCTTCCTCGGCATCGCCTCGACGATGCGGAAAGCACCGCCGGCTGCGGCGAAGATCCCCCGTTTGACCTCGGGCAGCCCGAATGAGGCGCCGTCGGCGGCGACTGCCAGGTCGCAGGACAGAACGAGTTCGGTACCGCCGCCGAGCGCAGTTCCGTTGACCGCGGCGATCAGCGGGGTGCTGATCGGATGGGAGACGACTCCGGCGAAGCCCCAGCGGTTGTGCGACGGGTCGGTGGCGCCGATGTTCTCGCCGCGGGAGAGTGCCTTCAGGTCGGCGCCGGCGCAGAACGACTTGTCGCCCGCGCCGGTGAGGATGATCGCCCGCACGTCGGGATCGAGGTCTGCGGCCTCCAAAGCGATCCCAAGTGCATCGGTGACGGCGCTGTTGATCGCGTTCCTCGCGTCCGGCCGGTTGATCGTGAGGGTGCGGACGTGGCCTGTCTGCTCCACCAGAACGGCGTGGTCGGTTGATTCGGTCATGGTCACTCCTCGGGACGACAGGGGCAGGGCAACGGCCAGTAAGCTCCAGGGCAGCCGGGGTTGGTCGATCCAGCGTCTGGGCAAGGCTCACGAGACATCTGGTTTCTACCGACCCTAGAGGGTTCTGTTCCCGCAGAGAGGTGTTGCGGCCATCTGGGTCATGACGGGAGTCGAGGGCCGTCGCACCACGAACCACCACCCAGCGAAACGCCGACCTCATCCGCTGGGCGAAGACCGCGAACGGTCCCGCGGAGAAGATGAAAGATCGGCGAATCGCCGCGACTTCAGTTGCGCGGCAGGGAGTCCAGGAAGCTCATGTCCGAATCGAGCACCACGTACTCCTGGTACACGCCGAGCGTGTCGCGGGTGTCGGCGTACGCGAAACGGCCGCTCTCGCCGAAGCTGCCGTCCACCGCGATCGTCACTCCTCGCTCGCGGTCGGCGGCGAGCGCCTTCTCGTACTCGTCCACCGTGTCGAACCGATTGCAGAGGTGGTGGAACTTGAGGACGTACTCGCCGCTGGCCGGCAGGTGTCGCGTGTACAGGTCGGTGGGACCCGAGACCGGTTCGATGATCTCGAACTGCACGTCTGCGACGTAGCCGAGCGCCACGTCGATCACCAGCGGATCCCCGTCGAAGACGTCGAGCGAGAAGCCCCGGAAAACCGCCAGGTCGACGCCCTGCTCCTCCTTGAAGACTCTCGCTGCCCGCTCGACGTCGTTGGTGATCCAGGCGACCTGGAAAGTGTTCTTGTACAACGTGATTCCTCGAATCTGTGAGAACTCGTGCCGGAGACGCAGGGGGCGGGCTCAGTCGGGGCGACGCACCTGCTCGAAGGTGCGGTCCGGCCAGAAGAACGGAAGCCGGATGTTGGAGAACAGCCACCGGCCGTCGACCTTGCGGTACTCGTCCTCGTACATCCCGAGGAAGAGCAGCGGATTGCCGTGTCCGCCGACGGTGGTGTAGTGCCCGGTCCCGGCCTGCTGCCGGGTGAGCAGATCGATCAGGTAGCAGCGGCCGTGCGCGGTGTCCGGGCCGGTGACGGTGATCCACGGGTTGGTGACCACGTGCATCGAGTCGTAGGGCTCGCCGATCTTGCTGAACTCGTTGGTGAAGTTGGTCAGGATGGTCTCGCGCCCCACCCAGTTCCCGCCGAATTGTTCGGGGAACTCGCAGACGGCGTCTTCGCAGAACAGGCTCTGCAGACCGTCGGCGTTTTGGCTGTCGAAGTAGTTGGAGTAGGCCAGTCGTACTTGGCGGATCGCTTCGATCTCCAGCAGTTCGTCAATGGTCATGGTCGGTTCCTATCGTTCGGTGTTCTGCAGGATCTGCTTGCCGATGGCCAGGGCCAGGTAGCGGTTGTAGAAGCGGGCGAGGCCCAGATTGCCGCCGGAGAACCAGAAGCCGGGCTGGCCGGTCCGCCGCCAGATCCCGCGCAGCTCGCCTTCGTCGTCGAGACCCCACACGGGGCCGCAGCGGTCGGCGATCTCGTCGCCGAAGATCGCTCGTGCGGTGTGCTCGATGCCGCTGAAACCGGTCGCCAGGATCACCGCGTCGGCGGGGATCCGCGAGCCGTCGGACAGCTCCACCTCGGCGCCGTCGAACCCGGCCACCGAGACGCCCGAGCGGACGGCGATGGTGCCGTCGCAGATGTGCCGGCTGCAGCCGACGTCGATGTAGTACCCGCCGCCGCGGCCCAGGAACAGTCGCATGGAGCCGGTGCCGTCCTCGCCCGACGACAGCGCGAAGCCCGCCGCCGCAAGGTCGCGTTGCAGGTCGGCGTCGTACTCGGACATCGCGCCGGTAGCCGCTTGGAGTCCGGCCGTGGTGGCGTCGGACAGGTGCGGCGACGACGCGCCCAGGTAGTCCGAGATCGCGGTCGGGGGAGAGGTGTCCGAATAGGCGGCGCCCATCATGATCTCGGTGACCGCGCCGGAACTGACCACGTAGGTGGGGCCGCGCTGAATCAGCGTCACCTGATCGCCGTGGTCCACCAGATCCTGGGCGACGTCGTGCCCGCTGTTGCCGGTGCCGACCACCACGACGCGTTTGCCGCCGAAGCCGCCGCCGCGGTACTCGCTGGAATGCAGCACCGGGCCGTCGAGCTCACCGGGGATGTCGGGGATCTGCGGGACCGTCCCGCTCACGCCGGTCGCCAGGACCACGTGCGCCGGTGTCACCGTCTGCGCCGTGGTCTCTCCGTCCGAACCGGTGCGCTGGAGAGTCACCTCCCACTGGTCGCCGGTGCGGACCGCGCCGGCCACGGTGGTGGAGCACCAGACGTCGATCTCCATCGCCGAGGCGTAGAGCTCGAGCCAATCGCCCATCTTCTCCTTCGGGGTGAACACCGGCCAGGTCTCCGGATACGGGAAGAAGGGGAGCTGGTCGTAGTGCACGGGGTCGTGCAGGACCAGCGAGTCGTAGCGGCGCCGCCAGTTGTCGCCGACCCGCTCCTCCTGGTCGACGACCAGAACCCGCAGGCCCATCGCGCCGAGGTAGGCGGCCAGGCCGAGGCCGCTGTGCCCGGCGCCGACGACGAGGACGTCGGGCTGTCCGTCGGCCAGTTCCGCTGCGGCGGCACGACGTTTGTGCCAGGTGCGGCCGTCTGTCGGGTTGCCGTCGGGCCGGTTGCGGCCGGCGGCGAAGGGCAGCTCCGTGAGGTCCTCGAGGGTGGTGAACAACGATGCCGCGAGCCACTGGCCGCCGGACTCGACCAGCCGGACCAGTCCCTGCCCCCGGCCGTCGGCGGTCTCGAAGGACAGGAAGGCGGTGATCACGCCGTCGGCGGTCGGCAGCATCGCGACGAAGTCGGCGGGGGCCGCGACCACGACCGGGCTGCGGAGCGTTCCGCGGGCCGAAGCGAGGAGGTCGCCGAGCGCCGGGCGGCCCTGCAGACTGTGCAGGTCGCCGGAGAAGGCGAGCAGGTCCCGCCACCAGGCGTCGTCGGTGAACAGTGCGGCGGCCTCACTCCCGCCGGATTCGAGTGCGGCGGTGAAGCGTTCGGCCCAGGCGGCGGCGACGGTGGCGTCGTCTGTGACGTCGGGGGTCACCAGAGTGTCGGTCATCAGAGGCCTTTCGATTACTTGATGCAGTAGCCGGCGTCGACTTTGAGTTCGGTGCCGGTGACGTAGCGGGCCTCGTCGGACGCGAGGAAGAGCAGAGCGTTGCTGATGTCGATGGGGTCGACCCACGGCACCGGCAGGGCGTTGGTGGTGGTGAAGACAGGGGCGGCCTGCTCCTTGGTGGGGTGCTCCTCGTCGGGCAGGAACAGCCGGAAGGTCGGCTCGTTGAGGATCATGTCGGTGCTGACCCCGGTGGGATGGATGCTGTTGACCCGGATCGAGTGCGGGGCCAGTTCGAGGGCGAGCGTCTTCATGAGGCCCACGACGCCGTGCTTGCTGGCCGTGTAGGGCGCGACGTTCGGGGTCCCTTTGATGCCGGCGGTGGAACTGGTGATCACGATGGAACCGCCGTTGCCCGCCTTGATCATCCCCGGAACGACGGCCTTGCAGGTGTGCCAGACGCCGGTCAGGTTGATGTCGAGGACGTCGCGCCAGTCGCCCTCGGTGACCTCGTGCGTCGGGTCGCCGAAGATGAAGATGCCGGCGTTGGCGCTGACGATGTCGATCGGGCCCAGGTCGGCGATGCCGTTGGCGACCACCTCGGCGACGGCCTCGTAGTCGCGCACGTCCGCGGTCGCCGAGACGATCCGCCCGCCGAACTGCTTGACGATGTCGATGGTCTCGGCCATGTCGTCGGGGGAGGCGCCCGGGTACAGACGCTCCACGCTGGGGACGGGGGCGCACAGATCGAGCGCCAGAATGTCGGCGCCCTCCTGTGCCAGCCGGACCGCGTGACTGCGTCCCTGTCCGCGCGCTGCTCCGGTGATGAAGGCGACCTTGCCGTCCAACCTGCCCATGGTGCCGAGTCCTCTCTGCGGGGATGACGTTCATCCGTTCGGATGACGAATGCTGACTTCACGCCGAATTATTATCATCATTCGGACTATTGTCAACGTCACATCGAGAGGAGGATATGGTGTACATCACTGCCGGCTTCGGCGTGCCTGAAAGACCGGCGCGGCCGGTTGAGGGCGATCGTCAGCGGCGCCTCGGAAACGACGAAAGGCCCGCCTGACCTGGCGGGCGTGGAGAATCCGGTGGGGCGACGCGTCGGCGTCAGTGCGGTTCGGTGAGTCCGGTCAGCAGGGCGGCGACGGCATCCGGGTCGACCTCGGCGTCGGCGAGGTCGGAGTGGAGTGCGCGATCCATCTCGGCCAGTTCGTTCGTCATCTGCCCGTGTAGCGAGCGGCCGAGGTCGCTGATGCGCACCTCCACCTTGCGGCGGTCGGTGAGGCTGGGCGTGCGATAAAGGAGCGAGCGGGTGACCAGTCGGTCGACGGCGCGCGTCAGGGAGGCGCCGGACGACAGGGTCAGCGCGGACACCTGGGACATCGACAAACCATCGTGCGTGCTCAAGGCATCCAGGATCAGCCACTCGTCGGCGGTGAGCTCGTGGGCGGCGCCGACGGCCGAGACGGCGTTCTGTAGGCGATGGCCGTGCAGGACCAGGGCTTTCAGCAGGCCGGCGGGGGCGGTGATGGCAGTGGTGCCCGATGCCTCGTCACCTCGGGTCTCGCTCATGTCCCCTCCCGTCGCGCACATGAAATCCCACTATTGAAATAAAACCATTTGAAAGCATACAATACCGGAGCACCGCTTTTCCAGTGAGGTGGATCGCAATTCATCTCAGATGTGAGCACCCGTGCAATGAGGGAGGAGGCCGCATTGCCGCAGACTTCGTCGGCAAGTCCGGACCCCTATCGCATCGGCATGGTGATCCCGCTGCAGGGGACCGGTGGAATCTTCGGCCCCTCGTGCATCTCCGTCTGCGAGATGGCCGCCGATGAACTGAACCGCGGTGACGGCATCAACGGGCGGAAGGTGGAGATCGTCTACATCGACGGCGGTCAGTCGCCGCACGCCGTCGTCGCCCAGGTCAGCCGCCTGATCGAGACCTCCGGGATCGACGCGATCACCGGCTGGCACATCTCGTCGATCCGCCGGCTCCTCGGTCCGCTGGTGCGCGGCCGGATCCCGTATGTGTACACGTCCCTGTACGAAGGGGGCGAGGACGCCCGCGGCATCTACTGCAGCGGGGAGACGCCCGAACAGCAGATCTTCCCGGCACTCACCTGGCTGCGCGACAACCTCGGCATCCGGCGCTGGCACGTGGTGGGAGCCCGCTACGTCTGGCCGGTGCGCTCACTGCAGAAGGTGATCGACTTCGCCTCGGTGCTCGGCGTGGAGATCGTCGGGACCACCTTCGTGCCGATGGGCCACGGCTCCGACCCGCGGCTGCCGGCCGCGGTCGCGGCCAGCGACTGCGACGCGGTCCTGATGCTGCTGGTAGGTCAGGATGCGGTCGCCTTCAACCGGTCGTTCGCCGAAGCCGGTCTTGCCGAACGCATCACCCGCTACAGCCCGCTCATGGACGAGAGCATGCTGCTGGCCAGCGGCCCCGAGGCCACCGGCGACCTGTACTGTTCGGCCTCGTACTTCAGCAGCCTGACGAGTGCGAACGCGCTGGACTTCCTGGGACGCTACGTCTCCTCGCGCGGAGCGTCGGCGCCGTCGCTGAACAACATGGCGCAGTCGTGCTACCAGGGAATCCAGACCCTCGCCGAGCTGGCCAAGAAGTCCGGCGGGGTCGGGGTGAGCGACTTCGATCGCGTGATCGACGGCCTCACCTTCACCGGCCCGCGCGGAGTGGTCCGCTTCGTCGGCAACCAGGCGATCCAGCCGGTGAACCTGGCGCGCGCCGACGTCTTCGACTTCGAGGTGCTCGAAACCCTCTGACGTCAGCCGATCGCTAGTACCGGCAGCACGACGGCGACCGGTGCCAGCACGCACCCGGCGGCGATGAACGACCGCCACGACACCGAAGCTCCCGATCGGCGCAGCTGGTCGTGCCAGAGCAGCGTCGCCAGCGACGCCCACGGGATGATGATCGGACCGGCGTTGACGCCCACCAGCAGCGCGAGCATGCCACCCGGAGTGTCGACGCCGTGCTCCAGCGCCAGGAACGCCGGAATGTTGTTGACCACGTTCGACGTCGCCGCACCGACCCCGGCGATGGCCAGCAGACCGGCGGTCGAGTCCTGCCGCGACCCCAGCGCGTCGGCCATCGCGTCGAGGGCGCCCGCGGTGTGGGCGATCGCCGCGACGGCGCACAGCACCGTCACGAAGGCCAGCGACCCCCACGGAATCAGCGACGCCCACCGGATCGCCGGGGACTGCGTCGCGCCGGTCCCGCCGGCCCGGACCGTGACGACGACGAGGATGGCGGCGGCGAGGGTCGCCGAGATCCAGTAGGGGAACGGGGTGGCCAGCAGCGGCAGCAGGACCCCGAGGGTGATCAAGCTGGCGCGCAGGCGCCGATCGACGACGGTGGATGCCGGATCAGGCTGTGTCGCAACGGCTTCGTCGTCGTGGGTGCGGGCGGACCAGCGGTAGGCGATCCAGGAGGCGGCGACGGCGACCCCGGCGGCCACCAGTGCCGGCCGCCACGCGGCGGTCAGGTAGGCGGTGGGGCCGGCGAAGACACCGGATCCGGCGGCCAGCAGGTTCGTCAGATTCGACACGGGCAGCAGCAGCGAGCCGATGTTGGCGATCCAGATGACGGCCAGCGCGGCCGCCCAGAGGCTCAGTCCGCCCCGGCGGGCGAGCGCCACGGCCAGCGGCGTCACCAGGATCGCCGTGGTGTCCAGGGACAGGAACACCGTCGAGACCAGTGCGAGCACCACGATCTGGCACCAGGCCGCGGTCGGCGCCGACATCCCGCCCCACGACCGCCGGCGCGCCCACCCGGCCACCGCGTCGAAGGCGCCCGCGGCGGCCGCCAGGTTCACCACCACCGACATCGCCGCCACGAACAGCAGCACGGGCGCCAGCCGGACGGCCAGGGCGCCGGCCTCCGCCGGCGACAGCACGACGAGGCCGCTCACCGCCGCACCAGCGGCGATGAGCGGCACGAGTCGTCGTCGTGTCATGCAGTCGCTGGTTCGACACGCTCCGCCGGACGGGGGCGGGCGGCCATCGCGACGGCGAGCACCACGCCGGCCACTTGGGCGGCGGCGACCCAGCCGACGGGCAGGTCGGTCCACGAGCCGTCGATCATCAGCAGCGCCGGGATCGACGCGGTGGTGACCGACTGGGCGATCGCCACCACTCCGGCGGCGACGTCGAATCGGGGATCGGCCGTGCAGCAGGAGAGGAAGAAGGCGAAGAACAGCACGGCCCAACCCGACCACAGCCAGGCGATGTGCGCATCTCCGGCGGTGAAGTTGATGGCGGCCAGCACCACCGCGACGGCCGAGGCCCACGCGCAGTACCAGCCCAGGCCGGTGCCGTCGGCGCCGAGCAGGGTGCCGCCGGCGACGGTGAGATAGGTGACGCCGAACAGGCTGTAGCCGACGGCGCCGAACAGGGCCAGGCGGGCGTCGCCGCCGGCCGGGATGGCGATGAGCAGGGACGCGGTGACCAGGCCCGCGCCGGTGATGAGGTTGATCGGGACCGCGGCGCGCGCGCTGATGCGGCCCAGCAGGACCAGTCCGTTCACGAGCAGCACGGCTCCGACGAACAACAAGGCGAGACTGGACATGGTTTCTCTCTCGGCAGGGTGGAGAACGCCGGACGGGTGCCGACGAGGGCCCCGCGGGCGCGCGGAGGGGCGCGCCCGCGGGGATCGGGTCAGGCGGCGTTCGGCGCGCGCCGGCCGTGCATGGGATCGGATTCCTCGACGTAGCCGCCCACGCGCAGGAGCGTGGTCTCGTCGAAGGCCTTGCCGATGATCTGCAGTCCCACCGGCAGGTCGCCGTTGAGGCCGGCCGGCACGGTGAGGGCGGGCAGACCGGTCAGGTTGCTCGGCCCGGTGAACCGGATGAAGGCCTGCACCAGATCCACCGGCGAACCGTTCAGATCGGCCACGGCCGAACCGATGTCCGGTGCCATCACCGGGAGCGTCGGCGCCATGATCACGTCGACGTCGCCCAGGGCGGCGGTGAACTCCTTCTTGATCTGGCGACGGGCCTGCTGCGCCTGCAGGTAGTCGACGGAGGAGAACAGCTCACCCAGGTAGAACAGGAACCGGATGTCGGCGCCGAAGTCCTGCGGACGGTCGATCAGGTCCTGGTGATGGATCGCCGACGCCTCCGACAGGCTGGTGGCCAGTTCCGTCCACTCCGAATACCGCAGGGACGGAATCTGCACCTTCTTCACCGTGGCGCCGCGGGACACCAGGTCCTCGATCCGGGCCCGGACCAGTCGCTCGATCTCCGAGTCGACGTCGCGGAAGAAGTAGTCCTCCTCCACGCCGATCACCAGCCCCTTCGGGTCGCCGCCCAGGTCGGCCAGGTAGTCGTCGACCGGGACGTCCACCGAGGTGGGGTCGCGGTGGTCGAAACCGGAGATGGCCCCCAGCATGGCGGCGGCGTCGGCGACGGTCTTGGCCATCGGCCCGATGTGGTCGAGCGTCCAGGCCAGCGGGTAGCAGCCGAACTTGGCGACGCGGCCGTGTGTGGGCTTGAGGCCCACCAGACCGTTGGCCGCCGACGGGATCCGGATGGATCCGGCGGTGTCGGTGCCGAGCGTCGAGTACGACATGTCCGAGGCCACCGCGGCACCGGAGCCGCCGCTGGAGCCGCCGGGCACCTTGTCCAGATCCCACGGGTTGTGGACCGGGCCGAAGTGCGGGCTGTTGTTGTCGATGCCCCAGGCGTACTCGTGCATGTTGAGCTTGCCGGTCAGGACGACCCCGGCCTCGCGCAGCTTGGCGACGGCGGTGGCGTCGTGCTCGGAGACGAAGTCGCCGTGGATCTTCGACGACATGGTGGTCACCTCGCCGGCGACGTACAGGTTGTCCTTGAGAGCCATCGGCACACCGTGCAGCGGGCCGCGGACCTCGCCGGCGGCGATCTCCTTCTCGGCCTTCTCCGCCTCGGCCATGGCCGCGTCGTCGCGGAAGCTGACGAAGGCGTTGATGACGTCGTTCTTGGCGTGCGCGTACTCGAGGGCGCGGCGCGTCACCTCGACGGGAGAGATCTGCTTGGTGCGGATCAGTTCGCCGACGGCGGTCGCGGACTGGTTGAGAAGTTCGTCAGCCATTGTGATCGCCTCCGGGGATGTTGCGGAGCGCGATGTCGGCATCCGCGGTGTCGATGGTCTCCAGGTCTCGGCGGAGTTCGCCGAACTGGGCCCAGGTGGATTCGATGCGGGCGAGCTCGTCGGCGTCGGGGTGCAGCCCCTTCGCGGCGAGCACGTCCTTGATTGACAGCGTCATCGTGATCTCCGTTCGATTCGTGATCATCTGGAAAAGTTCCAAATGGAACATCTCCAAAAGTAGGTGATGTCGCTCACGTTGTCTACGGTTCGGCGAAAGTCGCCTAGGAATGCCCGGAAGAAGTGGTGCTGACCTGCAGGGTGAGGTGACGGCCGGAATGTCGGTCCGGCGGGGACACTAGCTCGTGGAGTCGTCCCACTCGAGCGTGGTCTTGAGTTGATGGCCCCACGCGTAGTCGGTGGTCAGCTTCTGTGCCTGGGCGAGCACGATGCTCGGTGCGATGCCCAATTCGGCGGCGAGATCGCGGATCGCTGCGATGTTGCGGCTCGTCGGCAACCGCTTACGGAACTCGACGGGCACGAGGGTGGTTGCGGCGAACTCATCGGCTTCGTCTTCGGCGGTGTCGCCTGCGCCCTGCAGGAATAGGATGTTGTGGCTGTGCAGCAGTACGTGACCCAGTTCGTGGAAGAGGGTGAACCACAGCTGGTCGTCGGTCTTGCCACGCATAGAAAGTTGCATGACCGGGTGTCCTGCAATCCAGCGAGTGGCGCCGTGGACGCCGAAGCCCGGGATCGGCGGAATCAAGCACAACGCGGCGCCGACATCGCGTAGCAATTCTTGCGCCTCGACGATTGCGGCGGCGGGGTCCGGCCGTGCCGTGAGCGCACGCAACTGTGGGATCAGTGCTGCGAGTGCGGGCATGTCGAAGTCGGCAAGTTCGGCGAGGTGGGCCTGCCGCTCGCCGAGCGCGAGCCACGTCGCTCGTTCGTAGGTCTTGTCCCCGCTCGATATCGCTTTGCGATAGACGACCTTGGGATGTGTCCAGGTGGCGTCGAAGGCGTCGAGGTGACCGATTCCGAGGAGGGGGAGAAGGTCGCGCACCGTACCTGCCTTATCGCGTGCGGGTGCAGTGATGAACTTCCATTTGCGCAGGTAGGTGAGCGGGAAGCGTTTGGCGTGCGCGTGCTGGGCGGCGAGCTCGTCTTCCTCGGCCAGTCGCGCGAGGTCCTCGCGGTAGCCTGCCTCGAAGTTGTTCCAGATCCGGGCGGGGATACCAGTCACCCGCTCGAGGCCAAGCGCGACGGTGGCCGACAGTGGAGCTTTGCCGGAGAGCAGCTCGGAGACATGCTTCGGGGTGACGTCGAGGCGACGTGCCAGTTCGGCGGCGTTGATCCCGTTCTCGTGGAGCCATTCCTCGACGTGCTCCCCGGGGGCGACGGCGTAGTTCGGCAGGGTGATCATGTCGGTGCTCCTTTCGTGACTCTGCGTGGTCAGCGTTTGTGGTAGTCGACGATTTCGATAACGAGGACTGTGATCGCCCCGTCGTCGGGCTTCACGATGAGTCGCCAGTTTCCCGTCAGGCGACCGGACCATTGCCCCGCGCGGTCGCCTTTCAGCTCTTCCCATTTGCCGGCGAACACTAGGAGGTCGCTGATGTCGTCGGCGCTGCGCAGTTCATTGAGTCGAAGGCGCAGGGTCTTCGACTTCTGTACGCCGAGCTTGCGCTGCATGTAACGTGCGTCGGTGCACCGTCGTTCGAGTTCATTGTTCTGGTACCGCAGTTCCATGATGTTACCTAAATCGTAACAATGATGCCAGGTGTGAGCGCTCGTACGGGGCGACGTTCATACTGTGCACTGCAGGGATGTGTGGCACAGCCGGAATGATTGCACCGACCGCTGACAATCGTCCGCCCTGGGCCGATGGGGTGTGAGCGTCAAGGGGTCAGGACAGGAACACCTCGTCGTTGTGCCACTCCAGGAACCCCCGATTGGGCCGCTGCGCGCGCTTCGTTGGAACGTCGAGGGTCATCCCTTCGCGGGCATAGAACCAATCGCCGTTCCCGAACTGGCTCTTCAGGGCAGGACTGACACGGAGGCGGTACTTGGTGTCGACGCCGATGTAGCCACGGTCGAACAATGTGTGGACGTCAGAACGGAGGAGTAGTCCGTTGTCGACGCGGTGCATGCCGCCGGCCGCGACGGGGAGGATATGCGCGGCCTCCAGTACGGGACGGACCTTCTCTCCGGTAATCGCGCAGTGGTGACCGTACGTTTCGGCGACCATTGCCTTGAAAGCCTGCTGTCCGATTCTTGGCACAGTCGGTACGGGGGCTCCCGTAGTCGGCCCGAACGACAGAATCTGCGCCTGGTCCACCGCGATCTGATGTCGCAGGACCGCTTCGACGACAGAGTCGGTACCAACGAGGTCCCAGATCTTGCCGCGCTGGATACTCGGGGCGAAGCCGTCGGGTGCCGGAAGGGTCTCGTCCGGGGCGAAGAAGACGACATCATGTAGCAGGACGCAGCCGATCTCCGGGTCTTCGAGAGGGCCGATCTTCTGCTTGCGGTAGTGCTCGATCCGGTGTCGCAAGATATCGACTGATTCGACGCCGTTGCCGATTCCGAAAAGACTCCATGCCTCGCTGACGGTGGCACGAGCGAATCCCGAGAACAGTCCGACTCCGACCAGACGGTTAGAAGTGGGGGAACGGCCGTAGTGAGTCTTGAAAACGAACGGCTCGCCCACACGAACGGCCTTGAAGCCCTGCTTCGGACTCGGGAACCAGAAGTTCACTTCAGGGTGAAGCGGACCGGTCTCGAACAGGAACTCGTACCAATCGCGGTCGGTCACCCCCACGTAGGCCGCCACGTATCCGCCCCCTCGTTCTCTGGGTGCAGTCTATGACGAGAAGCTCGATGTACGTGGGCTACTCGCGGTTATGTCGGCTTCGAACCCGCTCGCCGAGTTCGATCACGGAGATCGCCCCTCGGGCGTACGCCAGCTGGTCGGCGCGAGTGGCGTCGGTGCTTCGCGCGCCCTCCAGCTCGGAACTACGCCGTATCGCACGGATGGTGCGGACACGTCGCTGTGCTTTCTGCAGCTCGCTCATGTCTAGCTCCTTCGCACGCTGACTGTATCCAAAGGATATTCGCAGTGCAGGCCGCATGTGCGTGCTCGCTGTGCCGGCCCCAGACGTGTGAAGCGTCGAGGAACCATGAACCAGAGTAGATCGAGGTGCCGACAAAGATTCCGCCGTTGCGACAGGCCGCCATCCTCATGTGATCGGCACCGCGCGCCACGTGATTGCGCCGATGTTCCCCGCTCGGGGCTGCGCGGGAGTAGAAAGAACCCACCGCGGAGATCGGAGAATCCATGCGGACGTGCACGCCTGAGGACACTGCGACACGCGTGCGCGGCCGGCCTGCGGTGATCCTGTTGGTGATCGCGGTGCTCGTCGCTGCCGGAGCGGCGGCATGGCCGGGGACTTCGGCGGCGCTGCCGGCGCCGTCGGCGGATCCGTTCTACCGCTACGACAAGCCGCTCGACGGGGTGAAACCGGGCACGGTCCTGCGCACCCGGCCGGTGACTTACGGGTACCGGGGCGCCCTGGCGCCGGTCTCGAGCACCCAGGTGCTGTACCGCTCGACCGACCAGCACGGCGCCCCGGTGGCCGCGGTCGGGACCGTCCTGCGCTCGCCGGTGGCGGGACCGGCCAAGCTGCTGTCGTTCCACATGGCCTACGACGCGCTGGGGCCGCAGTGCGATCCGTCGTACACGCTGACCGGTGCCGGGGTTCCCGGCCCGCTCGGCACCCTGGAACAGGGCGTGATGAGCGGGTACCTGGCGTCCGGCTACGACATCGTCGTCCCCGACTACGAGGGCCGGGACCAGGAATGGACCATCGGCCGGCAGTCGGCGTATGCGGCGCTGGACGGTGTCCGCGCGGCGCAGCGGGTGCTGCAGATGCCGCGGTCCACGCCGGTGGGGCTCCTCGGATACTCGGGAGGCTCGGTGCCGACGCAGTGGGGCGCCGAGGTGGCCCCGGACTATGCGCCCGAGCTGAACGTCGTGGGCGCGGCGGCCGGAGGGCTACCGGTTCATCTGGCGCACAACCTGCCCTACGTGAGCGGCAGCAAGAGCTGGGCCGGGGTGATTCCCGCGCTGGTCGTCGCCTATCAGCGCACCTACGGCTTCGACACCGGCGCCTTCCTCTCGCCTCGGGGCAAGAAGATCGTGCGCACCGTCAGCTCCCAGTGCATCAACACCTTCGCCGCCCAGTACCCCGGCCTGACCAACCGCGACATGGTGCGCGCGCCGTACACCTCGCTGCTGCAGGTGGCGCCGGTGGTGCGGGCCATCAACGACAACATCATGGGCTCCGCCGGCGCCCCCGAGACCCCGGTACTGCTCGGGGTGGGGCAGGTCGACGCCGTCGGAGACGGGTTGATGGTGACCGGTGACGTCGAGGGGCTGGCGCACAAGTACTGCCGGAGCGGCACCGCGGTGACCTATGCGCGGTACGCGGGGCAGGCCCACGGCCAAGCGTTCATCCCGTTCCAGGCGCAGGCCGCTCAATTCCTCACCGATCGGTTCGCCGGGGCGCGGCCGTCGTCGAACTGTGCGGTCGTGGGGCGCGGCAACTCCCTCGCACCGGTCCCGGTGCCCTGACGACTCACTTGCAAGGAGGCTTCCCATGGCCGAGATCCGTTCCGTCCGAGCGCATCGCGCCTTCAGCAAGGGCTTCTATCGCAGCGCCGACTTCGATTACGAGGTGCGGTGTGCGCTGGGAGCCGCCTCGCACGGCGCCGCCGATGCGGGGGAGGTGCTGGCGACCATCGACGACGTCGCCGACGGCGATCACGAACGCTGGTTCGAGGCCTGGCTGGCCACCGGCAGCCGGGTGCGAGCGCTGGCCGACGCCGAGTCGGCGGCCGGGCGGACGGTGAGCGCGGCGTCGTCGTATCTGCGGGCGGCGACCTATCTGGGGGTGGCCGTGAACGCCGCCGGCGCCCTGGAATCCGACGCTCAGCTGCTGCCGACGTTCCGGCTGCAGCGGTCGTGCTGGGACGGATTCGTCGACACCGCCGCGGTGGAGGTGGAGCGCGTCGACATCCCGTACGAGGACACCACGCTGCCCGGCTACCTGTTCCGGAGCGGCGGCGACGCGGCCGTGCGGCCGACCCTGGTGATGGTCAACGGAAGTGACGGTGCGACCAGCGGGCTGTGGTCGAACGGGGCGGCCGGGGCGCTCGCGCGCGGCTACACCGTGCTGATGTTCGACGGTCCCGGACAGCAGTCGATGCTGTTCGAGCACGGGGTCGGGTTCCGCCCCGACTGGGAGGCGGTGCTGACGCCGGTGGTCGACTTCGTCCTGGACCAGCCGGGTGTGGATCGCCGGCGCCTCGCCGCGTACGGGATCAGCCAGGGCGGCTTCTGGCTGGCGCGGGCGCTGGCGTTCGAGCATCGGTTCACCGCCGCCGTGCTGGATCCGGGGGTGATGGACGTGTCGGCGTCGTGGACCGACAACATTCCGTCACCGCTGCTGAAGCTGTTCCGGGCGGGAAAGAAGGAGTCCTTCGACCACGACATGGGGATCGGCATGCGGTTCTCGCCGGCCACCGCCCGGACGTGGCGGTTCCGGGCGCGGCCGTACGGCAAGGACAGCTACTTCGACACCCTCACCGAAGTGCACCGCTACACGCTCTCCGACGCCGAGGCAGCGCAGAGCACCACGCCGCTGCTGCTCGCAGACCCCGAACGCGAACAGTTCTGGCCGGGGCAGTCGGAGCGGCTCGCCCACGCCTGCGGCGGGCCGAGCGAACTGGTGCCGTTCACCGCGGCCGAGGGAGCCGACTTCCACTGCCAGCCGATGGCACGTCAGCTCATCGACGCGCGCATGTTCGCCTGGCTCGACGCGGCGCTGTCGAGGTGATCCACAGGTCAGAGCCTTGGCGAGTGCCGACTCGACGCTAGGAGGGTCAGTGGCGCCGATTCCTGCCGAGCCCGACGGCACCACTCGAAATTTCGGGACTCCACGCGCGGTGTCCGAAGTCCTCGTACAGCGGTGTCTTCTCGGCTGGGGATCGGTTGGATATCCTGTTCGGGTCACGGCGACGTCGGCGCTTGCTCAAATGCGTCACTTTGACCTTGGCAGGATTCTGTTTCGGCTTTACCGAGGTGCGCCGGACGATCCTGGGTTTCACGAAGGAGAACCGGTCCAGCGCAGCTATCGCCGCCGGTGATTTCTGTGCCAGGAGGTAGCGCAGGATGGCGTACTTTCGCCCCTCGGTGTGAGCGTCTATCGCTGTGACCCTAAGGCGTCTTTCGAGTTCAGCTACGGCACTTTCAACAGATTCGGGAAGTTCACCGTTCTCGACGCCTTTGAGGAAGGAAGGGTGGGCCGTGTTGCGGTCGAACGCCGGAAGAATCGGCACTCGAATGCGAACTGTGGCAGGAGAAGTAGCGCCGGACTTCGGTTGTCTTCGTCGACTTCCTGTACCTCTGCGTTTCACGCCGCCTCAAGCCCTTCGGTCAAGTGGTATAAAGCTGACACTATCGTGAAAGCGGCCCACGACTGACGAAGACGACGAATTCGACTACTCGGTCTGAGCCAACTCGGTGGCCGAACGGAACACCTCGGCGATGTGCTCCCGATTCTTGCGGCCATCGGCGCGGTTGACGGCGTTGTACGACATCGGACCCGGGTGCGGACAGCGGAGGATCCGAGTGTCGGCGGTGAGCACGGGATCGATCCTCGTCGCGATGCGATCCCACGCCTTCTGAGAGTCGTTGCCCGACAGGACAAGTACTCGTGGTGGCGCACCGAGCCGCCGGATGAACTCCGCGAGGTACGGCGCGGCGCGCGGTGCCTCTTTGCCCGCCGTCCGACCGGGAAACTCCGGGTTCTTGGTCGACCACCACGGCACGACGTTCCAGTTGAGTGTGAGGTCGTACGGGACGCCCGCCTCCTCGGTGGCCTCGTAGTAGTTGCGGGCCGTCGGATCGTTGTTGTGCTTGCTGATGAAGCCCGATTCGCCGTCGGCGGCACCGGATGGGTCCTGGAAGAGCATGAGGATGCGAACTCCCAGACTCGCGGCATCGGGATCGAAGTAGGGGATCGATTCCCCTGTCTCCCCGCGGATCTCATCGACCCACCGGTTCAAGTCGCCGATGTGACCGTCGTAGCGCCGGGCCATGCGTGCGTCGACGTTGTCCGGCGTGTGGACCTTGCTGAGGAGCTCACCGCGGTCGTACGCGTGATGATTCCAGATCGTCATGGACAGACCTTCTCACCGCCCTCGGACATTCTGCGCGTAGGCCACCAGGACGCTGGCGGTGAACTCCCCGATCACTACGGAGGTCGCCACCGGACCGTGTGCCATTCTGGAACCGAGGAGGGCGCCCGTGTCCGCACATTCCGACCGTCAACCGCCGTCGTGCATCGAGGTGCGCGGGGCCCGCGTGCACAACCTTCGCGATGTGGACGTCGACATTCCGCTGGGCCGATTGGTCGGGATCGCCGGGGTGTCCGGGTCGGGGAAGTCGTCTTTGGCGATGGGCGTGATCTATGCCGAAGGTTCGCGACGGTACCTGGAGGCGCTCTCGACGTACACTCGCCGCCGGATCGGGCAGGCCCCGCGCGCCGACGTCGAGCGCGTCTCGCACGTCCCGGCTGCTCTCGCGCTGCGGCAGCGCCCCGCCGTGCCCGGCCCTCGCTCGACATTCGGCACCTCCACTGAGCTGCTGAACGTGTTGCGCCTGATGTTCTCCCGGCTCGCCGGCCATCTGTGCCCCAACGGGCACCGGCAGGCGCCGACGCTGAACGTCGCGGCCGAGGAGCCGATCGTGTGTCCGGAATGCGGAGTGAGCTTCTTCGGGCCCGGTGCCGAGGCCCTCGCGTTCAACTCCGACGGTGCCTGCCCCACTTGCGAGGGCCTCGGCACCGTCCGCGAGGTGGATGACGCCACCCTGATCCGCGACGAGGACGTGTCGATCGACGACGGCACCGTCATCCCGTGGCAGATGTTCGGCTTCAACGTCCAGCCGCAGATCGCCCGCGAGTTCGGGGTGCGCACCGATGTGCCGTGGCGCGAACTCACCGAGGCTGAGAAGCAGATCGTGCTGGCCGGGCCGGAGGAGAAGAAGCACATCACCGTCACCTCCGTGAAGGGCGTGCACGACCTGGACTTCACGTTCCGCAACGCCCGGCTCACGGTGACCGAAGAACTCAAACGTGCCGACACCGAGAAGCGGCTGGCACGGGTCAGTCGCTTCCTGTCTGAACACGTCTGTCCCGACTGCGGTGGCACGCGGCTCTCGGCGGCCGCCCGAGCTCCGCAGATCGGCGGTCGCGACCTCGCCGATATCACCGCGCTGGCCCTGCACGACGTCGTCGACTGGGCACCGACCGTCGTTGAAGCGGTACCGGCCGAACTGCAGCCGATGGCCGAGGCGCTCATCGCCACGCTACTGGGCATGTCGCGCCGATTGACCGAGCTCGGTCTCGGCTATCTCGCGCTGAACCGCGCCGGTGCAACGCTGTCGACTGGAGAACGGCAACGGGTGCAGCTGGCTCGCGCGGTGCGCAACGAGACCACCGGCGTGCTGTACGTCCTCGACGAGCCGTCGATCGGTCTGCACCCGGCGAACCTCGTCGGCCTGCAGAGAGTGCTCGACGACCTGGTCGGCGGTGGCAACTCGGTGGTCATGGTCGACCACGACCCGCAGGTGCTGCAGGGAGTTGACCATCTCATCGAGATCGGCCCGGGAGCCGGCGCCGACGGCGGGACGGTGATCGCACAAGGGACCGTCGCACAGGTGGGGGCCGACCCGGCCTCGCGGATCGGGCCGTTCCTGATCGGCGCGGAGCAGGTCGTCGTTCGCGAGAGGGCCGGCGTCGCAGAGGTTTTCGCGCACGGGACCGTGCGATTACGCACTAGCGCGGTCCATACGGTGCACCCGCTGGACGTGACGATCCCGCGGGGACGCTTGACCGCGGTGACCGGCGTGTCCGGCTCCGGCAAGACCACTCTGGTCCTGGAATCGCTGGTTCCGGCACTGGCCGGGGCACCGCCGTCGCACGTCGTGTCGCTGGAGCCGGCCGGGATCGAGAAGGTCGACGTGGTCGACGCGACGCCGATCGGGGTGAACGTCCGGTCGACGGTCGGCACCTACTCCGGTGCGCTCGACGAGCTGCGCCGTGCCTATGCGCAGCTGCCGTCGGCACGCGAAGAGGGTCTGACGGCGTCGGACTTCTCGTACAACACCGGTTCGCTGCGCTGCCCGCGCTGCGAGGGGACCGGGCAGATCTCGCTCGACGTCCAGTTCCTGCCCGACGTCGACATCGACTGTCCGGACTGCCGTGGCCGCCGGTACGCGTCGTCGGCCTGGCGACACACGCGGCCCGCGCCGGACGGCAGGTTGTCGATCGCGTTGCCGGACCTGCTCGCACTCACCGTGGTGCAGGCGCTTCCGCAGGTCGAGGATCTGCCGTCGGTGCGTAAGAAGCTGACCGGACTGATCGACGTCGGATTGGGCTACCTCACGCTGGGTGAGGCGACGCCGTCGCTGTCGGGTGGAGAAGCGCAGCGACTCAAGCTGGTCGCCGAGCTGCGTCGCCGGCAGGACACCGCGCTGTTCGTCTTCGACGAGCCCACCGTGGGGCTGCATCCGCTGGACGTGCGCACGCTGCTGTCGGTGCTGGATGGACTGGTGCAGCGGGGTGGCACCGTGGTGGTGATCGAGCACGATCTTGATCTGATCGCCAACGCGGACTACGTGATCGACCTGGGCCCGTCCGGTGGGGTGGACGGCGGCCGGATCGTCGCCGCCGGCACGGTCGACGAGGTCATCGCCGACTCAGCCGGTGTCACCGCGCAGTACTTGGCCGAACACCTGACCGATCAGAGATAGCCTGGCCGATCAGAGGTATCCGGCGCGCAACTCTTCCGCCGACAGTGGGGAGAGCAGGCCCGGGGCGACGTCGTAGACGGTTTTGGCGCCGACGTCACCCGCCCGGTTCATCCTGGCCGCCGCACGCGCGTAGGCCACCAGGACGCTGGCGGTGAACTCCGGGTTCGAGTCGAGCGCGAGGCTGTACTCGATCACCTGCGCGGTGCCGTCGGAGGTGGTGCCGCTGCGGATCACGAAACCGCCGTGCGGCATGCCCCGGTGGTCGCTGGCCAGTTCGTGCTCGCTGATGAAGTGCACGGTGGTGTCGAAGGGCTCGAAGTAGTCGGGCATGTTCACGATGTCCGCGCGCACCGTCTCGGCGTCGGCGCCCTCGGCGAGCACCACGTAGCACTCGCGGGTGTGGCGCTCGCGCGTGGACAGTTCGGGGGTGGCCCCGGCGCGGATGCGTTCGATCGACGGTTCCGAGGGCAGGGTGTACTGCACTCCGGCCGCCACTCCCGGTACCCGGCGCAGCGCGTCGGAGTGGCCCTGGCTGAGGCCGCGGCCCCAGAACGTGTACGTGGAGCCCTCGGCCAGAATGGCTTCGCCGAAGACGCGGTTCAGCGAGAACAGGCCCGGATCCCAGCCGGTCGAGATCACCGCCGTGGTGCCCGCGGCGCGCGCGGCGGCGTCCACGGCGGCGAAGTGGTCGGGAATCCGCGCATGGTTGTCGTAGCTGTCGACGATCGAATACCGGGCGGCCTGCGCCGGGCTCTGCTCGGGAAGGTCGCTGCGCGAGCCGCCGCACAGGATCAGGACGTCGATGTCGTCGCGATCGGTGTCGAGGGCCGACATCGGGAAGACCTGCGTGGCCGCGCCGACCGGCTCGACACTCGCCGGGGCGCGGCGAGTGAAGACCCCGACCAGCTCCATGTCGGGGTTGAGGGCGATCGCGGTTTCGACGCCGCGCCCCAGGTTGCCGTAGCCGACGATGCCGATACGGATCTGTGTACTCACTGGACTGTGTCTCTTTCGTGGTGCGCGTCGGCCGGCGAGTCCGGCCGACGACGCCCCGAGCCTAGCCACCTGTGCACGGGGCTGGGTAACCGTGAGCGCCGACGAATCCATACGGAGTCGTCGGCGCTCAGGGGAGTGCTCAGCCTTCGCGAATTGTCATGGAGGCGATCTTGTCTCCTTCGATCCGGAAAACGAAGCGGCTCAGGCCGTTCGCATGGCTACTGCGCCAGTCGGCGACCACGGTCACCTCGTCACCGGCTGTCGATGTTTCGCTCACGGTCATCGTGCCGCGGGCACCGATGAACTCCTTGTCACTCCAGGCCTTGATGTCCCGGCGGCCGGTGAAGACCCGGCCCCAATCGTCGACGAAGCCGTGAGTGGGGAAGGCGTCGAGAAAGGCCTCTTCGTCATGCCGGTTGACGGCGTCGATGAAGGAGGCGACCGGGGGTGGTGTGGAAGTGCTCATGCTCTGCTCCTGGAGTGGTGTGGGTGATTGCGGGCCGGCAGGTCAGCGGGTGGTGTAGCCACCATTGGCGAGGATCGTCTGCCCGGTGATCCACCAGCCGTCGGTGGCGAGGAAGCTCACGATCGGGGCGATGTCCTCGATCTTGGTCAGCTGGCCGCCCATCGCCTGCGACTTGTGGAACTCGACCCGCTCCGGGGTTTCCTGGCCGTAGAAGAACGGGGTGTCCATGGGGCCCGGGGCCACGGCGGTCACCGAGATCCCGCGGGGTGCGAACTCCTTCGCCGCGGCTCGGGTGAAGTGCTCCACGGGGCTCTTGCCGCCGGCATAGGTCGAGTAGCCGTCGGTGAACGCGGCCAGCAGCGAGGTGACGATCGTGATGATCTTGCCGTCGTCGGCGAGTTGCCCGCCGGCCTCTTTGATGAAGAAGTACGCGGCCTTGCTGTTGATGTCGAACATCGCGTCGTACTCCTCTTCGGAGGTCTCGGCGATCGGCTTGCGGAGCACTCTGCCGACGGTATTCACGGCGATGTCCACCGAGCCGAGCCCGGCGACGGTGTCGGCGAAGAGCTTCTCGATGTTCGCCGGAACGGTCAGGTCGCCGGACAGCAGAAGAGCTTTACCGCCGGCCGCGGTCACCGCGGCGACGGTCTCCTCGGCCTCGGCCCGGCTCGATTCGGAGTTGTAGTGGACAGCGACGTTGGCGCCGGCTTCGGCGGCCTGGCGCGCGATCAGCCCGCCGAGATTCTTGCCGCCGCCGGCGATCAGAACGTTCTTTCCGGCCAGAGTTCGGGTGATCATGGGTTCTCCTCAGATTCGGTTGGTGCGCGGACACTCTATCGACGATATATATACATATATCAGCGATACACCGATACTATAGCGGAGTGATAGAAGATGACAAGGTCGATACACGGACGCGGTTGCTCGACGCCGCTGCGGATCTCATTGCCGTCGCGCCGGGGGAGGACTTCTCGCTCCGTGAGGTGTGCGACCGGGCCGGGGTGAAGATGCCCACCCTCTATCACTTCTTCGGCAACAAGCAGGGTCTGGTCGACGCCGTGGTCGAGCGCGGCTTCGAGCTGTACATCGCGCAGAAGCAGGCCCATGAGTCCACCGGTGATCCCATCCAGGACATCCGGGATGGCTGGGACGCGCACGTGGCGTTCGGGCTGGCCAATCCCGGCTTCTACACGTTGATGTACGGCAAGGTACGTCCCGGCGACACCCGAGCTGCCGAGGCTCGGCCCGCGGTGCTGCTGCGGGCGCTGGTGCACCGGGCTGCAGATCAGGGGCGACTGGTGGTGTCGCCGGAGCAGGCGAGCGGACACATCCTGGCGACCAATATCGGGGTGACGCTGCGGCAGATCATTTTCGGCGAGCCTGACCCGGAACTCTCCGCGGCGGCGCGCGAGGCGGTCATCTCCGCGATCTCCGGTGCCACACTGGTCGGTGAAGCGGGCTCGCGACCGACGATTCTGGGCGTGCTCGATTACGCCGCCGGTCATCCGGACATCCTCGGTCCCGAGGAGACTGCGCTATTGGTGAGCTGGCTCAGCCGGCTCGCGGCAGCGGCCGACGACTGACAGTGCGTCGTCGAGGCCGAAGCGGCGGGCGGCCTAGCAACGATATGTGCGGGCGGGGAGCATTTGCGCGCGCCCGGGGCTTCAGCCGGGATGGACGGACGCAGGTGCCCGGGGTCGGGTTACCGTGAGGGCGTGCCTGGGTCGCGAGCTTTCGAGGTGACGCCGAAGGGCGGCCGCGGGCGTCGTCGGCGGTTCGCAGCGCTGGTTGTCGTACTTCTGTTACTAGGTGTGACGGTGCTGGTGAAGGTAGTGCCGGACAGCGAGTCCGAGCCCGCCAGTACCTCGATGGACCTCATCGGTGCCCGCCTGGATGACGTGCAGGACTGGGCCGAACTCCGCCGGGCCGGCGCCTCATTGATTGTCGTCGACCGAGAGACCGAAGAGAGCGTCGGGATCGACGAACACGAACCGATCCTGACCGCGTCGCTGGCGAAGCTGTTCATTGCCTCGCAGTTGGCCTTCCTGGAGGCGACCGGCGTGCGGCCGGTGGCTCCGGAGGACGACATGCTGCTCGGTCAGATGTTGTCCGCCTCGGAAGACGTTGCGGCGACCATCCTTTGGGATCAGATGGGTGGGCCGGCGGTCGTGGGTGCGGTCGCCGAGCGCTTCGGCCTCGGTGCGACGGCGCCGTCGGAGGACGGGCCGTGGTGGCACACCCGCACCACCGCGTCGGACGTCGCCACGCTCTACGACCGGTTGCTCGACGACCTCGACGCGGCTCACAGCGTGCCCGTGGGAATCGTCGCCCCGGGACCGTCGTGGGCCGAGCGGATCCTCGGTCATCTGCACAACTGGACGGACGTGGGCGCGGACGGGTACGACCAGCGCTTCGGCTTGGTTGGTGTGTTCGAGCGCGACGACCTCGTCGCGGTGAAGCAGGGGTGGATGTGCTGCGTCGGTCCGCAGTGGATTCATCTGACGACCGGTGTGCTCGGTCCGGCCGGTCGGTACATCGTCGTGGTTCAGGTGGCCGAGGACGTCCAGTACTCGGACGGGCGCCCTGACCTTCCGCAGACCTCGGAGGGGATCGACCTCGCCGATGAAAGCGCGGCACATGCCCGGGACACGGTGACGGGGCTCGTGGCGACGCTGTTTCGGGATGGAGTGCCGGAGGGGGGGAGTTGTCGTAGGGGCCTCATTTGAAGAACTGCCTTGCGGCTCAACGACGGTCTGGCCAGACGGCTCTCGGTTGAGAATGAGAGCCAGCACTTCCGTGCGGCCCTGGAGACCGCGATCCGGATCGGCGACGACACCGACACCGACACAGTCGCGGCGATTGCCGGAGCGCTACCTGGAGCGCGCTGGGGAGCGTCGATGATTCCCGCGCAGTGGCGGCAGATCCTGCACGGGTACCCGGGCCGGCGAGGCGAGGACCTCGTTGAGGCGGCTCAGCCCGCCGTCAGCGGCCCGGGTGACAGAGCTTGCGGAGACCCTGTGTTGGGGGAGTGTCGGACGTGGCCGGTTCTCAGAGTCGATTACTCCGCGGCCATCGCGGGAAGGACGACGATCGAACCATCGACCTTCTGCACCATTTCGATTGCAACATCGGACTGACTTCTACCTGCTTCCACGCGATCCCCCAGGGCTCGTAGCCGGTGTGACGTGTTCAGCAGTTTGTCGACCGCTCCGGAGCTGAAGGTGAAATCCCTCATCCCGTGTGAACGGTCGAGTTGGAGGGTCGACAGCCGTAGGAGGACGTCGCGGAGCCCGGTCACGATCTTCTCGAGATTCTGCGCGTCCAGATTGATCGAATTGGTGAATGACTCGAAGGGATTGCCATCGTCCTGCTGTGCGTGTTCGACTGCTTGGAGCACGATTACGCGGCGCTTGAGGGCGATGGCCAGTTCGGCCAGCTCGAGGTGAACGTAGAACTCGCTCCCTGGGGACTCGATACCCGCGATCGCGTCGTTCAGCTGGCGCAATTCCACCTTGTCGGGCGGGAGCTTCTCGAGTGCGGCCCGCCAGTCGGTGATCCGCCTCTGGGCGGATGCGAGTGCCGTATCGATTGTGTGCACCGCGGTGTCGAGGCCGAGGGAGAGGCCGATCTTCCCCTTGTCCAGCAGAATCGCAGTCGCCTTGTCGATGGCGCTCCGGCACCCATCCAGCCTGTTGCGTTCATCGTCGAGCCGGTCCTCATGCAGCTTCTCCAGCAAGGCCGTGATCTTCTCGATCTCCAACTGGCGCTTGTGGTCAGCATGCGCGCTGGCGCCCGCCGCGACTGCCAAGAGGACGAGCGGTGCGGCCACTGTGAGCGCCCCGGCACCTGCTGCGGCAACCCCTACCGTTGCGGCGGAGCCACCTGCTGCACCGGCTGTTGCCGGCACGAAGCTGGCATGTGCGCTGATTCCATTCGTGCCGACCAGTGCGCTACGGACGCCGCCGGGGACTGCCTTCGAGATCATCGGTTCCAAGACCCCGCCGCTCACCTCAGCAGCGACCTTGGCCGGCACCACCATTCGGTACAGGACCTCCCCGCTGTTGCCCGCCGCTTTGGGGACTGAACGCGTGGACTGCGCGGCCAGGGTGGCTAGTTCTTGAGCGAGGGGGCTCATGCGCCCGAGTGAGATCCCCTTGGAGGTGTCTGCAGGAGCTGACAGAGGGTGTGCTTCAAGTGTTGCAATTGGTGATTCCGCAAGGGCTGCCAGCACGGCGCGAAGTTCAGTCAAGCGAGAAGGAGTCATCGGCTCTGTCAGTGACAGGGGCAGTTCGGTTTCCGTCGTGGAAAGCGTCCACAACGGGAGAAGGTCTTCGGACTGCTTGCTCATCTGCTCTCCCCATGATCCAGCGGCCGAACTCACGCTATTAGTGGTCGGCAGATCCGTCTGTAGGATCCGCGATGAACATTAGACGGCACTGCCGACAGCCACTCGCACCCGGTGGGTTTTCACGCCTTCGGCGCGTTGTGGGTGATGCTCGGGGCACCCATGCAACCAGACCGGTGATAGTAGTTCTGAATGGTTGCGCTGTTGTAGCCGCGGTCGGAGAGCGCCCGACTGATCAGCCGGGCGGACGCACAGTAGCGGTGAAGGTGCTTGTTGAGCGACCGAGTGGCCTGCTTCGCGGTCATCTCGCCACGCGCGTAGGCCACAGCCTTCTCGTGTGAGAGCCGTTTCATCGTCAGGTCGCGGTAGGCGGCGTGCGCGACTTCGATGTCACTGCTCGCGTCCGTGACCGCCCCATTGGTCTGATCGATCGGGACAGCGTGTGCCGCACCGAGACCGCCGGTCGCAGTTACTCCGGCGGCGCCACCTACGGAGAGAACGCCGGCGACGGCTGCGATGGCGAGACGCCGACGGATCGTGGTCGTGCTCGATGCGTGAGTCATGACACGGATCGTGGCACACCGATACGACACTGCTGCGGTCCGCCTGCCGCTGCGGTGTAGCCGCCTCCTGGTTTGGAAAGTCCGTTCGAGAGAACGGCTGCGTCGGTCCGCTCTGATCCGGAGGGCGCACTCGGATACCACTCGAAGAAGTCCTCGTCGACCTCGACGATCTCCAGGCGCTGTTTGACTTGTACCCCGCCCATGTCGGGGTGGTCTTCACAGGCGTGACTCTAGATCAGTGGCGCATTCATAGTTCAGATATGGGTGTGTCCCTCTACCAACTGTGCCTATACGACGCTTCGCGACGCCGCTGAATTCACGTGTCTGCTTCGAAAACGACAGAACGGAAACGGTCGACACGCGGAGGATTGATGTTCAGCTGGTTCGCCGAGCGCTCAACTCGAAAGGTTGAACTGATTTCGGGTGAAAGTGCTTGGGATGTCAGACCTCTACGGAATCATGCTCAGGGACTGACGTCGCCATAGGCGGCACCGATGGTCGGGAGGAGCGCTGCGATTGTGATCACCACAGGTGTCGATTGTGAGATCAGGGGGCATGATCCGAGGGTGGTAGCGCCACAGTGGATCTCCGGGCTCGACGGCCAGTTCGTTGTCGCAGCGCAGCACCTCTGGATTGCGAGAGAAGGAGATCTGCCGCCAGCCGCGGCTCAGCACTCCGCGAGGAGGGTGCCGCTGCTCGAGGTGGCGATGTTCGTCGTGGTTGCCGGTTCGCGGCGCGGTTGCGTCCGAGAGATAAGTGCGGTCACGCACGTTTCCGAAGAGCACCTCCACCCGCCGCTTGGTCCCTCTCCACACCACTTCACGGACCAGCGCATCGCATAGATGTCCTTAGCGACGCAGGGACGGCGAGCCGACCCCGGCTCGTCTCGACAAGCTTGGTGATCTTCTGAACTTCGGCACTGAACCGATCTCGTTCGGTGATCAGGAACGTGAGCCACAGGACGAGTTCGCAGGCCGTCGCCCAGCGACGAACCGCCTGGCAAGTGGGACCGAGGGGTGGAGGGCGAGAAGACTGTGGCACTCGGTGAGATAGCCCTTCCAGGCACCGGCGAGGTCGCCGTATTACTGGAGCCGTGAGTCGACATGGGTCACTTCAATCGGTTGTGGTGATCGGTGCCGGCGAGAACCCTGCTGACGATGTCGGCCAGGTCTGAGTAGGCTCCCGGCGTTACGCCGTCTAGCTTCTTGATGACGGACAAGGCTACAGACTTCTGCCTTCCCAGTGTCCGGTTCAGACAGGCTGTCGAGACGGCGTAGAACTCCCATTGATCGGTGTCGAGTGGATCGGCCGTGGAGCGGTCTTTCGCCGTGAAGACGCAGAAGATGTAGGCGTCTGCTTGCCGCTTGTGCTCGGGGGAGTAAGTGTTGCTTCGCGCATCCCATCCGTAGGTCTCGCCGATTCCGAACCGTAGAGAGCCTGTGGTGGTGGGGCCCCAGGATTGCAGGTAGGCGGTGGACTTTACCTCGACGGCGAGGCCGTCCTTCGTAATCAGGTCCGTCGCGTCCCATTCTTGTCGGACGGCGTCCGTGCCGATGCAATCGAGTGCGGTACCGACGATGAACTCGGCGAGCATGCCGCGGAGCGCGTTGCCGAGCAGGTCCGACGATGACCATGCCCAGAAGTCGGAGAGACTCCAGCCGGCCGGCTGTCCGTTAGTGGTTAGCGCTTCACGGCCGGTCAATCGCTCGGGGACCGGGATCGGGATCGGGTCAGACATGCTGGTTCGCATTCCCCTCGGCGTCAGAGTTGTGGGGAGCCTCCGCGCCGGTGACGCGTGGCCCGACAATCGTCGCCGCCATGAACGCGACGACGGCGGTGACAACGACGGCCAGGCTCGTCCACCAGCCGATCCCGGTCTGTCCGGTCAGAAACAGGACGATGACGACGATGACTCCGGCTACGACGCCGATCGCGAGCCCCACCGCCCGACCTGGACCGCCGGTCTGGGCCGCCAGTTGGGTGCCCATGAGTGCTGCCGCCACGAGAGCGGTGAGTAACAGCAGAAGGCCGGCGCCGGGGTCGAGGAGTGCCAGGACGGCCGCGGTGATCGCTGCCCCGAGCAGCCAGGCGGGCGCGACGGCGAACTCGTCGTTCTGTTCGCCGGGAGTCGCGGTGATCCCGGCGCGGGCGGCACCGCTGAATGCGTGGGCGACGAGCGCGGTGAACAAGACGGTGAGGATGGCGAGGGCGCCGCCTGCGAGACCGGGGAGCATGTCGAGGTTGGCGGGGACGGTGAAGAACTCCATGGAGGGAACGAGGATGGAGCCGCCGAGCAGCATGAGCAGGCCGATGACGATGAGCGCCGCCACGATGAGCGGTCCGGCCAGAGTCCGCCACCGGGACCAGTGGCCGATCAGGGCGCTGTTGCGGAGGGTGTTGTCGGCCCAGCCGATGACGATCAGGAGCACGACGATACCGACGCCGGTGGCCGCGGTGACGCCGTCGACGTCGCGGATCGGTGTGATGATGACGCCGGGGCTGCCGAGGTAGATGCCCAGGGCCAGGCACAGCACGATGGGGATGAACATCAACCACATGGTGACCGAGCCGACGCGGTGGGTGGCCGCGAGACCTTGTGCGTAGGCGATCCAGGCGGCGACGACGGCGACGGCGAGGACGATGACGCGCGGGTCGAGACTGCTGAGCAGAGAGAGGGTTTGGCCGGCCGCGATCAGCAGGACGGCGGCGACCCCGATGGAGACGGCGCAGCGGGCGTACCGTTCGGGCGCGGTTTCGGGCGGCGCAGCGCCGTCGCCGGTCTGGGACCGGTGCAGCGAGTAGGTGCTGGCGGTGAAGGCAAGGGCGGTCGCGACGAGCAGCACGATGAGGCCGATGAGAGTAAGGCCGCGGGTGACGAGGACCGGGACGGCGAGGACGGCGTAGGTGAGGGTAGCGGCCATGCCGCCGCGGCGCAGGGCACCCGGAGCGGGCGGGTCCGTGCTGCGGAATGCGGCCCAGGTGACGATGAGAAGCCCGACGGCGATCGCGAGGGAGGCTTCCAGGGTGATGTCGCGGTTCATCAGTTCACCGCCGGCGCCGTGTTGAGGGTGCCGAGCAATCGGTTAGCGCAATTGTCGGGTGCCGGTTCACCGTCCCAGATGTTCTTCATGTAGTCGAGTGCCGACGGCTGGTGTTCGCGGGCCTGATAGTTCATCGAGCCGTGGTCGTCGTCGGGGTAGCGCACGTAGAAGGTGGTGGTGCCGAGCGCACATTGGGCCATCACCTGGGCGTGGGTGAACTGGGGGATGATGGTGACGTCTTCGAGGCCCTGCCAGATGCCGATGGGGGTGGGGATCCTCTTGGTGCCGGGCATCGCCATGCTCATGGCGCGGATGAGGTCACCGGAGACGGGGGTCTTGACGAGCTGGTTGAGCGGTACGTCGGAGACCTGGTCGGTGAGGGCTTTGGCGCAGTAGGTGTCGAGGAGTTTGGCCTTCTCGATGCCTTCGGGGGTGAGGATCTCATCGAGGCTCACCAGGTCCGGATAGCTTTCGGCGTAGGAGCGGGCGATGAGCAGCACGAACATGTTTTGGGTGGTGCTGGTCGGGTTGTCGATGACGGTGTCGAGGAGTCCGCGGATGGGCGGGGTGTAGCCGGGGGCGAGGAGGACGCCGCTGGCGATGTCGAGGTCGGGCGCGTAGTCGGGGGCGAGTTGCAGGGCGCTGTTGGCGGCTTCGCCGCCCTGGGATTTGCCGTAGACGGCGAGTTTGCTTGTGTCGATGGGGATGTCGCCGGTGAGCGGGGAGGGGTCCTGGACGGCGCGCATGGCGTCGAGGATGCCGCGGCCTTCGAGAGGACCGACGAGGTAGGACGAGGGTCCGGGGGCGCCCATGCCGGAGTAGTCGGAGCCGACGACGGCGAGCCCGGCGTCGACGAGGGGTTTGATGTGCGGCGCCCAGGCGGTGTATCCGGGGGTTCGCGGCTGTAACGGTGTCTGGCTGATTCCGCACGGCCGGCCGACTCCGAGTGTTCCGTGTGCGAATGAGACGAGCGGAAAACCGTCCCCTTGTGTCCCTGAGCCGTCCCCTTCGCTCCCTGAGTCGTCGCCTTCGCTCCCTGAGCCTGTCGAAGGGGCCGCATAGATTCCGGACACCGGGATCTTGTTGTTCTGGAGGTCGGAGGAGACGTAGAGGATCCGGTAGAGCTTGACGTCGTCGGGTGCGCCGTCGACGGGTTCGGCGGCGAAGAGTTGCCCCACCTCGGCGTCGTCGGGCATGGGGGTGTCGTAGAAGTCTCTGAGTTCGGGGACCACGTCGCTGTCGAGTTCCCCGCCGGCCTCGGCCTGCTGGTTCATGGGTGCGTCGACGAGGGAAGTGGGTGGTGCGGTGGCGAAGAGGACGGCGCCGCTGACGACCGCGGCGGCGATGGCAGTCACGATGTGGACTGTGCGAGAAGCCATGGTGTTCGCTGCTCTCTGGCCTGTCTGGAGGGTCACGTGGTGCTGCAGTGCGACAGCTCAAACACTAGTGCCCGGTTGATGTGCCTCGGGTCGTTTCGGCTCTTCGTGGAGGGGCCGCACTCGTTCGTTGCGGTGTGATGGCGGCCGTTCCTCGACGGCGCGGCCCAGGGGAGGTTGGCGGATCAGGGGGCTCGAGTGCGGTCGACCAGCGAGGCAATAGACTGGGCCTCGTGACGGAAACCTCGGTGGACCACCCGCGACCAGTCCTCGTCGTCGACTTCGGTGCCCAGTACGCGCAGTTGATCGCGCGACGGGTGCGGGAGGCGCGTATCTACTCCGAGGTGATCGCCCACGATGCCCCGCTGGCGGAGTTCCTCGCCGAGGATCCGGTGGCGATCATCCTGTCGGGCGGGCCGGCGTCGGTGTACGCCGACGGAGCCCCGACTCTCGACCCGAAACTGTTGGACCAGGGGATTCCGGTCTTCGGCATCTGCTACGGCTTCCAGAAGATGACCGACGCCCTGGGCGGCACGGTCGCCAACACCGGGGGCCGCGAGTTCGGCCGCACCATGATGGACATCTCCGGCGACGGCGGCGTCCTGCACCACGGTCTCTCCGAGACTCAGCCGGTGTGGATGAGCCACAACGACGCCGTACAGGCCGCACCCGAGGGCTTCACCGTCACCGCCTCGACCCCGGGGGCTCCGGTCGCCGCGTTCGAGTGCGTCGAGCGCCGGATGGCCGGCGTCCAGTACCACCCCGAGGTCCTGCACACCCCGCACGGTCAGGAGGTGCTGACGCGCTTCCTGTACGAGGTCGCCGGCCTGAAGCCGACGTGGACCGCCGCCAACATCGCCGAGTCGCTGATCGCCGACGTCAAGGCCCAGGTGGGCGACGACGGTCTGGCGATCTGCGGGCTTTCCGGCGGTGTGGATTCCGCGGTCGCCGCAGCACTGGTTCAGCGCGCGATCGGGGATCGTCTCACCTGTGTCTTCGTCGACCACGGTCTGTTGCGCGCGGGGGAGCGCGAGCAGGTGCAGACCGACTTCGTCGCCGCGACCGGTGCCCGTCTGGTGACCGTCGACGCCGAGGAGAAGTTCCTTTCCGAGCTGGACGGTGTCTCCGACCCGGAGACCAAGCGCAAGATCATCGGCCGTGAGTTCATCCGGTCGTTCGAGGATGCGGTGTCCGAGGTGTTGGGCGACAAGGCCGAGTCCGGCAAGAAGGTCGACTTCCTGGTGCAGGGCACCTTGTACCCGGATGTCGTCGAGTCCGGCGGCGGGTCGGGGACGGCCAACATCAAGAGCCACCACAACGTCGGCGGGCTGCCGGAAGACCTCGAGTTCAAGCTCGTGGAGCCGCTGCGCCTGCTGTTCAAGGACGAAGTGCGAGCCGTCGGTCGTGAGCTCGGGCTGCCGGAGGAGATTGTTGCGCGCCAGCCGTTCCCGGGACCGGGGCTGGCTATCCGGATCGTCGGCGCGGTGACCGCTGATCGTCTGGAACTGCTGCGCAAGGCCGACTTGATCGCTCGCGAGGAGCTGTCCGCAGCCGGCCTGGACGGGCAGATCTGGCAATGCCCGGTGGTGCTGCTCGCCGACGTGCGGAGCGTGGGTGTGCAGGGGGATGGTCGTACGTACGGGCATCCGATCGTGTTGCGCCCGGTGTCGTCGGAAGACGCGATGACTGCGGACTGGACCCGCGTGCCCTACGAGGTGCTGGAGATCATCTCCACCCGGATCACCAACGAGGTTCCGGACGTGAACCGCGTGGTCCTGGACGTCACCAGCAAGCCGCCGGGGACCATCGAGTGGGAGTGACTGCTGACCAGTTCTCTGGGAGGCGACCATCTGACATCTTCTGCCCACTCTCGCACCCTAGGAGCTCAGTGGGTGCAGAACGAGATCAGTTGAGGTGAACTCTGCCGTTCAACCACGCAGGATCTCGTGGCAATGCCAGAATTGTCATGTAAAGACCTGAATGGTAGGCGGAGCAGATGCGCAAAGGTCGGCGGTCGGGGCAAGATGACTTCACAGATGCCTTCGTTGAGTTGGGACTGGAATTCGTTGCCGATCGATTCAATGGTTGGTGGCGTAGGCGTAAGAGTCGTGCGTCGACCAGTGCAGATTCTCTCCGTGATCACGATCCCTCTATTCCTGACATTGATTTTCGTGAACCGCATGTTGCACCAATTAACAACTTGGTTGACATTCTTCGCGGGCGGCATCCGGGAAAGTTTATTCCATATTTGTCTCCAAGTTACGGTGGCACGCGGGCTCGCGTTTTCGCGGTGTTCCAGTCGCCTGGTAGTAAGGTGATCCGAAAGGCTGTCAACTCGGCTGTACTGAGTATTGACAATACTGATGGGTCAACGGTCAGATTTAGAAGATATCTCGAAGAGTATTGTATTTCCTTCAAAGATGTTGTCGTGTGGAATGCATACCCGTGGACCGGTCGGGTGGAGCAGAATTCTCCGAATGAGGTAGGCGAGGCGGTCGAAGCACTGCGGGCTGCACTAGAGGTGTGTCCGGATGTAGAAGTTGTCATGCTTTTCGGTCGCGTGGCCCGGGACGTATGGGGTGTCCTATGTCGCTACGATAAGGAATATTCCGAGAAGTATCAGGTGATAATCACCTGCCACACCAGTCCGCGTCTTATGGACTCTGCGGAATTCTCTCCAGGTAAGATCGCAGAGTTCGAGACGAGCCTCATGAACGGTTTTGATGCAGTTCGAACGCTTCTTAATGGCCAGTCGAAGGCCGAGTATTGCAGTAGTGTGAGTGTCGGAGACATATTCGATCACCAAGATGTTTCCACTCATTCCGTAGGTATGTCGGTCAGTCAGGAATTTTGGGACTACCCAGAATTGGACCACAACTCAGATCTGGGGTTCGAGGTAAGGGTTGTTAACCAATATTACTGGGACGATCTGATCTATGAAGGACGAGTTCTCACTGAAGCTGCGGAAGGGGTGGCGAGGGATCTCGCGGTTCCTTTGAAAGAGGACGATCGATCGGAGATTCATCGTCTTGCCGGCGAGTATCGCGTTTCTATAGGTGACAGGGACGGTCGAAGGCCAAGGAGACTCGAACATTACCTCCAAGAGGTCATCGATGCTTATCGGTGGTCTCACCCTGAGTTAACCAAGGATGTTCCTCGTGGAATCGGCAGAATGCGTCCATGACGTGATCTCTTAAATTGGTGCATTTGTCCAAAAGGCGGAATTCGCGAGGCTTTCCTGGTTCGAGTGTCTCTACCTGCATCGCGCCTTCCAGAAATAGGGGACTAAAGTAAGTCGTCGTAGTGTCGGCGGTACTTGCTGTGATCCTGTGCTGATCGCGAAAAGCTGAACCCATAGCTCGTCGCAACGTGGGCATGTCCGGGCTCGGGCGTGATGAGCGCGGCGGGCTCTTCGGTGACGAAGCGGCAGGTCCCTCTCGCGGTCACACTTCAGATACTTTTCGCCCCGGATGCGTGCGTCCGAGACGCTCAGGGTGTTTGATTGCGGCGTCGACAAGACCTCCTGTATCGGAGGAAGCATCGGGGAAACCCGCGGACCACGGCGCGAAGGACCAGCGATGGGAATCGGAATCGGGCTCGGCACTGGGCCGGCGAGAACGAGTACTCGTGGTGTCTGGGTCGGTCGCAACCTCGGGCCCGTGACCGCAACGGCCAGTCTCACTCCGCGTCTCCGCAACCGCAAGAGTGCAGCGCCACGCAAGCTGGTCAGCCTGCGCAGGCAACCGCCACCGACGAACGTAGACAAAGGGATTGACGCATTCACTGCGGTCGTGAGAGCCGTAGGAGCTGCTGTCCTCGTTGCTCCACTTGCCACAAGGTTGGGCCGCACACAGGCGTCAAAGAAGGTCGACACCGCTGTCGAACGGTTCTTCCTCCATATGAAGGTCCTCATCGGCGGTGTCGCTGCGGCCATCGTTCTCCTCGCCTCGCTGATCGTGATCATGGTCAGCTAGTCCGGGGGCCCGTTGCGACCAGCGGCCATCGCCTTCGGATGTCTGTGTCGTGTGACAGGCTCCCGGGTATGAAATCCAAGTGGGCAATCGCCGCGCTGGCCGTACTCGCCCTGGCCCTGAGCGGCTGTGCCGGCGAGAAACACGAAGCGCCGGAGACCGGTGTGGTGGTGACGGAGATCGAGACCGCCACAGCGTCGACCTCCGCGCCGGAGTCAGTGCCTGCGGAGACGCCGGTCCCCACAGAAGCGCCGGTACAGACGATTCCGACGCAGACGGTCCAGCCTCAAGCGCCGCCGGCGGGGCCGGTACTCGGAGCACGCTGCCTCGGAGCGGACGCGGGTAAGACCGCCGTGGATCCCAACGGAGTCGCGATCATGTGCGACGAGTATCGGTGGCGCGAGAACATCGGACAGGATCCGCGTCATTCGTGGG
The DNA here is from genome assembly GCF_039537105.1 of Gordonia caeni. Taxonomy (NCBI): domain Bacteria; kingdom Bacillati; phylum Actinomycetota; class Actinomycetes; order Mycobacteriales; family Gordoniaceae; genus Gordonia; species Gordonia caeni. The sequence continues at coordinate 214,196 of NZ_BAAAZW010000008.1, forward strand.
CCGACGATCAGGCGAAGTGGAACGAGTGCAGGCAGACGAACACGATGGAACAGTGCCGCAAAATGCTGAACCCGTAGTGCTCACTCATCCAGGAAGCTGCCCGGAACCTCCTGCCACGGTGTCAGCTCGAGCAGGAGTTCGCCGTCGTCGATGACGACCGTGGCTGTCGTGGAATTCGCGAGGCCGGCGGTGACCGCGTCGCAGAACGTGTGCAGCTGCTGACCTCGGGGAAGGTCCAGACCGAGGTGATGGAACATCATCTCGACACCGTCGCCGAGGAAGACGGCCCCGTCCTGCTCGTGCGAATCCAGGTAGGTGCCGTGGGCGATCCGCACCCGCACGCCGTCGTGGGAGGTGAAGGTGACGCGGGCTGCGACGTCGTACCAGCCGAGCATGCGCGGCACGGGGCAGATGGCATCGGTGGGGTTCATGGGGCGGACTGTAGGGCGGGGGTCGGACATTTGGTCTTGGCGGCGCCGGGAGCTTTCCTTTCGACACGGACCTCGGCTGGCGCCTCGGCCCGGCTCAAGGAGCGGCGATAGTGGCCTCGGCTGGCGCCTGGGCCCGGCTCAAGGAGCGGCGATAGTGGCGTCGGCTGGCGCCTCGGCCCGGCTCAAGGAGCGGCGATAGTGGCCTCGACTATCGCCTCGGCCCGGCTCAAGGAGCGGCGATAGTGGCGTCGGCTGGCGCCTGGGCCCGGCTCAAGGAGCGGCGATAGTGGCCTCGACTATCGCCTCGGTCCGGCTCAAGGAGTGGAGTCGATCAGCGGGCGGGGCTCAATCTCCGATGGAGCGGGGGCGGCGGAAGCCGCTGGCGATCAGGATGATGCCGGCGAGGGTGCCGACGCCGATCAGGATCCACGGGAGCAGGTTGAGTTCGGGGACGCTGGGGCCGCCGGACAGGCCCCATGCGCCGACCGCCAGGGCCACGACCCCGGCGACGATCAGGAGCGGGGACCGGCGCGCCTCGGGCAGGTTCTCGGTGTCGTTCACTTGTTCATCTCCACATTTCCCATACCCGTGCGGGCGTTGATGGTGAGGACGGGGCCGTCGTCGTTTCCGCCGACGATGCCTTGCGGGCAGGTGAATTCGCCGATCCCGACGCTGCACTCGGCGCGGACGCGCACCTTCTCCGGCAGCAGCACCTCGACCTGACCGACGCCCTGCTTGATGTTGACGGTCTGATCGTGCTCGAGGGTCTCGAGGCCGCGCAGATCCAGGATCGTGTTGCCGACGGTCAGCTGGTAGTCGTCGCGCAGCTGCGACTGCTCGGTGGGCGCCCACTTCCGTTCGCCGACACCGCCGGAGGGTGCCGACCAGCCGCTGGAGGACACCAGTGAACCCACGACCACCACGGCGGCCGTCAGCATGCCCAGGGGCACCAGCCCGGAGGCGTGTGCTCCTTCGGCGCGCCGCTGGAGGCCGGCGACCACCATTCCGGCGCCGAAGACCAGCAGGACCATCGAGGCGATCCGCCCGGTGGTGAACCAGTCCACGCCCATCCAGTGCAGGGAGGCTCCCGCGACACCGACCAGAACGGCAAGCCCGGTGGTCACCGGAGTGACCGGCGACCGCGGCGTCAGCGGAGCCGGCGGCGGGGTCTGGGCCGGCGGTTCCGGCAGATCCCAGGCGAACGGCGCGACGCCGAGCGGATCCCATGCCGGAGGCGTGGGCGGGGAGTCGATCAGGAGTGGGGTATCGGAGGTCGTTTCGGCGGGCTCGCCGGTGACCGCACTCTCGACGGGCTGACCCGGCGACGCCGAGGCCGGCTGTTCGGCGGGCACCGCGGGCGCCGTCGCTTCGGCGGGCCCGAAGGGCGCTGTGGGCGCCGTGTTTTCAACCGGGCCCACCGGCGCACCCGACGGGTCGAAGGTCGCGGCGGAGGTGCCGGGCGGGGCGACGGGGGTGCGCTGGTAGAGCAGCCACCAGCCGAGGAGTAGAAGAGCGGCGCCGACCAAACCGCCGCCGCTCCAGGTGCGGCCACCGAAACTGCTGACCAAGACGATCGCGATGATCACCAGGACGATGAACCTGCCCTTGGGCAGTCCGAGGGTGTGCTTGGAGTGGTCGTGCTCCTCGTGGGCGCGGCGTTCGTGCGGCAGCGCCACGATCGCGGCCAGGTACAGCAGCACGCCGGCGCCGCCGAAGATGGTCGCGATCACGAACGCCACGCGGACCAGCGTCGGGTCCACGTTGTAGCGCGCACCGAATCCGGCACACACGCCGGCCCATTTGGCGGGGCGGCGGCGGACCGGACGGGTCGCCCAGAGGTCGGCCAGCATCGTCGTGTTCATGACTCCATCTTTGCGCCCGGCCACCTGCCGAAGGTATCGGGAAGGACCCTGAGATGGTCCCTGAACTCTGCGGTGGGGAGAGGGAAATCGGCTCCGGGCGTGCCAGTATCGAAGGTGATGAGAACTGAGATCACCCGCGAGGCGGCGGCGGAGTCGACGCCGAAGCTGTATCGACGCAACGGCGGCAAAGTGGTTGCCGGGGTGGCCGGCGGCATCGCCGACCACCTGGGCGTCGACGTCTTCCGCGTGCGCGTGGTCTTCGTGGTGCTGACGGCGCTGGCCGGCGCGGGCGCCGCCGCCTACGCCGCGCTCTGGTTCTTCGCCCCGCTGGGCGAGGACGCCGACCCGCCCCGGACTGCGGAACGGCGACAGGCCTACGGTCTCGTCGTCCTGGGGGTGGTGGCGCTGCTGATCAGCGCCGTCGTCGCCTCGAACGCTCCCGCGCAGCAACTGGTCGCGGTGGTCTTCGTCCTCGGCGGCGCCGCCCTGGTGTGGCGCGAGGTGGACGTCACCGGCCTGGGTTCGGGGTCGCAGCGCACGGTGGTCACCTGGCTGCGCTTGGTCGTCGGCGCCGTGCTGGTGATCGGTGGCCTGGTGGTGATGGTGGTGGCCAGCGGCTCGGCGCTGGGCGGCGTGAACTCCACGGTCCTCGCCGTCCTGGCGACCCTGGTGGGCGTGGTGCTGCTGACGGTGCCGCTGTGGATGCGGCTGCTGCGCGCGCTCGACGCCGAACGCGCCGCTCGGATCCGCAACGCCGAACGCGAAGAGATCGCCTCCCACCTGCACGACTCGGTGCTGCAGACCCTCGCACTGATCCAGAAGCAGGCAGCCAACCCGGACACCGTCGCCCGGCTGGCCCGGCGGCAGGAACGCGAACTGCGGACCTGGCTGTTCGGCGACCCGGCGCAGCGCCGGGAGTCGTTCGCGGCGGCCATCACCGCGCTGGGAGCCGAGGTGGAGGAGTCGTACGGCACCGAGATCGAAGCGGTGACCGTCGGCGACACCACGCCGGAAGAACTGCGCGACGAGGCCTGGGCGCGCTCGGCCAGCTCGCTGATCGCGGCCACCCGCGAGGCGCTGGTGAACGCCGCCAAGCACTCCGGCGCGGCGAAGGTGGACGTGTACGCCGAGGTACTCGACGAACGGGTGGAGGTCTTCGTGCGCGACCGCGGCGTCGGCTTCGACCCCGAGGCCGTCGACGACGACCGCCAGGGCATCTCCCGGTCGATCCGGGGCAGGATGGAACGCGCGGGCGGCGAAGTGGAACTGCGATCGACGCCGGGCCGCGGGACCAATGTGACGCTGACGCTGCCGCGGGCGGGTCTCGACTCCACTCGACCAACGAGCGGAGTCGCACGACCGGCCGGGGAGAAAGAGGAGGATTCATGACGTATCGGGTGTATCTGGTCGACGACCACGCCGTCTTCCGCTCCGGCGTCCGCGCGGAGCTGGCCTCCGAGGAGGCGATGGAGGTGATCGGCGACGCCGGCACGGTGCCCGAGGCCATCGCCGGGATCGTCGAACAGCGGCCCGACGTGGTGCTGCTGGACGTGCACATGCCCGGCGGGGGCGGCGTCGCCGTGTTGCGCGGGGTGACCGACGCACTCGGCTCGGACGCGCCGGTGTTTCTGGCGCTGTCGGTGTCGGACGCGGCGGCCGACGTGATCGCCACCATCCGCGCCGGCGCCCGCGGCTACGTCACCAAGACCATCAGCGGCAGCGAATTGGCCGATGCAGTTCGGCGGGTCGCCGAGGGCGACGCGGTCTTCAGCCCGCGGCTGGCCGGCTTCGTGCTCGACTCGTTCACCGGCCGCTCGCCGACGCCCGAACCGGCCCTGGACCCGGAGCTGGATTCGCTGACCCGCCGCGAGATGGAGGTGCTGCGGCTGCTGGCGCGCGGCTACACCTACCGCGAGATCGCCGAGGAACTGTTCATCTCGGTCAAGACCGTGGAGACCCACGCCTCGAACGTCCTCCGCAAGACCCAGCAGTCCAACCGCAACGCCCTCACCCGCTGGGCGGTGAACCGGCAGATCGGGTAAGCGGTCAGCGCTCGTCGGCCTTCGTCCTGTCGGCGGGGACCTCGTCTGCTTCTTCTACCGCGTCCTCGTCGACATCCTCGTCAACATCCTCTTCGACGTCGTCTTCGGGGGTGGTCTCGGGCGAGACCTTCTCAGTGGCCTTCGCGGGGGTGGCCTTCGCGACCGGCTTGCCGTCGGTGCCGCGGTCGATGCTGATCCGCAGGCGCGTGCGGATCGGCCGGAGAGTGAGGGCGGTACCCGCGCACAGCACCGCCAACAGCAGCAGGGCGACGATCACGAAGATCAGGACCGGGACGTTCAGGAAATCGCGGCCCATCAGCTGGGCGAGGTCGCGGGCCCCGATCTCGTGGAAGAAGTCGCCGATCAGCCAGTCGGGATTCACCAGCGCGGTGATCGGCACGGCCAGGGCGGCGAGCACGCCGATCGTGGCGACCCAGAGAACGGGCACGGCCCGGCGGGCCAGCGAGGCCGAACCGAGCAGCAGCAGGCCGGCCAGCAGAGCCACGACCGCAGCCGCGACCACCCACCAGCCGTAGGCGTGCGGTCCCACACCTTCGTCGGCGAGCGCGGCGTCGGAGGTGCGGCCGATGCCGTTCCAGCTCGCCGGAACGCCGAGCTTGTCCAGGGTGACCCAGGGGGCGAGTGTGCTGCCGATCGTCAGGACTGCGACCAGTCCGATCGCGAAGGAGTACAGGCGCCGTTGCTGCTGCTGCATGATTGTCGAATCTACTCGGCGGCGGGTGAGCGTTTCCTGAACGGGCGTGTGGCGAAGGGAGTGCCGGCGGTCAGGTCTCGGACAGGATCTCGGGCGTCACCTGGCGAGACGGTGCCGTCACGGCCGCGGCCACGCAGACGGCCGCCGTGACGACCAGCACCACCGCGAGGGCGATCAGGGTCGGGACTTCCAGGATCCGCTCGCGCACCAGGTCGCGGTAGTGCGGATCGGAGAGCACCTCGCGTGCGTTGACGGCTTCGAACGACCGGCCGAGGAAGACCTGCGGGCTGAGGATGACGGTGATCGGCACCGCGGCGGCGACCAAGGTGAACAGCGCGGCGACCCAGCGCAGCGGGGTGGCCGGACCGGCCAGCGCGGGAACCGCCATGGCGATGGCGGCGAGCAGTGCGGCGACGGCGGCGATCACCACGAAGATCCCGAGCGGAGCGGCCGCGATCTCATCGACCGGCAGTGTCGGATCCTCGATGGTGCCGTAGTCGGCACCGCCGAAGCCGTTCCACTGCAGGCCGTGGCCCAGCGGTCCGGAACCGGCCCAGGGAAGCGAGGTCAGGACGATCGCCGCGATCGCCAGAGCCCCGATCACCAGGGCGAAGATGCGCTGCTGCATGGCGAAGAATCTACCGTGCGGGCCCTCTCCTGCGGCGTTGACGCCGGCGTGCACCGAGCGCTAATCTATCGAACAGAAGTTCGAACATCGGTATCTTCCCTGCCGCTGCAACGAATGGTCGTCAGGCGAGGGGAAGCGCATGTCCGATCAGAATGTCCAGAAACAGCCTGCCACTGTGGCGGCGCTGCGGCGCAAGCTCGCGCAGATGTCGGAGGTTTCGACCGGCTCAACCGGCAGTGCCGCCGACGGCTCGACGAGCGGGAGTCCGGTGCTGCCGGTGCCCGGGCCGGTCGCCGAGTTGCTGCCGCGCGGGGGGCTGGTGCCCGGCTCGGTGGCGGCGGTCAGCGGGGCGATGACGCTGCCGGTGGCCCTGCTGGCCGCGGCCAGCGCCGCGGGCGCCACTGCCGCGCTGGTGGGACTTCCGCAACTGAACCTGGCGATGGCCGCCGACCTGGGGGCCGACCTGAGTCGGATCGCCGTGGTCCCCGCGACCTCGCCCGGGACGGGCGGCTCGGCGGTGGACCTGCTCGAGGTGGCCGCGGTGCTGCTGGACGGGATCGACCTGGTGCTGGTCGGCATCGACCGGGTGACGCCGTCGCGAGCGCGGGTGCTGACCGGCCGGGCGCGGCGGCAGTCGTCGACGCTGATGGCGGTGGGGCCGTCCGGGGTGTGGCCCGGCGCCGCGGTCCGCATGGACGCTCAGGTGGCCGGCTACCGGCATCTCCCGTTGCGGCGCAACGGGTACGGACGGATCGGCGGACTCCAGGTGGACATCGGCGTGGCCGGGACGGGCATCGTGCCGCGCGGAGTGCGCTGCGAACTGGTGGCGCCCGGCATCGGGGAAGACGGCCCGCTGCGGCTGGTGGCGGCAGCGCCGCACGACAACCGGTTGCGGGTGGCGAATTGACCCGGGTATTGGCGCTGTGGTGCCCCGACTGGCCGGCGACCGCCGCGGCCCGGGGCCTGGATCTGGTGGGCACCGAACCGATCGCGGTGCTCGCCGCAGGGAAGGTGGTGGCCTGCTCGCGCAGCGCACGACGATCCGGAGTCCGTCGGGGCATGCGGAAACGACAAGCCCAGGCCGCCTGTCCGGAACTGACGGTGACGCAGGACGATCCGCACCGGGACGGCCGCTTCTTCGAGTCGGTGGTGACGGCGGCGACCGCCGTGATCCCGATGACCGAAGTGCTGCGGCCCGGTCTGCTGGTGGCGGCCGCCGACCGCGCCGCTCGCTACTTCGGTGGGGAGACCGGCCTGGCCGAGGCGGTGGCCGAAGCGGTCGAGGCGATCGGCGTCACCGCGCAGGTCGGGGTGGCCGATCAGCTGTTCACCGCGGTACTGGCCGCCCGTGCGGGCCGCATCGTGTCGCCTGGCGGGGACGCCGCCTTCCTGGCCGACCGGCCCGTCGCCGATCTGGTGATCGAGCCGTCGCTGACCGTGGCGGGCCGGGACGACCTGGTGAACCTGCTGTGGCGCTTGGGATTGCGGACCCTCGGCCGGTTCGCCGAGCTCGACGTCGCCGATGTGGCCTCCCGGTTCTCCGCCGATGCGGTGCTGGCGCATCGGATGGCGTCGGCGGAGCCGGGGCGGCGGCCGGCGCGGGCCCCGATCCCCGCGGACCTGGAGGTGATCCATCACTGCGATCCGCCGGTGGACCGGATCGACGCGGCCGCCTTCCTGGGGCGGCGGCTGGCCGAAGACCTGCATCGTCGTCTGTCGGCGGCGGCGCTGGCGTGCACGCGGCTGACGGTGCACGTGGTCACCGAGCAGGGGCAGTGGCATTCGCGGACCTGGCGGGCCGCCGAGCCGCTGACCCCGGACGCCACCGCCGACCGGGTCCGCTGGCAGTTGGAGGGCTGGCTCACTGCGCAGGACAGGCCGGACTCGCCGCTGGTGCGCCTGATCCTGGAACCGGTGGAACTGGTGGATCCGGGCGCGCTGCAATACGTGCTCACCGGGGCCGGGCTGCCGCCGGACTCGGGGGCCGGCGGCCTGGGCGATCGTGCCCGCCGCTCCCTGGTCCGGGTGCAGGGCCTGCTCGGCGGCGAGGCCGTCCGGGTCCCGGTGCCCAGCGGCGGACGTGGCCCGGCCGAACGGGTCTGTCTGGTGACCTACGGCGACGAAGCCGCGCTCGAGCGCCCCGTCGACGCCTCCTGGCCCGACGCTCTGGCCCGCCCGCTGCCGGCGCTGCTGTCCACGGGGCAGGCGGAACTGCTCGACGCCGCCGGCGAACCGGTGGCGGTGACCGGGCGCGGCGCCTTCAGCGCCGAACCCGTCGAGGTGCGGATGGGCCGGCAGCAGCGGCGCATCCACTGGTGGGCCGGGCCGTGGCCGTTCGGCATCGACGACGAGCCCGGCGCCCGGGGCGGCTTCTCGGCCCGCGCCGGCGCGGTGATGGCCCGGGCGCAGGTACTGCTGGAACCGTCGCCGGAGTCGGGGCAGTCCCGGGCGCTGCTGCTCTGCTACCGCGGGGCCGCCTGGTCGGTGGAGGGCGTCTACGAGTGAGACGTGGATCGGCCGCCGGAGACGATGCCGCCGGCGGCCGATCCGGTCGTATCTACGGCGAAGGCGGTCCGGGCTCGCTGACCTGATCGGCGAACGCCGACCGTACGACGTCGGCGACGCGTGCCTCGGTGGCCTCGTTGATCTCGGTCAGATACCAGGCGCACGGCATCAGGGTGTCCGCCGCACCCGGTTCGCGCTCCAGATGTGCCTTCTCGGTGAGACCGACGGTCATCAGATCGTCGTCGAGCCGGAAGAAGACCAGCACCGGGGCGCTGCGGGCGGTCGCATAGCCCGGCATGCCGTACCAAAGCCGCGGCTTCAGTTTAGGGCCGGCCGAGAGGATGGTCTGGTGCAGCCGCTCGGCGACGGCGCGGTACGGCTCGGGCATCGACTCGATCTTGTCGGTCACCGCCCGCTGATCTTTGCTGACTTTGGGGGCCTTGCTGGGGTCGGACATGGTGTCGGACGCTTTCTCTCGCGCCGCTGACGCGGCATGGACATGACAACTCGCCCGCGGGGTACGGGCGGGTTGCGCATTCTCCATTCCGGACGTGTCCTGAGTGACTCAGTCCTCTCCGCGAATGTGTCAGGTGAGCACTTCACCATCGATTGCGCGAGGCGTGGCAGCGGATGCCACGCGATAAGGATACAGCGAGGGCTTCGGGCCGGGGTTGGTCTCGACTTCGCTCGACCGGCGTGCGGGGCTCGACCGGCGTGTGGGGGCAGACCAACGTGTGGGGTCAGCGATTGGCGCCGCGGGCGAGGAGGGGCCAGTGCTCCAGGCCGTTCGCGGTCTGGGCGACGAGTTCGTCGGCGAGGTTCACCGCGGAGCAGACGTGATTCGGCGCCACCCGGACCCGATCGCCGAGGGCGGGTGCGGCGGCGTCGGGCGGGAACTCGACGACGGCGTGGTGCTCGGACAGCGAGGTGATGCGCGCGTCGGGATGATCGGGGAGCCGGCCGAAGCCGGTGGTCCAAGCAGGGCGGTCCGCGCCGAGCACCTTGCTGCCGGCGTCGAGGACCGCCCTTCGACGGGGCTCAGGGACCTGGGCGTCAGTGCTGACCACGGTGGCGACGGCGACGAGGGCCACGTCGTCCCAGGTGCAGCTGCCCAGCTCCACCTGCTGGGCGTCGTTGAACGGGTAGACCCCGGGACGCACCTCGGTGAGCTCGCCGGCGCCGGTGAAGGCGACGGTCGGGGTGGAACCGCCGCTGATCACTCGTGGTTCGATCCCGCTGTGGCGCAACGACTCCGCCGCGGTCGACAGTGCCTCGGCTTCCTGTCGTGCCGCGTCGCGGCGGGCATCGCCGGGACCGTAACCGTGGCCGGGGAAGGTGAAGACGCCGACCACGGTCAGGCCCGCCTCGCGCGCCGCGGCGGCGAGGGCGCCGGCCTCGCCGGGTGCCACGCCGGTGCGGTGCTGCCCCGAATCGATCTCGACCATCACCTCGACCGGTGCGCCGGCCAGCCCGGCCGCCAGACGCTGAGCTCCGGCAATCGAGTCGACCCCGACGCGGATCGTCGCGCCACCGGCCGCAACGGATTCAGTGAGGGCGCGGAGTCGTGCGGCTTTGTCGTCGGACAGCCACAGCGGGTAGGCGATGAACAGATCGGTGAAGCCGGCCGCCGCGAAGGCTTCCGCCTCGCCGATGGTGGCGACCGTGAGACCGGTCGCGCCGCAATCCATCTGACGCCGGGCCACCTGCGCGCACTTGTGGGTCTTGGCGTGCGGGCGTAGCTCGAGGCCGTGCGCGGCGACCTGCTCGGCGAGGGTTTCCAGATTGCGGCGGAGCACGGCGTCGTCGACCAGCAGGTAGGGAGTGTCGGTCATGGAAGCCAGTGTGCCTTCTGGTGGCGGTCGTGGGGGCGGCCGCTGTCCTTTCGACTCGGACTCGCCTAGCGGCTCGTCCGGCTCAAGGAGCGGTGGGGCGGCTTCCTTTCGACACGGGCTCAAGGGGCGGCGCACAGGGGCCGCTTTCCTTTCGACACGGACTCGCCTAGCGGCTCGTCCGGCTCAAGGAGCGGGTGGGGCGCTCAAGGGGCGGGTGGGGAGGCTCAAGGAGCGGTGGGAGGCTGGGTGCCCAGGGCGGCTTCGGATTCGTCGACCAGGAGGTACTGCTGGTGCATCACGCGATTGGTGAGGCGGGGGGCGGCCCAGTGGCCGAACTCGGCGAGGTCGCCCCAGAAGGAGGTCACCCGCTTCGGCCGGTCGACGATCGCCTTGAGGATCCGGTGCGCAGCCTTGTCCACGCCCCAGATGCCGCGGCGGGACTCGTAGGCGCGGGTGGGGGCGATCATCCGGGTGCGGGTGAGCGGCAGGCGCACCGTGCTGAACGTGACGTGGTCGGACAGCGTCTCCGCGCTCGTCGCATCGGCGAACGCCTCCAGCGCCGCCTTCGAGGCCGCGTAGGCGCCGAATCGCGGTGCGCGGCTCTGCACCTCGGCCGAGGACACGTTCACGATGTGCCCGGCCTGCCGGTCGATCATGTGCGGCAGCACCGACAGCGTCATGTACACCGCGCCGAAGTAATTGACCGCCATCATCCGCTGGTAGTCGTGCGCGCGGTCCACGGCGTTCACCGAGGCGCGCCGGATGGACCGGCCGGCATTGTTCACCAGGACGTCGATGTGGTCGTGCTCGGCGATGATCGACTTCACCAGCGTGCGCACCGAAGCCTCATCGGTGATGTCGGTGGGATAGGCCGAGGCCACCCCCAGGGGCATGCCCGGCTTGGGCAGCTCGGCGTTCAGCTCGTCGGCTACCTCGACCAGTCGGTCGGCGTCGCGGGACACCAGGATCACGTTGGCGCCGCGCGTGATGCACATCCGGGCCGTCGCCTTGCCGATCCCGGCCGAACCGCCGGTGATGACGATGTTCTTGCCGACCAGCGCCCCGCGTGGATCGTCCCGGCGATGCCGTCCCGGATCCAGCTTCTCCGCCCAGTACTTCCACAGCGTCGGCGCGTAGTCGGCGAGCGCGGGCAGCCGCACGCCGAGACCGTCGAGGACAGCGACGGACGTATCGGACAGCACGGTCACCGGCACGGAGATCGAATCGAGGACCACCGGCGGGATGCCGAGTTGCTCGGCCACCAGGTCGCGCCCCGGGCGCAGCGGATTGTGGCTGGTGGCGGCCAGCATCGGCCGGGCCAGCGCGCCGGGCACGATCTCGAAGCCGCGCGGTCCACCGAGTGTCGGGGCCATCATGTTGAACAGGTCGGTGGCGGTCCGGTGCTCCGGGTCGCACAGATGGAAGACCAGCCCCGATTCGCCGGGGCGGTAACCGGTCAGGGCCACCAACGCGTCGGCCACATAGTCCACCGGCACCATGTTGAGGGAACCGCCGTTGGGCAGTGGAATCGGCAGGAACGAAGGCAGGCTGCCCACTTGGGCGAGCCGGGGGAAGAAGAAGTAGGGGCCGGAGATCTTGTCGATCTCGCCGGTCACCGAATCGCCCACCACAGCCGACGGCCGGTAGATACGCCAGCTCAGGTCCGGTGTTTCGCGCACCACGCGCTCGGCCTCGAACATGGCGCGGTGATACGGCGTCGGGAAATCCTGGCCGAGATCGAAGTCGTCCTCGGAGAAGACGCCGTCGTGATTCCCGGACACCCCGATCGACGAGAAGTGATGCAGCATGGCGCCGTGCCGCGCGGCGAACTCGGCGATCCGTGCGGTGCCCTCGACGTTGACGGCCTGCAGCGTCTGTTCGCCTGCGGTGAGGTCGTGGAGAGCGCCCAGATGGATGACGTGATCGATGGGCTCCAGCGCGTCCTCGTCGTGCAGTCCCAGCCCCTCGGCGGTGAGGTTGCCGACGGCCGTGACCACCCGGTCACCGCCCGGAATGTGTTCCAGGGCCAGGGCGAATCGGGGCAGAGATGCCGAACGCACCAGGACGGTCACCGTGGTGTCTTCCCGGGCCAGGAGACGTGACAGAACGCAGCGGCCGGTGAAGCCGCTGCCTCCGGTCACGAAGAAATGCGTCACTAGAACAGGTTGTCATAGATCGGTGAGTCGGCGTGCGTGCGACGCATTCTCGCCACGCTCTGGCACGGATCCGTGCCAGAGCGCTCGAGTTCGGATCCCGGTCTCTCCGGATGTCGTCTAAGTTCGCATCATGCACAACGTGCCCGTCTCCGTGACGCCGAGAACGCCGCCGACGCACAGCGACCGCAGAGGCCTGTTCGGCGTCGTCGTCGTGTCGCATGGCGGGAACCACCATTCCCACCCCGCTGTATCCGATCTACCGCACGGACTTTCACTTCTCCGTCTTCATCGTGACGGTGGTCTTCGCGACCTACGTGGTGGGCGTGCTGCTGGCGCTGTTCACCGTGGGCCGCTGGTCCGACGTCTTCGGCCGGATCCCGATGCAGGTGGCCGCGCTGCTCTCGGCGATCGCGTCCACCGTGCTGTTCCTGGTGGCGGACGACCTCACCGTCCTGCTGGTGGCCCGGTTCTTCGCCGGGCTGGCTTCGGGCGTGTTCGTGGCGACCGCGACCGTGCACATCGTGGAACTGGCTCCCCGGTCGTGGGCGGACGGCAAGGCGTCGTTCCTGGCCACCGCGATCAACGTCTTCGGTCTGGGCATCGGGCCGCTCTTCGGCGGACTCGTGGTGCAGTTCATCAGCTACGAGCCGCTGCGCACCGTGTTCTGGATGCTCCTCGGCCTGCAACTGGTGGCCTTGCTGGTGATCTTCTTCGTCCCCGAGACGGTGCTGCGTCCGCCGCATGCGCGCCCGCCGGGGATCCACATGCTGACGGTGCCTCCCTCCGCGCGCTTGGCTTTCCGCCGGGCGCTGGTGCCCGGGATGGTCGGCTTCGCCGTGCTCGGCCTGTTCGGTGCGGTGGCGCCGAGCCTGCTGAGCGAGTCCATGCACATCGACTCGGTCGCGATTCAGGGGCTGGCCGTGTTCGGCGTGTTCGCCGGCTCGGCCCTGATGCAGTTGACGACCGGCTCGGTGCCCGCGCGGCGGCTGATCCTGCTCGGCTGCGCGCTGCTGATGCTCGGCTGCATCGGGATCTCGGTGTCGATCCTGTTCGACTCCGCGACCGGCTTCATCGTCGCCGGTGTGGTGGCCGGCGCCGGCCAAGGCGCGACGATGTCCAAGGGGGTCGAGCAGGTGGCCGCGGCCGCCCCGGCTGATCAGCGCAGTGCGACCACCGCGACCCTGTTCTTCTGCTTCTACATCGGCCTGGCGATTCCGGCCATCGCGATCGGTGCCGCGGCGCTGGAATGGGGGCTGCCGCACACCGCGGAGGTCTTCGGCGGGCTCTGCGCGATCGGCGCCGCCGTGGCGCTGGCGCTCAACTACTTCGGCCCGTACGTTCCGATCCAATCCGAGACAGACCCTGTATCGAACTGATGTTCTAATATGGCTGGGTGGGATGGAGTAACGGACCGCCGAGCTGGTCGGAGATGGAGCGGGTGCTCTCCGGCCGTCCGCCGTCGGCCTCCGACCGGCGCGGGGAGACGTTTCCGCCCAACGCCCGCGAGCCCGAAGCTCTCGGTGACGGCGGGGATTCTCCGGCGTGGTCGCGCAAGCGCGGGGCCTACCGGCGGGAGTCTGTGGAGCAGGGGCACTCGCGCATCCCGTACGCCGAACTGCACGCCCACAGCTCCTACAGCTTCCTCGACGGTGCCTCCCTGCCCGAGGAGATGGTCACCGAGGCGCAGCGGCTGGGACTGACCGGGCTGGCGCTGACCGATCACGACGGCGTCTACGGGGTGGTGCGCTTCGCCGAAGCGGCCCGCGAATACGGGATGGCGACGGTCTTCGGTGCCGAACTGTCGCTGGAGCCGGACGCCGCCCGCGCCGGGGCGGTGGACCCGCCCGGCGAGCACCTGCTGGTGCTGGCCCGCGATGCCGAAGGCTATCGGCGGCTGTCCCGGGTGATCGCCGACGCGCACATGAGCGGGGGCCAGAAGGGGCTGCTCCGGTACGACCTCGACCTGCTGACCTCCTCGGCCGGGCACTGGACCATCCTCACCGGCTGCCGCAAGGGTGCGGTGCGACGGGGACTGGCGCGCGGTGGTCGTGCCGGAGCACGAAAAGCGCTGGGGGAGCTGGTCGACCGCTTCTCCCACGACGCCGTGGTGGTGGAGCTGACCGCCTCGGGCACCAGCGACGACGACGAGCGCAACGCCGTGCTCGCCGGCGTGGCCGCCGAGTTCGGGCTGCCCACCGTCGCCACCACCGGCGCCCACTTCTCCGGCCCGGAACGCCGCCGGCTGGCCATGGCGGTGGCGGCGGTGCGGGCGCGCACCGACATCGCCACCATCGCCGGCTGGCTGCCCGGGGTGGGCGGCGCCCACCTGCGCAGCGGCGACGAGATGGCCGCGCTGATGCCGGCCCACCGCGACGCCATCGACAACGCGGTGTCGCTGGCCGCCGACTGCTCCTTCTCCCTGGGCCTGATCGCACCGAAACTGCCGCCCTTCGACGTCCCCGCCGGGCACACCGAAGCGAGCTGGTTGCGCGAGCTGACCGAACGCGGCGCCGTCCGCCGCTACGGCACCCGGGCCGAACGCCCGGACGCCTACCGGCAGATCGACCGCGAGCTGGCCATCATCGAGACGCTGACCTTTCCCGGCTACTTCCTGGTGGTGCACGACATCGTCGACTTCTGCCGCCGCAACGACATCCTCTGCCAGGGCCGCGGCAGCGCCGCGAACTCCGCGGTCTGCTACGCCCTGGGCATCACCAACGTCGACCCGGTGGCCAACCAGCTGCTGTTCGAACGGTTCCTCTCGCCCGAGCGCGACGGCCCGCCGGACATCGACGTCGACATCGAGTCCGACCGGCGCGAGGAGGCGATCCAGTACGTCTACTCCCGGCACGGTCGTGCGCACAGCGCCCAGGTGGCCAACGTGATCACCTACCGCGGCCGCTCGGCCGTGCGCGACATGGCCCGCG
Source organism: Gordonia caeni (assembly GCF_039537105.1). NCBI lineage: Bacteria > Bacillati > Actinomycetota > Actinomycetes > Mycobacteriales > Gordoniaceae > Gordonia > Gordonia caeni. Next base: position 229,294 of record NZ_BAAAZW010000008.1, read on the forward strand.
CCCTCGGCTACGACCCCGGCCAACAGGACGCGTGGAGCAAAGTGCCCGACTCCGCGCCGGACGACGTGCGCGCCATGGCCGCCGAGATCTCGGCCATGCCACGGCATCTGGGCATCCACTCGGGCGGCATGGTGATCTGCGACCGGCCGATCGCCGACGTCTGCCCCACCGAGTGGGCCCGCATGGAAGGCCGCAGCGTCCTGCAGTGGGACAAGGACGACTGCGCGGCCATCGGACTGGTGAAGTTCGACCTGCTGGGCCTGGGCATGCTGTCGGCGCTGCACTACGCGATCGACCTGGTGGCCGCGCACAAGGGGATCGAGGTGGACCTGGCGAAACTGGACCTGACCGAGGCCGCCGTCTACGACATGCTCTGCCGTGCCGACACCGTCGGCGTCTTCCAGGTGGAGTCCCGCGCGCAGATGGCGACCCTGCCCCGGCTGAAACCGCGCACCTTCTACGACCTGGTGGTGGAGGTGGCGCTGATCCGGCCCGGCCCCATCCAGGGCGGCTCGGTGCACCCGTACATCCGGCGGCGCAACGGCGACGAGGAACCGGCGGTGGAACATCCGTCGATGGCCAACGCGCTCGACCGCACCCTGGGCATCCCGCTGTTCCAGGAACAGCTGATGCAGCTGGCGGTGGACGTCGCCGGGTTCGACGCCGCCGAAGCCGATCAGCTGCGGCGCGCGATGGGTTCCAAGCGCTCCCCGGAGAAGATGGAGCGCCTGCGCGCCCGGTTCTACGAGGGCATGGAGGCCACCCACCAGATCACCGGGGAGATGGCCGACCGGATCTTCGAGAAGATGGCCGCCTTCGCCAATTTCGGTTTCCCGGAGAGTCATTCGCAGAGTTTCGCCTCGCTGGTCTTCTACTCGGCGTGGTTCAAGCTGCACCATCCGGCGGCCTTCTGCGCGGCGCTGCTGCGGGCCCAGCCGATGGGCTTCTACTCGCCGCAGTCGCTGGTGGCCGACGCCCGCCGGCACGGGGTCACGGTGCACCGCCCCGACGTCAACCGTTCGGTGGTGCACGCGGAACTGGAGAACGACGGCCTGGACGTGCGGATCGGGCTCGGCGCGGTGCGCGGGCTGGGCGACGAGGCCGCCGCCCGCATCGTCGACGCCCGTACCGCGGACGGGGCGTTCCAGAGCGTCGCCGACCTGTCGCGCCGGACGGAACTGACGGCGGCGCAACTGGAATCGCTCGCCACGGCCGGCGCCTTCGAGTCGCTGGGCCTGGACCGGCGGGCCGCCCTGTGGGAGGCCGGCGCGGTGGCCGGGCTGCGCGAGGACCAGTTGCCGGTGGTCTCCCCGCGGCAGGCGCCCACCCTGCCGGGCATGTCCGACGTGGAACTGGCGGCGGTGGACGCGATGTCCACGGGCATCACCCCGCACACCTATCCGACGCAGTACCTGCGGCCGCGGCTCGAAGCGATGGGCGTGACCCCGGCCGACGGCCTGCTGTCGGTGCCCGACGGCACCCGGGTGACGGTGGGCGGTGCGGTGACCCACCGCCAGCGCCCGGCCACCGCCGCCGGCGTCACCTTCATCAACCTGGAGGACGAGACGGGGATGGTGAACGTGGTGTGCTCGGTGGGACTGTGGGCGCGCTACCGCACCCTGGCACAGACCGCGTCGGCGCTGCTGATCCGCGGCAAGGTGCAGAACGCGGAGGGCGCGGTGACCGTCGTCGCCGACCGCCTGCAGAAACTGGACCTGCGGGTGGGCACCCGGTCGCGGGACTGGAGCTGAGCGGCGGGGCAGGCCTTAGGCTTCCGGGCATGGAGGTACCCGAGCAGATCGCGGTGACGGTGAAACCCAACAGCCGCAAAGGACCGCTGATCGAGACCGGCGAGGACGGCGCGCTGACCGTCTTCGTGCGCGAGCCGGCCACCGAGGGCAAGGCGAACAAAGCGGTCGCGCTGCTGCTGGCCAAGCACTTCGGGGTGCCCAAGTCGACGGTGCGGTTGATCGGTGGCGCCACCTCGCGCACCAAGCGATTCCGGATCGGATAACACCGGCCGCCCCGCCGCGATAGTGTTCCGGGCAAATCGCAGATTTGTACGCCGAAGGAAGCGGGGAGCCGTATGGAGATCGTGATCACCGACCACCCGGAGCAAGTGGTCGCCGACATCATCAGCGCGGAGATCGCCGCCGGTGCCACGACATTGGGGCTGGCGACCGGATCATCGCCGGTGGACACCTACAAAGAACTGGTCCGGCGACACAAGGAGGAGGGCCTCTCCTTCGCCGGGATCAACGCGGTGATGCTCGACGAGTACGTCGGGCTGCCGCCGGATCACCCGGAGTCGTACGCCCGGTTCATCCGCGAGCACTTCAGCGATCACGTCGACATCGGCGAGGTCTATCCCCCCGACGGCATGGCCGAGGATGCCCAGGCCGCCGCCGACGCCTACGACGAGCTCATCAAAGAGGTCGGGCCGGTGGACGTCCAGATCCTGGGGATCGGCAGCAACGGGCACATCGGCTTCAACGAGCCGTCGTCGTCGCTGTCCTCGCGCACCCGGATCAAGACGCTCACCGCGAAGACCCGGGAAGACAACGCGCGCTTCTTCGACTCGATCGACGAGGTGCCCCGGCACGTGATCACCCAGGGGCTGGGCACCATCTGCGACGCCAAGCACGCCGTCCTGGTGGCCACCGGTGAAGGCAAGGCCGACGCGATCGCGGCGGCCGTGGAGGGCCCGCTGTCGGCGTCGTGCCCGGGCTCGATCCTGCAGTGGCATCCGAACGCGACCATCGTCGTCGACGAGGCCGCGGCGAGCAAACTCCGCGACGCGGACTACTACCGCTACGTCTACGACAACAAACCCGGCAACTGACGGCTCACTGCGCCCCGGGGAACCCCTGCTGCCGCCAGGCCTCGTAGAGCGCGACGCTGGTCGCGTTCGCCAGATTCATCGAGCGGCGGTCAGGGAGCATCGGGATGCGCAGCCGTTCGGTGACGTGCGGGTCGTCGAGCACCTCGTCGGGCAGGCCGGTCGGTTCCGGCCCGAACAGCAGCACGTCCCCGGGGCGGTAGGTGACGTCGGTGTGGAACGTGCCGGCGTGCGCGGTGAAGGCGAAGACCCGTTCGGGCTGCAGCTTCTCCCACGCGGTGGCCAGGTCCGGGTGGACGGTCACGTGCGCCATCTCGTGGTAGTCCAGGCCGGCCCGGCGCACCTGCTGGTCGGTCATGGTGAAGCCGAGCGGCTCGATCAGGTGCAGCTGCGCGCCGGTATTGGCCGCGATCCGGATCGCATTGCCCGTGTTCGGCGGGATGCACGGCTGGTAGAAGACGATGTGGAACGGCGCGGAGTCAGGCACCGGGCCATTCTCCCAGGTGATGTCGCCGTCGAGGAGCGGGGTGGCGTCGCCGGTCGTGAGAGCGCCGCAGATCTTGGCGCTCGAACCGACCGCCACGGTCGGTCAAAGAGCCAAAATCTAGGACCGGGGTCAGCCGGCGGCGCGATCGGGCGCCCAGCCGTCGGGAAGGGCGCCGGTGGCCAGATACTCCTCGGCCCGCTCCCGGGTGGGGGCGTCCAGGTCGGCGTCCATGTGCGGGTAGATGACCGGCTCTTCCTTCCGGTTGTGCGAGACCAGCAGTTCCATCAGCGCGGCGCAGTCGGCCGCCACCTGGGAGCGGGTGGGCTCGGCATCGACGTCGTCGCGGGCGAGCAGGCGCTCCAGGTCTTCCGGCTCTTCGGTTCTGAGAGTGCGTAGGTGAGGTTCGGGACGAGCGCGGGCGACC
>NZ_BAAAZW010000009.1:0-214897 GCF_039537105.1 Gordonia caeni
TCAACTCCGCTCACCACCCCGACACCAAACAGGCGCCGGGGCGGTGAGCCATGCCCGCACCTTCGGTGAGTCGGCATGCCCCGGTGCCGCGGGACTCGCTACGGTCGACTCGCACGCACGACGCGGCCACCCACTGGGGCCGCCCAGCGATCCGGAAGGAATCCGATGAGGAAGACCGCACACCGCCGCACTGCAGGCGCCGTCGCCGGCTTGGCGGCCGTCGCACTGATCGCGGCGGGCTGTAGCAGCGACACGAACGACGACGCTTCGCCGTCGAACGCTGCGCAGACGGGCGTCTCGGCGACGCAGGAGCCCGAAGCCTCTGCCTCCACCGCCGAGTCCGAGTCCTCCGCCGCGCCGGCCTCGGCGTCGGAAGCCTCCGCGGACGCCTCCGAGGTGAAGGTCATGGGGGAGCGCGACGTCGAGGTGACGATGACCGGGCCGATCGCGGTCAAGTACGCATCGGCCACCGATGCTCAGAAGAAGACGCTCGGAAAGCCGCTGACCGGCGACCACAATGCTGAGACCCGGGACAGCGGCGTCGTCTTCCAGCAGTTCCAGGGCGGCGTCATCACGGCGAAGAACGATGATCCGGGCACTCCCGCGTACATCACCTGGGGCAAGATCCGCGATGCCTGGAACACCGAACGCGCCGCGGACGGTACCCCGTCGCAGACTGGCAAGAACGGGTCCGAGGGCCCGCTGGGAGTCGCGACCAGTGATGAGGTCACCGACGGCGACCTCAAGGAGTCGACCTTCGAGCACGGCAAGGTCACCTACAACACCAAGACCGGGAAGGTCACCGTCACAGTCAACGGAAAGGTCGTACCGGCGGAGTGAGGCCGGTCGGCCCTACCCCATTTGAGTGAGTTCGGCGGCCAACTGGCGGGTCCGTGCGGCGATGTCGTCGCGGACGAGTCGCATGCGTTCGACGCCGTCTATGCCGCGGCGAGAGGGTTCGTCGGTGTCCCAGTTGACGATCCGGGTGCCCGGCTGATCAACGACCGCTTGGCGACCGAGAGTGACGACGAGATCGACGGTCTCGAGGATGTGGGGATCGACGGCTTTGGGAATCTGATCGGTGATGTCCAAACCGACCTCGGCGAGGACGCGGGCGGAGAGTTCGTTGACGACCGTTCCCGGTTCGGTGCCGGCGGAGTGGACCTCTACTGAGTCGCCGGCGATGTGCTTCATGAGGGCTGCGGCCATCTGTGATTTGCCGGCGTTCTTGACGCAAACGAACAGCACCGACGGGGTCACGACGAGGCACTCCTTTCGACGCGAGCGGCGGGGGACGTGTCGGAAGGGAACCTGCTGCGCAATGCGAGAGAGACGTAGACCAGGGCGACCAGTACGGGTACCTCGATGAGCGGGCCGACGACCCCGGCGAGAGCCTGCCCGGAGGTGGCGCCGTAGGTGCCGATCGCGACGGCGATGGCGAGTTCGAAGTTGTTTCCGGCCGCAGTGAAAGCGAGCGTCGTGGTGCGGGCGTATCCGAGGCGCAAGGCTCTGCCGAGAAGGTATCCGCCGGCCCACATCACGGCGAAGTAGATCAGGAGCGGGAGCGCGATTCGTGCTACGTCGCCGGGGCGGGAAGTGATCTGTTCACCCTGGAGCGCGAAGAGCAGCACGATGGTGAACAGCAGGCCGTAGAGCGCCCATGGACCGACGCGAGGGAGAAACTCATCCTCATACCAGTCACGACCTCTGGCCCGTTCGCCGATCCTGCGTGAGAGGTATCCGGCGAGCAGCGGGATACCGAGAAAGACGAGAACGGACTTGGCGATCTGCCAGGGGGAGGCGTCGATCGAGGTCTGCTCCAACCCGAGCCATCCCGGCAGCACTGACAGGTAGAACCAGCCGAGCGCAGCGAACATGACGACTTGGAAGAGCGAGTTGATCGCAACCAGGACGGCGGCGGCCTCGCGGTCGCCACACGCGAGGTCGTTCCAGATGATGACCATCGCGATGCAGCGCGCGAGGCCGACGATGATCAAGCCGGTGCGGTACTCGGGGAGGTCGGGGAGCAGGAGCCACGCGAGGGCGAACATGAGCGCCGGCCCGAGAACCCAGTTGAGGACGAGCGACGAGATCAGGAGTCTGCGGTCGCCGGTGACGGCGTCGAGGCGGTCGTAGCGGACCTTGGCCAGGACCGGGTACATCATGATCAGCAGGCCGAGGGCGATGGGCAGAGAGATACCGTCGACCTCGATTGCTTCGAGCACCGTGTTCAGGCCGGGGACGAAGCGTCCCAGGAGCAGACCGGCCACCATGGCGACGCCGATCCAGATCGGCAGGAGACGGTCGAGCGTTGAGAGCCGCCGGGCCACAGACGTCTCGGGGGCCCCCGTCATCACGAGGGTGCTCCACTGGACTCCGGGACGAGGCTATCGGCTAGAGCTTGTAAAGCAACGGGCACGACGCGGTAATAGACCCACGTGCCCCTGCGTTCGGAGACCAGCAGACCCGCATCACGGAGTACTTTGAGGTGGTGGGAGATCGTCGGCTGCGAGACGTCGACCGCCGGGGAGATGTCACAGACGCAGGCCTCACCATCGACGTGGCTCGCGATCAGACTGAACAACTGGAGGCGCACCGGATCGGCGAGTGCTTTGAACACCAGCGCCAGATCACGGGCGTCGTGCGACGTCAGCGGCTGTCGCACGAGCGGTGAGCACCGCACAGACAGGTCGGTGACAGCGATCTGTTTCGACATACATCTATATTGACCGATCTCGAATCACGGGGCAACCGACGCCAGGGGAGGACCCTCGCGCGCGACTCACCGGCCCCGCCGGTGTCAGCCGACAGCAGGCGAGCAGCAGGTGGCCTGCGCACCGGGAGTCGGCTTCTCGTCGCGGCCACTCGCACCCGACAACGCTTGCGGCGATTCACCGAACTCGTCGGCATCGCCGAGCACGGCGTAGACCTCCCACGCTTCGCCGTCGGGCGCGGTGACCCAGACCTTGTCCTGGGTGGCGAAGCAGCACGTGGTGTCGATCTGCTCGTCGGTGAACAGGCCCGCGCCGGAGAGGCGAGCGATCTCGGCGTGCACGGTCTCGCTGGAGTCGACCTCGACACCGAGGTGATTCAGGCTGCCTCCACGGCCCCGATTCTCGATGAGCACGAGTTTCAGAGCAGGCTCATCGACAACGAAGTTGGCGTACCCGGGCTTGACCTTGGCGGGAACGGTGTTGAACAGAGTGCCGTAGAAGGCAATGGCCGACTCGAGGTCGTCGACGTTCAGGGCGAGTTGGATGCGGGACATGGCAATCCTCCAGCGATTCGATGAATGTCGAATTAGTTCGACAGCTCCGTTCTAATCGACACTTCGACGTATGTCAAAGCATTGGGTAGTGTGGGAGCCATGCCCAAGCCGTTGCCCGTCATCGATGTCAGCTCACCGATCTGCTGTGCACCGATCGGGGCCGGCCCGGTGGCCGAGGACGATGCCGTCGCGCTGGCACTGCGCCTGAAGGCCCTCGCCGACCCGGTGCGGATCCGGCTGCTGTCACTCCTGATGGGTTCCGTCAGGGGAGAGATCGGCGCCGGCGCTCTCGCCGAGGCAGTCGGGGTGTCGGCAGCCACCGCGTCGCATCACCTGGCGCAGCTGCGCAACGCCGGGTTGGTGGACTCGCAGCGCAGGGGAGTGCACGTGTTCTATCGGGCCGAGAAGGACAATCTCGAGGCGCTGCGAACAGTCCTGGCGACGTGTTGCTGAGGGGACGATCGAGGCCGGCCGCGACCGCTCCGCCGCAGGCCGAGTCACTTTCGCGCTGACCAGCGTAGAGTCGGTACTGACCGGCGGTCACATCTGGCAGAGCTCTGCCATCGGCTTCGGTCGTCACAGCCACCACCGTGGCCAGTCAGGTGAACGATCATGATCTCACCGTCCCGAATCCTTCTCCCCGCGCCGCGGCACCTGTACGGGCACATGCGCGATTACCACCGCGCCCGCCCCGGCCACGATTCACGCCCACAGGACATCGTCACCGGAATCCAGGAGGACGACACCGACAGCGTGCCGGGTGACCTGCTCGCCGAGTGGGACGTTCTCTTCTACCCCAGGACCGCCGATCCCGCCGAGCGTCTACGCGGAGACGTCATCGCCCGTCGCGTACGTCGTCGGGATCGACATTCCCGGACCAGTGTCCTGGCCGGCGACTCGCATCCGGTGATCCTGCTCGCCACCGACATCCCCCTCGAGGAGGCTCGTCAGGTGTGGCGGCGGACCCTGCACTCCGCCGAACACGACGTGACCCTGTCCGACATCATGACTGAGACCGAAACGGACTTCTCATGATCACCCGCCGACCAGACCTGCCGCCGATCACCCGCCGGCTCAACGCCCAGCTTCGCGAGCTGGACCTGAACGCCCTTGACCCCGAGAGCGCAGCGGCGATCAGCGAACTGAGTTCAGTAGTCCTCAACGTGACCGCCGAACTGGAGAACGATCTGATCATCAGCAGAGGTCGAACAGATCGCCCCACCCTGACGCGCCCTGCGTCGTGAGGAGGAGTATCCCATGATCATCATCCTCGGAGTCGTCATTCTGGTCGCCGCCGTGGTCATCGCGACCGTTGGAGTCTTGACCAACGACGGCGGCACCCACGCCCTGCCGACCGACAGCTTCTCCGTCTTCGGCTACCACGTGACCGGTTCGACCGGCACGCTGTTCCTGTACGGAGTGGTCCTCGGCGCGATCGCGATGCTCGGACTCGCGATGATCCTGGCCGGCGCGCGACGTTCGTCGCGCCGGGGGAGTCGGGCCCGCCGTGATCTCAAGCAGTCCGATCAGCGCGTCGAAAGCCTCAGCCAGGACCGGGACGAGTTGATCGCCCAGCACGCGGACACCGCCACGTCGCCCGACGCCCCCACCGGCCGCAGGTACTTCCGCAGACGCTGGCACAACGCGACCGGCTGAGGCCCGGTTTCCCCGCAGCGCGGTCAGATGAGCGGCGGGATGGCGGGGTCGATCGGCACCTCGATCACAGTGGGCCCCTTGCGGTCCCAGGCGTTCGCGAGTTCTGCACGCACTTCGGCGGCGGTCGATGCGACGACGCCCTTGGCGCCGTAGCCCTCGGCGACCAGGTGCGGCTTGAGCCCGGGCAAGTCGAGGCCGGGGACCCCGGGGTTGCGCTGGAACTCCGCGAACGCCTTCAGGATGCCGTACTCGCCGTTGTTGGGCACCACGACGACCAGCGGGAGATCATGCTGCGCCGCGGTGTACAGAGCCTGCGGAGAGAACTGCAGCGATCCGTCGCCGATCACCGCCATGACGGGACGGTTGCGACCGAGGTCGCGCTCAGCGAGCGCGACGCCGACTGCGGCGGGAAGATCCCAGCCGAGTGCACCGCTGGCCATCGCGAAGTAGCTGTCCGGTGCCGTGAATGCCCATTCCGAATGCAGGTCGGCGATGTTCGACGGCGACTCCTGCACGATGACGGTGTCCGCCGGCGCTGCTCCGCGCAGGACGCGGAACAACTGTCGAGGTGTGAGACGGTCATCGTCGTCGGGATCGGCGGGGCTGGCCACCGCGGACGGGTGCGGGGCGAGGCGGTGCTCTTGCGTCACGACCGTCGCCTGGCTCTGCCGTGCGGTGACGAGGTCCGCGAGAGCACGAAGCGCGAATACCGCGTCGGAGATCAGACTGTCGCCTACGGGCGCGCGACCCGACTCGGCAGGGTCGTCGGTGATGTGCAGCAAGCGGGCGCCGTGGGGGATGTAATCGCCTGGCACCCAGGGGTAGTACCGGAACACCGGCGCACCGACGACGAGAATCACGTCGTAGCCCTTGAGCTTCTCCGACAGAAGTCCTTGCGCGAACGGCAGGCCGCCGGCGTAGAGCGCATGGTCCTCGGGGAAGGACACGCGCTCACTCGACGGTGCCGCCCACACCGGCGCACCGACGCGCTCGGCGAGAGCGACGGCTTCGTCCCAGCCGTCCCCGCGGGCGATGTCCGATCCGTAGACGAGCACCGGATTCTTCGCTGAGTCGAGCGCCGCGGCGAACTCGGCGAGTCGCTCGGGGTCGGGCCCGACCCGGGTGGCGACCGACCGCACCGCAGCCGGACCGATCGCCTCCTTGTCCCAGTCGTCCAGCGGCAGGGACAGGAACACGGGTCCGTGCGGAGGCTGCATCGCCACGGCGTAGGCGCGCATGAATGCCGCAGGCACGTCCTCAGCGCGCGACGGCTGATAGGCCCACTTCACCCAGGGCTTCGCAATCACCTCGGGGTCGGGGTTCGCCAGCCACGGCTCCAGCAGGAGCATCTCCCGCGTCTGCTGACCCGCCGTGAGAATCAGCGGCGTCTTGTTCTGGAAGGTCGAGTCCAGTGTTCCCAGAGCATTGCTCACGCCCGCAGCAGTGTGCACGTTCACGAGCGCAGGCTTCCGGGTCACCTGCGCGTACCCATCGGCAGCGGCGACAACGCTGGCCTCATGAAGGCCGAGGACGTAGCGGAAGTCGTCTGGGAAGTTCTCCAGGAACGTTTCTTCGGTCGAGCCGGGATTGCCGAACACCGTGGTGAGCCCGAGCTCACGCAGGAGGTCGAACGTGGCCTCGCGGACTGTCGTCAAGTGACCTGCTCCTTCTGGAAGTTCCGCACACAAGAGTCGAAGACGTGCAGATGCACCCATCAATCCGAACCACAGCAGTTGCACGAGGCACAAACCCGTAAGCCGATTCACCCTGGCACGGATGGTCCCACCCAGGGCACAGATCGATCTGCTCCCGTCGGCTTCCGTAAGATGTGAGACGAGTCGCACCGCACTGCGGGCGCGCACAAGAAGGGGCGGACGATGGCGAAGCGGAACGACGGTGCCGGCGCCGTCGTCCTCGTGGTGTTCTTCCTGATCGCCGGAATCGCGATCGTATTTCCGAAACCCATCTGGCTCACCTTCGCCATCGTGCTCGGCGTCGCCGCGATCGCGGTCGTCGGCACGCTCGTGCGGAAGGACGTCGCGGAGCAGCGGCAGATCCGGGCGGCCACCGTCCGCGCGACGGAAGACGAACAAGCCCGAGTGGAGAGGGCCCGACAATCGAACCGGTTGGGACACAAGAACGTCGAGCGCCTCGAGTCCGCGCAAGTCGCCGCCGAGCGCGTGACCCTCTCGGACGCCGCGGGCGAAGGATGGCTGGGGGAGGTCGACTTCACCGAGGATCTGCGCACCATCGCGGAGAACTTCGAGAAGGCGACGGCGCTGCGTGCCACAGCGTCCGACCTGACGGCCCTGTCCGCTCCGAGCCCAGACGATCGTCGTATCCTCGCCGACGCGCAGACTGCCGCCGATCGCCTCGAGGACGCGGCGAATCTGCTCTCCGACCTGATCTGCCGGTGCTCAGACGAGGCCGACCTCATCGATGCCTCGCTGCGCAAGCAAAGGCAGGACGCCGAGAACGAGCGTAGACGCGCCGAGCTCCACGGCGACCTGAGTGCGATGCTCTACGGCGCCGAGAGCGCGCCTGGCGAGGAGCCGATGGAGTCCGGCGCCGATCGTGTCATGGCAAGAGTGGCCGCGTACCGGGAGATCGTCGCGGAGATCTCCCGAGTGCGGGACCACTGAACCGACCCCGGGTCGGGCCGCACGCCTCACTCTCGGTGGACACCCTTCGCCCGAGTCGGATCACGAAATGAGTGCCGCTCACACGTACGGCTGTGTGAGCATCTCCAGGAGGTGCCCCGACGGATCCCTGAAATAGACCCGACGGCCGTCATCGGTCGATACTTCACCGGGCCGGCGCATCTGTGGATCGGCCCAGTGCTCGACGTCGCGCCGCCGAAGGGCCGCGTATCCGCGGTCGAACTCGTCATCGTTCATCAGGAATGCCAGGTGAATCGGATCGTTGACCGGCGCGGTGGCGAACTGGAGGAGAGTGTCGTCATCGAGGACGATGTTGACGAACGGCCCCCAGTCCTCGGTCCGGCGAGCGCCGAGCACCTCGAGATAGAACTCGGCAGAGGCGGCGGGATCGTGTGCGCCGATGATGGTGTGATTGAAGCTGACTGACATTGAAAGACTTTCGTCTCCGGCACCTCCATGTCTGACGCAGTCCGTCACCGACACGCGATGCTGGAACAAACGATAGGAGATCTTCGCGGTCTACTCAATCGACAGTGTATTCGGGCAATGTCACTGCTTCGGCTTTGGAGAAGAACATCCGCCGGGCGAGAGGCCGCAGTGGTCGGCTGACCATGAGGCGGGTCGTGGCGATCCGAAGCCAGATCGCCAGACGGCTGTTCGGCGCGAAGCTCCGCATCCCGCCCGGCGGGAGTTCTTGTGCCGTGGTGACGTATGGCCGCGCGAGCTCGTCGTAGCGCTGTAGGGCGACCTGCAGGTCGGGCTGGCTCGTGACTTCGCCGGCGAGGATGTAGGCGCCCACGAGGGCGAGGCTGGTGCCCAATCCGGTCAGCGGCGACGGGCAGTACGCGGCGTCGCCGATCAGAGTGACACGATCGCGGCTCCATTCCGCCATATGCACCTGTACCAGCGCATCGAGGTAGAAGTCGTCCGCGACGTCCGCGGCGGCCAGGAGTTCGGGCGTGCGCCAGCCGGCGCCGGCGAAGCGCGTCCTGAGCAGCGCGCGCTGCTCGTCGGGGTCGTGCCGATCGAAGACGAGTGGTTCGGAGGCGAACGAAAGACTCGCTTTGGCGGTGCCGTCTTCGCGCCCCGGCCGCTGAGATGCGACCAGTCCGCCGGGATGGTTGTACATCGCGTACCAGCCGTCGAGAGACTCGCCCTCCGGCGCGGTGAACCAGGCCATGTAGCCACCCAGTGGCCGCACGAACTGTTCCTCGGGACCGAACACCAGCTTGCGGGTCGCCGAGTGCGGGCCGTCTGCGCCCACCACGAGGTCGACGAGGCAGACGGAGCGGTCATCCAGCTCCACCTGAACCTGATCGCCTGCGGGGGACAGGCCGCTGATTCGCGTACCGAACCGGTACTCGGCGCCGTGATCTTTACTGTCGGCCACCAGGAGATCGGCGAGGTCGCCGCGCAGGATCTCGATCTCGCTGACGATCCCTTCGCCGCCGAAGTCGCTCACGCGCATCTCGGAGAGGTGTCGCCCGGTCGAGTCGACTTCCGCGATGCCTTCCTGCTGCAGAGACAGCGCTCGCGCACGATCCAGCAGTCCCATCCTGTCCAGGACCGTGCGGCCGGCACCGCGCAGATCGACCGCCTGCCCGCCGGGCCTGACGCCGTCGGCGATCTCCACGACGGTCACATGCACCCCTCGTCGCGCGAGCAACGAGGCCAGAACAGGACCGGCGATCCCCGCACCGCTGATCAATACGGAATCGATCAATGTCTCATCCCAAGTGTTGGAAGCCTTTTCGCGATGCTACGCCGATCGGAATGACGTGGCCAGACGGATAAACCACGCGTACTGGTCGATCCCGGCGGCGAAGACTGCTGAGATCATTCCGGCGTTGGTCCACCCAAGACCCGGTAGGTGGTCTGGACCATCCCGCCGTCGAGGATCGCGGTACGGACATGCTCCAGGTGAACATCTCCGCCCAAGGGTCCGAACAGTGACGGCCCATCGCCGATGAGCACGGGCACGTGAGAAAGCGTGAGCTCGTCGACGAGGTGATCGATGGCTACCACGAGATGCAGAAGACGGGGAGGCGCCACGTGTCGCAGCCTGCCCCTGATTCATCCGATGCAATATGCAGTGGTTTACTTGTCATAATGTATCTTATCGGCACACCGGGTGGGCCAACGAGAGAAGCGTGATCGCGGTCAGATCCACCGAGGCCGCCTTGTCCGCCCGTGAGTCCGCTTGGTCAGGCCGAGTCCCTCGTGCCCACAACGCAGGTTCCGAATCGACTATCCACGTCGATGTCGCCGACCCGGTCACCGAATCCAGAAAGCCGGCCAACCTATCCGGCAGGTCATCGTCACAGGTTCACCAAGGACTCCGGCCACGCTTGCTCCGACCGTGGAAACACTTCTCCGAGAACATCTTTCAGCCCCACAGTCGCCGCCATTACGTCACAGTGACGTAATGGCGGCGACTTGCCACCCGTCGCAAAGTCACCACGGACTCGGATTCTGCGGCGAGGAACCTACGGCTCGACCGTCACCTTGATCGCCGACCCCTCCTTGACGATCTTGAACGCCTCAAGGACGTCGTCGAGCGGGATGTGGCGCGTGATCAGATCTTTGACCGGAACCTGTCCGGTCGAGATGTATTCGAGCGCCCGCTTGTTGTGTTCGGGTGCGGAGCCGTTCGCTCCGTGGATGTGCAACTGGCGGTAATGCACCAGGTTCGAGTCGCACGTGATCGTCGGGTCGGTCTTGGGAAGACCGCCGAAGAACGAGATCCGGCCGTTCCGCGCAGCCATCGAGATCGCCTGCTCCTGCGCGACGTTGGCCGCCGTCGCCGTGATGACGACGTCGGCGCCGCGGCCCTCCGTCAGCTCCATCACGCGCTCGATCACGTCCACTTGGGAGCCGTCGATGATCTCGTCCGGCGACACCGCGTCGGCCGACATCTGCAGTCGGCCCGCGTTGACGTCGACAAGATAGACGGGTCCACACTTGTGCACGCCGCGCGCGATACGAATGTGCATGCACCCGATGGGGCCGGCACCGAAGACCACCACGGTGTCGCCTTCCTCGATACCGAGCAGCTCTTGCGCGTTGATGGCACAGGCGAACGGCTCGGCTGCCGAGGCCTCATCGAAACCGACGTTGTCCGGAATCCGGTTGAGGCCGTCCACCTTGAGCACCTGCGGCGGGACGATCATGTATTCGGCGAACCCGCCGTCGTACTGGTACCCCACCGACGTCTGGTTCTGGCAGACCGCCATCCAGCCCTTGCGGCACTCGTAGCACTCACCGCACGGCACCGCGGCGATCACCTGGACACGGTCGCCGACCTTCCAGTCCGCGTCGAACGTCGAGTTGACGTCGGCGCCGACCTCGACCACCTCGCCGGCGATCTCGTGGCCGATGGTGCGGGGCGGCGTCAGGTTCTGGTGGCCGTTGTAGAAGATCTTCACATCGGTGCCGCAGGTCGAACAGTTGCGGACACGGAGCTTGACTTCATCGGGGGCGCACGCGGGTTCGGGGACGTCTTCGAGGCGGACATCCTCGGGGGCGTAGAAGCGCAGTGCCTTCATGGTGGTGTTCCTCTCGTAGCCGTCCAGACGGAATGTGGATGTGATCTAGGACTCTAGCGACCATTCGGGCACAAATCCACTTCCACTTCTGCCCGTTCATGGTGATTCTCTTGCATTTGTGCCCGTTTGTGTGTGTAATAGCTGTGACTGGTATCACTATGCGTATCAGAATCGGAGGCAACGCACATGTCAGAAGCTGATAGTTCCACTGAGGCGGCCCCCCGCGGTGGCATCCGGGTCGGCGCCCAGAAGTTCGGCACCGCGTTGTCGAACATGGTCATGCCCAACATCGGGGCGTTCATCGCCTGGGGCCTGCTGACCGCTCTGTTCATCGAATCCGGCTGGCTCACCGGGATCTTCAGCGGACTGAAGGACCCCGGCGGCTGGGTTGCCAAGATCGGCGGCTGGGGCGAGTACGACGGCGCCGGGATCGTCGGCCCGATGATCACCTTCCTGCTCCCCATCCTGATCGGATACACCGGCGGCCGGATGATCCACGGCAACCGCGGTGCCGTCGTCGGTGCCATCGCCACCGTGGGCGTGATCACCGGATCCGACGTCCCGATGTTCCTGGGCGCCATGATCATCGGTCCGCTGGGCGGCTGGCTGATGAAGAAGCTGGACGGCCTGTGGGAAGGAAAGATCCGGCCCGGCTTCGAGATGCTCGTCGACAACTTCTCCGTCGGTATCCTCGGCCTGCTGCTCGCGATCCTCGGGTTCTTCGGTGTCGGCCCGCTGGTCTCCACCTTCACCCGTGCCGCCGGCAACGCGGTCGACTTCCTGGTGAACCACGACGTCTTGCCATTGACGTCGATCCTCATCGAACCGGCCAAGGTTCTGTTCCTCAACAACGCCATCAATCACGGCGTGTTGACGCCCCTGGGAACCGCTCAAGCGGCAGAGACCGGGAAGTCCATCCTCTTCCTGCTCGAGACCAATCCCGGCCCCGGCCTGGGCATCCTGCTGGCCTACACGTTCTTCGGCACCGGCAATGCGCGGGCCTCGGCTCCCGGCGCCGCCCTCATCCAGTTCTTCGGCGGTATCCACGAGATCTACTTCCCGTACGTGCTGATGAAGCCGCGCTTGATCCTCGCGGCCATCCTCGGCGGCATGACCGGAATCTTCATCAACGTCTTGTTCAGCTCGGGTCTGCGGGCCCCGGCCGCCCCCGGATCGATCATCGCGATCTACGCCCAGACCCCCTCGGACGACTTCCTCGGCGTGACCTTGTCCGTGGTCGGGGCCACCGCGGTCTCACTGGTGGTGGCGACCTTCTTGCTGAAGATCGACCACTCCGAGGAGATGCCCGATCTCGCCGCCGCAACCGCTGGCATGGAGGCCATGAAGGGCAAGAAGTCGAGTGTCTCGTCCATGCTGACCGGCCCGGACCACAGCCGCGGCCCGATCACCGACATCGTTTTCGCCTGCGACGCGGGCATGGGGTCCTCGGCGATGGGAGCCTCGGTGCTGCGCCGCAAGATCAAGAAGGCCGGCTTCGACGACGTCACCGTCGTCAACCAGGCGATCTCCAACCTGGAGGACACCCACGACCTGATCGTCACGCACACCGATCTGACCGCCCGGGCCCGCCAGTCGACGCCGTCGGCCATCCACATCTCGGTCGACGACTTCATGTCGAGCCCCCGCTACGACGAGATCGTCGACCTCCTGGGCAAGACGAACTCGGCGGAAGGCGCTTCCGGTTCCCCGAGCGACGGTGCGGATCCAACTTCGGACTCCGCGACGGCTGCTCCCCCGGCCGGCGCCGTCGCGACCGCGCCCTCCCCCACCCAGCAGGCGCTGGCAGTGGAATCGATCGTCCTGCACGGCACCGCCACCACGCGCGACGATGCCATCGACGAAGCCGGCCGGCTCCTGGTCGAGTGCGGCGCCGTCGAAGAGTCGTACGTGGCCTCGATGCACGAACGGGAGAAGTCGGTCGCGACCTTCATGGGCAACGGACTGGCCATCCCTCACGGCACCAACGAAGCCAAGAGCGCCATCCGGCGCACCGGGCTGTCGTTCGTCCGGTACGACGAGCCCATCGACTGGAAGGGCAAGCCAGCCGAGTTCGTGGTCGGGATCGCCGGCGCGGGCAAGGATCATCTGACCCTGCTGAACACCATCGCCAAGGTCTTCCTCGACGCCGACGAGGTCGAGCGGCTGCGTGCCGCGCAGACGGCTGAGGAAGTCCGGGACATCCTCACCGAGGAGTGAGCGTCTCGTGGCTGCCACCCGGGCCGCGGGTAGCGTGATCCCCGTGGATCCCGGCACCAGGCAGCGGCAGATCGTCGAGTTCGCGCGCGCTCGCGGGCGGGTGGAGGTGGTCTCGCTCGCCGACGAGTTGGACGTCGCCAACGAGACCATCCGCCGCGACCTCAACGTGCTCGCGTCGCGGCGGCTGGTCAAGCGCGTGCACGGCGGAGCGATCCCGCTGGAGACCGCGGTCTTCGAGACCGGGCTGGAGTACCGCAGCGAGGTGGACCTGGCGCAGAAGCACCGCATCGCGGCGGCTGCCGCCGGCCAGTTGCAGGGTGCCGAGACGGTCTTTCTGGACGAGGGAATCACTCCCCGGCTCATCGCCGAGCAACTGGCCGACGAAGAGCTGACCGTGGTGACCGCGTCGCTGCTGGCCGCCGAAGCGCTCGCGAACAGTGCGGTCACCGTACTGCTCATCGGCGGCCGGATGCGCGGTCGTACCTTGGCCACCGTCGACGACTGGGCCGTCGACCGCTTGCGCAGCCTGGTGATCGACGTCGCCTTTCTGGGTACCAACGCGATCTCGCTCGAGCACGGTCTCACGACCTCCGATCCCGCCGTCGCCGCAGTCAAGCGTGCGGCGGTGCAGGTCGCACGGCGCCCGGTCCTGGTGGCCGCGCACTCCAAGTTCGGGCAGAGCAACTTCTGCCGGTTCGCCGAACTGGCCGAGATGGAGTCCATCATCACCGGCACCGAACTTGACGCCGACATGGCCGACCGATTCCAACAGCGCGGGCCGACAGTGTGGAGGGTCTGAGATACAGAACTATGGTAAGCCTTACCTGTGATCAAGAGTCGGAGAACACGTCTGGGCTGTCTCGCACTGGCCGGAGCGACAGCGCTCAGCCTCCTGGCCGCAGGTGAGGCCCGGGGCGCCGACGCGTTCGCCGAGGAGTTCAACGGCGCTGCGGGAACAGCGCCCCACTCCTCCACGTGGAACTTCGAGACCGGCGGAGGCGGCTGGGGCAACAACGAACAGCAGGTCTACACCTCGTCGCGGGCCAACTCCCGGCTCGACGGGGACGGCCACCTGCTGATCCAAGCCCGCAAGGACACCAGCGGCTGGACCTCGGCGCGCATCAACACCTTCGACAAGTTCACCTTCACCTACGGCACCGTCTCCGCGCGGATGTCGATGCCGATGGGCAAGGGACTGCACACCGGGTTCTGGTTGCTGGGCACCGACATCTACAGCGCGGGTTTTCCGGAGTCCGGTGAGGTCGACATCGCCGAGCACATCACCGGCAGCAATTTCGTCCACGTGGGCATCCACGGCCCCACCACCACGCCCGGCACGGGCAACGGCTCCCTCGGCGGGCTCGGAGCCGGGTCCCTCGATCTGAGCGGGCTCGGCAATGTGGCTCCGACGTTGACCGGGCGCTACCAGCGCGGTTTCGACGTCAAGAACATCGACCCCTCGCAGTTCCACACCTACGGCGTCACCAAGACCTCCTCGGCCATCACGTTCCTGTTCGACGGCGCCCCGGTGTACACGATCGCCAAGTCGTCACTCGCGGCCACCGAGAAGTGGGTCTTCGACAAGCCGGTCTACGTGCTCGTGAACCTCGCCGTCGGCGGGGACTGGCCCGGCGCGACCGACGGCGCCACCGCCGATGCGGCGACCGCCGTCATCGACTGGGTCCGCTACACGCCCTGACACCGTTCGATCCGGACACCGCTCGACCCGGAATCGGCTTCGCGGCCATTTCGGGAGGCAGCCGCGTAGGCTCGTAGTCAGCTGACACGAGACGACACCACGCGGCCTCGCAGCCCCTTTCGAGGCCCCGCGTCTCATGGAGGAGGCGGATTCCGGTGACTACCAACAGCTTCGAGGCCCGAGACCAGCTCGACGTGAGCGGCGACCTCTACGAGATCTATCGGCTCGACCGGTTGGCGGGCTCGTCGCGTCTTCCCTACAGTCTCAAAGTTCTCCTGGAGAACCTCCTTCGCAACGAAGACGGTCATCTGGTCACCCGCGCGCAGATCGAGGCCCTCCGCGACTGGGATCCGGCCGCCGAGCTCAACCCGGAGATCCAGTACACCCCGGCGCGCGTGCTGATGCAGGACTTCACCGGTGTCCCGTGCGTCGTCGACCTGGTCGCCATGCGCGACGCGATGACCGCCCTCGGCGGCGACCCGACCAAGATCAACCCGCAGATCCCCGCCGAGCTGGTCATCGACCACTCCGTCATCGCCGACGCCTTCGGCAGCCCGGAGTCCTTCGGCATCAACTCGGAACTGGAGTTCGACCGCAACAAGGAGCGATACCAGTTGCTGCGCTGGGGCCAGCGGTCGTTCGACGACTTCTCCGTGGTTCCGCCCGACACCGGCATCTGCCATCAGGTGAACCTGGAGTACCTCTCGCGCGTGGTCTTCACCCGCGAACGCAACGGAGCCACACAGGCCTACCCCGACACCCTCGTCGGCACCGACTCGCACACGCCGATGGTCAACGGCCTCGGGGTCCTCGGCTGGGGTGTCGGCGGCATCGAGGCCGAAGCGGCCATGCTCGGCCAGCCGATGAGCATGCTGATCCCCCAGGTGATCGGGATCCGGCTCAGCGGCGAACTGCGCGAAGGGACCACCGCCACCGATCTGGTGCTCACGGTGGCCGAGCTGTTGCGCAGCATCGGCGTGGTGGGCAAATTCGTCGAGTTCTTCGGGCCGGGCGTGGCCAACGTGCCCCTGGCGACCCGCGCCACCATCGGCAACATGAGCCCCGAGTACGGTTCCACCGCAACGATGTTCCCCATCGACGCCGAGACCCTCGACTACCTGCGTCTCACCGGGCGCACCGACGAGCAGATCGCGCTGGTCGAGGCGTACGCGCGGGAGCAGGGACTGTGGCACCGGCCCGATCACGTGCCCGACTTCTCCCGCATCGTCGACCTCGATCTGTCGACGGTCGAGCCGTCCATCGCCGGACCGAGCCGGCCCCAGGACCGGATTCCGCTCGGGGATGCACCGCGCACGGTCTTGGGGCTGCTCAACCGGGATCGCGACGATTCCGGTTCGGGCACAACGGGTGTGGACAACGCCTCGGCCTCGTCGTTCCCGGCCAGCGATCCGATCGCTCTGGGATCCGGTGACGGCGACGACGCACCGCCGCGGCGGGTCTCCGACGCCCAGCTCACCGCCAACGAGCAACTCGGCTGGCCCAGCGACCCGGCGGAGGTCGTGATCGGTGACCGGAAGGCGATCGTCGACCACGGCGACGTCGTGATCGCGGCCATCACCTCATGCACCAACACCTCCAACCCCGCCGTCATGCTCGGTGCCGCGCTGCTGGCCAAGAAGGCCGTCGAGCGAGGGCTGCGGACCCGCCCGTGGGTCAAGACCACCCTGGCTCCGGGCTCGCGCGTGGTCACCGACTACTTCGCGCGGTCCGGGCTGACCGAGTACCTTGATGAGCTCGGCTTCAACCTGGTCGGTTACGGCTGCACCACCTGCATCGGCAACTCCGGCCCACTGATCGCACAGGTCAGCAAAGCCGTCGGTGACAACGACCTGAACGTCTCCGCGGTGCTCTCGGGCAACCGCAACTTCGAGGGCCGCATCCATCCCGAGGTGACGATGAACTTCCTGGCCTCACCACCCCTGGTGATCGCCTACGCCCTCGCCGGGAGTCTGCACACCGATCTGCTGTTCGAGCCGCTGGGGACCAACGACGACGGCGAGGACGTCTATCTGCGCGACATCTGGCCCACCGGTGAGGAGATCAAGCAGGCCGTCGACGCGAACGTCGAAGCGCAGATGTTCACCGACGGCTACTCCGACGTGTACGCCGGCGACGACAACTGGCGCGGCATGACGATCTCCGACAGCGCCGTCTACGACTGGGACGACGAATCCACGTACATCCGCCGCCCGCCGTACTTCGACGACATGGCCCACGAACCCGCACCGGTACGCGACATCACCGGCGCGCGGGTGCTGGCCAAGCTGGGAGATTCGGTCACCACCGACCACATCTCCCCCGCCGGCGCGATCAAGCTCGACAGCCCGGCCGGCCGCTACCTGACCGAGAAGGGCGTGGACCGCAAGGACTTCAACTCCTACGGCTCGCGCCGGGGCAATCACGAGGTGATGATCCGCGGCACGTTCGCGAACATCCGGCTCCGCAATCAGCTGGTGCCGGGCGTCGAAGGCGGCTTCACCGCGCACTGGCCCGACGGCGAGCAGACGACCATCTACGACGCCGCCGAGGCCTACCAGCGCGAGGGCGTCCCGCTGATCGTCATCGCCGGAAAGGACTACGGGTCCGGATCCTCACGCGACTGGGCGGCCAAGGGCACGCGGCTGCTCGGGGTGCGTGCGGTGATCGCCGAATCGTTCGAGCGCATCCACCGATCGAACCTGATCGGCATGGGGGTTCTGCCCTTGCAGTTCCCGGAGGGCGACAGCGCCGAGTCGCTGAATCTGGACGGCGACGAGACGTACTCGATCACCGGTATCGCCACCGCCGACGGGCTCGCCGACGAGGTGACCGTGACCGTCGAGAAGGACGGCCGGAGCCGCGAGTTCACCGCCGTCGTCCGGATCGACACCCCGGCCGAGGCCGCCTACTACCTGCACGACGGGATCCTGCCGTACGTGCTGCGGACGCTGTTGGCGGCCGAGTGAGCGCCGGCGGCCCGGTGCCGCGGGCCACACCGGACCACCCGCGGTCCGGCCGGCGATGCCACGATGGACGCATGGCTAATCCGGGTGACATCGACCGCGATCGCGACGAGGACGGCCGCGCCCGCAATGCCCGTCCCCGTGACGCCCTCGGCCGTCCGCTGCCCCCGGGCAGTGTCGGGGTCGAACGTATTCCCGAAGATCTGGATCTGCCGGCCGCCGAATCGCTCTCGTGGGCGCAGGACCTGCTGGAGCAGGGACTCGCGTTCAATGCGCACGAGGTCCTCGAAGGGGCGTGGAAGAGCTGCCCCGACGGCGAGCGCATGCTGTGGCAGGGTCTGGCCCAGCTGGCCGTCGGCATCACGCATGTCCAGCGCGGCAACCCGAAGGGGGCGCAGTCGCTGCTCGAGCGGGCGGTCCGGCGTATCGAGTCTCACGAGGGGCCGGTGCCGTACGGAATCGACGCGGCCGGACTGGTCGCCTACGCCGACGACCTGGCCGCCGTTCTGCGCGGCGGCGACGATCCGGCACCCGGCGATCTGGTACCTCGCCTGACGTCCGCCGACGCCGGGCCGTCGCCGGTCACCCCGTGTGCACCGGCGGACGACTAAGCTGCCTCACGCGGGACCGAGTTCGGCGGAGGAAGGTGGCGGGGTGTCGTTCGCAGAACGCATCGACGGCTTTCAGCGTCGCCATCCGAAGGTGGGATTCCCCCTCGCGGTCGCCTACAAGTTCTTCGACGATCAGGGCGGCTACCTTGCTGCGCTCATCACCTACTACGCCTTCGTGTCACTGTTTCCCCTCCTGCTGCTGATGACGACGGTCCTCGGTTTCGTCCTGGAGGACGACCCGGAACTGAAGGACTGGATCGTCACGGCCACGATCGACCAGATTCCGGTGATCGGTGATCAGCTGAACGAACCCGGCAGCCTCGGCGGCGGATTCGTCGGGGTCACCATCGGCCTGCTGGGCGCCCTCTACGGCGGGCTCGGGGTCGCGGTGGCCTCACAGAACGCCATGAACATCGTGTGGGCGGTGCCGCGCAACAGCCGGCCGAATCCGATCAAGGTCCGTATCCGCGGCCTTCTGCTGCTCTTCACCGTCGGTCTCGCCATCCCCGGACTGGTGGTCCTCGGCGCATTCATCGCGGCCGGCGATTTCGGCAACTTCGGCCGCGTTCTCACGTTCAGCGGCGCCGCCGTGCTGGCCATGGCGGTCTTCACCGTCGCTTTCCGGATCGGCACCGCCCGCGACCTGAGCCTCGGCGACGTGTTGCCCGGCGCGATCATCGCGGGTCTGGGCTGGCAGTTCCTCCAGGAGTTCGGCAGCTACTACGCCCAGCGCGTGATCGTCCGCGCCAGCGCCGTCAACAGCGTCTTCGCCGTGGTGCTGGGCCTGATCGCCTTCATCTACCTTGCGGCCGCGCTGGTCGTGTTCTGTCTGGAGATCAACGTCGTCCGCGCCAAGAAGCTCTATCCGCGGTCGCTGCTGACACCGTTCACCGACAACGTCACCCTCACTCCCGGCGACGAAGCTGCGTACGCCGCAATGGCGAAGGCTCAGCGCAACAAGGGATTCGAGACCATCGAGGTCGGCTTCCAGAAGCCTGAAGAGCCTCCATCCGAACCCGAGGCGACTCCCACACCGCCGGAGAAGACTCCGCACCGGACCGAATGAGTCCGACCGGACTCCGACGATCTCCCTCTTTATTATCACTATCAATACTGATAATGTCGCACCATGGCGACGACCTCGGCCCTGTTGCACCCGGTACGACTACGGATCGTCCAGACACTGGTGGCCCACGAGGAAGCCACCACGCGTCGACTGCACGAACAGCTCCACGACATCCCGATCGCCACGCTGTACCGGCACATGGCGCACCTGGTGAAACACGGCCTGATCGAAGTCGCCGACGAAACGCAGATCCGGGGCACCAGCGAGAAGACCTATCGACTCGCCCCCGGGTTCGCCAATCCGTCGCCCGACGAGATCCGATCACTGAGCTCCGACGACCTCCTCACCGCCTTCACGGTCTTCACCTCGACGCTCATCAGCGATTTCGGCAGCTATCTGCGCACCGACGGCTACGACCTCGAAGCCGACTACGGCGGATTCACCACCGCCGACTTCTGGGCGAGTGCCGAGGAGATGGAGCAGTTGATCGCCACCATCAACACCGCGCTCCTCGAAGTCGCCGGCAATGCGCCGTCCCCCCAACGACGCCGGCGGGAGCTCGCCACCATCCTCATCCCACGCCCGGAACAGCAGGAGGATCGCTCATGAACGTCGAAGTCGGAGTATCCGATCTGGAACCCGGCATGCTGGTCGTCCTGCTTCCCGTCCTCGTCCTGCTGACCGGGCTGGTGGTGTGGTGTCTGGTCGACATCGTGCGCCGCGAGGAGGTCGGGCATCTCCCCAAGAGCGTCTGGGCACTCCTCGTGCTCCTGGCGGTCCCGGTCGGATCGATCCTCTATCTGGTTCTCGGCCGGACTTCCGGCACGGCGCTCGCCGCGACGGACACCGCCCACCCCGAAGCACCGTCACCGATACCACCGAGCATGCACACCCCTGCGCCGCAGAAGGTCTCGGCACACGGCCCCGACCTCGCCCTGCAGGTCGACGACCTCGGCCTGACCTTCGCCGGCGGCGCCGGCATCCACGGGCTGACCTTCGTCGCCCGGGACCGCTCGGTCACCGCGGTGATCGGACCGAACGGAGCCGGCAAGACGGTGCTGTTCTGCGTTCTGGCCGGACTGTTGCGCGCCGATACCGGGAGCGTGCAGACCCGCCCGGGCGCCCGGGTCGCCTACTGCCCGGACGTCCCGCAGTTCGAGGGTTGGCTGACGGCCCGGGAAGTCGTGGACACCTCCCTCGCCGTCTCGGGCATGGCGGGCGGCACCGATCCGCACACCGCGCTGCACCGCTGCGGCCTCGGCGACGTGGCCGATCGACGCGTCGCCGACTTCTCTCGCGGAATGCTTCAGCGCCTGGGAATCGCCGCCGCCCTAGTCCTCGACCCCGACGTCCTGATCCTCGACGAACCCAACAGCGCGCTCGACCCGATCGGCCGCGCCGACATCCGGCGGCTGATCCTGGAACAGAAGCAGCAGCGCTGCATTCTGCTGTCCAGCCACTTGCTCAGCGAGGTCGAACAGCTCGCCGACGAAGTGATCGTGCTCAGCCGCGGCCGGATCGTCGCCGCCGGCGACACCACCGACCTGCTCACCCGGGGGCTCGAACCCGCCTGGACCATCCGGCTCGCCGCCCCCGCCGCGACACCGCTGGGGGACCTGCGTGCCGCCTTCCCCGACGTCGTCCTCGACTTCCCGTCGCGGCACCTGTGCACGGCGGTCTTCGCGAGCTTCGAGGCCGCCGCGGACGCCCTCCCGCGGGTGCTCGCGGGCCTGCACGCTCCCGTCGTCGAGGTCACCCTGCGCGACCGTGACCTCGACGGCGCCTTCGCCCGAATCGTGGAGAGGACGACGACGTGACCACCGCGATCGGCGATGCCGCCGGTGTCGAGATCCGGCGACTGACCCGCACCGGACTGCTCCTCGGTCTGCTGGTGACCTTCGCCTTCTTCGGACTCGCCGGACCTGCACTGGCCCTGTACATGCCGCAGATCCTGGGTGCGGCGGCGGGGACCGAACAACTGACGATCGAGGCCGCCGAGGCCACACCCGCCGACGGAATCGCCTTCTACGATCAGAGCGCGATGCAGCTCGGGCTCATCTTCGCGATCGCGGTCGCCGTCACCGCCCTCGGCTGGGATGCCCGTACCGGCTCCTCGATCTTCTATCGCACGCGCGTGCAACGCCTGGCGAGCGTCCTGCTGCCTCGCCTGGCAGTGGATGCCGCCGCGGCCGTGGTCGGCTACTCGATCGGATTCCTGCTCGCCGTCGTGCTCACGTCGATCACCATCGGCGCGGTCGCCGCGGGTTCCGCGCTGGCACTGTGGATCTCGTCGACGGTGTACCTCCTCATGGCCATGAGCATCGGTCACCTCCTCATGGCCGCCATGCGCCGCACCGCCGCAGCCATCGCCGTCACGACGGTCGTGGTCCTGCTGCTGCCGGTGCTGAGCCAGGTCGGCGCGGTTGCGGCGTGGATGCCCACCTCGCTGCTCGGGTCGTCGACGATCCTCGTGTGGCCCCTGGTCTCGGCAGTCGTCGTCGCCGCGGCCTGCGTCGCCGGTGCCACCGTCGTCGCCGGTAGGCAGACGCTGCGGCGCGACACCTGAGCTATCGGTACTGCTCCTGCAACACCCGTTTGAGGATCTTGCCGGTGGGCAGCCTCGGCAACTCGTCGACGAACTCGAGCCGGCGGGGGCACTTGAACGGCGACACCCGCTCGGTGAGGTACTCCAACAGCCGTCGCTCGGTGTCTGGATCGCCACCGACGCCGGGACGCACCTGGACAGCTGCGTGCACCACCTGCCCAAGCTCGGCGTGCGGGATACCGAATACGGCGGCATCGACGACGTCCGGGTGGCCGGCGAGCACGTTCTCCGCCTCCTGCGGGTAGATGTTCACACCGCCGCACAGGATCAGGTCCGAGCGACGGTCCGCCAGATACAGGTACCCGTCCGCATCCAGACGACCTAGATCGCCCACCGTCGTCCAGCCGCGCTCGTTCCGGGACGTGGCGGTCTTCTCCGGATCGTGCAGATACTCGAACCACAAGCCGCCGGACGACCAGATGGTGCCCGTCTCGCCCACCGGCACTTCGGTGCCCGCGTCGTCGAGGATGTGCGGAGTCCCGCTGACGGCGCGACCGACTGACCCCGGGTGCGCCAGCCACTCCGCGGAATCGAGTTCGGTGAACAGATAGTTCTCTGTCGCCGAATAGAACTCGCGCACGATAGGCCCGAGCCAGTCGATCAGCTCCCGCTTGGCCTCGACCGGCATCGGGGCAGCCGCGTGGATCACGCATCTCAGCGACGACAGATCCCGCTCCCGGCGCTGCTCGACGGGCAGCTTGAGGATTCGCAGGAGCATGGTCGGCACCATCTGCGTCTCGGTGACCCGATGGGACTCGATCAGTTCCAGGGCGGTCTGCGCGTCGAAGGACTCCATGACGATCACGGTGCCGCCGTAGCGGTGCACCGTCATGGCGACCCGAAGCGGCGCAGCGTGATACAGCGGCGCTGGCGAGAGGTAGACGCTTCCCGAGCCCAGTCCCCACCGCTGATGGAACAGCGTCGCGAACCCGGGTGCGGTGCCCAGCGGCGCCAGCGTCAGTTCGGCCACCACGCCTTTCGGCCGGCCCGTGGTGCCCGACGAATACAGCAGGTCCACCCCTTCGCGTTCGTCCGGATGGGGTGGCGCACCGGCGGAGGCGGCCGCCAGTGACTCGAACTCCCCCTCCGGCTCACCGGTGGTGAACAGTTCCCCGATCGCCGGGGAGCCGTGGAGGGCACGCCGCGCAAGCTCTGTCATGCCGCCGCTGACCACCAGCGCCGCCGCGTCCGCGTCACCGAGGATGTAGGCGATGTCGTCGGCAGCCAGCCGCGTCGACAGGGCGACGTACCGCAGGCCCGCCCGTTGCAGTCCCCAGGCCACTTGGAAGAACCACTCGTCGTTCTCCATCAGCAGGGCGACGGTGGCACCGTGGCCCAAGCCCCGCGCATGCATCAGCCCGGCGATCGCGCGCGACGACTCCACCAGTTCGCCGTAGGTCACCGTGACCCCGGTCGAGGCCATGACATAAGCGGGCCGGTGCGGGTCCGCGGCGGCGTGGGTATCGGGGAACGACGTGCTCATGAGATCTCCGTTCGCCGTCGCTCAGTACAGGTAGTCTTCGCCGCTGGCGCGGACGGTCACGTCGCTGAGGCTGATTCCCCACGGCTGGTCGATCACGTGCACGACGGCGTCGGCGAGGTCGTCGGGCTTGATCAGCCAGTACTCGATCGAGTCGACGTCGGTCAGCGCCTCCGGCAGACGTTCCTCGATCATCGCGGTGGCGTGCTCGGCGTACTCCTGCTGCCGCTGCCCGACCAGTCCGAAGATCGCGGTGTCGTTGACGATCCAGCTCGCCAGATTGGTACCGGTGATCCCGGTCGGTCGCACCGTGGAAACCTTGATCTTGCCCTTGGATTCGATGCGGAGCGAGTCCGACAGCACGTTCACGGCCGCCTTGGTGGCGCTGTAGACGCCCGATCCGGCGATCCCGGCGTTGCCGTAGATCGACGAGATGTTGACGACGTGGCCGCGGCCCTGCGCGATCATCTGGTCGTGGACCGCGGAGATCCCGTGCACCACGCCCTTGATGTTGATGTCGATCGCACCGTCCCACTTGTCGGCCGCCTTCGCGTGGTCGGCGAAGTAGGCCAGCGGCATCACCCCGGCATTGTTGACCAGCACGTCCACCGCGCCGTACTTCTCGACGGCACGACGGGCCGCAGCATGCATCTGCTCGGCGTCGGTCACGTCCGCCGGCTGGGCGATCGCGTCCCCGCCGGCGGCGACGATGCCGTCGATCACCGTCTGA
Organism: Gordonia caeni; assembly: GCF_039537105.1. NCBI lineage: Bacteria > Bacillati > Actinomycetota > Actinomycetes > Mycobacteriales > Gordoniaceae > Gordonia > Gordonia caeni. The sequence continues at coordinate 24,501 of NZ_BAAAZW010000009.1, forward strand.
AGATTCGCGGCGTCGACGTCGACACCGACGATCCGGGCGCCGCGGGCCGCACACTTCTCGGCGACGAGGCGGCCGAAGCCGCTTCCGGCGCCAGTGATGATGATGACCTTGTCCTGCAGGTGTTCAGACATGAGAGTGCTCCTTGAGTTGAAGAGTTGATGCTCGCCGGTGCCGTAGGGCTCAGACGATGTCGATCGCGTCCAAGACGCGGCTCACGCGTGCCCGATCGCCCTCGACCGTGACGGCCGAGCGCCAGGCCGAGCGGCGGGTGCCCCAGCGCGTGAAGTCGAGTGCGTCGCTGACCGCGACATCGGCGGGCAGATCTTCGCTCTCGGTCACGGTGACCGAGTCCGGCTGGTCGGCATCGGTGCCGATCACGAACGACCGCTGCGTCGCACCGGTCAGACGCAGACCGACCGGGCCCTCGATCACCGCGCCGACGGCGCTCCCGCACATCGGCGCGAAGCCCGCGATCATCCAGTCCAGCGCCGGATCGATCGACGAGGTGATCGGCAGCTCGGCCGCCGAGGCCACCGCGCCGTGCGGCGCGAGCAAGTCTGAGTGCAGGTGCACCAAGTGATCGAAGGCCACCGCGTCGGACAGCTGCGCCATCGCGTACGTGCCCAGATCCAGCATCTCCAGCGGCTGATCCCGCAGCTCGGCGGTCTGGAGCGCGGCCAGCACCGCGAGTCCGGCCGCCGCCTGCTCGGCGTAGTAGTCGACCACCTGAGCCGGGCTCCAGTCGGCCCGTTCGATCACCGCGGCATCGTTGAGCCGCTCGGACGTGCCGCTCGGGTTGTCGGGCAGCACCAACTCGGGGTCGGCGATGAAGTTGAAGAAGAAGCCCATATGGCCGACCAGATCCTGAACACGCCAGCCGTGACAGGCGCTGTCGGCCGCCCACTGGTCGGCGGAGAGCCCTTCGATGATGGTCTGCGTCACGGCGGCCAGCTCCTGGGCCGCGGTGACTCCTCGTTGTGACATGTGTCCGTCGCTTTCTGTCGTCAGGCCGGAAGGAAGATGGACTTGGTCTGCTGATAGGCGGCCAGCCCTTCGGCGCCCAGTTCGCGACCGAGGCCGCTGGCCTTGACCCCGCCGAACGGCGAACCCCAGTCGAGGTTGAACGTGTTCACCCCGAACGAGCCGGTCTCCACCCGGCGCGCCACGTCCAGACCGCGCTCCTCGTCGCTGGTCCAGACGGTGCCGCCGAGCCCGTACTCCGAATCGTTCGCGATCGCGACGGCGTCGTCGAGGTCGTCGTACGACAGCACGGTGAGCACCGGGCCGAAGATCTCGTTGCGTGCGATCGCGCTGCCGTTGTCCACTCCGCCGAAGACGGTCGGCGCCACGAAGTAGCCGCGGTCGATGCCGGCGGGCGCGCCGCCTCCGGTGGTGACGGTGCCGCCGTCGGCGCGGCCCTGCTCGATGTGGTCCAGGACCCGGCGGCGCTGGCGGTCGCTGACCAGCGGCCCGATGAAGGTGTCCTCGTCCAGCGGGTCGCCGATCGGCAGACTCCGTGCCATCTCGGTGATCGCCTCGAGGTAGGAGTCGTACGCGGTGCGGGGCACCAGCACGCGGGTGGACATGTAGCACGTCTGCCCGGCGTTCAGCAGCGACGCCGCAGGCAGGCCGGCGACCGTCGCCTCCAGGTCGGCGTCGTCGAGCACCAGGGCCGCGGACTTGCCGCCGAGTTCCAGGGTGACCGGCCGCAGCAGCTCGCCGCACACCGCGCCGATCTGTCGGCCGGCGGCGGTGGATCCGGTGAACGCCACCTTGTCGATGCCGGGATGGGCCACCAGGTAGCGGCCGGTCTCCGCGCCGCCGGTGACGATGTTGATCGCCCCCGCCGGCAGTCCGGCCTCCACGGCCGCCTCGGCGAGAAGATACGAGTCCAGGGTGGTCTCCGGGGACGGCTTGAGGACCACGGTGCAGCCCGCCGCCAGCGCGGGAGCGATTTTGAACATCGACAGGACGGCCGGGAAGTTCCACGGTGCGATGGCCGCGACGACGCCGACCGGATCGCGGCGCACCACGGTGGTGCCCGGCATCGGCTGGCTGTTCCGGCGCTCCTCGCGCGGGGCCGCCTCGATCAGATCGGCGTAGTAGCGGAGCAGCTGGACGGGTGCCGCCCCCTCGGCGAAGCGTGCCAGCGCGATGGGCATGCCGTTCTCCGCGGTGACCGCATGAGCCCGGGCCTCGGCCCGCGCTTCCAGTGCGTCGGCGAAGCGGCGCATCATGTCGGCGCGCTCGGCATGGCTCTGTGCGCGCCACGAGTCGCTGCGGAACGTCTCTCGGGCGGCCGCTACTGCGGCATCCACGTCGGCGGTCGACGACGCCGGGATGGTCCCCGTCTGCTCCTCGGTGAGCGGCGAGATCACCGGAATGGTGTCGGTCGTCGCCGGCGTGCGCCATCGGCCGCCGATGAACAGAGAGGTGCGAGTGGTGTCTGTTGAGGTCATGGGGTCCTCCTCATTGAGGTGATCGTCACCGCCGTCTGTGGCGTATGAGTTCATCGTCACACCCGAGCCGCGCCGATTGCTTGACATCTGGTGCCATACTTTTTTACTTTTCAACACATGGCCGATCTCATCAGCGCCTCCTCGCTCAGTCGGTTCCCCCAACTCGCGGACCAACTCGGAGGCGACGCCGACAGGTTGCTGCGCGGCGTCGGCATCGACCCCGCCGTCGTCGGTGCGCACGACCGCTTCGTGCCGTTCACCGCGGTGTCCGCGCTGCTCGGTCGGGCGGCGGCCGAACTCCGCACCCCGGACTTCGCGCTCCGGCTGGCGGCTCAACAGCATCCGGACATCCTGGGGCCGATCGCCATCGCCGCACGCAACGCCACCACCGTCGGCGCCGCTCTGCAGGCGGTCACCGAGCATGCGCACGTGTACAGCCCGGCACTGGCCACCGCTGTACGCGCCGACGGCGATCACACCGCCTACGAGTTCGACATCGTGCTGCGTCGGGTGCCGGCTCGCGATCACATCACCGAACTCGCCCTGGGGGTCACCCTGAGCACGGTCAAGATGATCGCCGGACCCGCATTCCAGCCCGTGCGCGTCACCTTCGTCCACGCACCGATCGCCGAGCGCGAGGCGTACCTGGAGCACTTCGGTGCTCCCGTCGAGTTCGAAGCGCCGCGCAACACGATCGTCGTCCACACCGAGCTCATGAATCACCGGATCACTCAGGTCGATCCGCTCGCCCACGACCTCGCGATTCAGCTGATGGCCGGCGTGGACCGATATACCTCGTTCGAAGACACGGTCGCGGCCGCGATCAAGCGATCGCTCCCGGTGGGCGCGGCCGGACTGCCCCGCGTCGCGGCGCTCATGGCGATGCATCCGCGCACCCTGCAGCGCAGGCTCGGCACCGCGGACATCACCTTCGACGCACTGGTGGATCAAGTCCGCCGCGACACCGCCGGCGGCATGCTCGCCAACCCGAACGTCCCCCTGTCGGCGATCGCCACGCAACTCGGCTACTCCGAGCAGAGTTCCCTCACTCGCAGTTGTCGACGGTGGTTCGGCAGGACGCCGAAGGAGCACCGGCGTGCGCTGGTGCAGGCAGCGGCCGTGGCACGGTCCGACCCCGCTCGCAGCACGACCACCGATGCCGCGGGGCACTAGGCTCGGCGGGGTGAGCGTGCGTGCAGGAATCATCGTCACCGGTACCGAGGTCCTCAGCGGCCAGATCTCCGACCAGAACGGGCCGTGGGTGGCTGCGCGCCTGCTGGAGCTCGGCGTCGACGTGGCCCACGTGACCATCTGCGGCGACCGGCCCGGCGACATGACGCAGCAGTTGCGCTTCCTCACCGGTCAGGGTCTCGACCTCATCGTCACCACCGGCGGCCTGGGCCCGACGGCCGACGACCTCACGGTCCCCACCGTGGCCGCCTTCTGCGGTCTCGAGGTGATTCGCGACCCGGAGGTGGAGGAGCACATCACCCAGATCATCCGGCGGTGGCGCCGGTTCGCCGACGATCACCAGCTCTCCGATGCCCTCACCGCCGGCATCGCCAAACAGGCCCTGGTGCCGGCCGGAGCGGCCGCGATCCCGCCGACCGGGACCGCGCCCGGTGTCGCGATACCCGCTTCGCCCACTCACCCGGCGATCCTGATCCTTCCCGGGCCGCCCCGGGAACTGCGGGCGATGTGGCCGGCCGCTCTCGCCCAGCCTGCCGTCGCCGGCGTCCTGGCCGGCGCCGACGACGTGGTCCACGAGACGATGCGCGCCTACGGGCTCTCTGAACCCGATCTGGCCGCCACCCTGCGCCGAGCAGGTGAGGAGATCGGTGGCTACGACACCCTGGAGCTCACCACCTGCATGCGCGGCGGCGAGGTCGAGATCGATGCGCGGTTCCCGCGCGGCGCCGCCGCCCATTACGACGCCCTGAAAACACTTCTGCTGCAGGAACATTCCGGGCAGATCTTCTCCCCCGACGGCGCGACCGTGGACGACCTCCTGGCGCGGGCGCTCACCGGCCGCACCATCGCGACGGCGGAGTCGTGCACCGGCGGCCTGGTCGCCGCACGCCTCACCGACCGCCCCGGCTCCTCGGCCTACGTCCTCGGCGGGGTCGTCTCATACTCGAACGACGTCAAGATCAGGGTCCTCGGCGTCCCCGCCGATCTGATCGCCGAACTCGGGGCGGTGAGCGAGCCCGTCGCCGCCGCGATGGCCGACGGCGCGCGCTCGGTCGCCGGCTCCGACATCGCCGTCTCCACCACCGGCATCGCCGGTCCCGGGGGCCAGGTCCCGGGCAAGCCCGTCGGCACCGTGTGTTTCGGTCTGGCGATCGACGGCCGCCCCACCGCCACGGTCACCCGCACCTTCCCCGGCGACCGCACAATGGTCCGCACGCTCGCCACGTCCTACGCCCTGCACCTGGTGCTCGGCGCCCTCACCTGACCCAGTCTCGGCGACCGTGGTCCCGGCGCCGAGCAAGCGCTCGGACAGCTACGATCCGGGTGGACCGCTGCACACAGTGCGACGCGGTCCGCGACGAGAGGAAGAGCCGTGTCCGAGAAGTTCACCCTGCCCGAGAAGGTCACCGCCCTGGACCTGCCCCCGCAGGAGCTCAGTGCCGACACCCGGCGCTACTTCGAGATCTGCCAGGAGAAGCTCGGCATGGTCCCGAACGTGCTGGCGTCCTACGCCTTCGACGATGCCAAACTCACCGCCTTCACCGCCATGTACAACGACCTGATGCTCGGCGACTCGGGGCTGTCCAAGCTCGAGCGCGAGATGATCGCGGTCGTCGTCTCGTCGGTCAACAAGTGCTATTACTGCCTCACCGCGCACGGCGCCGCCGTGCGGCAGCTGTCCGGCGACCCGGCGCTCGGCGAGCAGTTGGTGATGAACTTCCGCGCGGCCGACCTGCCCGCCCGGCAGCGCGCGATGCTCGAGTTCGCCGAGAAGCTGACCGAGCAGCCCTCGAAGATGGACGAGGCCGACCGGCAGGGCCTGCGCGCGGCCGGCTTCTCCGACCGGGACATCTGGGACATCGCCTCCACCGCCGCGTTCTACAACATGACCAACCGGATGGCCGGCGCCGTCGACATGCGGCCCAACCCGGAGTACGCGGCCCAGTACCGCTGAGCGCGCGGGGACCGCCTCGCGGACATAGAGTCGAAGGCGACCCACCCCGAGTCCCTGGAGGCACGAATGCGCGCAGTAGTGATGTACGGCCCGGGCGACGTCCGCGTCGAGGAGGTCGAGGAGCCCACCCTCACCCGGCCCACCGACGCCGTCATCCGCGTCACCGCCACGTGCGTCTGCGGGTCGGACCTGTGGCCCTACCGCGGTTTCAACGAGATCGGGAAGCCGGCGCGCATGGGCCACGAGTATCTCGGCGTGGTCGAGCAGATCGGTGACGACGTGCACGATCTCGCGGTCGGCGATCACGTGGTCGGCTCCTTCGTCGCCTCGGACAACACCTGCGAGATCTGCCTGGACGGTTACCAGTCCCGCTGCATCCATCAGGTGATGATGGGCGGTATCGGCACTCAGGCCGACTACGCACTGATCCCCTGGGCCGACGGCACCCTGGTGAAGATCCCCGCCGAGCGGACTCCCGAGCAGACCGCGTCCCTCCTCGCCGCCTCCGACGTCCTGGGCACCGGCTGGTTCGCCGCCGTGGCGGCCGGTGCGGGTCCGGGCAAGACCGTCGCGGTGGTCGGTGACGGCGCGGTGGGTCTGCTCGGCGTCCTCGCCGCCGAACAGCTCGGCGCCGAGCGGATCATCGCCATGTCCCGTCACGCCGACCGCCAGGAACTGGCGCGCCGTTTCGGCGCGACCGACATCGTGACCGAACGCGGCGCCGCCGGGATCGCCGAGATCAAAGAACTGACCGGAGGTTACGGTGCGCACTCGACCATCGAGGCCGTCGGCACCCAGGAGTCGATGCAGCAGGCCATCGGCGCCACCCGGCCCGGCGGACACGTCGGCTTCGTCGGGGTGGCGCACGACGTCGAGCTCGACGGCTCGGATCTGTTCGTCTCCACCGTGCACCTGCACGGCGGTCCGGCGCCGGTGCGCCGGTTCCTTCCCGACCTGGTCGAAGCGATCATGACCGGACAGATCGCCCCGGGCGTGGTCTTCGATCTGACCCTCCCCATCGAGGAGGCGGCCGAGGGCTATCGCGCCATGGACGAGCGCACCGCAACCAAGGTGATGCTAACCCTCTGAACTGCACATTCATCGCCTCGCCGGGGCGGAGGACCCCGTCCTGGCGACACCCCTGACGGGACCGTCCTGCTGACGTACCATCCGGATTGAGGGGGCTCGTTCGGCTCCGAGACCCCATCTCAGCCCCGCTGAGCCGAGCCCTGGAGGCGAAACCGATGACGGAACGTCCATACACCACCACCGATTCCGGAGCACCGGCCGGCAGCGACGAGTATTCGCTCACCGTCGGCGCCAACGGTCCGATCGTCTTGCACGACCACTACCTGATCGAGCAGATGGCGCAGTTCAACCGCGAGCGGATTCCGGAGCGCCAGCCGCACGCCAAGGGCAGCGGCGCGTTCGGCACTTTCGAGACCACCGACGACGTCTCCGAGTTCACCTGCGCGAGCCTGTTCCAGCCCGGCGCCAAGACCGAGATGCTGGCCCGATTCTCGTCCGTCGCCGGCGAGCGCGGCAGCCCTGACACGTGGCGCGATCCGCGCGGCTTCGCGCTGAAGTTCTACACCGACGAGGGCATCTACGACATGGTCGGCAACAACACGCCGGTCTTCTTCCTTCGCGATCCCCTCAAGTTCCAGCACTTCATCCGCTCGCAGAAGCGCCGCGCCGACAACAACCTTCGCGACCACGACATGCAGTGGGACTTCTGGTCCCTCTCCCCCGAGACCGCCCACCAGGTCACCTGGCTGATGGGCGATCGCGGTACGCCGAGCACGTGGCGGCACATGAACGGGTACAGCTCGCACACGTACCTGTGGGTCAACGCCGAGGGCGTGAAGCACTGGGTCAAGTACCACTTCAAGACCGACCAGGGGGTGGAGTGCCTGACCGGCGAAGAGGCGGACCGGTTCACCATGACCGATCCCGATCACTACACGCGTGACCTGTTCGAGTCGATCGCCGGCGGCGACCATCCGAGCTGGACGCTGCACGTGCAGCTGATGCCGTTCGACGACGCGAAGACCTACCGATTCAACCCGTTCGACCTGACCAAGGTGTGGCCGCACGCCGATTACCCCCTGGTCCGGGTGGGCAAGATGACGCTGCACACCAACCCCGTCGATCACCACGCCCAGATCGAGCAGGCGGCCTTCGCCCCGAGCAACGTGGTGCCCGGGATCGGTTTCAGCCCGGACAAGATGCTGCTCGGCCGGGTCTTCTCCTACCCGGACGCCCACCGCGCCCGGATCGGGCCCAACTACCAGCAGATCCCGGTGAACAGGCCGATCAACCCCGTGCACAGCTACTCCAAGGACGGGGCGATGCGCATCGACCCGGTGCACGACCCGGTGTACGCGCCCAACTCCAAGGGCGGTCCGGCCGCGGACTATCCCGGCCAGGCCGAGCCGCAGTGGGCGGCGGACGGCGAACTGGTCCGCAGCGCCTACGAGTTGCACGCCGAGGACGACGACTGGGGACAGGCGGGCACGCTGGTACGTGAGGTGCTCGACGACGACGCGCGCGAACGCCTGGTCTCCAACGCCGCCGGGCACTTGCTCGCCGGCGTCACCGAGCCCGTGCTCGAGCGTGCTTTCGAGTATTGGCGCAACGTCGACGCCGACATCGGCGCCCGGATCGAGGCGGCGGTGCGGGCCGGCTGACCCCGCACCATCCCGGAGACGCGGTGACCGGTCCGCTGGGACCGGTCACCGCGTCGCCGTTCGGGCGGTCAGAACCCGCCGGCCACCCGCACCCGGGTCCGACCGGTGACCGCCCCGGACAGGATGGTCCGGAGCGTTCCGGGCAGTGCGGCGACGTCCACCTCGGTGGTGACCGCGTCGAGATGGCGGGGCTTGAGGTCGTCCCCGAGCCGCGCCCACAGCGCCCGGCGCCGGTCGATCGTCTGCTGCACCGAGTCGATACCGGCCAAGGTCACACCCCGGAGGATGAACGGGTGGACGGTGGTGGGCAGGTCCGCGCCGCCGGCCAGGCCGGAGGCTGCCACCACGCCCTCGTAGCGCAGGGTGCTCGCGATGTACGCCAGCGTCGTCCCGCCGACGCAGTCGACGGCGGCGGCCCACTGCGCCTTGCCCAGGGCGCGCACTTTCTCCCCCTCCGGCGGCACCCGGCCGATCACCTGGGCGGCCCCGAGCGCACGCAGCAACTCGTGAGCACTGTCGGTTCCGGTCGAGGCCACCACCTCGTACCCGGCCCCGGCCAGCAGATCGACGCTCACGCTGCCGACGCCGCCGCTGGCACCGGTCACCAGGACCGGACCGTCGTCCGGTGTGATCCCGTAGGAGATCAGCCGCTCGACGCTCATCGCCGCGGTGTACCCGGCGGTGCCGATGGCTGCCGCCTCGGCGGTGGTCAGACCGTCGAGGCGAACCACCAGGTCGGCGGGCACACGCGCGACTTCGGCGTAGCCGCCGTGCCGAGCGGTGCCGATGTCGCGGCCGTGTGCGACGACGGCGTCACCGACGCTGAAGTCCGCCGACGTGCTCGCCCGCACCGTGCCCGCGATGTCGATCCCCGGAATCAGCGGGTAGTCCCGGGCGACTCCGCCTTTCGGTGTCACCGCGAGCGCATCCTTGTAGTTCACGCTCGAATAGGCGACGTCGATCTCCACCGCCCCGTCCGGCAGGAAACTCTCGTCGACCCGCTGGTGGGCCAGCTCGATGTCGCCGCTGTCGCCCTGTTGCGCCACAAGCGCATTCACTTCACCCATGTCCGAAGCCTATGCCCTCGCCGCCTCCGGTGGTCGACCGATTCGCGGCACCGGACCGCGGGCCGGTGACCGGCCTGCTCACCGACCGGCTGACCGGCGCCGACGGGTGACCTAGGCTCGAGCTCATCGAGGTGCGCTCCGGTGCGCCACCACGGCCACGAGTGGAAGCGAGTCCCCCATGAGGTTCGGCGACGACTGGCAGGCACGTCTCACCCGCATGCCCGGGCCGGAGGGTGTCCACCGACTCAGCGTCACCGGCACCTTCCACTTCGACGGCCCGCCACGCAGCCTCACCGTGGCACCCGGCAGGCAGGGCTTCAATCAGTACATGCTGATCCTGACGCTGACTCTCGGTGAAGGACCGGCGCCGTCGTCCGACGAGCCCGACGTGAAGGTGGACTGGACCACCGACGTCGGCATCGAGTACACGGAGGTCTCCGTCGGCGTCGTCGGCTCCCCCGTCGCCGGCGTCACCCTGCCCGTCATCACCGATGAAACGACCTTCCGTCCGATGTGACCACAGCCTGGTCACATCGGGCGGAAGGTAGCGTACGACGACCCGGCCGGCGATTACGGGGTCACGGTTTCGGTGTCCCCGGCGGCGGCGACGATCTCCCGCAGCGCGGCCACATGCCCGGTGAACGCCGTTCGCCCAGTGGGCGTCAGGCGGGCGCGCACGGTGTGCCGGCGCCCGGTCAATCGCCTCTCGGTGGCCACGTAGCCGGCCTTCTCCAGTGTCGTGAGCTGTTTGGACAGGGCCGAATCGGACAGCTCGAGTCGATCTTTGAGGAACGCGAACTCCGCCCAGTCGGTGGAGGCGAGCGCCGCCACCAGAGCCAGCCGGGTGCTCGGGTGGATCAGCTCGTCGAAACGCGCACTCATGCGTGCGCCCAGTGCCGCAGCGTCCGCAGGATCTCCGGGCCGCCGAAACCGATGACCGCCGCCACCGCGACGGACGCGATGATTCCCGCGTGAGCCGCTCCGTCCGCGTCGAGCCACAGTGCGACGCCGACGGTGACCAGCACCCCGGCCACCAGGATGGCGATGATCAGCCACGGCAGCCGACGGCTCACGGCGCTCCGGCGCAACCGGACTCCCGCCGTACCGCGAGTGCCGTCGTACAGACGCCCGGCCAAGGTGGCGTTGAGCGCGCCGAAGAGCACGGTCCCGGTCACCGCAGCCCACACCGGAGCGAGGCTGCCCAGAACCCCGAGAGCGATCCAGCCGGCCGCGGTCATCCACCAGTACCAGCGCGGCAGACCGACGTCGTCGGAGACCTTCTGCTGCACTCGGTCGACGGCCTCTAGTGCCGATCGAGCGTTGTCGCCGGTCGCTTCGTTCATCACGATCACTCACTTTCCTTGTCGGAAAGTAACGTTCCTCTTTCCAGTCGGGAAAGTCAATAGGGCTCAGGAGACGACCCAGAATCCGAGCGCCGCCGCCGCAACGGTGGCGACCAGCGTGCCGAGCAGGTTGACCGCAGCCGCCCCCCAGCGCCGGTCCCGCGCCAGGGTCACCACGTCGACCATCGCCGTGCTGAAGGTGGTGTAGCCGCCGCAGAAGCCGACGCCGAGCACCAGGCGCCAGCCACCGGACTCGCCGCCGAACAGGGCCGCCCCGGTGATCATGCCGAGCAGAAGGCTGCCGGCCACGTTGACGCTCAGAGTGCCCCAGCCGACGCCCCGGCCGTACCGGGCCGTCACCAGTGTGTCCTGCGCGTAACGGGCGACGGCGCCCAGACCGCCGGCGACCCCGATACCGAATACCAGCGCGAGGGTCATCGGCCCACTCCCCTCTCCGGATCGGGTCCCCGGAGACGCCGCACGGCCTGCGCGGCACACAGACCCAGGCCCGCAGCGGTTAGACCGAAGACCAGGCTGGCGGCCGCATAGGCCGCGGCCAGTCCCGCCTGTCCGTGCCGGCCCAGCTGATCGAACTGGACGGCGAAGGAACTGTAGGTGGTGAAGGCGCCGAGGAATCCGGTGCCGAGCAGCAGCCGCGCGCGCCGCACACGGTCGGCGCGCCACCCGGACGAGGTCAGCGTTTCCAGCAGCAGCCCGAGCGCGAAGGCGCCGACGAGATTCACCGTGAACGTGGACCAGGGGAAGCCGTCCGGGCCGGAGGGCAGTGCCACATCCACCCCGTACCGCGCGGGGGCCCCGAGTAGGCCGCCGAGGAAGACCGTCACCATCGCCGTGCCGTGCCCGGCGAGCGGGCGCACTCGGGTCACCGCAGGTCGCCGACGGCGGTGACGGCCATGCAGAGCTCGGTGCACACGCGGGCGAGATCTTCCACGGGGATGTCGCGCTCGGCCAGCCAGCCGTCGATCACTTGGTTCACCCCGCCGACCACGAACTGCGCATGCCGGCGCGCCGCGGCATCGACCACCGGTGTGAAGCCCGGGACCTGCGGGCCGTATTCCAGAATCAGGGCGGCGAGCAGCTCGAAGGTCTCCCGGCGCCGGTTCTCCAGCCCCGCGATCTGCCCGACCTCCGTGGTCAGGATGCGCTGGCGCTCGGGATCTTCGGCGATGCCCCGCAGGAAGACCGTCAGCGCCGCCTCGAGCCGGGCTTCCACGTCACCCTCCGCTCCCATGCTGGTCTCGACCAGGGTCGTGAACATCTCCTCGCGCACTTGATCGGCGACGGCCACGATCACCGCGTCCCGGTTCGGGAAATGCTCGTAGAAGTAGCGGTTGGTCAGCCCCGCTTCGGAGACCACACCGCGGACGGTCACCGCCCCGAGCCCCTGCGCACCCCACGCGCGTCGGGCGGCGGCGATCAGTTTGTCGCGCCGCGCGGCCCGGCGGTCGCCTGCGCTCACGCCGCCGTAGTCCCGAATCACCGTTCCACGTGCCATTGACAGCGAATTCTAGCCGAGCCTATATTCGGACAACACGCGTTACCCAAAGAGCTGCGCCGTCCCGACAGGAGCCTTCCGCCATGGCACACACCATTCCCCGGCGACATCCCGACGCTCCGGTGCCGATCCCCGCGGGAGTGTCCGCGATCGGCACCGCCCTGGGGGTCCGCGGGCCCGATCCCGCCCGCTTCCAGCAGTTGGGCGAGCTGTTGATGGCCGGCGATCCACTGATGGACGAGTTCGCCGACTGGATGTCGACACAGGATTCCGCGCTGGTCCGGCCGCTCTTCGAGCAGGCCCTGGCGCGCGGTATCGACAGCGTCGAGAACGCCCCGGCCCCGCTACGAGCACTGTTCGACGAACTGGAGTCCGTCCCGGAGTGGGTCGATGCCGATCAGCTGGAGACTGCGGCGGCCGCCATGCGCAGCGGCGGCGCCGACGGCCTGTACATCGCGCGCGACGTCGCCCTGCTCGGCGGATATCAGTTCGCCGGCTTCAACCAGACGCTGTTGCGCACCGGGGCTCTGGAGAAGGGCTCCAACACCCGGTTCGCCGAGACCTCGCAGTGGGCGATGGACGTGATCGCGGCCGGGGGCCTCGCGCCGCTCGGCCCGGGCTACCGGTCCACCGTCCGCGTCCGGTTCATCCATTCGATGGTGCGCCGGCACGTGGGCGCCATGCCCGACTGGGACGCCGATCAGTGGGGACTGCCCATCAACCAGACCGACATGGCGGCGACCATCGTCGGCTCGCTGATCGCCCCCAGCCTCGGCGGCCTCGGGATGGGTATCGTCAACCGGCCCGCCGAGTACCGTGCCATCGCCCATCTGACCCGGTACGTCGGCTGGCTGATGGGTATCCGGGACGACTTGCTGCCCAACGACTTCCGCGATGCGATCCGTCTGCTGATGCACACCTCGGCGGCACTGGCCACCCCCGACGAGACCAGCAAGCGGCTGGCCAAGCCCATGGCGGACGATCCGATGCACTGGCAGTACCGACATCTGAGCCCTCTGCGCCGCCGCTGGGCCCGCCGTCAGCACCTGTCCATCAGCGCCGCTTTCCTTGGCCCGAAGGCCATGGCCACGCTCGGACTGCCCACTCGCACACTCCCCTGGTATCCGCTGCTCGCCCTCCCGCGGAATCTCGTCCGCTCCGGCGTCGGCTTCCTGCCCGGCGGCCGCGACTGGATGGCGGCGCGCGGCGACCGGCAGGCCCACGCGTTCCTGCGCACCATGACCGCGGCACCGGCCACCATCGGCGCCACCACCACCGTCGCCGAGCACGTGGCCTGAGACCGATCGCGGTTCCCCGGGCCCGGCGCTCAGCCCACCGGCCCGGGGACCAGGCGGGGCACCAGCCGGACCAGGACCACCATGGCGACCAGTTCGATCAGCGTCTGCAGCACCACCACCGACGCCGCGGCCGGTGCCAGCGGCCCCGGAAGGGCCAGCGCCAGCGGCAGCACCACGAGCGAGTTGCGCGTCACTCCGGAGAAGACGACGGCGCGCCGACCTCGCGTGTCCAGTCCCAGCCCTCGGGCGGTGACAACGCCGAAGATCGTCATCGCGACCGCGAACAGTGCATAGATTCCGGCCACCGTCCCCAGACCGGTCGGCCAGCCGTCCAGGCGGGGCAGTTGTGAGGCCACCACGGTGAAGAGCACCGCCATCATCAGCGGCACCATGGCCACCGTCGCCCCCGACTCGGCACGACGGCCGGCGCGGGTCCGCCGGGCCCACCACTGAGTCGCCCACGCGAGCAACAGGGGAAGCACGATCAACACCGCGAAGGCTTCCAGGAACGGCCGCACCTGGACCACTGCAGTCAGCTCCCGCCCGAGGAAGGCCCACAGATAGAGCGGCAACAGAGCCATCTGCACCACCAGCAGCACCGGCGTGGCGGCGAGGAGCCGCCGCTCGTCACCGCCGGCCAAACCGGTGAAGACGATGACGTAATCGACGCACGGGCACAGCAGCACCAGCAGCACCCCCAGTTGCACGCCGCGCTCGGACGGCACGAGCGCGAAGAGGGCGGCCACCACCAGCGGAACCACCACGAAGTTGAGCACCAGCACGGCGCCGAGGAACCGCCCGCCGCGCATCGCCCGCCCCATCGCGGCCACCGGAACCTGGAGGAAGGTCACGTACAGCAAAGCCGCCAGGAACGGGGTGATGAGCACGCTCAGCGACGAGAACGTCTGCGGAGCAAGTACTCCCGCCGCCGCGGCCACCGCGATCGCCCCGAGGTAGCAGGCGACCTGATGACGCTCCAGCGAGGCAGCCGCGGCCGCGGCCGAGGGACGGGAAGCCGGCACCCGGCCAGGTTAGCCGACCCCGGTGCCGCACCTGGCGAATCAGCCTGCAGCCGGGGCCGGCCCCGGGTTAGGGTGCGGCATGCTGACGGATCGATTTCGAATGGACGACCGCGTCGCGGTGGTGACCGGGGCCGGGCGCGGCCTCGGCGCCGCGATCGCCGTGGGTTTCGCACAGGCAGGCGCCGACGTGGTGATCTCCGCCCGCACCGCCGACGATCTGGAACGGGTGCGCGGTGCCGTCGAGGCGACCGGCCGCCGCGCTCTGGCTGTGCCGCTCGACCTGGCCACCGCCGATCCCGGGGAACTCGCCGAAGCCGCAATCGCCGAGTTCGGCCGGCTCGACACGGTGGTGAACAACGTCGGCGGCGCCATGCCGAAACCGTTCCTGGACACCAGCGTGCGCGACCTGGTCGGCTCCTTCGCGTTCAACGTCGGGACGGCGCATGCGCTACTGCTGGCGGCGGTCCCGCACCTACTCAAGAACGAGGACGGCGGCAGCGTCGTGAACATCACCTCCTCCATCGGGCGGCTGTCGGACCGCGGCTATCTCACCTACGGCACCGTCAAGGCGGCCCTGACGCACTACACCGAGCTCGCCGCGCAAGATCTGAGTCCGCGGATCCGGGTGAACGCGATCGCGCCCGGCGCCGTGGCCACCTCGGCCCTGGAGGTGGTGGCCGCCGACGACGGGCTGCGCGGGCAGATCGAGGCCGCCACCCCGCTGCGCCGCCTCGGCGAACCGGAAGACATCGCCGCAGCCGCGGTCTACCTGGCCAGTCCGGCCGCCGCCTACGTGACCGGCACCGTCGTCGAGGTGGACGGCGGCCTGGCCGCACCGAACTTCGCCCTGCCCATCCCCGACGTGCAGTAACCCCGGCATGCACCTGCACTGCTGCGTCGAGCCGTTCCGAAGGAGCCTGTCATGACCGACGCCGACGACATCCGCGCGATCGAACACCTCAAGTACCGGTATCTGCGCGCGGTGGACACCCGGGACTGGACGGCCTTCGCCGACACCCTCACCGAGGACGTCCACGCCGGGTACGGCTCCAAGATCAACGGCAAACCGCTCACCTTCACCGGCCGCACCGAGCTGACCGAGTATCTCCGGCAGGCGATGCCGCCGGACATGGTCACCGAGCACCGGGTCAGCCACCCGATGATCGAGGTGGACGGCGATACCGCGACCGGCAGCTGGTATCTGCAGGACCGCGTCATGGTCCCCGAGTACGACGTGCTGATCATCGGTGCCGCCTTCTACCGGGACACCTACCGACGCACCCCGGACGGCTGGCGGATCTCCTCGACCGCCTACGACCGCACTTTCGAGGCGACGGGCACCCTCAGCGGCGCCGGCCTGACGGTGCGGCCCGGCCCCGCGATCATCGGCGCGCCCGCCGGGGACTGACCGGCCGGGATGCCACGATGAGCTCATGTGTTTCAACGCGACCTCGAGCTTCATCGGCGCCGGTGTGATCGGGGTGGCCGGTGTGGCCACCCTCGCCCTGGTCCGGGACAAGCGGCAGCTGCCGTTCGCCGCCCTCCCCCTGCTGTTCGCCGCCCACCAGGCCCTCGAAGGGTGGACCTGGCTGGAGCTCGACGGCTCGTCCGACGCCCAGCTCTCCGGCTGGGGCGTGCACATGTGGGTGATGTTCGCCTGGGCGCTGCTGCCGATCTACGTGCCGTGGGCGGTGTGGCTGATGGAGCCGGACCGGCGCCGCCGCGGCTGGCTGCGGTGGCCGATGGTGATCGGCGGCGCCCTGGCGCTCTACATGGTGTATCTCTCGGTGCAACCCGAGATCGGCGTCCAGGTGATCGACAGCAACCTGGCCTACGAACTGGGGGCGCCGTTCAGCGGCGTCTGGCTGGCCGTGCCCTACGTGTTCGCCACCTGCTTCGGGCCGATGATGAGTTCGTACCGCTGGGTGATCGCGCTGGGCGTGGGCAATCTGGTCGCCATGACCATCGCCGCCATCATCAAGGCCGCCGACTATTCGTCGATCTGGTGCACCCTCGCGGCCTTCCTGAGCCTGATCGTCTTCGGCCACTACCTGTCCCAGTACACCGGTAAGGGCACCGGAAGTCCGGTGGGCCGGCCGCAGCCCCTCCCGGCCTGATCCGACAGCCGGCCTCGAGTCGAGGCCCGAGCCTTCTGCGCTCAGGCCCCGACGTAGTCGGCGAGGTGCTGGCCGGTCAGCGTCGAGCGATCGGCCACCAACTCCGCCGGCGTGCCCTCGAACACCACCCGGCCGCCGTCCTGGCCCGCGCCGGGACCCAGATCGATGATCCAGTCGGCGTGCGCCATCACGGCTTGGTGGTGCTCGATCACGATCACCGACCGGCCCGAATCGACCAGCCGGTCGAGCATGCCGAGCAGCTGGTCGACGTCGGCCAGGTGAAGGCCCGTGGTGGGCTCGTCGAGCACGTACAGCCCGGCCTTGTCGGCCATGGCGGTGGCCAGTTTGATGCGCTGGCGCTCGCCGCCGGACAGCGTGGTCAGCGGCTGACCGAGGGTGAGGTAGCCGAGCCCGACGTCGGCCAGCCGGTCCAGGATCTTGGACGCGGCCGGCGTCCGCGCCGCGCCCTCGGCGAAGAAGCCGCGAGCCGCCTCCACCGTCATGGCCAGCACTTCGCTGATGTCCTTGGCCGAATCCCCGTCGCCCAGGCGGTATTCCAGCACCTCGGCCCGGAACCGCTTGCCGCCGCAATCCTCGCAGGGTGAGGCCACCCCGGCCATCGTCACCAGGTCGGTGTAGATCACCCCGGCGCCCTTGCACACCGGACACGCGCCCTCCGAGTTCGCACTGAACAGCGCCGGCTTCACACCGTTGGCCTTGGCGAAGGCCTTCCGGATCGGTTCCAGCAGACCGGTGTACGTGGCCGGATTGCTGCGGCGCGAGCCGCGGATCGCGGTCTGATCGATCGCGACCACCTCCGGCTGCCCGGACACCGAACCGTGGATGAGCGAGCTCTTGCCCGACCCCGCCACGCCGGTCACCGCGACCAGCACGCCGAGCGGAACGTCGACGTCGACGTGATCGAGATTGTTGGCGCAGGCATCGCGGATCTCCAGCGTCCCGGACGCCTCGCGCACCTGCGGTTTCAGGACCGCACGGTGGTGCAGGTGACGGCCGGTGACCGTGTCGGCGGCCTCCAGACCGGCCAGGTCGCCCTCGAAGCACACCTGCCCGCCCCCGGTGCCCGCCCCGGGCCCGAGGTCGACGAGGTGGTCGGCGATCGCGATCACCTCCGGCTTGTGCTCCACCACCAGCACCGTGTTTCCCTTGTCCCGCAGGCGCAGCAGCAGGTCGTTCATCCGGGAGATGTCGTGCGGGTGCAGTCCCACCGTCGGCTCGTCGAACACGTAGGTGACGTCGGTGAGCGCCGAACCGAGATGCCGGATCATCTTGGTGCGCTGGCCTTCTCCGCCCGACAACGTCCCGGTGGGACGTTCCAGGGCCAGATAGCCCAGGCCGATCTCCACGAACGAGGAGAGGGTGGCACGCAGATTCTCCAGCAGCGGCGCCACCCGCGGATCGTCGAGCCGGTCGACCCACGCCGCCAGGTCGACGATCGGCATGCGGCACGCATCGGCGATGCTCAGCCCGTCGATCTTGCTGTTGCGGGCGTGCTCGGCCAGCCGGGTGCCGTCGCACTCGGGGCAGACGGTCTGGGTCACCGCGCGCTCGATGAAGGCCCGGATGTGCGGCTGGACCGAATCGATGTCCTTGCTCAGCATGGACTTCTGGATGCGCGGGATCAATCCCTCGTAGGTGAGGTTGATGCCGTCGACCTTGATCTTGGTCGGCTCCTTGTACAGGAGGGCGTCCAGCTCGGTATCGGTGAAGTCCTTGATCGGCGTATCCGGATCGAAATAGCCGCAGCCGCTGAAGATCCGCCCATACCAGCCGTCGGCGCTGTAGCCCGGAATGGTCAGCGCGCCCTCGTTGAGCGACTTCTCGGCGTCGTACAGCTGGGTCAGGTCCATCTCCGAGACGGTGCCCATCCCTTCGCAGCGCGGGCACATGCCGCCCAGGCTCTCGAAGCTGGCCTTGGTGGCCTTCTTGTCGCCGACCTTGATCGCACCGCTGCCGCTGACCGACGGCACGTTGAACGAGAACGCGGTGGACGGTCCGACGTGCGGCTCTCCGAGCCGGCTGAACAGGATGCGCAGCATCGCGTTCGCGTCGGTGATGGTGCCGACCGTCGAGCGCGGATTGCCGCCGATCCGTTCCTGATCGACGATGATCGCGGTGGTGATCCCGTCGAGGACGTCCACGTCGGGCCGTGCCAGTGTCGGCATGAACCCCTGGACGAACGAACTGTAGGTCTCGTTGATCAGCCGCTGACTCTCGGCCGCGACCGTGCCGAAGACCAGCGAGCTCTTGCCCGAGCCGGACAGCCCGGTGAACACCGTCAGCCGCCGTTTGGGCAGGTCGACGTCGATGTCCTTCAGGTTGTTGACCCGGGCTCCCCGTACGCGGATCAGATCGTGGCTGTCGGCCGGCACGGCGGGGTGGTCGTCGGCCTGCGGGTCCTGGTTCGAAGCGGTGGGCATGTCTGTCATTGTTCCGTATCCCGGCAGGCGATACTGGACCGCGTGACCGACCGGCGGTGTGCACCGTGAAGCCCGATCAGATCCGCGAGCGTGCAGCCGCCGCCGGTGCGCGGCTGCGCGATTCCGTCGTCGTCGCCGTCCTCACCGGACTGGGCCGCGCCAACGTCACCGACCGGGCGATGACCCTGGCCGGCCAGGCCTTCACGTCGATCCTGCCGGTGCTGATCCTGATCACCTCGATGCCCGGCCGGGGGCCGATCGAGCGCGCGCTCGACCGCATCAGCAGCCAGTGGCTGGAGCTGGACACCGGTTCGTCGTTCACCTCCGACGCCACCGTCGCCTCCTTCGGCATCGCCGGGGTGCTGATGACCGTCATCGGTGCGACATCGTTCTCCCGCGCCCTCGACCGGATGTACGCCGAGGTCTGGGAGTACCCCCGGCTCGGCATCGCCGGCTGGTGGCGGTGGCCGCTGATCATCGCCGCCATCGTCGCCGGGATCACCGTGGAGGTCTTCCTCATCCGCAGCTGGCCCTACGGCCTGACCATGGTGATCGAGACGGCGCTGAGCCTGCTGCTCTGGGCACTGGTCTGGGCGGCGGTCACCCGACTGCTCACCGCCGGCCGGGTCGGCGGCCGGGACGTGCTGGCCACCGGCGTGGCGATCGGCTCGGCCGTGGCACTGTTCTTTCTTCTCACGCAGATCGGTTTCGTGCCGATCCTGACCAACGCCGAGGCGCGCTTCGGCACCCTCGGCGTGGTCTTCTCGGTGATCGGCTGGCTGTTCGTCTACGCCTGGGTCATGGTCGCGGCGGTGGTCGTGGTGCACACGGTCCGCACGTGGACTCCGCGCGTCAGCGCGTCATGACCTGGGTCCGGGCGATCGCCTTGTCCACTTCGCCACGGCTCAGCGGGTCGTTGTTGGCCGAGTAACCGAGTGAGATCGAGCGCGGTGTGGTGTCGGCGATCAGCAGGGTGAAGTCGTCCGAGGTGATGGCGCCCCGCGAGACCGGCACCTTTCCGCGGAAGATCAGCACCTGCATGTCGCTGTCCTCAGGATGGTCCTCCCGTTCACTGTCGATCACGGGGGTGCGGGGGTTGGTGTTCTGATATCCGGGCATGTCCGGCAGGCATTCGATGATCTTGCGGCCGATGGCGCGCAGATCGCCGGTGAAGTCCGCCGGCAGCGCGCCCACCAGCAACTGCGCCTGCCAGTTCTGACCGGCCGGGCGGGAGACGACGATGCCGTCCGATCGCACCAGGAACGGCATCTGGCCACCGGGGTCGGGTGACCAGCCCGCCGGGAGGGCCTCGCTCGGAATGCGGATCGGTCCGGCCTCGAGGTTCGGCGACGTGCCGCGCCGCGTTCCGTTGCCCGCAACGCACGCCGTGGGTACGCCGCCGACCACGGCGGGATCGCTGGCAACGCTGCTGGAGGGAGACGCGCTGGTGCTGGGCGAGGTGCTCGACGAACTGGATGCGGTCGTCGTCTCGTCGTCTCCGCCGCCGGGAAGGACCAGCGCCAGGGTCACCCCGACCACCAGGATCAGGGCGATCAGCACACCGCCGGCGATCAGCACGGCGGTGCGGTTCCCGCTCGAGCCGCCGGTGCCGCCCGGGCCGCCCGCCGGAAAGCCGGGCGGAATCGGACCGCCAGGCGGAATCGGACCGGCAGGACTGTATCCCGGCGGCGGTCCACCGACGGCGGGGTACGCCGGCATCGTCGCGCCGTGACCGGGCGCGCCGCCTGCGGGCGGCACGGCCGGTGGCACCGCGGCACCGGCTCCCGGCGCACCCTGCCCCGGCGTGATCGGCGTCGTCGCGCCCGGCATCGTCGCACCGGCCGGACCGCCGACGACCCTGGTCGGCTCGTTCGCAGTCGGTTCGTTCACAGTCGGCTCGTTCAGGGTCTGAGCGAGTGCTGTGCCCTCGGCGCCGAGGAGCGCGGTCGCCAGGGCGGCGGCGAAGTCGCCGCAGGACTCGTAGCGTTCACCGGCCGGCCGCCGCACCCGGGCCAGGACTTCGTCCACCTCGGGCGACAGCTCGGGCCGCATGGTGGTGACCCGCTGGCCGATCGAGGCTCCGCCGCTGAGCAGAAAGGTGGCCAGCTCCCCCAGTGCCGCCTGGTCGGCGCGCTGCCCGGCCGGTCCGCCCGCCTCCGGAATCCCGAATCCGGTCACCCGATAGCGCCGTCCGGCCGGTCCGTCGGCGACGAGCACGTCCGACGGGGCCACCTCCGACCGGGCCAGCCCACGCGCGCGCGCCTGATCGAGGGCGCCGCCGACCGCGATGACCGCGGCCGCCGCGTCCTGGACGCTCAACGGTCCGGACTGGCGTACCAGCGCCTCGGCCGTGGGCGACAGCAGATACTCGGTGGCGATCCACAACCGTCCCTGTTCCTCGCCGTATCCGCGGATCGCGACGACGGCCGGATGATCCAGGCTGCCCGCTTGTGCGGCCGTGGTGAAGAAGGCCTGGCGATAGGCCGGGTCGCTGCCCCGTGACTCCGGCAGCAGCAGCAGGATGTCCTCCTGCGCGCCCTGAGGGGGTTTGATCAGGTAGGTTTCACCGGCAGGTCCGACCCCGAGCGATCCGACGATTCGCAAGCCGGCGAAGGTTTGTCCCGTGCGAAGCATGCGGTCACCCTACGACACCCGGCGGTGCGCCGCCGGGAGCGGTCCGGGGCTGCGGAGGTGGCCAATCGCGTCCGCTCCGGGACCTGCGCACCTAGTGTTTCAGTCCACGGGGGTGAGGCGACTCATCGGGGGGTTGGACGAAGGACGGTATGCAGACGATCAACACCGTGACGGGGCCGATCGACCCGTCGGCACTCGGCGCGGTTCTGGCTCACGAACACGTCTTCGTCCTGAACGACGATTTCCGGCTCAACTTCCTCGTCGACTGGGATGAGGAGGAGCAGGTCGCCGGTGCGGTGCGGCGGCTGACCGAGGTCAAAGAACTCGGCTTCGACAGTCTGCTCGACGTCTCGGTGGCCGGTCTGGGCCGCAACGTGGAGCGGGTGCGCCGCGTCGCCGATCAGATCGACCTCAACGTCCTGGTCGCCACGGGCCTGTTCACCTACAGCGACCTGCCGCTGCAGTTCCACTACACCGGCCCCGGGCTGGGCTTCGACTCGCCCGAACCGCTGGTCGAGGCCTTCGTGCGCGACCTGACCGTCGGGATCGGCCGCACCGGGATCAAGGCCGCCTTCCTGGTCTGCGTCATCGAGGCCGAGGGGCTCACCCCGGGCGTCGAGCGGATCATGCGCGCCGTGGGCCGGGCCAGCGTGGAGACCGGCGCACCGGTGGTGGTGCACACCAACCCGCACACCCAATCAGGTCTGGTCGCCCAGCGGATCCTCGGCGAGGAAGGCGTGGATCTGCGGCGGGTGCTGCTGGCTCACTCCGGAGACACCGGCGACCTGGACTACCTGCGCCATCTGGCCGATGCCGGTTCCCTCCTCGGGCTGGACCACTTCGGCGTCGACCTCCTGCTCCCCCACGAGACGCGGATGGCGACGCTGCTCGCCCTGCTGGAATCGGGGCACGCCGATCGGCTGGTGTTGTCCCAGAGCGCCTTCTGCTACAGCGACTGGTTCGACCCCGCCAGGATCGCCACGGCAGCTCCCGACTGGAACTACCGCCAGATCGCCGAGCGGGTGATCCCCGAACTCCGCGCACACGGGATCGCCCAGGCCACCATCGACACCATGCTGGTGGACGTGCCGCGCCGATTCCTCACCGGCGTCGATCCCGGCGCCGGTGAACCGGGACTTCCGACACCAATTTCTCTATATTCTGGACCTGGTCCAGATAACTGAGGCATGATGTGGGTATGGCCGACACCGAGACGCTCACCGCCTCCATCCGTGGGGCCGGTCTGCGAGTGACCCGGCCGCGGCTGGCCGTCCTCTCGGCGGTCTCCGAGACGCCCCACGCGGTCACCGAGACCATCCTCGGCTCGGTGCGCGCGGCGCTGCCCGAGGTCTCCCGGCAAGCGGTTTACGACGTCCTGCGCGCGCTCACCGACGCCGGCCTGGTCCGCCGTATCCAGCCGTCCGGTCACGCCGCGCGTTACGAGACCCGGATCGGCGACAACCACCACCACGTCGTCTGCCGCGACTGCGGTGACGTGCGCGACGTCGACTGCGCACTGGGCCAGGCCCCGTGCCTGACCGCCGCCCACGACCACGGCTTCGAGATCGACGAGGCCGAGGTCGTGTACTGGGGGCGCTGCCCCGAGTGCGCCGCCCGCCGGCGATCCGCCCACGACCACCCCCGCGAACCACTCTGACCGTCCGTCCCGATCCGGTTCCACCGACCCTGCCCGTTCCATCGACCCCGTCAGCTCCACCTACTCGTCGGCCGAACAGCTCGGCCGACCGAAAGGAAATCCTGTGTCCGACGAACAGCCCCTCGCCGAAATCGACGACAGCACCGCCGGTTGCCCGGTCCACGGCGGCCTGCGCCCGCCGTCGGAAGGCGGCGGCAACCGCGACTGGTGGCCCAACCAGCTCAACCTCAAGCTCCTCGCCGAGAATCCGGTCGAGGGCGACCCCTACCCCGGCTTCGACTACGGCGCCGCCTTCGAGAGCATCGACCTCGATGAGCTCAAGGCGGACCTGGATGCGCTCATGCACGACTCGAAGTCGTGGTGGCCGGCCGACTACGGCAACTACGGCCCCCTGTTCGTACGGATGGCCTGGCACGCGGCCGGCACCTACCGCATCAGCGACGGCCGCGGCGGCGGCGGGCACGGTATGCAGCGCTTCGCCCCGCTCAACAGCTGGCCGGACAACGCCGGTCTGGACAAGGCTCGCCGCCTCCTCTGGCCGCTGAAGAAGAAGTACGGGGCGAAACTCTCCTGGGGCGACCTGATCATCTTCGCCGGCACCTACGCCATGGAGTCGATGGGGATGACCATGTTCGGCTTCGCCGGTGGCCGCACCGACAAGTGGGAGCCCGAGGAGGTCTACTGGGGTCCGGAGACCACCTGGCTCGACGACGAGCGCTACACCGGTGAGCGCGACCTGGACAACCCGCTGGCCGCGGTCCAGATGGGCCTGATCTACGTCAATCCCGAAGGCCCCAACGGTAACCCGGATCCGCTCAAGGCGGCGGTGGACATCCGTGAGACCTTCGGCCGCATGGCGATGAACGACGAGGAGACCGTCGCCCTGATCGCCGGCGGCCACACCTTCGGCAAGACCCACGGCAACGGCCCGGCCGACGTGCTCGGCCCCGAGCCCGAGGCCGCGCCGCTGGAGACCATGGGCCTGGGCTGGAAGAACCCCACCCGCACCGGCGTCGGCGCCGACGCGGTCAGTTCCGGACTGGAAGGCGCTTGGAACAGCACCCCGGTCACCTGGGACAACAACTTCTTCTGGACCCTCTTCGGGTACGAGTGGGAGCTGGGCAAGAGCCCGGCGGGCGCCCAGCAGTGGCATCCGAAGGACAACGCCGGATCCACCAGCGTGCCCGACCCGGCCGACCCGGAGAAGCGCCATCAGCCGATGATGCTGACCACCGACCTGGCGCTGCGCTACGACCCGATCTACGAGAAGATCTCCCGCCGGTTCCTGGAGAACCCGAAGGAGTTCGAGGACGCCTACGCCCGCGCGTGGTTCAAGCTGACCCACCGCGACATGGGACCGATCTCGCGCTACCGCGGTGCCCTCGCCCCGACCGAGACGCTGATCTGGCAGGACCCGGTGCCGCCGGTCGATCACGAACTGATCGACGACGGCGACGTCAAGGCCCTGAAGAAGAAGATCCTCGAGTCCGGCCTGACCATCGGCCAGCTGGTCAAGACCGCGTGGGCCTCGGCCGCGTCGTTCCGCTCCAGTGACAAGCGCGGCGGCGCCAACGGCGGTCGCGTGCGGCTGGATCCGCAGCGCGACTGGGCGGTCAACGAGCCCGCCGAGCTGGCGCGGGCCATCGAGGTGCTCGAGGGCATCGCCGATCAGTTCAACGACTCGACCGAGGGCATGATCGGCCACCTGCGGCACGGGGACAAGAAGGTCTCCTTCGCCGACATCGTGGTGCTCGGCGGCGCAGCGGCCATCGAAGAGGCCGCCCGCCAGGCCGGCGTCGAGGTGACCGTGCCCTTCACCCCGGGCCGCACCGACGCCGTCCAGGAGCAGACCGACGTGGAGTCCTTCGAGGCCATGGAGCCCCGCTGGGACGGCTTCCGCAACTACGTCGCCGACGATGCGCCCATCCCGGCCGAGTACCTGCTGGTCGACCGGGCACAGCTGCTGGGCCTGACCGCCCCGCAGATGACCGCGCTGATCGGTGGTCTGCGCGTCCTGGGTGCCAACCACCAGGATTCGCCGCTGGGCGTCTTCACCGAGAATCCGGGCACTCTGTCGCAGGACTTCTTCGTCAATCTCCTGGACATGGAGATCGACTGGAAGCCGGGACCCGACGGCACCTACGTCGGCGTCGACCGGGCGACGGGCGAGCAGAAGTGGACGGCGAGCCGCGTCGACCTGGCCTTCGGTTCCAACTCGCAGCTGCGGGCCCTAGCCGAGGTGTACGGCCAGGACGACTCCAAGCGTAAGTTCGTCGACGACTTCGTCGCCGCCTGGCACCAGGTGATGGACAACGATCGCTTCGAACTGCGTCGCTGAACCGGCGGCACCACCACCGCCCGCACACCGGGAGACCCCGGTCCGCGCTTGTTGCCGGACCGGGGTCGCCCCGTTCGGTGGGCGTGTCAGGATGTCGGTATGAAACTCGGTCTGCAACTTGGATATTGGGGGGCGCAGCCTCCGCACAACCACGCCGAACTGGTCGACGCCGCCGAGACCTTCGGCTTCGATGCGATATTCACCGCGGAGGCATGGGGCTCGGATGCCTATGTCCCCCTCGCCTGGTGGGGCAGCCGCACCGAACGGCTCCGGCTGGGCACCTCGGTGCTGCAGATGTCGGCACGCACGCCCACCGCCTGCGCGATGGCCGCGCTGACGATGGATCACCTGTCCGGCGGGCGGCACATCGTCGGACTGGGCGTCTCCGGTCCGCAGGTGGTCGAGGGCTGGTACGGCCAGCCGTTCGCCAAGCCCCTCGCCCGCACCCGCGAATACATCGACGTCATGCGTCAGGTCTGGGCTCGCCGGGAGCCGGTCACCAGCGACGGACCGCACTACCGGCTCCCCTACGCCGGTGAGGGTGCCACCGGGCTGGGCAAGCCGCTCAAGCCGATCGTGCACCCGCTGCGCGCGGACATCCCCGTCTTCCTCGGCGCCGAGGGACCGAAGAACATCGCGCTCACCGCGGAGATCGCCGACGGTTGGCTGCCGCTGTTCTACACCCCGCGCATGGCTGACACCTACAACGAGTGGCTGGACGAGGGCTTCGCCCGCCCGGGCGCCCGGCACACGCGCGAGACCTTCGAGATCTGCGCGACCGCCCAGATCGTCCTCACCGACGATCCGGCCGCCGCCTACGCCGCGATCAAGCCGTTTTTGGCGTTGTACATGGGCGGCATGGGCAGCGAAGACACCAACTTCCACGCCGAGGTCTATCGCCGGATGGGCTACTCCGAGGTGGTCGACGAGGTGACCGAACTGTTCCGCACCGGCCGCAAGGACGAGGCGGCACAGATCATCCCCGACGCCGTGGTCGACGACTCGGCGATCGTGGGCGACGAAGCGCACGTGCGCGAGCAGATCAAGGTCTGGGAGGCCGCAGGCGTCACCACCATGCTGGTCTCGCCCGGATCGGTCGATGAGGTCGAGCGACTCGCGAAGCTGGTCCAGTGACCGCCCGGGGCCGCCTCCGATCACTGCTGGCGCTCCTGGGCATCACCGCCCTGATCCTCACCGGCTGCGGCACCACCTCCGACGATCCGGGCCGCCCGCGCACCTGCGTCGACGACTACAGCGCCGGAACCGACTACTTCCCGGACAAGGCGACCGTCGACTACGCCCAGAACTTCACCCTGGACTATCACCCGAACTACGTGGTCCTCACGGTGCGCCAGCCGTTCCCGGGCGGCAGCCCGGAGAGCTACGCGCTGGTGCGCTGCGGAACCCCGGCGCCGGAGCTCACCGGTGACCTGGCCGGCGCCCAGACCATCGAGGTGCCGGTGCAGACCGTCTACTCCGGTTCCACCACGCAACTTCCGTGGTTCACCGAGCTCGGCGTCCTGGACGCACTCACCGGCGCCGCCGACACCTCCATGATCAGCAACCAGCAGGTGCGTGACCGCGTCTCCGAGGGCAAGGTCACCGAGTACGCCACCGGTGCCACCGTCGACACCGAACGCGTGCTGGCTGCGCGGCCCGACGTCGTCCTCACCGACGGCACCGAGAACGGCGCCTACCCGGTGCTGAGGCGCGCCGGCATTCCGGTGGTGGCCGTCGCCGACTGGCTCGAGTCCAGTCCGCTGGCGATCGCCGAGTGGATCAAAGTCCTCGGAGTCCTCACCGACACTTCGGCCAAGGCCGAGGAAGTCTTCTCCGGCATCGCCGAGCGGTACAACGATCTCGCCGCGAAGGCGCGCGGGGCAGCGGTCACCGACCTGCTGTACGGCGCCGACTTCCAGGGCACGTGGACCGTGCCCGGTGCCGACAGCTCGTCCGGCCGACTGATCACCGACGCCGGCGGCCGGTGGCCGTGGAGCGACCGCGCCGGCAACTCGGTTCAGCTCAGTTTCGAAGAGGTGGTCGATCGCGCCGGTGACGTGCCGATCTGGCTGGTCTCGGACAACCAGTGGACGTCGATCGCCGATGTGCTGAAGGTGGATCCGCGGTACCGCAACCTGGCGGCGGTGTCCTCCGGCCAGGTGTGGAATGCGAATCTGGCGATGGGCCCGACCGGCGGCAACGACTTCTTCGAATCCGGCAGCGCGCGACCGGATCTGGTGCTGGCCGACACCGTCGCGATCCTGCACCCGGAGCTGCTGCCCGACCACGAGTTCGTCTACTACCGGAGGCTCGCGCGGTGATCGCGGAGGGTCCGGGGCGCAGCCGCCGGACCTGGTGGGCGTTCGGGCTGCTGGCGGCGGCGGTGATCCTGGCGCTGGGCGCGTCGCTGTTCCTCGGCTCGACGTCGGTGCCGTTCGGCGACACCGCCGCCGTCCTGCTCGGCGACAGCGACTCGCGTGCGGCCGGCCTGGTCCTGGATTTCCGGATCCCGCGCACCATCACCGCGTTCACCGTCGGCGCCGCCCTGGGACTGGCCGGCATGCAGATGCAGACCCTGTTCCGGAACCCGCTGGCCGACCCCTACATCCTGGGCGCCAGCTCCGGCGCCTCGCTCGGCGTGGCGCTGGTGGTGCTGCTCGGCGGCACCGCGGCCGGCGGCTTCACCAGCGGCCTGACCGGCATGGGGCGCAACGGCATGGTGATCGCCGCCGCCCTCGGTGCCGGAATCGTACTGGCGGTGATCGCGATCCTGTCACGGTGGGTGCGGTCGTCGGTGGCGCTGTTGCTGGTCGGCGTGATGCTTGCCTCGGTCAGCACCGCTGCGGTCTCGGTGCTGCTGACGATGACCAAACCGCAACTGGCCCAGCAGTTCCTGGAATGGGGTATGGGCACCTTCCGTGCCTCCACCTATCAGGATCTGCGGATCATGGTGCCGCTGGTGGTGGTCGGGATCGCGCTGGCTGCGCTCACCATCCGCCCGCTGAACGCGCTGCTGCTGGGTGAGGGCTATGCGCGCTCCATGGGCATCGGCATCGGCCGGACCAGACTGTCGATCATCGTCTCGGCCGCCATCCTCGCCGGCGTGACCACCGCCTTCTGCGGGCCGATCGGCTTCGTGGGACTGGTGGTCCCGCATCTGGCACGGTTCGCCGTCGGCAGTTCCGACCACCGGCTGGTGATGCCCGCGACTCTCCTGATCGGCGCCGCACTGACGCTGGTCTGCGGCGTGATCGCCGAGCTGCCGGGCACCGGCAAAGTCTTGCCGCTGGGCGCTGTCACCGCGCTCTTCGGCGCGCCGGTGGTGATCGTGGTTCTGGTCCGCGCCAGCCGGGGCCGGCTGTCGGGGGTGGGACTGTGAGTGTCGACCGAACCCCTGGAACCGGACTGGCCCTGCGCGATCTGTCCATCGGCTATCCGGCGCGCCGCTCGGGACTGCGACGCACCGGAACCGATCGTGTCCTGGCCGAGCAGCTGACCGCGACGGCCCTTCCGGCGCGGCTCACCGCACTACTCGGGCCCAACGGCTCGGGCAAGTCGACGCTGCTGAGGACCGTGTGCGGATTGCAGCCCGCGCTCGCCGGCCGGACCGAGATCGAGGGCCGCGACGTGGCCGACACCCCGCCGGCCCGACTGGCCACCTCGGTGGCCGTGGTGCTGACCGAACGCGTCGACCCCGGTTTCCTCAGCGTGCGCGAGATCGTGGCACTGGGACGCACCCCGCACCTCGGCGTGTCGGCGCGGATGACGGCCGACGACCACGCCGTCGTCCAGTGGGCGCTCGAGGTGACCGGCACCGCCGCTCTGGCCGGGCGGCTCGGCGGCGAACTGTCCGACGGTCAGCGCCAGCGCGTGATGACCGCCCGTGCCCTCGCCCAGCAACCCCGGCTGCTGATCCTGGACGAGCCGACGTCGTTCTTGGACGTCCCGTCGAGGGTGGAGCTCCTGGACCTGCTGGCCCGTCTGGCCCGCGAACAGGATCTGGCGGTGCTGGTGTCCACCCACGAGCTGGAATTGGCGCTCCGGCTGGCCGACGAGGTGTGGCTGCTGCCCGGTGACGGGCGGCTGGTCACCGGGCCGCCGGGCCTCGTCGCCGGCGAGATCGGCGCGGCCTTCGACCGCGGCCGCCTCCGCTTCGACGCGGACTCTCTGCAGTTCACCATCGCCGGCGATAAATGAACGGAAAGTGAACTGGCAGCCAACGCAGCTTGACTTCACCTGTACTTTTGGTTACAAATGAGTGGACGAGAAACGATCAAAGGAGGAGGACTACATGCCCGATCGCACAAGTCCCGATCTCACGTCGAAGATTCGCGGCTACTCACGCCGCCTGAACGCGCGTCTGCGCATGAGTGCGGCAGAGCGCCTGAGCCTGCAGGTCACGCACTCGCCCGTCGGAGTGCTCGGCACTCCACGCCGCGCCGCCTGACACGCGAAACGACCCCGAAGACCCCCGACCGCCGGTCGGGGGTCTTCGTCGTCTCCCGGACCTGCCGACGGGTCAGCCGCGCGCCGTCCGGGTGAGGTGCCAGGCCCCGCATTCGCATTCGTAGGAACCCAGTGACGGCGTGGCCCGGGGCGCGGCCGAGATCGCCAGGATCGCGGCCGTCACGGCGTCCCGGGTCGGATAGGCGATCTTCTCGGGTGTCGGACAGACCGGCGGCCGGTAGGTCACCCGGGGTCGCCGCCGGCGCGCGGGACGGTCGGCGGCAGCGGTCCGCTCCTCGATAATCTGGAAGTAGGCCTCGAGTTCGTCGTCGTCGAAGCCGTGGTTCATCCCCGGTGCGGCCGATCCTGCTCGGGCTCGTAGCGGGGCACCACGCGGAACACCTGGAGCTCCTTCGGCACACCTTTCGCCCGGAATCGTTTGCGCCGCACCACATAGCCGTCGGTGCCGGCCAACTCCAGCGTGGGGGCGCTGGCGTAGACCTCGCCGGCGCCGGCCGCCGCACACACCCGCGCCGCGATGTTCACGTCCACCCCCAGGAAGTCGTCGCCCACGGCGCGCGGCGCCCCGGTGTGGACTCCCGCGCGCAGCGCGGGCCGGTAGGAGGCCAGCCGGATGGCACTGACCGCGTCGGTGGCCTCGTGCGCCGCTTCGATCGCCTCGCGGCCGTCGACGAAGACCGCCATCATCCCGTCGCCGAGGGACTTGACCACGTGACCGCCTCGGTCGCTGATCACCCGCTCACTGACGTCGTTGACGGCGTTGAGCAGCTCCAGGACCTGATCGTCGCCGGCGCGCAGGGCCCACCGGGAGAAGTCGACCAGGTCGGTGAACAGGATGGTCACCGGGGTCGGCTCGGTGGAATCGGGCAGGCGGCGCCGGCTCATCGCCCGCCACACCCCGACCGTGGCGAGCCCGAGCTCGCGCACGGCGCTGGGCCGTTCGGCATTGACGTCTTCGATCGCCCGGGCCAGCCGGTCCAGGGTGGTCGACCGACCGGACAGCGGATCCGGCGGTGTCAGGCCGCGGGCGAACTGGGCGGCCCGGACCAGCGGGGCACTCGCATCGGTCCAGGCCAGCAGTTCTCCGGCCCGCTGCAGCGGCGACTGACTCGGCGCCACGGGCCCCAGTGGGACCACCGCATCGCTCGGCGGCGTCTGCGGTGCGTCGTCGTCTCCGCCGGGTCCAGGCTTCACAACTGCCGATTCTAGGCCAGGCCTAGGTCGCGTCCGCGTGCTCTGCGTCGTGTCTCGCACGCTGCTCGGCCCGGTTGGCGCGGATGCTCGAAACCATGGCGGCACCGATGAAGGCGATACCGACCAGGCCCGAGATCACCTCATTGACCTCGGTTTTCAGGCTGATCAGCAGAATCGTGGCCAGTGCGCCGATCGCCCAGTGCGCACCGTTCTCCAGGTACCGGTATTCGTTCAGCGTGCCGGCGCGCACCAGGTAGACAGTGAGCGAACGCACGAACATCGCCCCGATGAAGCCCAGGCCCAGTGCGATCAGGATCGGATCGGACGTGATCGCGAAGGCGCCGACCACCCCGTCGAAGGAGAACGAGGCGTCGAGCATCTCCAGGTAGAGGAACAGCATGAAGGCGGCCTTGCCGGCCACCACGACCGGTGTCCGGCGCGTCCCCTTCC
Source organism: Gordonia caeni (assembly GCF_039537105.1). Classification (NCBI taxonomy): domain Bacteria; kingdom Bacillati; phylum Actinomycetota; class Actinomycetes; order Mycobacteriales; family Gordoniaceae; genus Gordonia; species Gordonia caeni. The sequence continues at coordinate 56,339 of NZ_BAAAZW010000009.1, forward strand.
CGGATGGGTTCCCGGCGGTGTCCACCTGGTCGGCGGACTCGGCCGGAGCCGGATCGCCGGTGTCGAAGAGCGAGGTGAGTCCCTGAATCGTCAGATACGCCAGCATGCCGACCAGGCCGGCCACCAGCACCGTGCCCCGTTCCTCGGCATCGGTGACGGCCCCGGCGGTCAGCAGCACGGCCAGGGCGACGATCACGGCGGCGTGCTTGATCCGGCCGAACCGGGCCAGGCCGTGCTCGACGAAGCGGCCCCAGAACTCACGTTCACCGTCGAAGGCGTAGTCCAGGAAGATCAGCAGCAGGAACATCCCGCCGAGCGCGGCGATCTGCGGATGCGCCTCGGTCATGATGGTGGCGTAGCTCGGATTGTCCGGGGTCTCCGGATTCGGCGGGTTGAGCGCCAGGTCCAGAGCTTGCGCCGGGTTCAGTCCGGCGGTGGCCCACACGATCACCAGCGGGAACAACACCCGCATGCCGAAGACCGCGATCAGCACGCCGATGGTCAGGAAGATCCGCTGCCAGAACGCCGACATCCGCTCGAGCACCGTCGCATTCATCACGGCGTTGTCGAAGGAGAGTGAGATCTCCAGGATGCCCAGGATGGTGCAGATGAACAGTCCGCTCCACCCGCCGTAGACGAAGGCGACCACCAGCGAGGCGAGCGTGATCAAGACCGACAGCGCGAAGGTGCGGACGATCATCGCAGGCGCTCGGCTTCCTTCGCGAGCCGCACCAGTTCGGTGGACAGCGCCGTCAGCCCGTCGCGGTCCTCACCTTCGTCCAGAGCGGTCGCCAGATCCTCGGCCGCGCAGCGCAGCGCGAACATCCGGTCCCCGAGCGCGGTGACCTCGTCCGGCGACAGGATCAGGGCGTCCGCGGGAATAGCCGTGCCCTCGGTGAGCGTTCTCTGTTCATAGGCGCGCTGCCGGCACGATCGTTTGCAGTACTTCCGGTGACGGCCGCGATCGGAGTCGACCATTTCGCGGCCGCACCACGCGCAGGCGTACGGCCGCTGCCGCCTCGTCGATTCGGGCACGCCCAGACGTTACCGTGCATCGTCGACGACGCCCGGCACCGGCGCACGGGTGCCCCGCGCCCGAGCGACGCGTAAGATGGACATGTTGACCTGAAGTGAAGGGAATTGCGCCACATGGCTGATCGAGTACTCCGTGGAAGCCGCCTGGGTGCGGTGAGCTACGAGACCGACCGCGACCACGATCTGGCACCGCGCCGGATCGTGCAGTACCGCACCGACAACGGCGAGATCTTCGACATCCCCTTCGCCGACGACGCCGAGGTCCCTTCGAAGTGGCCGTGCAAGAACGGCATGGAGGGCACCATCCTCGAAGGCGCCGAGCCCGAGGAGAAGAAGGGCAAGCCCCCGCGTACCCACTGGGACATGCTGCTCGAGCGTCGCTCCGAAGAAGAACTCGACGTGCTGCTGGCCGAGCGGCTCGACCTGCTGCGCGCTCGGCGCCGCGGCGGCTCGGCCTAGACTCGCCCGACCGCCGGGCGGCCAGAGACGAACAAGCTCCCGGACCGATAGGTCCGGGAGCTTCGTTCTTCCTACAGGGGTCTGTCTGCAGAGTTCTGCCTGCAGGTCAGTGACGGAAGCGGGCGGTGCGGCCCTGCCATCCCCACCGGGCCACGTTGAAGAACGACTCGGCGATCACGCCGCCGTCCATCTTGGACTCGCCGATCTCGCGTTCGGTGAACGTGATCGGCACCTCGCGGACGGTGAATCCCTGCTGGATGGTGCGCCAGGCCAGATCGATCTGGAAGCAGTAACCGGCCGATTCCACCTCGTCCAGGCCGATCGCCCGCAAGACCGGCGCCCGGTAGGCGCGGTAGCCGGCGGTGATGTCGCGGATCCTGCTGCCCAGCGCCAGTCGCGCATAGGTGTTGGCGCCCTTGGACAGGATCTCCCGGCGCTTGGGCCAGTTCACCAGTTCGCCTCCGGGCACATAGCGTGAGCCGATCACCAGGTCCGCGCCGTCGTTGATCTTGGCCAGCAGGCGATGCAGTTGCTCGGGCGCGTGGCTGCCGTCGGCGTCCATCTCGATGATCACCGGGTAGTCGTGGTCCAGCCCCCAGGCGAATCCGGCGAGGTACGCCTTGCCGAGCCCGTCCTTGGCCGTGCGATGCAGGACGTGGATGCGTCCGGCCGCGTCGTCGGCGGCGAGCTCGTCGGCGATCTCGCCGGTCCCGTCCGGACTGGAGTCGTCGACCACCAGGACGTGGATGTCGCTCAGCGAGTCCAGAAGCCGCCCGACGATCAGCGGCAGGTTCTCCCGCTCGTTGAAGGTCGGGATCACGACCAGCCCGCCGGCACCCTGCTCGCCGACCACCTGCTCGGCTCCCTGCGGGCTTCCGCTCATGGTGTCCCCTCGTCTGCTGCTGTGCCACGTCGGCTGAACGTGAACGTATCGAACCTAGTATGTCGGCGCAGGGCGTACAAAAACCCGCCCACCGCGCAGAGGACCGCGAACAACTGCGGCCACGGCCCCAGCGTCACCGCCGGGGTGGTCCCGGTGCGCAGCGGCAGCTCCGCCTCCAGGATCGCCGGACTGAAGATCTCGCTGTTGGTCAGGACCCGGCCGGCAGGATCGATGAGGGCGCTGACGCCGCTGGTGGCGGCCACCGCCACCGCCCGGCCGGTCTCGACGGCCCGGACCTGGGACATCGCCAGCTGCTGGTAGGTCATGTCGGTGTGACCGAAGGTCGCATTGTTGGTCGGCACGAACAGCAGCTGTGCACCGTCGCCCACCGCCTGGCGCGGCGACCTGTCGAAGGCGACCTCCCAGCACGTGGAGACGCCGAGGACGACGGCGCCCGCCGGGGTGTTCACGTCGACCACGGCCGGCCCGGTACCGGCGCGGAAGTCGCCCGCCCGGTCGGCGTACGAGGAGAACTTGGAGAAGAAGCCGCGCCACGGGAGGTATTCGCCGAAGGGCTGGATGATGTGCTTGTCGTAGCGGTCGGCGGGCTCCGGCGCGGCCAGCGAGTTCTGCGTCTCCCACACCAGCACCGTGTTGGTGGGGCGCCCGTCCGGCCCGTAGAGCAGCGTCCCGAAGACGATCGGGATGCCGGTGGCCGAGACGGCGCTTCGGATCACCCGGGCGGCATCGGCGTTGTCCAGCGGCGAGATGTCCGAGGCGTTCTCCGGCCACAGGATCAGGTCCGGTCTCGCCCGCTTCCCCGAGTCGACGTCCTCGGCCAGCCGCAGGGTCTCGCGGAAGTGGTTGTCCAGGACGGCGCGGCGCTGCTGATTGAAGTCCAGACCCAGCCGGGGCACGTTCCCCTGGATGGCCGCGACGCGAATGGTGTCCCCGCCCTCCGGCGCCGGTGCGGTGCCCATCGCGATCCCGGCGAGGGCCGCCGGAACCACGGCGCAGGCCGCTGCCGAGCCGAGCGCGACCGCCGTCGCGGGCCGCTGGACGAGCGCGATGACCAGGGCGGCGATCCCGGCGCCCACCAGGGCGACCGTGAAGGACAGTCCGGGCACTCCGAGCCAGCGCGCGACCGGGAGGAAGAAGCCCTGATTCTGGCTGAAGGCCGCCGCACCCCAGGGGAATCCGCCGAACGGGAAGGACGACCGCAGCCATTCCACGGCCACCCAGCACAGCGCGAACCACAGCGGCGCCGCCGCCGACACTCCCCCGGCGGCCGTTTCCCCCGCGCGCCGTGACGCGCGGGCGCGCATCGTGACCGTCGCCATCGCGCCGAACAGCGCCAGATACGCGGCCATGACCACCGAGAGCGCCACCCACGGGACGGCCCCCACGAACTCGCCGATCCACGGCAGCAGCGGCAGGAAGAAGGCCAAGCCGAAGACGAAGCCGACCAGGGCCCCGGTGCGCACACGAGGGCGGCCGACGGTCAGGCAGGCGTACAGGATCCCGAGGACGACCGGGGTGAGCGGCCACAGGCCCAGCGGCGGGAACGCCGCGTACGCCAGACCCCCGCCGATCGCCGCCGCGGCGGCGCGCAGCAGCGACGCCGACCTCACCGATCGTCTCGCGAATAGATCACTTCGCCGGCGACCGCGGTCTGCACGCACTGCGGAAGCCGCGCCCCGGGAGCCACGTCCGGCAGCCCGGGCACCCGCGACCGCGGATCGGTGGACCAGCGCTGCACATCGCTGCTGGACGCGGCCACCACCAGGTCGTCGATCTCCCACACCGCGTAGTGAGCGGGCGCGCCGGGCACCAGGGTGCCGGTGAGGCCGTCGTTGATGCCGCCGGCCCGCCAGCCGCCGCGTGTGGCGGCCGCGAACGCGGCACGCGGTGAGATCGCGCTCGCCGGATTGTTGTGGTGCGCCGCGGCCCGCACCGTGGCCCACGGGTCGATCGGGCAGACCGGTGCGTCACTGGAGAAGGCCAGCGCCACACCCGCTTTCGCGAGCGCCGCGAAGTCGTTCAGGCCGTCGCCGCGTTCCCCCAGCCGCTGCTCGTACAGTCGGCCGGGACCGCCCCAGGCGGCGTCGAAGAGCGGCTGCATGCTCGCCACCACCCCGCACCGGGCGAACAGCTCGGCCTGGGCCGCGGTCACCATCTCGGCGTGTTCCAGGCGGTGCACGCAGCGTGCGAGCGCCGGGGTACCGAGCTCGTCGGCCACCTCGGCCATCGCGGTCGCCACCATCGCGGCGGCCGCGTCGCCGATGACGTGGAATCCGGCCTGGATCCCGGCCTGGGTGGTCGCGCGCAGATGGGCCCGTACCTGGTCCAGATCGAGGTAGCCGACTCCGCAGGTGTGCGGGTCGTCGGTGTAGGGCTGCGACAGCAGCGCCGTGTGCGAGCCCAGTGCGCCGTCGACGAAGAGGTCACCGCCGATCGCGTGCGCGCCGGTGTCGGCCACCACCGCGCGGGCCTCGTCGGCGGTGGTCACGCACTGTCCCCAGTAGCGGCGCACCCGGACCTTGTGGTCCAGCTCGGCGAGGGAGCGGAAGTCGTCGATCCCGCTGATGTCGGGGCCGCCGTTCTCGTGCACGGCGGCGACGCCGTGGGCGGCGGCGTGGTCGAGGGCGCGCTGCTGGGCGCGGCGGCGGCCGGCCGGCGTGATCAGCCCGCGCGCCACCCCGCGCACACGATGGTGCGCTGCGGCGACCAGCGGACGCTGCGGGTCGTAGCCGGCCTCACCGGCCAGACCGTCGACGCTCTCGCGCAGCGCCGACGAGGCGGCCGCCGAGTGCTCGTCGATCCGGGCCAGATAGACCGGCCGCGGGCCGGCGACGGCGTCCAGGTCGGCGGTCGACGGCGCGACGTCCTCCCCCGGGCCGGCCTCGACCCAGGCGGAGTCGTCCCAGCCCATTCCCCAGATCACGTCCTCGTCGGGGTAGGCGGCCACGTAGGCGGACAGCTCGCGCAGGCACTGCGACCTGCTGGTCACCGCCGACAGGTCCAGACCGCCCAGGGCCAGACCGGTGTCGGTGAGGTGGACGTGGGAGTCGACGAAGGCAGGGCTGACGAAGCGTCCGCCCAGGTCCACGATCTCCGCATCGGGGTGGAGTGCACGTCCGACGTCGTCGGAGCCCACCCACACCACGGTGCCGTCGGTGATGGCGAGAGCGGTCGCGTCGGGCGTGGCGGGAGAGGAATAGACGATGCCGCCGAGAAGGAGCTGCGTAGTCACGCTGACAGTCTCTCACTCCGGTCCGGGCGGACCGCCGCGGGCAGGTCCGCGGCGCCCTCAGCGGTCGAAGGTCGGAGGCAGTGCTGGGCGGTCCACGTAGATGGTGCCGTCGGGATTGCGGATGGTGGTGTCGACCACCACGCTGCCCTCGGCGCGGCCGTCGTCCACCACGTCACCGTCGACGTACCCGCGCGGGGTCATCCCGACGATGGTGACGCGCTCGGCGAGCAGGCTCGCCCGGCGGGTGGCCGCCATCGCGACCACCGGGCGCAGCCGGCGGCGCACCGGACCGGCCAGCAGGATCAGTCCCAGAACGGTGCTGACGATGCCCGGGAGGATGGTCAGCAGGGCGGCACCGGCGAACAGCGCCGAATCGGTGAGCGTCCGGCCCGGCGAGGCGCCCTCGGGCTGCGGCGCGCGGGCGGCGGAGAAGATCTCCCGGGCGCGCCGGCCGAGCACGGCGAACCCGATGGCCGAGGCGGCGATCGTGATCAGGATCGCCCAGCCCCAGCCGAGGAAGTGGACCATCGCCCAGAAGGCGGCGATCTCCACTGCGAGGTATCCGACGACGATCCAGGGCTTCATCTTCCGACCTTCCCACGCGGGGCGTGTGTGCGACTGCTTACCGGTTCAACGCACGACGGCCCGATTTTGCTCCCGGGACGCCGCCGGTACCGGCTCAGGGCGGCCGCTCACTCCTCGCGGCGGCCCTCGATCTGCCCTTCGGCCTCCAGGTAGAGCGCCCGCAGCTGCTCGATCAGCTCCGGCGGTGGTTCCCGCCACATCCTGCGCTCGTTGGCCTCCAGCAGCCGCTCGGTGATCCCGTGCAGGGCCCACGGGTTCGACTGCTCCAGGAACTCCCGGTTGGTTTCGTCGAGCACGTACTGCTCGGTGAGCTTCTCGTACATCCAGTCGGCGACCACGTCGGTGGTGGCGTCGTAGCCGAACAGGTAGTCGACGGTGGCGGCCATCTCGAAGGCGCCCTTGTAGCCGTGCCGGCGCATGGCCGACAGCCAGCGCGGATTCACCACGCGGGCACGGAACACACGGGCGGTCTCCTCCGACAGGGTGCGCGTGCGCACGGTGTCCGGGCGGGTGGAGTCGCCGATGTAGGCCTCCGGCGACTCGCCGGTCAGCGCGCGCACAGTGGCCACCATGCCGCCGTGGAACTGGAAGTAGTCGTCGGAGTCGGCGATGTCGTGCTCGCGGGTGTCGGTGTTCTTGGCGGCGACGGCGATCCGCCGGTAGGCGGCCCGCATGTCGTCGACGGCCGGCACGCCGTCGAGGCCTCGTCCGTAGGCGTAGCCGCCCCACTCGGTGTAGACGGCGGCCAGATCCTCGTCGGTGCGCCACTGCTGCGAGTCGATCAACTGCAGCAGGCCGGCGCCGTAGGTGCCCGGGGCCGAACCGAAGACGCGGGTGGTGGCCCGGCGGGCGTCGCCGTGCTCGGCCAGCGCCGCCCGCGCATGCGCGGCGACGTAGTTGTCCTCGTCGGGCTCGTCGGCGGCAGCCGCGAGGGCGACCGCGTCGTCGAGCATGGTGACCACGTGCGCGAACGCGTCCCGGAAGAACCCGGAGATGCGGATGGTGACGTCGATCCGGGGGCGGCCCAACTCGGCCTGGTCGATCAGCTCCAGGCCGGTGACGCGGCGTGAGCCCTCGTCCCAGACCGGGGTGACGCCCAGCAGTGCCAGGACCTCGCCCACATCGTCGCCGGAGGTCCGCATGGCGCTGGTCCCCCAGACCGATAGGCCCACCGACTTCGGGTATTCGCCGTGATCGGCCAGGTAGCGCTCCACCAGCGAGTCGGCCAGCGCCCGGCCGGTCTCGGCGGCCAGTTGCGAGGGCACCGCCTTGGGGTCGACGGAATAGAAGTTGCGGCCGGTGGGCAGCACGTTGATCAGGCCGCGCAGCGGTGACCCGCTGGGGCCGGCCGGGATGAAGCCGCCGCGCAGGGCGTGCAGCACGCGGTCGATCTCGCAGTCGGTGGCGCGCAGTCGCGGCACCACCTCGGTCCCGGCGAAGCGCAGGATGTCCCCGACTGCGGGGGGATGGCCGTCGGCGGCGGCCGCGACCGCGTCGGGCGACCAGTCGCCGGCGGCGCAGGCGCTCACCAGCTCCCGCGCGACGGCCTCGACGCGATCGACCTCGCGGCGCGGGGACGACTCCTCGTCGAGCCCCAATGCCTCGCGCAGACCCGGGAGGGTCTGGCTGCCGCCCCAGAGCTGTCGTGCCCGGAGCATCGCCAGCACCAGGTCGATCTCCATGTCGGCGTCCGGGGCCTGCCCCAGCACGTGCAGGCCGTCGCGGATCGCGGCGTCCTTGATCTCGCACAGCCAGCCGTCGACGTGCAGCAGCATGTCGTCGAAGACCTCTTCGTCGGGGCGTTCGGTCAGCCCGAGGTCGTGGTCCATCTTCGCGGCGGTCAGCAGCGTCCAGATCTGCTGCCGGATGGCGGGCAGCTTGGCCGGATCCAGCGCGGAGATGTTCGCGTGCTCGTCGAGCAGTTGCTCCAGCCGGTTGATGTCGCCGTAGGTCTCCGCCCGCGCCATCGGCGGGATCAGGTGATCGACCAGGACCGCGTGCGCGCGCCGCTTGGCCTGCGTGCCCTCCCCCGGATCGTTGACCAGGAACGGATAGATCAGCGGCAGGTCGCCGAGGGCGGCGTCGGTGCCGCAGTCGGCCGACATGGCCAGCATCTTGCCCGGGAGCCATTCGAGGTTGCCGTGCTTGCCGATGTGCACCAGGGCGTCGGCACCGAAACCCCAGCCGTCGCGGTCGGTGCGCGAGGCCAGCCAGCGGTAGCTCGCCAGGTAGTGGTGGCTCGGCGGCAGGTCCGGGTCGTGGTAGATCGCGACCGGGTTCTCGCCGAAGCCGCGCGGCGGCTGCACCAGCAGGACGACGTTGCCGAAGGTCAGCGCGGCGATGACGATCTCGCCGTCGGGGTCGGCCGACCGGTCGACGAACAGTTCGCCCGGCGGCGGCCCCCAGTGTTCGACGACGGCGCTGCGCAGGCCGTCGGGAAGCCGGTCGAACCAGGCGGTGTAGTCGGCGGCGCCGACGCGGATCGGATTGGCCGCCAGCGCCTCCTCGGTGAGCCAGTCGGCGTCCTGACCGCCCGCATCGATGAGGGTGTGCATCAGCGCATCGGGGTCGTCGGCGGCGGGAGTGGCCCCCAGCCCCGGGATCGGCTCGTCGCCGAGGTCGTACCCGGCGGCGGCCAGCGCCCGCAGCAGGTGGATCAGCGAGCGCGGGGTGTCCAGGCCGACGGCGTTGCCGATCCGGGCGTGCTTGGTCGGATACGCCGACAGCAGCAGGCCCAGCCGCGTGTCCGGCGTCTGCAGGTACCGCAGGCGGGCATGTGCGACGGCGATGCCGGCCACCCGGGCGCAGCGCTCCGCGTCGGGCGCGTAGTACGGCAGCCCGTTGTCGTCGAATTCCTTGAACGAGAACGGCACGGTGATGATTCGGCCGTCGAACTCGGGCACCGCCACCTGGCTGGCGACGTCGAGCGGGGACATGCCGTCGTCGCTCGCGGCCCAGTCGTCCCGCGAGGACGTCAGGCACAGTCCCTGCAGGATCGGGATGTCCAGGGCCGCGAGGCGTTCGACGTTCCAGGCCTCGTCGTCGCCGCCGGCGCTCGCTGCGGCCGGGGTGGTGCCGCCGGCGGCCAGGACGGTCACGACCAGGGCGTCGTAGGTGCCCAACTGCTCGATGAGCTCGTCGGGCGCCGCGCGCAGGGAAGCGCAGAAGACCCCTTCGGCGCGGGCTCCGGCGGCCTCGATCGCACCGCACAGCGCGTCGATGTACTCGGTGTTGCCGGCCAGATGCTGGGCGCGGTAGTAGAGCACTCCGATACGAGGCTCCTCGGCCGGCACCTGTCCGGCGGTGCGCTCCAGCACACCCCAGTTCGGGGTCTCCACCGGCGGCTCGAAGCCCAGCCCGGTCAGCAGCACGGTGTCGGACAGGAAGTTGTGGACCGCCGCCAGGTTCTCCCGCCCACCGGCGACGAAGTAGCTGTGTGCCTGCGCGGCGACGCCGGCGGGCACCGTCGACAGCGACATCAGGTCGGGGTCCGGGTTGAGCTCGCCGGACAACACCACCACCGGAGCGGGGCCGGCGAGGACCGCATCGAGGCCCTCCTCCCAGGCCCGTCGTCCGCCGAGCAGTCGCACGACCACCAGATCGGTGTCGGCGATCAGCGCCGGCACCTCCTCGAGCAGTAGTCGTGCTGGGTTCGCGACGGCGAAATCGGCGCCGCACGTGGCGGCGGTACGCAGATCGGTGTCCGAGGTGGACAGCAGTGTGATCACGGGGGCCTGGCCTACTCCCTGCCGGATGGCGCGTCCGGCGTCGATGGTGTGGCGGCACGGAGCCGCCGGAACGACGCGGGTCTGACTCGGCTTCGGCCGGGTTGCCCCGCCGAAGCCACACAGTGGCGCGACCGCACCGGACTCTCACCGGCTTCCGCGTCGATCGGTCAGTGTCACCATAGTGGAGGACCGGTGCGGCCACCTCCGCCCGTCGGGGCGGGCTTAGGCTGGAGTGGTGAACAGACCGACCGACCGCTGCCCCGGGGTCTTCGCCACCCACGAGGCCGCCGACGGTCGGCTCGCCCGTCTGCGACTGCCGGGCGGGGTGCTGACTCCGGCACGACTGGAGGCTCTCGCCCTGGCCGCCGAGGAACTCGGCGACGGCTACATCGAACTCACCGGCCGGGCCAACGTCCAGGTCCGCGGCATCGCCGCGGACGACGTGGAGACCTTCGCCGACCGGATGATCGCTGCCGGACTGGCCGGGAGCCGCAGCCACGACCGGGTCCGCAACATCGTCGTCTCCCCGCTCACCGGGCGCCTCGGCGGCACGTCCGAACTGTGGACGGTCGCCGACCGGCTCGGCGACGTGCTCCGGGCGAGCGACCGGGCACAGGAGCTGTCCGGACGCTTCTGGTTCGGACTCGACGACGGTCGCGGCGACGTCCTGGCCCGGACGCCCGACGTGGTGGGGCTCTGGTCCGGTGACGATCGCGCCGAGCTGGTGATCGCCGATCACCGGACCGGCCGCACCATCTCCTTCGACGACCTTGCGGACACCCTGCTCGACGTCGCACTGGCCTTCCTGGACCTGCGGACCGACGAGTGGCGGATCGCCGACCTGCCGGCCGACCGTCACCGCGAGCTGCACCGGCGGTTCGCCGGTATCGGCGCGCCGGGCAAAGCTGCCCCGCCCGCTGACGCCCCGGTCGGACCTCGCGTCGGCTGGTTCGGTCAGGACGACGGCCGGGTGCTGCTGGGCGCGGTGACGCCGCTGCACCGGCTGTCGGCGCGCCAGGCGCAGTTCGCCGCCGCCGTCGGCGCACCGCTGATCGTCACCCCGGACCGTGAACTGCTGATTGCCGACCTCACCGAAGGTGTCGCCGAGACCGTGGTCCGGGTCCTGGCGCCGCTCGGCCTGATCTTCGATGCCGGCTCGGCGTGGACGCGGGCGAGCGCCTGCACCGGAGCACCGGGCTGCGCCAACGCCCGCACCGACGTCCGGCGGCTGCTCAGCGAACACGTCGACCGCGGCGGCGACCTCGACGGACGCGAGCACTGGGTCGCCTGCGAGCGCGGTTGCGGCAGCCCGCCCGATGCGCTGGTGCGGGTACTCGGCGCAGCCCCCGGGGACGCCGAAGTAGGCTGAACGCGCCATGAGCGACTATCTGCGTGACGGTGCGGCCATCTACCGCCAGTCCTTTGCCACCATCCGGGCCGAATCGGACCTGTCGGCCTTCCCCGCCGACCTTGAGCCGGTGGTGGTCCGGATGATTCACGCCTGCGGCCAGACCGATCTCACCGCGAACGTGATCGCCACACCCGGCGTGGTCGCCGCGGCCCGGGCCGCACTCGCGGCCGGCGGGCCGATCCTCTGCGACGCGAACATGGTCGCTTCGGGCGTCACCCGTAAGCGCCTGCCCGCCGACAATCCGGTGCGCTGCCATCTGGGTCAGCCCGGCCTTGCCGAGCTCGCCGAGCAACTGGGCACCACCAGAACCGCTGCCGCACTGGAGTTCTGGCGCGACGATCTGGAGCGCTCGGTGGTGGCCATCGGCAACGCCCCCACCGCGCTGTTCGCCCTGCTCGACAAGATCGACGCGGGCTGGCCCCGGCCGGCCGCGATCGTGGGTGCGCCGGTGGGCTTCGTCGGCGCCGCCGAGTCGTGCGCTGCCCTTGCCGAACGGAACGATCTCGAATTCCTCACCGTCACCGGCCGTCGCGGCGGGTCGGCGATCACCGCGGCCGCCCTCAACGCTCTCGCGAGCCCCGTCGAGTGAGCACCGTGGCCGGAAAACTCTGGGGCATCGGGCTGGGACCGGGCGACCCCGAACTCGTCACCGTCAAGGCCGCCCGAATCATCGGCGCGGCCGACGTGATCGCCTATCACTGTGCGCGCCACGGCAATTCGATCGCCCGGTCGGTGGCCGAGCCGTATCTGCGCGACGGGCAGCAGGAAGAGCGCCTGATGTACCCGCTCACCGTGGAGACCACCGACCACCCCGGCGGTTACGCGGGAGCGATGGCCGACTTCTACACCGAGAGCGCCGCACGGCTGGCCGCTCACCTGGAGGCGGGCCGCGACGTGGTCCTGCTCGCCGAGGGCGACCCACTGTTCTTCAGCTCGTACATGCACATGCACAAGCGACTCGCCGGCCGTTTCGATGCCGAGATCGTCCCCGGCGTCACCTCGGTGAGTGCGGCCTCCGCGGCTCTGGGCATTCCCCTGGTCGAGGGCGAGGAGACGCTCACGGTGCTGCCCGGCACGGCGGACGCGGGCGAGCTGATCGCCCACTTCCGTTCCGGGGAGGCGCTGGCGGTGATGAAGCTGGGCCGCACCTTCGTCAAGGTCCGCGAGGCGCTGATCGAGGCCGGTCGCGCCGACGAGGCCTGGTACGTCGAACGCGCCTCCACCGACCGGCAACGCGTGGAGCGGGTGGCGGACGTCGATTCGGCGACGGTGCCGTACTTCTCGCTGATCGTCGTCCCCGGACGGCGGAACAATCCGCTGGCCGCCGCCGAGGCCGGCAAGCCGGGTGACGCCGTCGCGGGTGAGGTGGTGGTCGTGGGACTCGGTCCGGGTCCGGTGGAGCAGACCACCCCGCAGGTGGCCGCCGAACTCGCCGCGGCCACCGATCTGGTCGGCTACGACACCTACCTGCGCCGGGTCACGGCCCGGCCGGGCCAGCGGGTACACGCCAGCGACAACCGGGTGGAGGCCCAGCGCGCCGAGTTCGCGCTCGAGCAGGCCGCCCGCGGTGCCCGCGTGGCCGTGGTCTCCTCCGGCGATCCGGGGATCTTCGCGATGGCGACCGCGGTGGCCGAGGCCGCGGCCGATGAACGCTGGCAGGGCGTGGGCGTCCGCGTGGTGCCCGGGGTGAGCGCCGCGCAGGCCGTGGCCGCCGCCGTCGGCGCCCCGCTCGGTCACGACTTCGCGATCTTGTCGCTGTCGGACCTGCTCAAGCCGTGGTCGGTGATCGAGGACCGGATCAGTCATGCGGTGGCCGCCGACCTGGTCTTCGCGGTCTACAACCCGGCTTCGAGTAAACGGACAGAACAGATCCGCCGGTTCGCCGAGTTGCTGAATCAGCTGGTGCCGTCCGATCGCGTCATGGTGCAGGGCCGGGACGTCGGTGGACGCGGCGAACGCCTGCGGCTGCTGACTGTCGGCGAGTTCGACCCGGCCACCGTGGACATGCGGACCCTGCTGATCGTCGGCTCGTCCCAGACCCGGATCGTCCGCCGGCCGGGCGGCGATCTGGTCTTCACCCCGCGGCACTACCGGGAGCGCTCCGCCGACTGAACGTCAGGCGCCCCGGACCCAATCTGCGGCAGCCGCAACGGAATCGACCCGCGCCAGATCGTCCGGCTCGGGCGGACGCTGCACCATCACCACGTCGATTCCGGCGTCCGCGGCAGCCGCCAGTTTGGCGCGGGTGAGTTCTCCTCCGCTGTTCTTGGTCACCAGCACGTCGATCCGGTGCTCGGCCAGCAGAGCGCGTTCGCCGTCCAGATCGTAGGGGCCGCGGGAGGAGAGGATCCCGCGATGCGGCGGCAGTGGTCCGGCAGGCGGGTCGACGACGCGGATCAGGAACCAGGCATCGGAGATCCCCGCGAAAGCGCCGGCGTCCTGACGGCCGGTGGTCAGAAAGACCCGGCCGCCGCGCTCGGCCACCGCCGTGGCAGCGGCGCCGATGTCGGGGACGCTGAACCAGCGATCGTCCGGGCCGGGCTGCCAGGCCGGCCGCGCCAGCCGGAGCAGAGGCACGCCGGTGCGCGTGCAGGCCGCGTGCGCGTTGGCGGTGATCTGCGCCGCGAACGGGTGGGTCGCGTCGACCACAGCCCGGATCTCGTTGTCGCGCAGCCAGTCCGCGAGACCGTCCACGCCGCCGAAGCCGCCCACCCGGACCTCGCCGACGGGCAGGCGGGGATTCCGCACGCGGCCGGCGAGCGAGCTGATCACGGGAATCTGCTCGCCGGTCAGTACGGCGGCGAGCGCCCGGGCCTCGCCGGTGCCGCCGAGCAGCAGAACCCGCGCAGCCGGATTCACTCCGCCTCCCCGGCGGAGGCGTCCCGGCGCAGCTTGGTCATGCGCGCCTGGGAGTAGAGGTAGCTGTCGGTGACACCGGTGGCGGCATCGGAGTCGAGGACCCGGCCGACGAAGATCACCGCTGTCTTGGTGATACCGGCGGCTTCCAGAGCTGCGGGCAGCTCCGCGAGCGGGGCGCGCACGATCTGCTGGTCGTCGCGCGAGGCGTACGCGACCGTCGCCGTCGGACAGTCGGCGCCGTAGTGCGGCGCCAGCGACGCCGCCAGCTGTGGAGCGCGGTGGGCTGCCAGGTGCAGAGCGAGGGTCACCCCCGTCCGAGCCAGCGATTCGAGGTCCTCCCCCGGCGGCATGTCGGTCGACAGCGTCGAGACCCTGGTGACCAGCAGGCTCTGCCCCACCCCGGGCACGGTGAGTTCGGCGTCCAGCGCGGCGGCCGCGGCGGCGAAGGCCGGCACGCCGGGGACCAGCTGGTAGTCGATGTTCAGCTCGCGCAGCCGGCGCAGTTGCTCGGTGAGCGCGGAGTAGATCGCCAGATCGCCCGAGTGCAGCCGGGCCACGTCGTGGCCGGCGGCGTCGGCGGCGGCCAGACGAGCGATGATCTCGTCGAGCGGCATCCGGGCGGTGTCGATGGTGACGGCGTCGGCCGGCAGCAGATCCAGAAGCTCGTCCGGAACCAGCGACCCGGCGTACAGGCAGGTCCGGCACCGGGCCAGGAGCCTCGCCCCGCGCACGGTGATCAGGTCCGCGGCCCCTGGCCCTGCGCCGATGAAGTAGACCGTCATCGGGTCACCACCCACTGCACCACCGGCAGCGCCGGGCGCCAGGCGGTCTTCGAGCCGAGAGCCGAGGCGTAGTCGAACTGCAACCGGGTGAGCGTGCCGCCGCCCTCGGCGTGCGCGGCGACCAGCAGTTGCTCGGTTTCCAGCGTGACGGCGTTGGCGACCAGGCGTCCACCGCCGGCGATCGCCTCGCGGCAGATTTCCAGAACCTCGCCATCCAGACCGCCGCCGACGAAGACCGTGTCCGGCCCGGGGGCCCCGGACAGCGCGTCCGGTACGGCCCCGGCGACGCTCAGGCGGTCGGCGACGCCGTGCCTGCGCGCGTTCGCGGTGATCCGGTCGGCGCGTTCGGGATCGGCTTCGAAGGCGATCACCCGGCCGGTCGCAGTCTGCCGGAGCCATTCGATGCCGACGCTTCCCGACCCGGCCCCGACGTCCCACAGCAGTTGTCCCTCGGCGGGGGCCAGCGCCGCCACGGTCACGGCGCGGACGGCCTGCTTGGTCAGCTGGCCGTCGTGGGCGAACTCCGCGTCCGCCAACCCGGGCGCCCGGCTCGTCGCCGGTCCCACGCAGTCGATCGCCAGAACGTTCAGTACCGGCGACGGCTCGTCGCGCCAGGTGCGGGCCGTACCGCTCGCGATGGTCTCGCCGGGACCGCCGAGGTCGCCGAGCACCGTCATCTCTGACCGCTCGAACCCCGTGCACCGCAGAAGGTCTGCGACACGGCCCGGGGAGTGTCCGTCGCGGGAGAGCACCAGCAGCCGTGCCCCGTCGGTGACCGCTCCGATGAGTGCTTCGGGTTCTGCGGTCACCAAGGACAGGACGCGGGTGTGCGCGAGATCCCAGCCGAGCCGGGCGGCCGCGAGTGAGATGCTGGAGGGAGCGGGCAAGACGGTGACGCGGTCGGCGCCGACCGCCTTCACGATGGTGCTGCCGATGCCGTGCAGCATCGGGTCGCCGCTGGCGAGGACGTGGACGGTCTGTTCCGGTGCGTCGGATTCCCCGGCGAGGACCTCCTGCAGGTGTTCGGACATCGGTGATCGCCAGGGCGTCGTCGCGGCGCCCAGATCGGCGGGCAGAAGCGCCAGCTGCCGCGCCGAACCGACGATCTCAGTGGCTGATCGCAACTGTGTCCGCGCGTGCCCACTGAGGCCGGCCCAGCCGTCGGCGCCGATCCCGACCACTACGAAGCGTGTCATCGCGGCAGTCGCCGCCAGATCGCGCGGGGCAACAGCCGCATCACGAAGAAGACCGGTCGCAGGCGCCCGGGAATCCACACCTCACCGCGGCCCTTCCGGTAGGCCGTCACCACCGCGTCCGCGACCTGATCGGTGGTCACCGACATCGGGGCCGGGGACGTTCCGGACTCCATCAACTCGCGGGTCATGTTCCCGATCACGAAACCCGGACGGGCCAGCAACACCCGAACGCCCGTGCCCTGCAGCGCATCGGCCAGACCACTCGCGAATCCGTCGAGGCCCGCCTTGGTGGAGCCGTAGACGTAATTGGCCCGTCGCACCCGGACTCCGGCGACCGACGAGAAGACGATGATGGTGCCGGCGCCCCGATCCCGGAAAGCGTTGGCCAGCAGGGTGATCACGCTGATCTGCGCGTAGTAGTCGGTGTGGGCGATCTGCAGGGCGTGTTCCACATCGGTCTCGGCGCGCTGGGCGTCACCGAGGATCCCGAAGGCCACCACCGCGACGTCGAGGGGGCCGTAGTCGGCGACGAGGGACTGCACGAGCGCCGGATGGGCGGCGACGTCGTCGGCGTCGAAGGCGACGGTGACGACTTCCGTGGCGCCCGCCGCCTCGAGCGCGGCCGTCTCGGCCGTCAGGTCGTCGGGGCGCCGGGCGGCGAGCACCACCCGGTTCCCGGAGGCCAGCCGCTGTGCGGTGGCCACTCCGATTTCACTGCGTCCACCGAATACCACGATCGTTCCCACCGGTGCAGTATCTCACCGCGGCCGCTGGCTACAGTCGGGGCATGGCGCGCTCCGTGGAAGACCTCAGTTCCGAGGCCCGGCAACTGCTCACCGAATACCATCTGGCGTCCCTGTCGACGCTCCGGGCCGACGGGACCCCGCATGTCGTGGCCGTCGGTTTCACCCTGCAACCCGAGACTGCGACCGCGAGGGTGATCACCTTCGAGGGGAGCCAGAAGGTGCGCAACGTGGAGCGCGGCGGCTACGCCGCCCTCACGCACGTCGACGGACCGCGATGGCTCACGCTGGAAGGGCCCGCCCGTATCCGCCGCGAGCCCGACCAGGTGCGCGACGCCGAACGCCGATACGCCGAGCGTTACCGCGAACCCAAGCCGAACCCGCAGCGCGTGGTGATCGAAGTGGACGTCACCCGTGCGCTCGGCTCAGCCGGAATGTTCGACGATCGGACCTGACGGGGCCGTGGGGGTGGACTGGGCGGGGGCGACTCGCGCTCCCGGACCGGGAACCGAGCGAACCTGCTCCGGGCCGGTCAGCCGGTGTCCATCGGCGCACTCCAGAACCGCGGAAACCTTCGCGTCGCAGCCGCGGTGCTCGACCACCAGTGCCGGGCCCTCGGGGCCGGCGCGGTGCTTGTCTCCCCACTGCAGGAGTGCGATCAGGGCCGGCTGCAGATCAAGACCGGCCGGGGTGAGCCGGTACTCGCGGCGTGCCCGGGCGCCGGCTTCCTGATATTCGGCGGTGGTGAGCACTCCGGCGCCGACCAGGTGCCGCAGCCGCGCCGCGAGCACCGATTCGGACATCCCGGTGTGCCGGCGGATCTGATCGAATCGGCGCACGCCGTGGAAGACCTCACGCAGGACCAGCACGCTCCACCGGTCTCCCATCACCTCCAGCGCGCGTTGCACCGAACAGTTGCCGGTGTCGTAGTCGAGCCAGTCCATACCGCCGAAGATACCTGACTTCACAGTTGACAGTCAGCCCTTCGCCATCTAGCTTTCGATTACGAAGCCAGGATGTTCCGAGGTCTGGCACACGAACGGAGATCGCCATGACAGCAGCCGACACGACCAGCGCTTTTCTCGACGCCTGCGGACTGACGCTGACCGAGGTGACCGGAAGAAGGGTGGTCGGCACCGTCGAACTCGACGAACGGCATCACACGCCGTGGGGCGTGGTGCACGGCGGCCTGTACGCCAGCCTGGTCGAGACCGCGGCCAGCGTCGGCGCCAGCACGGCCGTCGCCGACGCCGGACAGTTCGCCGTCGGATTGCACAACGGCACAGACTTTCTGCGGTCGAGCACCGGCTGCACCGCCGAGGTGGTGGCCGAAGCGATCCAGCAGGGCCGGACGCAGCAACTGTGGCTGGTGACCGTCACCGACACCTCGACCGGCAAGGCGCTCGCCCGCGGACAGCTCCGCCTGCAGAACATCCCGCTGCCGAGCTGAGCTCAGACGCCCGCCCCGACCACCGACGGCAGGATTCGACCGTCGAGTACGGGATCAGAGACGGGTGAGGCTGCGGGGACGGGTGTTCACCGGCTCGGGACCCTCGTCGGTGAGGATCACGATGTCTTCCAACCGCGCGCCCCAGCGGCCCGGCAGGTAGACGCCGGGCTCCACGGAGAACGCCATGCCGGGCCGCAGCCGGTCGGTGTTGCCGGCAACGATGTACGGCTCCTCGTGCACCGACAGCCCGATGCCGTGGCCGGTGCGGTGGATGAAGTACTCTCCCAGACCCGCCTCGGTCAGCACTTCTCGGGCCGCCGCGTCGATGCTCTCCGCGGTAGCCCCCTCGCGCACGGCGGCCACCGCCGCCGACTGCGCACGTTCGAGGGTGTCGTAGGCGGCCGCGATCTCCGGGGCGGGTTCACCGAAGCAGTACGTGCGGGTGCAATCGGAGTTGTAGCCGACACCGAGCGGTCCGCCGATGTCGACGACCACGATGTCCTCCGCCGTGATCACCCGATCGGACTGTTCGTGGTGCGGGTCGGCTCCGTTCGGTCCGGAGCCGACGATGACGAACTCGGCACTCGAATGCCCCTCAGCAACAATCGCTGCGGTGATGTCCGCGGCCACCTCGGCTTCGGTCCGCCCGGGCCGCAGCCACTCGCCCATGCGGGCGTGCACGCGGTCGATGGCCGCCCCGGCGGCGCGCAACGCATCCAGTTCGGCGTCGTCCTTGATCATCCGCAGTTCCCGCAGCACCGGGGTGGCCAGCCGCACCGGGACGCTGACCCGCTCGGCGAGCGGAATCACGTGCAGCGCAGGCAGCGCATCGGACACCGCTAGCGCGGGGTCGGCACCCAAGCCGTCGAGCGCCAGTGCGTACGGGTCGTCGCCGTCCACCCAGTCGCGGATCGCCAGTCCGAGGTCGCCGACCGCCGAATCACGCAGGGAGGCCAGTTCCAGACGCGCGGTCACCAGGTACGGCTCACCGGTCGCCGGAATCACCAGGGCGGTCAGCCGCTCGAAGGTGTCGGCGCGCACCCCGGTGAGATACCGGAGATCCGGACCGGTGCCGACGACGATCGCGTCGAGCCCGGCCTCGGCGGTGAGTTCGGCGGCGCGCTCCAGGCGGCGCGCATAGACCGCGGAATCGAATCGGGGATGCTCAGCGTGTGCCATGAGTGCCAGCCTATCGACCGTAGCCGGGTCGATTGTGGAACAGTGTGCCCATGGGAAAGGTGATGCTGCTCGACGGCGCGAGTCTGTGGTTCCGGTCCTTCTACGCCCTGCCGGAGAAGCTGACCTCACCCGACGGCCGGCCCGTGAACGCGGTGCGCGGCTTCGTCGACACCATCGCGGCTCTGGTGGCCGCCCACGCTCCCACCCGGCTGGTGGTCTGCCTGGATCTGGACTGGCGCCCGGCCTTCCGCACCGATCTCCTGCCCTCGTACAAGGCCCACCGCGTCGCCGAAGGCGGCGACGGCGGCGCTGAGGAGGTCCCCGACACCCTGACCCCGCAGGTCGACATGATCCTCGACGTCCTGCGCTGCGCCGGCATCGAGACCGCCGGAGCCGCCGGCTGCGAAGCCGACGACGTG
The DNA here is from genome assembly GCF_039537105.1 of Gordonia caeni. Classification (NCBI taxonomy): domain Bacteria; kingdom Bacillati; phylum Actinomycetota; class Actinomycetes; order Mycobacteriales; family Gordoniaceae; genus Gordonia; species Gordonia caeni. Next base: position 76,321 of record NZ_BAAAZW010000009.1, read on the forward strand.
ATCGGCACGCTGGCCTTCGACGAGGCCGTCGACGACGTACTGGTGGTGACCGGAGACCGCGATCTATTGCAAGTGGTCGCCGACGATCCGGTGAACGTGCGGGTGCTGTACGTCGGGCGCGGGCTGGCCAGGGCCGAGTTGATGGGCCCGGTCGAGGTGGCCGAGAAGTACGCGCTGCCCACCGATCGGGCCGGGACAGCCTACGCGGAGATGTCCATTCTGCGCGGCGACCCTTCGGACGGCCTGCCCGGCGTGAAGGGCATCGGAGACAAGACGGCCGCGAAGCTGATCACCGAGTACGGCGACCTCGACACTCTGGAGAACGCTGCACGACAACCCGATTCGGGCATCTCGCCGCGCATCGCGAACGCTCTGGATCAGGCCGCGGACTACCTCCATGCGGCCCGGGCCGTCGTGGCCGTCCGGACGGACGCACCGATCGAGTTCAGCCGGGGCGATGAGGTGCTGCCGCGGCGCCCCGACGATGCCGCCGGTCTCGAGGCCCTGGTCGCCGAGCTCGGTATCGACGCCAGCGTGCAACGTCTGGGCACCGCACTGGACTGGTGACCGGCGCCGGTCACTCGCTCGGCGCGGAGACCTCGAAGGTGCCGTCGTCGTCGGTCACCTTGATGGTGACCCGCTTGTTCTGCCCGGCGACCGACACCAGGCAGGTGAAGGTCTCTCCGGCCTCCGCTTTCATACCGGACGGGCAGCTGACGTCTTTCACGTCGGTCAGGCCGTAACCGCTGGCCGAGTCCTGATCGGTGAGCACACGCTGCACGCCGTCTTCGAGCCCGCTCTGCGAGAGGGTCTTGCCGACCCACCCCGGCCAGACGAACGCCGACAGCGCGACCAGCGCGGCGATCACCAGCACGACCCCCAGCAGGAGCATCCACAGTCGCTTACCGGGGCCGGACCGTTTCCCGGCGGATCCGGCAGCAGTCTCGTCCGCGGGCGTGCCGACGTGTTCGGGAGCGGGACGGTCGATGATGTCGGTGAACCCGGCACCCGTTGCGGCCGCCCGCACGTCGCGCGCCGGCACCTGCGGTTCAGGCGCCTGCGGCGCGTACTGGGCCCGGCGGGGCGGCGCCTGTTGGGGCGGTCCTTGGGGCGGTCGGGGCCGGTCGTAGTCCGGCCGGGCCTGCGACGGCGGTCCGGCGACGCGGGGACCGTCCGGTGCGCCGTGACGCGGTCCCCGCGGCGGCTGTCCGTGCTGGGGCGGGGGCCCCTGCGGAGGCGGCCCCTGCGGCGGGCGGCCCTGCGGCGGCGGTCCCGGGGGACGCTGCCCCGGGGGCGGCCCCTGCGGGGGAGCACCGCGCCCGGGCCCCGAAGGCGCGGCCCACGGGGACGGCTGTTGCGGGTCGTTCGGCGTGGTCATCCTCTGCCCTTCGCTGGGGACCGGCCCGCACCCGGGCGCGCAGTCGACATGCACTCGGCGGTCACGTTACCGCAGGTCCTCACTCCAGTTCGGCAGCAACCACGCCGCGCCGCAGACTCTTCACCGCGCGCCGCGCGGCGCCGGCGAGCGGCGCCTCCCGGTCCACGCTGTTGCGGATCTGCTCGAGGAGATCGATCACCTGCCGGTTCCAGCGGACGAAGTCGCCCGGGGACAGCAGCTGCCCACCTGCTGCGGCGGCGGTGAGCGCCTCGTGAAGCGGACGGCCCGCCGCCCACGCCGAGATCGGCGCGCAGAAGCCGGTGTCGGGTTCACGCGTGGTGAGCGACTCCGAGCCGCCCGAATGCCGGGCCTGCACCTCGTTGGTGGCCTGCCACACCCGGAGGGTGTCACTCATCGCCTCGCGGAGGCTGCTGCGTCCCGGCAGTGCGTCCACGCCGCCGCCGTAAGCGTCCCGGCGGGACTGGTAGACCATCGACGAGACCACCGCGGCCAGCTCACCCGGAGGCAACCCGTCCCAGATTCCGGCCCGAATGCACTCGGCCACCAGCAGGTCGGTCTCGGCGTAGATCCGGCGCAGCACATCACCGGTGGGCGTCACCTGTAGACCGCCGTCGCCATCGGATTCGAGGTAGCCCAGCTCCCGGAGCACCGCGACGACCACGTCGAAGTCCTCCTCCAGCTTGGATTTACGCGCGCTGATCGAACGCTCCAGACTCTCGATGTCGCGGACCAGCCGGTTACGGCGTTCCCCGAGCCGGAACAGTTTGTCCAGGCCCGCCTCGCGGTGGATGGGATGTGCGCGCAACTGCTCACGCAACTGCGTGAGCTCGCGGTCTGTTCCCTTGTCCTTCTTGCGTTTCGCGGTGCGTCCCACCGGCCGGGTGATCCCGCTGGCGGTGATCGCCTCGGCGAGCCGGCGCCGGCCCCGGCCGCTGCGGGTGTCCGCATCCCGTGGAATCCGGAGGTGGCCGAGCACCTCGGGCGGATTGACGAAGTCGCCGACCCCGACCCGTCCGGCCCAGCCGTCGTCGATCAGCACCAGCGGCCGCGGATCGTTGAGCTGCTGGGCGGCCTCCAGAACCACCGCCAGGCCCCGGTGTCGCCGCGAACTGACGGCGATCACCTGCCCGCGCTTGAGGGCGGCGAGATCCTCGGCGACGGCGTTCTCGCTCTCCACCCGGCGCGCGAATCGCTGTTCGCGCTCGTGCCGCTTGATGTCTTCGCGCAGTGCGAGGTACCCGAGGAAGCCTGCGTGCCGATCACCGCCGGACACCTCTTCGCCGGTGTCGTCCAGGGTGATTCCGGCGTCGACGCCGGCCTTCTCGGTACCGGCGATCAGCTCCTGATCGAGCTGGCGTAGCTTCCGGCGCGCCTGGTCGAGCTGACGGGCCTGTCCGACCAGCGTGCGGTCGGTCTGGAACTGGGCGAAGGAGCGGCGCAGCAGGTGCCGGGAACCCTCCACGCCGAGCCGGTGGATCAGGTTGAGCACCATGTTGTATTCGGGTGCGAAGCTGCTGCGCAGCGGGAACGTGCGCGCCCCGGCCAGGCCGGCGACGCGGTCCGGGATCACTTCCGGCGTCCACAGCACCACCGCGTTGCCTTCGACGTCGATGCCGCGGCGGCCGGCCCGGCCGGTCAGCTGGGTGTACTCCCCCGGCGTCAGGTCGACGTGCGCCTCGCCGTTGTACTTGACCAAGCGTTCGAGGACCACCGAGCGGGCGGGCATGTTGATGCCCAGCGCCAGGGTCTCGGTGGCGAAGACCACCTTGGTGAGACCACGGACGAACAGTTCCTCCACCGCCTGCCGGAACATCGGCAGCATGCCCGCGTGATGCGCGGCGAACCCGCGGCGCAGGCCGGCCCACCATTGATCGACCCCGAGCACCTCGGCGTCGCCGGGTGCCAGCTCCCGCAGGTGCCGCTCGACGATCTCGTCGACCTTGGCCACCTCGGCGGGTTCGATCAGGTTCAGGTCGCTGCGCAGACACTGGGTGAAGGCGTCCTCGCAGCCCTTCCGCGAGAAGATGAAATCGATCGCCGGCAGCAGCCCGTCGTCCTCGAGCAGCCGGATCAGCCGCGGCCGGGGCATCGGATTCGACCGGCCGCCGCGACGATCCGTGCGGCCCCGGTAGTGACGCGCGCGGCCCTCGTCGTCGCCGAGCGAACGCTGCTTGATGTACCGCTTGAGCTCGGTATTGACCTGACGCTTGCCGTGGACCGGTGTAGCGCGGTCGAACAGCTCGAACATGCGGCCGCCCACCAGCATGTGCTGGTGCAGCGGCACCGGACGATGCTCGGAGACGATCACCTCGGTGTCGCCGCGGACGGTGGTGATCCAGTCGCCGAACTCCTCGGCGTTGCTGACCGTCGCCGACAGCGAGACCACCGACACCGACGCCTCCAGTCCGAGGATCACCTCTTCCCAGACCGCACCGCGGAAACGGTCGGCCAGGAAGTGCACCTCGTCCATCACGACGAACGAGAGTCCGGTCAGGGCAGGCGAATTGGCGTAGATCATGTTGCGCAAGACCTCGGTGGTCATCACCACCACCGGCGCCGCGGAGTTGATCGCGTTGTCGCCGGTGAGCAGCCCCACCGATTCCGCTCCGTGCGCAGCCACCAGGTCGTGATACTTCTGGTTGCTGAGCGCCTTGATCGGCGTGGTGTAGAAGCACTTGCCGCCGCGCTGCAGGGCCAGGTAGACGGCGAACTCCCCGACCACGGTCTTGCCGGCACCGGTCGGCGCACAGACCAGGACCCCGCGGTCGTCCTCCAGGACGCGGCAGGCGTCGGACTGGAAGGAGTCCAGCCCGAAGCGCAGCCCGGCGGCGAAGGCCTGCAACTGCGGGCCGGGTGCGGGGGGCGGATCGAGCTCGGGAACTTCACCGGAGGGCTCGAAGTCGGGGTCGTCGATCGGCTGGTCCGGATTCACTGTGGTCATCACCTACAGGATGCCACGAGACCTCGGAGATGCTGCAGGACTACGGCGATGCTGCGGGACTACACCGAAGCCGGGGACTACAGGACCTCGTCGAAGGCGCCCGGACCGCGCACGCGCTCACGGCGCCGGCCGGCGCCGATCGGCTGCGGGGCCGGAATCGGATCGGGCGCCGCGACCGGATCGGCGGTCTCCGACCGGTCCTCGCCGTCCAGCGGCGAGGCCTCGTCGTCGGACACGTTCATCCAGTCCGGCTCCCGCGACGCCTTGCGCTTGTCGTGGATCCGAGCGAACTGGATCGCGAACTCCTGCAGGATCGACAGCGCGATCGCCAGCGCGGTCATCGTGAACGGATCCCCGCTGGGCGTCACCACTGCGGCGAAGACGAACATGGCGAAGATCAGGCCGCGACGCCACTTCTTGAGCCGCTGGTAGCTGAGCACCCCCGTCAGGTTCAGCGCGATGATCAGCAGCGGCAGTTCGAAGCTGACACCGAAGATCAGCAGCAACTGCAGCATGAAGCCGAAATACTGGTCGCCGGCCAGCGCGGTCACCTGGACCTCGTTGCCCACCGTCAGCAGGAACTCGAAGGCCTTGGCGACGACGAAGTAGGCCAGCACCGCACCGCCGACGAAGAGCACGGCGGCCACGGAGACGAATCCGGCGGCGTAGCGGCGTTCGTGCTTGAGCAACGCCGGCGTGATGAACTGCCAGAGCTCGTACAGCCAGATGGGGCACGCCAGCACCACGCCGGCGGTGAGTGCCACTTGCAACCGCAGCATGAACTGGTCGAACGGCCCGGTGGCCAGCAGCCGGCATTCGTCGCCGGCGGTGATGGAGGCCCGGGACTCGGGCGGCAACTCGCAGTACGGGCGGCGCAGCAGCTCACCGAGTGACTCGATGGGGCCGGCTCCGTGCGTGTACCAGAAGAAGCCGACGACGGTGGTGACGAAGACCGCCGCCATCGCCACTACCAGGCGGTATCGGAGTTCATAAAGGTGCTCGGCCAACGGCATGGAACCGTCGGGATTGACCTTGCTGCGCCGGCGCCGGGGATCCAGGCGGCGCAGCACTGCGGGAGTGCGCACGCGTCAGCAGGCGGTGCGGCTATTTGTCTGCGCGGTCTTCAGCGACGTCGCGCGCGCTGTCGGTGAGCGGACGAGCAGTCGGAGCCGATTCCGGGGCCGGGAGTTCGCGCTTGGCCTCCGGCTCCTTGTCCGATCCATCGCCGGTCATCTCGCCGATCTCGGACTTGAAGATGCGCATCGAGCGGCCGAGACCACGCGCCGCATCCGGTAGCTTCTTCGAACCGAACAGGATGACCAGAACGACGATCACCACGATCCAGTGCCACGGCTGCATAGCACCCACAAGTCCACCTCCGCATTTCCACAGGACCTGGATAGTCCGGCATCCTCAGCTTCTTACGATCCCATGCTACCCGAGTCGGCTACTGCCGCTCAGTCTGCGTAACGCGCGCGGGCAGCGGCGGCGGTCCCGGCGATCGCCCCGCGGACCTCCCGGCTCTGCTCGTCGGTGGAGATCAGCCGGACTCGGCCGCCGAAACTCTGCAGCAGCCGGGCCAGCCAGTCCGGCGAGGCATAGGTGATCTCGGCGACCACCGGCTCGGTCTCGCCGGCCGGCTCGGTCAACGGGCGCGCCTGGTAGTACTCGATCACCCACAGTGCCTCCGGGTCGACCTCGATGCGCGCCACCGGCATGGTCTGGTCGTGCGTGGGCATTGAGATCGGGACCGCGGCCACGTCGGCGGGCGGCCGCGCGGGCTCGTCGAGCAGGTCGGCGTCCTGGACACGGTCGAAGCGGAACAAGCGCCGGCCGTCGGATTCTCGGCACCAGGCGTCCAGGTAACTGTGACTGTCGACCACCTGCACGCGGATCGGATCCACCACGCGCTCGGTCACCTCGTCGCGGCTGGGCGTGTAGTAGCGGATGCGCAGCGCACGACGCCGTGCCACGGCCTCGCGGATGGTCGCCGAGGAGGGATGCTCGCCGGGGTCGGCGCCGTCGTCGATCACCACCGCACGCGAGGCGCCGGTAGCCTCCTCGATCTTGGCGATGGCGCGGCGGATCGCATCGGCGTCGAGCGCCCCCTGGGCGTCGAGCAGCATGCGCAGGGCCACCAGCAGGATGTTCGCTTCGGTTCCGGTCAGCCGCAGCGGCCGGTCCATGCCCGCGGTGTAGTGGACGTTGACGTAGCCCCCGCCGAACTCGATGTCGATCAGATCGCCGCCCAGGCCACCGGGCAGGCCGCAGACCCACAACTGGTTGAGGTCCTTGTCGAGCTGGGCTTCGGTGACTCCCAGTTCGGCCGCCGCGACCGACATCTTGATCCCGGGCCGGGCCTGGAAATAGGGCACCATGGCCAGCAGCCGCGAGAAACGGCTCGGTGCAGCGCTCATCGGGCATCTCCTCCCCCGGCCGAGGCGGCCAGCGCATCGAGTTCCGCGATCACCGCGGCCCGCAGATCGGGCGGATCCAGGATGACGGCGTCACTTCCGGCGGACAGCACCATGCGGATCAGGTCGGTGCGCGATCGGATCTCGACGGTCACCTCCTGACCGGGCTCACCGTGCAGTTCCCGGTCGGTCACCCCGGTGGCCCACCGGCGCAGCGCCACGGCCCGTCCGTCGGCGAGCCAGAGGGTGGCCGTCGCGGGTTCGGCCGGGGCGGCGCCCTCGACGGCGTCGGCCACCAGCCGGGCCAGGTCGACCCCGTCGGGCACCCGCACCTCACCGGCATCGCCGACGGCCACGACATCGGAGATCCGCGAGACGCGGAAGGTGCGCGTCTGGCCGCGATCGCGGTCGTGCCCGACCACGTACCAGCGACCCGAGTTGCTGATCACGCCCCACGGTTCCAGCGTGCGTTCGGCCACGCCCGCACCGGTGCGGTGCGCGAAGGTGACCGGACGGCTCTCCCCGATAGCGCTGAGCAGTCCGCGGAAGGCCCGCTCGTCGCCCATCGAGCGTCCGCGGCCGGCGGGGCTGAAGCCCAGTTCCTCGGGCGGGCTGGCATCGATGCCCGCGGCCCGCAGCTTGAGCATCGCCGTCTGCGACTCGACCGCCACGTCGGGGTCGTGCCAGACCGCTGCCGCCGCGGCGACGGCCGCGGCCTCGTCGCGTTCCAGGCTGATCTCCGTGAGGGCGTAGTGCTCGCGTTTGATCCGGTACCCCTCGTCGCCGCCGAGCGGCGGGTATCCGGTCTCCACCGGAATGCCGAGGGCCCGCAGTTCGGCCTTGTCGCGCTCGAGCATGCGCTTGAAGGCCTCTTCGCTCTTGTTCTGATCGTTGTACCCGGTGACGTTCTTGCGCAGGTACGCCGCCGTCACGTAGGTCCGCGTGTGCATCAGGCAGATCACGAGATTGAGCAGTCGCTCGTTCTTTGCGGTGGTCACGGCTCCACTGTAGGCGTCACATCGACGCGATCAGACGTTCGACGCGCTCATCGACGTTGCGGAACGGGTCCTTGCACAGAACCGTCCGCTGGGCTTGATCATTGAGCTTCAGGTGTACCCAGTCGACGGTGAAATCACGGTCGGCGGCCTGTGCGGCGGTGATGAACTCGCCGCGCAGCCGGGCACGGGTGGTCTGCGGTGCCAGATCGACGGCGGCGTCGATCGCCTCGTCGGTGGTCACCCGGGCCACCAGCCCCTTGCGGGACAGCAGGTCGAAGACGCCGCGGCCGCGCCGGATGTCGTGGTAGGCCAGGTCCAGTTGCGCCATCTTCGGATCGCTCAGGTCCATGCCGTAACGGTCCTGGTAGCGCTGCAGCAGTTTGCGCTTGATCACCCAGTCGATCTCGGTGTCCACGTCGCTGAAGTCGCCGGACTCGACGGCGTCGAGCGTCCTGCCCCACAGATCCACCACGCGGTCCATCACCGGATCGGGGGTGCGCTGGGCCAGATGGGTCACCGCCCGGGCGTGATACTCGCGCTGGATCGACAGGGCCGTCGCGGACTTGCCTCCGGCCAGCCGGATCGCGTGCCGCCCGGTCGGGTCGTGGCTGATGTCGCGGATCGCCCGGATCGGGTTGTCCAGGGCGAAGTCCCGGAAGCTGATCCCCGATTCGATCATCTCCAGCACCAGCAGTGCCGACCCCACCTTGAGCATCGTGGTGGTCTCGGACATGTTCGAGTCGCCGACGATCACGTGCAGGCGGCGGTACTTCTCGGCGTCGGCGTGCGGCTCGTCGCGGGTGTTGATGATCGGCCGCGACCGCGTGGTGGCCGAGGAGACGCCTTCCCAGACGTGATCGGCCCGCTGGGACAAGCAGTAGCGCGTCTCGTGCCCGACGCTGAGGACCTTGCCCGCCCCGCAGATCAGCTGGCGGGTCACCAGGAACGGCAGCAGGACGTCGGACACCCGGCCGAACTCGCCGGTGCGCGAGACCAGGTAGTTTTCGTGGCAGCCGTACGAGTTGCCCGCCGAGTCGGTGTTGTTCTTGAACAGGTAGATGTCCCCGCCGATGCCCTCCTCGGCCAGCCGCTGTTCGGCGTCGACCAGCAGATCCTCCAGGATCCGTTCGCCGGCGCGGTCGTGGGTCACCAGCTGTTCCACCGAATCGCATTCGGCCGTCGCGTACTCCGGGTGTGAGCCCACATCGAGGTAGAGGCGGGACCCGTTGGGCAGGAAGACGTTCGACGAGCGGCCCCAGGCGACCACGCGGCGGAACAGGTAGCGCGCCACCTCGTCCGGGCTGAGCCGGCGCTGCCCCTGCATGGTGCAGGTGACTCCGAACTCGGTCTCGATGCCCATGATCCGGCGTTCCATGCCGCTCACCCCTGTTCGATCAAGTCGGTCACCCGGACGTCGTTCAGGCGCACGAAGGCCCGGCGCGGGCGCCCGCGATCGAGAATCGCCACCTCGAGCTGATCGGGGGCCAGGGCGGCCGGCTCGGCGGTCTTCTCGGCTGCCCCCGACGACGAATTCGCCGGTTCCGCCGGGGCCGAGAGCGCGTCCACGGCGACAGACAGGGCCCGTGCGAGCGGCAGATCCGGCTCGTAAGCCGCGGTCATGGCGGACACGATCGGCTCGGTGGTGCCGCCCATCACGAGGAAGGAGTTCTCGTCGGCGATGGAGCCGTCGTAGCCGATTCGGTACAGCTGCGACGGCGTGCTGCGGCCCGGCCGAGCCACCTCGGCGACGCACAGCTCCACCTCGTACGGCTTGGGTTGCTCGGTGAAGACTGTGCCGAGGGTGGTGGCGTAGGCGGTGGCCAACGACAGGCCGCTCACATCGGCGCGGTCGTAGCTGTAGCCGCGCAGGTCGGCGAGCTGGATTCCGGCGCGCCGCAAGGATTCGAACTCGTTGTACTTGCCGACGGCGGCGAAGCCGATCCGGTCGTAGATCTCGCTGACCTTGCGCAAGGTGTTCGACGGATTATGCGCGACGAACAGCACGCCGTCCTCGTAGGTGAGGGCGATGACGCTGCGTCCGCGCGCGATGCCCTTGCGGGCGAGCTCCGAGCGATCGCGCATGATCTGCTCGGCACTGGCGTAGTACGGGAAGGTCACGACTGGTTCTCCCGCCGGTCGGCGTCGGCGGCCGCGCGACGCGCGATCACCGCTTCGGCGGCGTCGGAGATCTCCCGGGCGGGGACCTCCTGGGCGCCGTCGACGTCCACGCGGACAGCGGTCGGGAAGATCCGGCGCACCAGATCCGGTCCCCCGGTGGCCGAGTCGTCGTCGGCGGCGTCGTAGAGCGCTTCCACCGCCAGGGCCAGCGCCTCCTCGGCGGTGACCTCCGGGCGGTACAGCTTCTTCAGCGACGACCGCGCGTAGACCGCACCCGAGCCGATCGCGTCGTAGCCGGCACGTTCCTCGTGCCGCGCTCCGGCCACGTCGAAGGAGAAGATTCGCCCGGACACCGTCTCGGTGTCGACGCCGTCGTGCGGCCCGTCGTAGCCGACCAGCAGCGGCAGTGCGGCGAGCCCCTGCAGGGCCGCCCCGAGGTTGTTGCGCACCATGGTCGCCAGCCGCGAGACCTTGCCGTCCAGGGTCAGCGAGACACCCTCGATCTTCTCGTAGTGCTCGAGTTCGACGGTGAACAGTTTGATCAGCTCGAAGGCCACCCCCGCGGTGCCGGCGATCCCGGCGGCCGAGAAGTCGTCGGTGACGAAGACCTTCTGCACATCGCGGGTGGCGATCACATTGCCCATCGTCGAGCGGCGGTCACCGGCCAGGACCACGCCGCCCGGGTAGGCGACGGCCACGATGGTGGTGCCGTGCGGCACTTTGGCGCCCATGTCAGATCCGTCTCCGGTTCCGGTGTGCGACATACGATTCTGCGGCAGCCGATCTGGCGCGCTGACGCGCAGGAACTCGGTGAACGAGGAGATGTCGCGCGACGCGCCGGTGCCCTGCGGCACCGTCACTGGCCGCCCTTCTGAACGTAGGCGCGCACGAAGTCTTCGGCGTTCTCCTCCAGCACGTCGTCGATCTCGTCGAGCAGATCATCGGTCTCGCCGGCGAGCTTTTCGCGACGCTCCTGCCCGGCGGGGCCCTCGCCGATCGCGTCGTCGTCTCCGCCGCCACCGCCGCGTTTACTCTGCTCCTGCGCCATCGTCGCCTCCTGAAGATGTCCTTTGCCCCACCCTACCGGGGCGGTCGCCGCCACGAGGTCAGCGCCTCGGCCAGTCGCGCCACCGAGATCCGCCGTTCCGGACCCCCGACGGTGCCGCCGGGCGGTTACGCTGATCCGACACATCGACTCGGGAGCGCCCATGCCGGACCCAGACCTGACTGAACTCGCGACACAGGCCTACGTGTACGGCTTCCCGCTGGTTTTCAATCTCAACCAGGTCCAGCGATACGTCCACGAGGGGGTGGGGGCGAACCCCGCCGCGCCGTTCAACACGTTCAGTCACGCCCGCACGATGGCCGGACCGGCCGACACCTTCGTCACGATCAACAACGACACCGTGTACTCGATGGCCCAGATGGACCTGAGTGTGGGCCCGGTCCTCCTGCACGTGCCCGACACCGCGGGCCGCTACTACGTCCTCCAGTTCGTCGACGCGTGGACCGACAATTTCGCGTACGTCGGCCATCGCGCCACCGGCACCGCCGCCGGCGACTTCCTCCTGGTCCCGCCCAGGTGGAGCGGTCGGGCACCGGACGACACCACCGTGATCGAGTTCCCGACTCGGGTGGCGTCGATCGTCGGACGGTGGGCGTGCGCAGGCGCGGACGAGCTCCCGATCGTGACCACCCTGCAGGACGCCACCACCTTGACGCCGCTGGACTCCGAGGCGGCCCCGGCCGGTATCGACCGGCCGGCGACCTCGGATTCGCCGGCCATGGCCTTCTTCGACGAACTGCGGCTGTGGAGCCGGGAATTCCCCGGCGCCGAGCGCGACCGCCCGCTGCAGGAGAGCTTCACTCCACTCGGGATCAACGCCGATCAGCCGATCACAGCCACGGACCCCACGATCGCGCAAGCACTGGCCGACGGCTATGCACGCGGCGAGGCGGTGCTGCAGAAAGTGCTCACCTCCGGGGGCAACAGCCCCTTCGTGAACGGATGGAAGCAGACCTTCCACGTGTTCGACTTCAATCTCGACTTCTTCGGGGTCGGGACCCTCGACGACCCGCGATTCAAGATCGCCGATCCCAAGGTGCGAATCGTCGAGCGGGCCGCGTCCGCCGCCGGCGGCCTCTGGGGCAATCACGCCTACGAAGCGGCGTACATCATGACCTACATCGATGACCGAGGCGAGCAACTCACCGGTTCCCGCACCTACACCCTGCACCTGGATCCCACGCCGCCGGTCGGCGCGTTCTGGTCGATCACGATGTACGACGTGCCGAACTTCTTCATGGTCGACAATCCCATCGACCGATACTCGGTCGGCGACCGCACGCCCGGGATCGTCTACGAGGACGACGGCTCGCTGGTGATCACGATCAGCCACACCGAACCCGACGACGCGACCGCCAGGGCGAACTGGCTGCCGGCGCCTGCCGGGGACTTCCGTCCGGTCCTGAGGATGTACGAGCCGGCCCCGGACGTTCTCGACGGCGCTTACCGGACGCCGGCCATCACGCGCAGCGAGCCCTGATCACCGGTCCGACACCCGAGTCCACTCCTCGACATTCCACTCCTCGACGAAACGAGACGGCCCCATGGGCACCGCCATCGGAGACATCCTCCCCCTCGCACTCGGTATCGCGATCAGCCCGATCCCGATCATCGCCGCGATCCTCATGCTCCTGTCCCCGAAAGCCCGGGTCACGAGCGTCGGATTCCTCCTCGGCTGGGTCGTCGGGATCGTCGTCGCCGTCGTCGTGTTCACGTTGCTGTCGTCGGTTCTCCCCGAGAGCGGTTCGGACACGTCCAAGCCCGTCCAGGGCATCGTCAAGCTGATCCTCGGCGCGCTCCTGCTGGTGCTCGCGGCCCGGCAATGGCAGGGGCGTCCCAGCGGCGAGGCCGAGCCCGCCCTCCCGAAGTGGATGCGATCCATCGACACGATGACCTTCCCCACGGCGACGGGACTGGGATTCCTGCTCTCCGCCCTGAACCCGAAGAACCTCATCATGGCGGCCGGGGCCGGCGTCATCATCGGCGCTGCGTCCCTCGACACCGTCTCGGTCACGATCACGATCGTCGTGTTCACCGTGATCGCCGCGTGCACCGTCGCGGTCCCGGTCCTCGCCTACCTGTTCGCCGCGGACAGCCTGCACGGTCCGCTGGACAGACTGCGCAGCTGGCTCGAGCGCGAGAACGCCGTCATCATGGCGGTCCTGCTGCTGGTGATCGGCGTGTCGCTGATCGGTAAGGGCATCGGCAGCTTCTGAGCGGCGCCGGCGAGACTACGACCCGGAGGTGAGCGCCTCCACCAGTTCGGCGGCCGAGCCGGCGGCGTCGAGGACCTCACCGACCATCGCCTTGGTGCCGCGCAACGGCTCGAGTGTGGGGATTCGGACCAGCGATTCGTCGCCGAGGTCGAAGATCACCGAATCCCAGCTGGCCGCGGCCACATCGGCACCGAAGCGGCTGACGCACTGCCCGCGGAAGTAGGCGCGCGTGTCCTCCGGCGGGTGATGGACGGCGCGCTGCACCTGTTCCTCGGTGACCAGCCGGCGCATCGAGCCGCGCGCGACGAGCCGGTTGTAGAGCCCCTTGTCCAGGCGCACATCCGAGTACTGCAGGTCGATCAGGTGGAGGCGGGGAGCCGCCCAGCTGAGGCCTTCGCGCTGGCGGAAGCCCTCCAGCAGACGCAGTTTGGCAGGCCAGTCCAGGATGTCGGCGCATTCCATCGGATCGCGCTCGAGCTTGTCGAGCACGTCGGCCCACGTGGCGATCACGTGCGCGGCGCGCTCGTCGTCGCTGTGGTGCCTGTCGTGGAAGGCGCTCACCCGGGCCAGGTACTCGCGCTGCAGCGCCAGCCCGGTCAGCTCCCGGCCGTCGGTCAGTGCCACGGTCTTGGTGAGCGTCGGATCGTGGCTGATGTCGTGTACGGCGTGCACCGGCCAGGCCAGCGCCAGATCGGACAGATCGACGCCGGCCTCGATCAGGTCCAGCACCAGTGCGGTGGTGCCCACCTTCAGGTAGGTCGCGGTCTCGGCGAGGTTCGCATCGCCGATGATCACGTGCAGCCGACGGTACTTGTCCGGCTCGGCGTGCGGTTCGTCCCGCGTGTTGATGATGCCGCGCTTGAGCGTGGTCTCGAGCCCCACCTCCACCTCGATGTAGTCCGCGCGCTGGCTGAGCTGATAACCCGCCTCCTCCCCGGCCTGGCCGATCCCGACCCGGCCGGAACCGCAGATCACCTGCCGCGACGCGAAGAACGGCATCAGGCCCGCGATGATCGCGTCGAACGACGTCGTGCGCTTCATCAGGTAGTTCTCGTGCGTCCCGTACGACGCGCCCTTGCCGTCGATGTTGTTCTTGTACAACTGCAGCTTCGGGGCCCCCGGCACGCTCGCCACGTAGCGGGCCGCCTCCTCCATCACGCGCTCGCCGGCCTTGTCCCAGATCACCGCGTCGAGCGGATCACGGACCTCGGGGGCCGAGTACTCCGGGTGCGCGTGGTCGACGTACAGGCGGGCGCCGTTGGTGAGGATCATGTTCGCCGCGCCGATCTCGTCGGCGTCGATGATCGGGGCCGGGCCGCGGTGGCGCCCGAGGTCGTAGCCGCGGGCGTCGCGCATGGGTGACTCGACGTCGTAGTCCCAGCGGGTCCGCTGCTCGCGGCGCGGCACCTTGGCCGCGGCCGCATAGGCGAGCACCGCCTGGGTCGAGGTCATGATCGGGTTGGCGGTCCGGTCTCCCGGAGCGGAGATCCCGTACTCCACTTCGGTACCGATGATGCGATCCATGGCTCCAGCCTAGGCCGCACCGCCCGGGCGGCACCGCCGGGGCGCGAGCATGCGGACGGGGCCGGTCGAGCGGCCCGGCGTCAGTGCTTCTTCAGGCGCAGCCGGCTGTAGATGAAGCCCAGCAGCAGCAGACTCATCAGGATCAGCACGCCGTACGCCAGGAGTGCGTGCCCCAGCGACGGCTCCCACAGCGGATAGAGGATCGACCCGCCGGGGTCGTCCTCGGGCGGACGCACCTGCGGCGCCGCCGCGGTGAACGGCAGATTCACCGCCTGCGCGGCGTTCGCGTAGCCCCAGTAGCTGGGGAACAGCCACGACAGTTGCTTGGCGCCGCCTGCGGCGATCGGGAACAGCCCACCGCAGAAGACCAGCTGCACCATCACCACGATCACCAGCGGCGGCATCGTCTGCTCGCCCGACCGCACGCCCGCGGAGATCGCCAGGCCGATCAGGGCGCAGACCACCGCGAGGGCGGCCACGGCCAGAAACAGCGTCAGCGCCGGCGGCAGCAGCGGCGCCTCGCCGCCCGGTGGAGTCACGTCGTCGCTGGTCGGCATGGCGCGCACGGCGTAACACAGGCCGACCATGATGACGGTCTGGATCACCGCGAGCGCACCGAACACCAGCACCTTGGCCGCCAGGTAGGCACTCGGCCGCAGTCCCACCGCGCGTTCGCGCTCGAAGATCGCCCGTTCGGAGACCAGGTCGCGGACGGTCAGCGCCGAGCCCATGAACGCCGCTCCGATCACCAGCACCACCAGGATCTGCAGCGCCTCCGTCGGGTCCTTGGGCATGGTGCCCGGCGGCGCCCCCGGCGGAACGGTCGCCGGTGCGAACCCGCGACTGCCCGGCAGCACCATCGTCAGCAGGCCGAGAACCACCGGCAGTATCGCCAGGAAGGCCAGATATCCGCGGTCGGCGACGATCAGCCGGAGTTGCCGGCGGGCCACCGTGCTGAACTGCCGCGAGGGCGCCGCCTGCGGAAGCATCACCGGTGGACCGGCAGGTGGGGGCGCCGGCGGCGCGGGCAGATGCGGATGCCGCTGCCGGTAGGCGTGCCAGACCTCGTCGGGGTGATTGGTGACTCGGTCGAAGATCTCCGCCCAGTCGTCCGAGCCGAGCTCAGCGGCCTTGCCCTTCGGGTCGCCGCAGTAGGCGGTCTTACCGCCCGGCGCCAGCAGCAGCACCTGATCGCAGGTGTCCAGATGGGCGACCGAGTGCGTCACCACCAGGACCACGCGGCCGGCGTCGGCGAGCGTCCGCAGGGTCTGCATCACCTGGCGGTCCAGCGCCGGATCCAGACCCGAGGTCGGCTCGTCCAGGATCAGCAGCGACGGACCGGTCAGCAGCTCCATCGCCACCGAGGCGCGTTTGCGCTGGCCGCCGGACAGCTTGTCGATCCGCGTCTGGGCGTGCGCGGAGAGCTGGAGTTCGGCCAGCACGCCGTCGATCACCACGTCCCGGTCACCGGTGGACAGGTCCGCCGGCAGCCGCAGTTCGGCGGCGTAGCGCAGGGCTTGGCGCACGGTGAGCTTGCTGTGCAGGACGTCGTCCTGCGGCACCATGCCGATGCGGTTGCGCAGGACCTCGTACTCGTCGTGCACGTCGCGGCCCTCGAACGACACCCGGCCCACCGTGGGGCTGTTGAGCCCGGCGGCGATCCGCGAGACCGTCGACTTGCCCGCGCCGGACGGCCCGATGATCGCGGTGAGACTGCCCGGGCCGGCCTGGAACGAGATGTCGTTGAGCAGAACCTTGCCGCCGTCGACCGTCAGGCCGATGCCTTCGATCTGCAGACCGCCGCTGACCGCCGACCGGGGCCGCCCGCGGATCAGGTTGCCGCCGGCGACCACGAAGTCGCTGTTGCCGATGGTGACGACGTCGTGCTCGGCGAGCTGCTGCCGGTGGATCCGGTGACCGTTGACGAAGGTGCCGTTGACACTGCCGAGATCCTCGATTAGCAGGGCCGGGCCGCCCGCCGTGAGGCGGGCGTGCCGCCGCGATGCCAGAACGTCGCTGACCACGATGTCGTTGTCCGGGGTGCGGCCGATGCTCTTGACTCCGGTCACCGAGATCGTCTCGCGGCCGCCGCTCAGCTCACCCGGGATCTGGAAGACGGCCGAGGCGTTCTGGTGCAGCGCCGCGAGGTGCGGCGCATCCGGCAGACTTCCGAAGGCGGCCGCGCTCGGCACCGGACCTCCGGCGGGCGGGCCGGGACGCTGCGGTGGGCGCTGGGCCGACAGCGGGCTCGACACCGGTGGCGGAACAGGCTGCCCACGGAGGGGACGCGACGGCGGCTGAGCGCCGAGCGGCTGCGACCGGGGCGGCCCGGGCTGGGGCGACTGGGATCGCAGTGGTTGTGACTGGGGCGGCCGGGACTGGGGCGGCTGCTGCGGGGTGAGTTCGAGCACCGGTCCGGTCTGCGCGTCGCCGAGCCGGAGTAGCGTACGGCCGCGCACCGGCACCTGCTGCACGCGGACGCCGCCGGCGAAGAAGCCGTTGGTGGACCCCCGGTCCTGCACCATCCAGCCGGCAGTGGTCCATTCCAGGGTGAGATGGGTGCGCGAGATCAACGGATGATTCAGCGTCACCGCATTGTCCGGGGTGCGGCCCAGCGTCGCCGGGGACACCGTGACAACTTGGACCGGCCCGGAATCGATACGCAGATGCAGAGGCGTCGGTTCAGGTCGATTCATCACCGGTCACTCTAGCGGGCGGCGCCGTCCACGACGCCCTGACGCTACCGTCACCGATGGCCGGGGGGCGTCCTACAAGTACTGGCCGGTGTTGGAGTCGGTGTCGATCGCGCGAGCGGCACCGCTGTTCTTGCCGGTCACCAGGGTGCGGATGTAGACGATCCGCTCCCCCTTCTTGCCGGAGATCCGGGCCCAATCGTCCGGGTTGGTGGTGTTCGGCAGGTCCTCGTTCTCGGAGAACTCGTCGAGGATCGACTCCAGGAAGTGGCCGATCCGCAGACCGCCGCGACCGGTCTCCAACTGCTCCTTGATGGCGAACTTCTTCGCCCGGTCCACCACGTTCTGAATCATCGCGCCGGAGTTGAAGTCCTTGAAGTACATGACCTCTTTGTCGCCGTTGGCGTACGTCACCTCGAGGAACCGGTTGTCGTCGCTCTCGTCGTACATGCGCTCGACGATGCGCTCGATCATGCCGGTGACGCAGGCCTGCGCATCGCCGCCGAACTCGGCGAGGTCGTCGGGGTGCAGCGGCAGTTCGGTGGTCAGGTACTTGGAGAAGATGTCGATGGCCGACTCGGCGTCGGGCCGCTCGATCTTGATCTTCACGTCCAGGCGGCCGGGCCGCAGGATCGCGGGGTCGATCATGTCCTCGCGGTTGGAGGCGCCGATGACGATCACGTTCTCCAGGCCCTCGACGCCGTCGATCTCACTGAGCAGCTGCGGAACCACGGTGGTCTCCACATCCGAGGAGACACCCGAGCCGCGGGTACGGAAGATCGAGTCCATCTCGTCGAAGAAGACGATCACCGGGGTGCCCTCGGAGGCCTTCTCGCGGGCCCGCTGGAAGATCAGCCGGATGTGCCGTTCGGTCTCGCCGACGAACTTGTTCAGCAGCTCGGGGCCCTTGATGTTGAGGAAGTAGCTCTTCGCCTCGCGGGCGTCCTCGCCGCGGGACTCGGCGATCTTGCGCGCCAGCGAGTTGGCCACCGCTTTGGCGATGAGCGTCTTACCGCAGCCGGGCGGCCCGTACAGGAGCACCCCCTTGGGCGGACGCAGCTCGTAGTCGCGGAACAGGTCCGCGTGCAGGAAGGGCAGCTCGACGGCGTCGCGGATCTGCTCGATCTGCCGACGCAGGCCGCCGATGTCCTCGTAGTCGACGTCGGGCACCTCTTCGAGCACCAGGTCTTCGACCTCGGCCTTGGGAATGCGCTCGAGCGCGAAACCCGCCTTGGCGTCGATCAGGAGCGAATCGCCGGGCCGCAGCCGGCGGGTGGCCTCGCCACCGTCCTCGGCGTGGATCAGCGGCGTGGCCAGGTTCACCACGCGCTCCTCGTCGGCATGCCCGACCACCAGGGCCCGGCTGCCGTCTCCGAGCAGCTCGCGCAGGGTGCTGATCTCGCCGACCAGGTCGTAGCCGACGGCTTCGACGACGGTCAGCGCCTCGTTCAGGCGCAGCCCCTGGCCGCGCTGCAGCTCCTCCGTGTCGACGTTCGGCGACACCGTCAGGCGCATCTTGCGCCCCGAGGTGAACACGTCGACGGTCTCGGCATCGCAGATGTCGATCAGGACGCCGAAGCCGCTCGGCGGCTGGCCCAGGCGGTCCACCTCTTCGCGCAGTGCCAGCAGCTGCTGGCGCGCTTCTTTGAGGGTGCCGAGAAGCTTCTCGTTGCGCTTGGTGAGTTGCTCGACGCGCTCGGTCAACTCCGGCGGCGTGGCACCGGGCGCGGTGCCACCCGGACGGCTGGTCGGGCGGTCGGACGAAGTCATGCGCAACTGCTCCTCACTGGGCGGGACCGCGAACTGCTCTCGGCGCCCGCCTGTATCCGGGGTCGCGAGCAAGCTCCCGCTCCCCCATGATAGATAGTTCTGCTTCTTCAGCTTATCCGCGTGTCGGCCGGCGCTGCACCCGAAGGGTTTGTGTGCCGTCGGCCAGACGCCGTGCCGTGATGAGGAAGGCGGTGTGCCCCTGCATGCGATGTTCGGGGCGCACGGCCAGTCCGACGGCGCTCCAGTCCCGGACCATCGACTCCCAGGCGCGCGGTTCGGTCCAGCACTGCTGCTCGCGCAGCGCCTCCACCACGCGCGAGAGCTGCGTGACCGTGGCGACGTAGACGATCAGCACCCCGCCCGGCCGCAGGGTGGCCTTGACGGTGTCCAGGCAGTCCCACGGCGCCACCATGTCGAGGATGATCCGGTCGGCCTGCTCGGCCGGGTCGTGCTCGGCCAGGTCGGCGATCCGCAACTCCCAGTTGTCCGGGCGCCCGCCCAGGAAGGTCTCCACATTGCGGACCGCGTGCTCGGCGTGGTCCGCGCGGATCTCGTACGACAGCACCGACCCCTGCTCGCCCACCGCACGAAGCAGCGACAGCGTCAATGCGCCGGAACCGGCGCCGGCTTCCAGGACGCGCGCACCGGGGAAGATGTCGCCCTCGGTGACGATCTGCGCCGAATCCTTGGGGTAGATCACCTGCGCGCCGCGCGGCATCGAGACCACGTAGTCGGTCAGCAGCGGGCGCAGCGCCAGGTACTCGGTGCCGCTGGTGGCCGCGACCACCGACCCCTCGTCCGAGCCGATCAGATCGTCGTGCGCGATGGCGCCGCGGTGGGTGTGGAACTGCTTACCCGGATCCAGCACGACGGTGAACTTCCGTCCTTTGCCGTCGGTGAGCTGTACGCGATCGCCTACAGCGAAGGGCCCGGTAGTCGCCATCTGGGTGTGCTTCCTCTTTCGTTCGGCGGCCGCGCGCTCGGCGGGCCTCAAGACTCCTCAGCTTGTCACATGCGGTCCCGGCCACCGTGTGGGCGTCGGCCGCCGGACCCCCTAAGCGATCGCTCACCGGCTGTCATAGAGTGCGGTCATGGCAGCACACTCGACCCCCGGCGAGGCCGGCACCGACGCACCGCAGTTCCCGGCCTACTACGAGGCCGTCCCCGTTCCCGCGGGCGCCGACGGCGACTACCGGTACTTTCAGCCGACCGGCGCGACGGTCAGCGTCTGGTCCCCCGACATCCAGCACGGCGGCCCCCCGACCGGTCTTCTCGTCCAGGCGATGGAGGAGGCCGTCGACCCGCGACCGGTCGACGAGCGGCACGAGAACCCCGACGCTCCGGACTCGCTGGCGTTCACCCGCGTGACGATGGAGATCCTCGGTGCGGTCGGCCTCGGCGTGAATCGCGTGCGCACCTGGGTGCCGCGGCCCGGCCGGCAGATCAGTCAGGTGGCCGCCGAGCTCGACGCCCAGCAGCCCGACGGCAGTTTTCGCACCGTCGGGCGGGCGACGGCCTGGCGTCTGCGCACCGGGGACACCTCGGCGGTCGCGGAGCTGCCGCATCCGCCGCTGCCCACCGGGCCCGGTGAAGGACCCCGCACCATCGGTTTCGCCGAGGTGGACGGCGTCTCGGTGCCGTGGGGGCGCGTCGGCTTCATCGGGACGGTGGAGGTGGCCTTCACACAGGGCCGCAACGGTCCCGCCTCGGCCGTCTGGCTGCGGCCGCTGCTGCCGCTGATCGCCGGGTCACCGACCAGTGAACTGGCCTCGGCGTTCACGGTCATCGACGTCGCCAACGGTGTCGGCACCCGCCTGGATCCCGCCGAGTGGTCGTGGATGAACACCGACACCACCGTGCACCTGACCGGTCGCCCGCGCGGCGAGTGGATCGGGCTCGATGCGGCGCTGGCCGCCGGCCGCGAAGGCTTCGGTGCGAGCTTCGCCGACCTGTACGACACCGGGGGCTTCTTCGGCCGGTCCGCGCAGACGGTGCTGCTGAGCAAGCAGCCCTGACCGCGGCCTGCTCGTCAGAAGCGGCAGGAGCGGATGTCGGAGGCCAGGATGGCGCGGGCACCGAGCTCGGAGAGCTCGTCCATCAGCTGCTGGTGAGTCTTGCGCGGCACCATGGCGCGCACCGCCAGCCAGTCCGGATCGGCCATCGGCGAGATGGTCGGCGACTCGAGTCCCGGGGTGATCTGCACGGCGCCGTCGAGGAGTTCCTTCGGGCAGTCGTAGTCGATCATCACGTACTGCTGGCCGAAGACGACGCCCTGCACGCGGGCGGCGAACCGCTGGGCCGCCTTGGACGGTTCGGCGACCGCGGCGGTACGGATCAGCACGGCCTCGGAGTCGCACAGCGACTCGCCGAAGGCCTGCAGGTCGTGCAGGCGCAGCGTCCGCCCCGAGCCGACGACGTCGGCGATGGCGTCCGCGACGCCGAGCTGGATGGAGATCTCGACCGCGCCGTCGAGCCGGATGATCTCGGCCTCGATGCCGCGCGCGCCCAAATCGCGGCGGACCAGGTTCGGATACGAGGTGGCGATCCGCTTGCCTGCGAGATCGTCGACGGTCCACTCCCGCCCCTTCGGGGCGGCATAGCGGAACGTCGATGACCCGAATCCCAGAACCACTTCTTCGTGCACTTCGACGCCGGAGTCGGCGGCCAGGTCCCGGCCGGTGATCCCCAGATCGAGCTGGCCTGCGGCGACGTAGATCGCGACGTCGCGGGGCCGCAGGAAGTAGAACTCGACGTCGTTCGCGACGTCGATGACGGTGAGGTCCTTGGGGTCCGAACGCTTGCGGTAGCCGGCCTCGGACAGGATGTCGACGGCGGCTTCGGACAGGGCGCCCTTGTTGGGCACGGCGACGCGCAGCATGGCGAGGCTCTCTTCAGTCGTTGTGGTGGTCTGGGGGCTACTCGGGCCGGCTCACAGGTACTTGTAGACGTCTTCGGGCTGGAGGCCGCGCTTGATCATCATCACCTGGAGCCAGTAGATGAGCTGGCTCATCTCCTCGGCGAGGGAGTCGTCGGACTCGTGCTCGGCGGCCAGCCACACCTCGCCGGCCTCCTCGATGATCTTCTTGCCGAGGGTATGCACGCCCTTGTCGAGGGCGGCGACGGTACCGCTGCCTTCCGGGCGGGTCGCTGCCTTATCGGTCAGCTCGGCGAAAAGGTCGTCGAAGGTCTTCACGGTTACCCATTTTCGCACGCCCCGCTCCGGCCGCGCTCCCCGAGGTCACCACATCCGGCCGCGTCGGGTGAAACGGGTCAGCGACCGCCCGCCGCGGCGTAGAGGCCGGCGAGCTCGTCGAGCGTCAGTCCGGCGAGGGTGTCGCGGAAGACGCGCTTGCCGGCCGGCCGGACCGCTATCTGCGACGGCACGACCAGATTCGGGACGCCGGCGGCGTGGGCGGCCGCTGCGCCGGTCGGCGAATCCTCGATCGCCAGGCAGTCGTTCGGGTGGGCGCCGGCGATCTCGGCGGCGCGCAGGTAGATGTCGGGGGCCGGTTTGCCCACGGCCACCTCGTCCCCGCAGACCGTCGCCACGAAGCGGCCCGAGTCGATGGTGGTGATGGCGATGTCGGCGATGTCGCGCTGGGTGTTGGTGACCAGCAGCATCGGAATCTCCGCGGCCGCGATCAGGTCGAGCAGTTCCCGCGCTCCGGGGCGCCACGGCAGTTCCCGCGCGAACAGCCCGATCACGTGCTCCACCATTGTGGCCTCTTCGGCCTCGAAGTCCCGGCCCGACTCGGGGACGCGAGCGGCGTCGAAGACCTTGGTGAGGGCGTCGACGGCGTTGTTGCCGAGCGTCGCCAAGCGCAGTTCCTCGGTCATCTCGATGCCGTGCCGGCGGGCCAGCGCCTCCATCGCGATGTCCCAGATCGGCTCGGTGTCCAGAATGGTCCCGTCCATGTCCCACAGGACGGCGGCGGGCAGGAGCGGGCCGCTCATCGCGGTCACGACGCCGGCGAGGTGTCGTCGCTGACTGGACGCCGGTACACGGCGGCACCGTCGGTCGGCAGTCGACCACCGGCGGTCTGCGGGTCCTCCGGCTGCCCGGCGGGGGTCTTCTGGTCGTCGTCGGTGTCGTCGGGGGCACCCAGGCGTCCGAGCGCGAAGGTCGCGACCCACATGACGCCGAGCGCCACGATGACGGCGACGTCCCCGGCCTTGTCGACCCGCAGATGCTCGTGGTAGATCGTCAGGCCCAGGGCCATCGCGATCACCGGCTTGAGCACCGTCACCGTCGGGAGACTGGTCTGCACGTCACCGGCCTGGTAGCTCGACTGCTGCCAGAGTGTGCCGAGCGTCGCGGTCACCGCCATCGCCCAGAACTCCCAGCTGGTGAGTCCGTTGAGGAAGCTGTGGCCGAAGGCATCCATGCCAGTCTTGGTGAACGGCGCCGCGTAGCCGAGCAGCATGCCGGCCGCCACGGCCAGCACCAGTGACCGGGTGGTGCCGTGCGGCAGCCGGGAACCGCCCACCACGCAGATCGCCACCACCACGACCAGGAAGATCAGCGGGATGATCCACGACTTCAGGGACGGATTGGTGATGCCCGCGGACGGTTCGCCGAGCACCAGGAAGATGATCAGCGAGACGACCAGCACGGCCGCCCAGAACCACTCCTTGCCCTTGAGCCGGCGCCGCTGCGCCCACGCCGCCAGCGGCAGCGCGAACAGCAACGAGGTCACCAGCAGCGGCTGCACCAGCAGCAGGCTGCCGATCGCGAGAGCACCGGCCTGGAAGGCGAAGCCGGCGATGTCGGCGGTGATGCCGGCGACCCACACCTTGCGGCGCATCAGCTTCGCGAAGAAGCCGAGCCCGATGGCGCCGTCGTCCCCGATGCCCTCGGTGCCCTTCTGCTGCAGCACGGCGGCGACGGCGAACAACGCCGACGCGATCAGCGCGAGCACGATGGCCAGTACGGTCACGGTTCCTCTTTCACTACCTCGACCGGCAGCCGGTGCGGTCGTCGTCCAGCAGGTTACGCATTCGACAGCCATCGTCGCGCATCCGGTCCGCCCTGGTCGGCGAACGGGGCAGGATCACGTGTTGAAATACTTCGCTTCCGGATGGTGCAGCACGAAGGCGTCGGTGGACTGCTCCGGATGCAGCTGCAGTTCCTCGGACAGGATGACGCCGATCCGCTCCGGCTCGAGCAGGTCCATCATCTTGGCGCGGTCCTCCAGATCCGGGCAGGCCCCGTAGCCGAAGGAGTAGCGCGCGCCCCGGTACTCCAGATCGAAGAATCCCTGCGCGGCATCGGGATCGTCGTCGGCCGCACTGCCCCCGGCGAACTTGAGTTCGCTGCGGACCCGCTGGTGCCAGTACTCGGCCAGTGCCTCGGTCAGCTGCACGCCGATGCCGTGCACCTCGAGATAGTCGCGGTAGCTGTTGGCCGCGAAGAGCTCGTTGGCGAAGTCGGCGATCGGGTTGCCCATGGTGACCAGCTGGAACGGCAGCACGTCGACGGCGCCCGCCGCCAGCGCCTGCTCCCGGGACATCAGGAAGTCGGCGATGCACAGGAATCGCGACCGCTGCTGGCGCGGGAAGGTGAAGCTGTAGCGGACGGGCGCGTCGGGGCGCGGCTCGGTGAGCACGTGCACCACGTCGCCCTCGCTGACGGCCGGGAAGTAGCCGTACACCACTGCGGCGTGCTGCAGGATCCCCTCGGTCGACAGGCGGTCGAGCCAGTGGCGCAGCCGGGGGCGCCCCTCGGTCTCCACCAGCTCCTCGTAGTCCGGTCCGCCGTCGCCGCGCGTACCGCGCAGGCCCCACTGCCCCAGGAACAGGGCCCGCTCGTCGAGCATCGACGAGTAGTCGGCGATCGGGATGCCCTTGACGATGCGGCTCCCCCAGAACGGCGGCGTCGGAATCTCGTTGTCGGCCGCCACATCCGAGCGGGCCGGGACGTCCACCGGCACCTCGGCGGCCTTTCGCTTCTCGGCGATCCGCTGGGAGCGTTCCCGGCGAGCCTTGCGTTCGGCGACCTTGGCGGCGGCGGCCTTGGCCTCCTCGCTGTCCGGATCGGGGCCGTGCCCCCGCTTGATCGCCATGAGCTCGTCCATCAGGCTCAGGCCCTCGAAGGCGTCCCGGGCGTAGCGGACGTCGCCCTCGTAGATGTCGGCGAGATCACCCTCCACGTAGGTGCGGGTGAGTGCGGCGCCGCCCAGCAGCACCGGGAACTCGCTCACCCCGCGCGAGTTCATCTCCTCGAGGTTCTCCTTCATCACCACCGTCGACTTCACCAGGAGCCCGGACATGCCGATCACGTCGGCCCGGTGCTCCTCGGCCACCGACAGGATGGTGGCGATGGGCTGCTTGATGCCGATGTTGACCACGTCGTAGCCGTTGTTCGACAGGATGATGTCGACCAGGTTCTTACCGATGTCGTGGACGTCGCCCTTGACGGTGGCCAGCACGATCCGGCCCTTGCCGTCCTCGTCGGTGGCCTCCATGAACTGCTCCAGGTGCGCCACCGAGGCCTTCATCACCTCCGCGGACTGCAGGACGAACGGCAGCTGCATCTGACCCGATCCGAACAGTTCGCCGACGGTCTTCATGCCGGCCAGCAGGTGTTCGTTGATGATCTCCAGCGGCGGGATCTGGGCGCGCGCCTCGTCGAGGTCCTCCACCAGACCGTTGCGCTCACCGTCGACGATGCGGGCCTGCAGCCGCTCGAACAGCGGCATGGCCGCCAGTTCGGCGGCGCGGGACTCGCGCGCCGAGGCCGCCGAGACGCCCTCGAACAGCTCCATCAGCCGCTGCAGCGGGTCGTAGGCGGGTTCGTCGGCGGTCTCCGGGCGCCGGCGGTCGTACACCAGGTCCAGCGCCACCTCGCGGTGCTCGTCCGGGATCCGCGCCATCGGCAGGATCTTGGAGGCGTGCACGATCGCCGTGTCCAGACCGGCCTGCACGCACTCGTGCAGGAACACCGAGTTCAGCACCTGTCGCGCGGCCGGGTTCAGGCCGAACGAGATGTTCGAGATGCCCAGGGTGAAGTGAACCTCCGGGTACTTCTCGTGCAGCCGGCGGATCGCTTCGATGGTCTCGATGCCGTCGCGGCGAACCTCCTCCTGACCGGTGGAGATCGGGAAGGTGAGGGCATCGATGATGATGTCCTCCTGTTCGAGGCCCCAGTTGTCGATCAAGTCGGTGATCAGGCGCTCGGCGATGGCCACCTTGTGGTCGGCGGTGCGGGCCTGGCCCTCCTCGTCGATGGTCAGGGCCACCACCGCCGCCCCGTGCTCGGCGACGTGCTCCATGATCCGCGTGAACCGCGAATCCGGGCCGTCGCCGTCCTCGTAGTTCACCGAGTTCACCGCCGACCGGCCGCCGAGATGCTCCAGTCCGGCCCGGATCACGTCCGGCTCGGTGGAGTCGATCATGATCGGCAGGGTCGAGGCGGTGGCCAGCCGGGCGGCCAGCGCGGTCATGTCCGCGGCACCGTCCCGGCCGACGTAGTCGACGTTGAGATCGAGCATGTGGGCGCCGTCGCGCGTCTGCTCCTTCGCGATCTCCAGGCACTTCTGGTAGTCCTCAGCGATCATCGCCTCGCGGAAGGCCTTGGAGCCGTTGGAGTTGGTGCGCTCGGCGACCACCAGGAAGCTGGCGTCCTGATCGAAGGGCACCGCCGAATACAGCGACGACGTCTCCGACTCGTGTTCCGGATGGCGCGGTGCCGGGGTCACCTGGGCCACCGCGTCGGCCACACGCCGGATGTGCTCGGGGGTGGACCCGCAACAGCCGCCGACGAACTGCAGTCCGAACTCGCTGACGAATCCGGCCAGCGCGGTCGCCAGCTCGTCGGCGGTCAGCGGATACTCGGCGCCGTTCGGACCCAGCACGGGCAGCCCGGCGTTCGGCATCACCGAGACCGGCACCCGCGAGTGCTTGGACAGGTACCGCAGGTGTTCGCTCATCTCCGAAGGACCGGTCGCACAGTTCAGGCCGATGACATCCACGCCGAGCGGTTCGATCGCGGCCAGCGCGGCCCCGATCTCCGAACCGACCAACATGGTGCCGGTGGTCTCCACCGTCACGTGGGTGACGATCGGCAGGTGCCGGCCGACCTGCTTCATCGCTCGGCGGGCGGCGATCACCGCCGCCTTGAGCTGCAGCAGGTCCTGGCAGGTCTCGATCAGGATGACGTCCGCGCCGCCCTCGAGCATGCCGATGACGCACTCCACGTAGGCGTCCCGGATCACGTCGAAGGTGGTGTGCCCGAGGCTGGGCAGCTTGGTGCCCGGCCCGATCGACCCCAGAACGAAGCGGTCGGTGCCGTCGGCGGACGGACCCATCTCGTCGGCGACGCCCCGCGCGATCGAGGTGCCCTTGAACGACAGTTCCCGGATGCGGTCGGCGATGTCGTAGTCGCCGAGGTTGGACATGTTGCAGCCGAAGGTGTTGGTCTCCACGGCGTCGGCCCCGGCTTCGAAGTAGCGCCGGTGGATGTCGGCCAGGACGTCGGGCCGCGTCTCGTTGAGGATCTCGTTGCAGCCCTCCAGACCCAGGAAGTCTCCGTCCACGGTCAGATCGGCGGCCTGCAGCATGGTTCCCATCGCGCCGTCGCCGATCAGCACCCGTCGCGACATGGCCTGCATGAAGGTCGTGTCGTAACGGTCGGTGTCGGGACGAATGATCGGCATGGCACCCAGGGTAGTTCCCCCAGTTTGGCGGACGTCCGTAGGCTGTACTTGTGAGTCAACCGAGCCCCGATTCCCTGCCGAAGCTGCGCCGACCGGTGCTGCTGGCGGCCTTCGGCGGCTGGAACGATGCCGCTGACGCCGCGTCGGCCGCCGTGGAGCATCTGTCGCTGACCTGGGAGGCGACCCAGGTCTACGACATCGACCCGGACGATTACTACGACTACCAATCGTCCCGGCCGATGGTGCACATGAACGGCGGGGTGACCCGGCGCCTGGAGTGGCCGTCCACCGGTATCTCGTACTGCCGGGTGCCCAAGGCCGACCGCGACCTGATTCTGGTGCTGGGGCACGAGCCGAACCTGCGCTGGCGCACCTTCTGCCAGGAGATCGTCGACGTGGCTCTGGCGCTGGACGTCGAGATCGTGGTGACCCTGGGTTCCCTGCTCGCCGACATCCCGCACACGCGGCCGGTCCCGATCAGCGGCTCGGCCCACACCGCCGACGCCGCCAAGCGGTACGGCCTCGAGCAGTCGAAGTACGAGGGCCCGACCGGTATCACCGGGGTGCTGCAGGACGCGTTCATCCAGGCGGGAGTGCCCGCGGTGGCCCTGTGGGCGTCGGTGCCGCACTACATCGGACATCCGCCCAATCCGAAGGCCACCCTGGCCCTGCTCGACCGTCTCGGATCGTTGCTCGACCTGACCGTTCCGGTCGGCGTACTGCCCGACCAGGCACGACAGTGGGAGGAGGCCATCACCGAGATGACCTCCGAAGACGAGGACATGGCCGGGTACGTGCGCGAACTGGAAGACCGTGAGGACGCCGACGCCGAGCCGTCCGACGAGCTGACCGAAGTCGACGGCGACACCCTGGCCGCCGAGTTCGAGCGTTACCTCCGCCGCCGCGGCGGGGCCACCGACGCCTGACGCCTGCCGGTCGAGAGGGTCAGTCGATTCGTTCGATGGCGACCACCGGGGTGGTGATCCGCCAGGTGCGGACGTCGGGGTCGTCGACGGCGCTCACCCAGAACTGGGCGGGTTCGCCGACCCGGCAGGTGCGCACGTCGAGCAGCGGAATGTCCTCGGAGTCCCGTCGCAGCTCGCTGACCTCCCAGGTGACGTCCTCGTTCCGGCCGACGCCCGGCGCGCGCAGCAGCGTCTTCTCCGCCAGATCGATCAGATAGGTGGAGGTCTGCGTCACCACCGTGAACACTCCTGCGCCGGCCGCCGCCGGAATCTCGGTCACCTGAACCACGCCAGCAGCCTAACCGACGCGCCCGAGCCCGGGGTCAGCCGTCCCGCAGGTCGACGCCCAGCAGCGCGTCGACCACATCGGCGAGCTGCCCCGGCGCCTCGGTGGACGAGCCGATGCCCAGCACCGTGTCCGAGGCCCAGCCGTCGATCGCGGCGAGCGCCTTCGGGGTGTCGAGGTCGTTGGCCAGGTGGGCGCGCACCCGCTCGATGATCTCGGTGGCGTCCGGACCGGACTCGCACTGCACCGCCCGCTGCCAGCTGGCCAGCCGGTTCTGCGCCTGACTGAGTGCGGCGTCGGTCCACATCCGGTCCTGCCGGTAGTGGCCGTCGAGCAGCCCCAGCCGGATGATCCGCGGATCGACACCGGACTCGCGCAGCTTCGACACCAGCACCAGATTGCCCAGGCTCTTGGACATCTTCTCGCCGTCCAGACCGATCATGCCGGTGTGCACGTAATTCCGGGCGAAGCGGCGCTGAGAGGCCAGGGCCTCGCCGTGCGCGGCCGAGTACTCGTGATGCGGAAAGATCAGGTCGCTGCCGCCGCCCTGGATGTCGAAGCCCTCGCCGAGACGGTTCAGGGCGATCACCGCGCACTCGATGTGCCAGCCGGGACGGCCTGCGCCGAACGGCGCCTCCCACGACGGCTCCCCCGGCCGCGCCGCGCGCCACACCAGGGCGTCGAGCGGATCCCGCTTGCCGGGCCGGTCGGGGTCCCCGCCGCGCTCGGCGAACAGGGCGTCCATGGTGGCGCGGTCGTAATTGGATTCGTAACCGAAGACCGGGGTCGCGTCGGCGCGGAAGTAGACGTCCGGATACTCGTCGTCGTCGACGACGTAGGCGGCGCCGGACTCCAGGAGCCTGCCGACCGCGTCGATCACCTCGTCGACCGATTCGATCGCGCCGATGTAGTCGCGCGGCGGCAGCACCCGCAGCGCCGCCATGTCTTCGCGAAACAGGTCGATCTCGCGGGTACCGAGGTCGCGCCAGTCGACGCCGTCGCGCTCGGCCCGCTCGAACAGTGGATCGTCGACGTCGGTGATGTTCTGCACGTAGTGGACGTCGTGGCCCTGGTCGCGGAGCACCCGGTTGATCGTGTCGAAGGTGAGGTAGGTGGCGGCGTGCCCCAGGTGGGTGGCGTCATACGGGGTGATGCCGCAGACGTACATGGTGGCCACGGGCCCCGGAGCCACCGGCTTCACCTGCTCATCGGAGGTGTCGTACAGGCGCAGCGCCGGACCGGTGCCGGGCAGCTCGGGGACGGTGGTCGACGGCCAGGAGTGCATGACGACAACTCTAGTGGGGGAGGTTGCGGTCCAAGATCCGCCCTGCTGGCCGCCGCGACGGCCGCGCGTCGGCCGAGCTCAGAACGGCGGCCACGGGATGGCTCGCTGATGCGGCGGGCGCGGCAGCGCCCCGCCGTCGGCAAGGGCCGCGACCCGGCGCCGCAGGGCTGCCAGTTCCTCCTCGGAGACCAGCTCGCACAGCTCGCCGGTCAGATCGCTGCCCGGCGACAACCGCTCGCCGAGGGCGGCCAGATCGGCGCGAACGCTCTCGTTCGCCGGGTCCCCGGCCCAGCCCCACAGGATGGTGCGCAGTTTCGGCTCGGTGTGCAGGGTGAGGCCGTGGTCGATGCCGAACAGCCGGCCGTCGGCGTCGACCAGGATGTGTCCGCCCTTGCGGTCGGCGTTGTTGAGGACCGCGTCGAGCACCGCCAGCCGATGCAACCGCTCGTCGGTGGCGTGCGCCAGGGCCACCACCGAGCCGTCGTCGTCGTGCGCCCGCAGGATCGGGACGTAGCCCTCGGGGACGTCGTCGGCCGGGACGATCTCCACCGGTTCGCGTCCGGCCGGGGCCTCCGGCTGGTCGATCCACAGTTGCAGCATCCCCGGACCGAGTTCGGCGCCGGGCGGCCCCTCCGCGCGCAGGACGGTCTCCGGGATCAGATCCCAGCCGAGGGCCGCGTCGATCAGCCGGGCCGCCACCTCGCGCCCGGCGAGCGTGCCGTCCGGAAAATCCCAGAGCGGGGTCTCCCCGCGCACCGGCTTGTAGACGCAGCGCGTCGACTGCTCCCCCAGCGTCGCCTCACACACCAGCGTCAGATTGCTGGCCGAGGGGATCTGGCCGAACAGCGACAGTTCACCCTGGCTCAGCAGGCGCCGCACCTGCGGACCGGAGAGCGCGTCGGTCACCTCGGTGCACGATCGGCCGCTCACTACGATCCCGGTTCGGGCTCGTCGTCGCCGGGCTCAGAATCCTCGTCGCCGGTCTCCTCGTCCACCTCGAAGGCGGCGTCGAAGCCGGGCACCAGGCGGCCCAGCATGGCCAGCACCTCCGGGTCGACGAATTCCAGCGACCGGCTGAACTCGGCGTCACGCTTGTAACCGTTGCTGCGCGCACAGATGTGTCCGCCCGGGTCCAGGGGCTGGTTGCACAGCGGGCACAGCGGCCGGCCGGCGGCCACCACTCGCATGGAGCGCGCCGAGAACTCGCGGGCGGCTTCGGCGCTGAGGAAGATCCGCACCGTGTCCGGGCCCTCGGCGGTGTCGTCGAGGATGACGGCCTCGTCGATCGGCTCCTCGGTGACGGCGAGGAGTTCCACCACGACGGCGGCGGCTTCGGCGTCCCAGCCGAGGCCCATCGAGCCCACGTGGAACTCGGCGTCGATCGGCATCGCCAGCGGCGAGGTGTCGGAGACGTCACCGGCCTCGGGCGGCACATGGGTGCCGAACCGGCGGGCGACCTCGTCCAGGAGATAGCCCAGCCGGTCGGCCAGGATCAGCACCTGCTGTTTCTCGATCTGCACGCTGAGCACCTGTGCGCCGGAGGCCACCTGCAGGAAGAAGGTCCGGTCGCCGGGCTGACCGACGGTACCGGCGACGAAGCGTTCGGGTTCACGAAATTCGTGAATGGTGCGCGCCATCTTCGATCCACCTCACTCGCATCGCATTGACTTCACCGGCAGACTTCAACCGTACCCGCGCCGGAGGCCGATCGCGGGGCTCAGGGGGTTCCGGTGGACCCGCCCACGGCCGCCGCTTGTGCCGGTCGCGGCGGCAGAGTCAGCGCCCCGTTGTTGTTGACGGTGTGCACGTACGGCCGCGCCGAGGCGTAGTGCACCACGCTGATCGACGCCGGGTCGACGACGATCCGCTGGAAGGTGTCCAGGTGCATGCCGAGCGCGTCGGCCAGCACGGCCTTGAGAACGTCGCCGTGCGAGCACACCACCCACAACCCGTGCCCGTTCTCGCCGCCGTGGATCTTGTCCAGGGCGCGTATCGCCGCGGTCGCGCGCCGGGAGACGTCGGACAGTCCCTCGCCGCCGGGGAAGACCGCCGCCGAGGGCTGTTGCTGCACCACCTTCCACAGCGGTTCGCCGACCAGTTCTTTCAGGGGGCGGTTGCTCCAGTCGCCGTAGTCGACCTCCGCCAGCCGGTCGTCGACGATCTCGGGTACCGCGCCTTCCGGCCGCTCGCCGAGCGCCTGCACCAGCGGTGCGACGGTCTCGGCGCAGCGCTGCAGCGGAGACCGCACCACCGCGGTCACGTCGCCGAGCACTCCGGACAGGCGGCCGGCGAGCTCGGCCGCCTGGGCGACCCCTTTGTCGTCGAGACCGACCCCCGGGGTGCGGCCGGCCAGGACGCCGGAAGTGTTGGCCGTCGACCGCCCGTGGCGGACCAGAATCACCGTCATGGCTGCCAGCCTATGGGCCCCGGCGCGCGGTGATCATCAAGCCGGACCGGTGAGCCGGGTCAGGAAGCGGCGACCACACCGGTCGCGAGCAGGACGAGGATGGTCCCGCCCAGGAGGACGCGGTAGGCGGCGAACCAGTTCATCGAGTGGTCACTGACGAAGCGCAACAGCCAGGCGATCGCCGCGTAGCCGACGAAGAAGGCGATGACCGTCGCCAGCACGATCTGTCCGCCGGAGGCCTGCAGTCCCTCCTGGGACGGTTCGAAGGCGTCTTTGAGGCTGTACAGCCCCGAGCCGACCACCGCGGGGATGGCGATCAGGAACGAGAACCGGAAGGCCGCCTCACGGTTGAGCCCCAGGAACAGGCCTGCGCTCGCGGTGGCGCCCGATCGGGACACCCCGGGGATCAGCGCGAGACACTGGGCCAGGCCCATGACGATCGCGTCGGTGCGGGTGAGCTGATCGAGCCCGCGCCGCTGAGTCGCGAAGCGTTCGGCGGCGACGAAGACGAACGAGAACAGGATTAGCATGATCGCGATCAGCCACAGATTGCGGCCCACCGTGCGGATCTGGTCGGTGAAGATGAAGCCCAGCACGACGATCGGAATGGTCGCGAAGATCACATACCAGCCGACGCGGTAGTCCATGCCCCGGCGTTGCGGGTCCCGCAGGCCGGCGAACCAGGCCGCGATGATCCGGACGATGTCCTTGGCGAAGAAGACCAGGACCGCCAACTCGGTGCCCAGCTGGGTGACCGCGGTGAACGAAGCTCCGGCGTCCTCGTGAAACCACAGCTCAGAGACGATTCGCATATGCGCGGAGGAGGAGATCGGCAGAAACTCGGTGAGGCCCTGCACCGCTCCCAGAACGATGGACTGCGCCCAGGTCATGTCGGTCACGAGCGCCCACTGTACCGCCCGTGCGGGCCCCGGCCGGGCACGCGAGGGCCCGCACGGGCGGACCGGTGGCTCAGCGCACCGACTTCGGATACGCCCAGTCTGCCGAGTGTGCGTATCCGAGGTCACGGTGCAGGCGGCCGAGGTCAGTGCGCCGCTCCTGCCCCACCGCTCCGGCGCGTACGCGACTCACGCAAGATGGAGGCATGCGCGTACCAACCCGAATCACCGCGGCGGCCGCCGTGCTCGCCCTGGCCGCGACCCTGGCCGCGTGCGGCGCCGACGACGAGGTGACCACCGGCGACGGCGCCGGCGATGTGGCGACCGTCGAGCCGGCCACCCCGTCGGCCTCGCCCCCGCTGGACGGCGAGCCGGCCGGAACGGTGATCCCCGGTGTCGCCGGTACGGCGCTCGCCCAGGCCGGATCCACCGTCGCCGTGCTCGGCACCGACGGCACGGTCCGCCTGCACACCGCCCCCGGCGCTGCGGACACGCCGCCGCCGCGCGCGACCGACGTGACCGACGTGGCGGCGCTGACCGCCGACGGCGACGGCTTCCTCGCCGCCTCACCGGCACGACTGTCGCGGATCGGCGCGGACGGGGCGGTCACGCAGATCGCCGGCGAGCAGGGGCCGGTACTGAGTGTGGCGGTGACCGACGACGACCGGATCCTGGTGGGCACCGACGACGGTCACCTGCGGGTGCTCGGTCGCGACGGCGAGCTGCAACGCGACATCCACGATTTCGTGCGGGTCGACGAGATCCTCGTCGCACCGGCGTCCTCGGAGGTGGCCGGCCAGGTGGTCGTGGTCGACCGCGCCCAATCGATGGTCGCGCCCATCGACATCGACACCGGGGAGCGGAAGGCGTCGCTGCGCGCCGGCAACGGCATCGCCGAAGCCACCGTCGACTCCTACGGGCGCATCCTGGCCACCGGCACCGCCGACAACGAGTTGCTCGGCTTCTACGGCCAGCCCATCGTCATGCGGTTCCGATTCCCGGTCTCCCCCGGTCCCTACGCCCTGACCTGGGACGACACCCAGCAGTTGCTGTGGGTGTCCACCACCGGCGACAACCAGGCCATCGCCTACGACCTGTCGACCGGCGAGCCGCGCGAACGCGGCCGGATCGCCACCGTCGGTCAAGTGTCGGCGATGACCGCCGACCCGGACACCGGAATCCTGTACGTGCTCTCCGAACGCGGCGACGGTCTGCAGGCCGTGCCCCGCAACACCCCCGACGGCGCCCGGTAGGAGGCCGCACATGTCCCGATCTCCCGCTCCGCTCGGTTCCCGCGTGCTCCGCGCCGTCAACCGGGCCGTCTATCCCCCGCTGCTCGCCCTGATGTTCCGGGTCCCGCCCGAGCGGATCCACCGGATCATCGCCCGGCTGCTGCGGTTCGCCGGCCGCACGCCGCTGGTGCGCTCGCTGGTGGCCGCCGTCTTCGCCCCGCGCGACGAGGTCCTGCGTTCGACGGTCTTCGGCGTCGACTTCCCCGCCCCCATCGGCCTCGCCGCCGGCCTGGACAAGTCCGCCGAGGCGGTGAACGTCTGGGGCCAGCTGGGATTCGGCTACGCCGAGATCGGCACCATCACCGGCCGCGAGCAGCCCGGCAATCCGCAGCCCCGCCTGTTCCGGTTGCCCGCCGACAAGGCGCTGATCAACCGGATGGGCTTCAACAATCCGGGGGCCGAGGCCGCCGCGCTGACGCTGGCCGAACCCCGTCCGGGACCGCGCCGGGTGCCCATCGGCGCCAACATCGGAAAGACCAAGGTGGTGCCGGTCGACGGCGCCATCGACGACTACCGGTTCAGCGCCCGCATGCTGGGTCCGCTCGCCGACTTCGTCGTGGTCAACGTCAGCTCACCCAACACCCCCGGGCTGCGTGACCTGCAGGCCGTGGAGTCGCTGCGCCCGATCCTGGCGGCGGTGCAGGAGGTGGCGCAGGTCCCGGTGCTGGTGAAGATCGCACCGGATCTGTCCGACGAGGACGTGGACGCCGTCGCCGATCTGGCCGTCGAGTTGGGCCTGGCCGGCATCGTCGCCACCAACACCACCATCAGCCGCGCGGGGCTCACCACCCCGGACGATGAGGTCGCGGCCATCGGTGCCGGCGGCCTGTCCGGCCCCCCGGTCCGCGAACGGTCTCTGCAGGTGCTGCGCCGCCTGTACGGGCGGGTCGGCGGCCGCGTCGCGCTGATCAGCGTGGGCGGTATCGAATCGGCCGACGACGCCTGGGAGCGGATCCTCGCCGGCGCGAGCCTGCTGCAGGTCTACACCGGTTTCATCTACGGCGGACCGGGCTGGCTCCGCGAACTGAACGACGGTGTGGCCGAACGCCTTCGGGCGGCCGGTCACACGCGCCTGTCCGACGCCGTCGGCACGGCTGTCTGACCCGAGGCGGGCTATTCGTCGCCGGCCTGCTCGAAGATTCCGATCAGCGTGCCGCGGCCGATGGCGTGCGAGAACAGGTTGAATCCCAGGAAGCCCGGCGAGGCGCCCTCGGGCAGGTCCAGCGATTCGACGTCGACGGCGTGCACCACGAAGAAGTAGCGGTGCGGGCCGTGACCGGGGGGCGGTCCGGCACCGACGAACTGAGCCAGTCCGGCGTCGTTGCGCAGGGTCACTGCCTGGCCGGGCAGGGTGGCCGCGCCGGGGGCGCCGGCGCCCGCCGGGAGCGAGGTGACCGTGGCCGGGATGTCGGCGACGGCCCAGTGCCAGAAGCCGGAGGCGGTCGGAGCGTCCGGGTCGAAGCAGGTGACGACGAAGCTCTTGGTCTCCGCCGGGAAGCCCGACCAGCTCAGCTGCGGGGAGAGGTCCTCGCCGCCCGCGCCGAAGATGGCCGAGGCCTGCGGCATGGGCAGTGTCTGCCCCTCGGTGAAGTCCTCCGAGGTCACCGTGATGTCCGGCAGGGCCGGTAGCGCGGCGTACGGGTTGTAATCAGTCAAGACTGCGTCCTTTCACCAGATGTGGGGCACTCGCGAACCACTCTGCCAGGCGTTCAGGAGTTGAGCACGAAATGTTCCAGGACGTTGGTGCCGAACAGCACCGCGTCCACCGGGACCCGCTCGTCGATGCCGTGGAACAGCGCCGCGAAGTCCAGGTCCGGGGGCAGTTGCAGCGGCGCGAAGCCGAAGCAGCGGATGCCCAGCTTGGCGAAGGCCTTGGCGTCGGTGCCGCCGGACAGCATGTACGGCACCGTCCGGCCCTGCGGGTCGTGCGCCAGGATCGCGTCGTTCATCGCATCGACCAGGTGACCGTCGAAGGTGGTCTCCACCGAATCGAGGTGGGTGATCCACTCGCGCTTGACGTTCGGGCCGATCAGCTCGTCGATGGCGGCCTCGAATTCGGCCTGCCGGCCGGGCAGGACGCGGCAGTCGATCACCGCCTCCGCCTTCTGCGGGATCACGTTGGCCTTGTAGCCCGCCGAAAGCATGGTCGGGTTCGCGGTGTCGCGCAGAGTGGCGCCGATGATGCGCGCCAGATTGCCGATCTTGAACAGCGCCGTCTCCAGGTCCGGGGTGTCCGGGCTGAAATCGAGTCCGGTCTCCTCCGACAGCGCCGCCAGGAACCCGGCCACCGACTCGGTCATCACCAGCGGGAAGGTGTGCGCGCCGATTCGGGCGACCGCCGCGGCGATCTCGGTGACCGCGTTCTCGTCGTGCAGGAACGAACCGTGACCGGCGCGGCCCTCGGCGGTCAGCCGCATCCACGACAGCCCCTTCTCGGCCGTCTCCACCAGATACAGCCGGCGGACCTCGCCGTCGGGCCGGTCGACGGTCAGTGAGAAGCCGCCGACCTCGCCCACGGCCTCGGTGATGCCTTCGAACAGGTCGGGCCGGTGTTCGACGAGCCACTGCGAGCCCCAGGTGCCCCCGGCCTCCTCATCGGCGAGGAAGGCGAAGACGATCTCCCGCGGCGGCACCACTTCGTCCCGTTTGAACTGCCGGGCCAGGGCCAGCACCATCCCGGCCATGTCCTTCATGTCCACCGCGCCCCGGCCCCAGATGTAGCCGTCGCGGATCGCGCCCGAGAACGGGTCGACGCTCCAGTCCTCCGCGGCCGCCGGCACCACGTCGAGGTGCACATGGATCAGCAGCGCCCCGCGGTCGGAGTCCGGCGGGCCGGCCAGCCGCGCGAAGACGTTCCCGCGCCCGGGTTGGCCGGACTCGACGTATTCGGTGACGTAGCCGACCTCCTCGAGTCGCTGAGCGACCCATTTGGCGCAGTCCTCCTCGCCGCGGGTCGTCTCCAGATCTCCGGTGTTCGAGGTGTCGAACCGGATCAACCGGCTCACCAGATCCACCACTTCGTCGGTCGCACGGGGGGTAGTCACCCTCTCATTCAAGCCCATTTCCGGCGGATTTGGGATACCCGGGAAACCTTGGTTAGAGTTACACGGCGCGCCGCGGGAGCGGCGTGCTGCTCGAGTCCGAGTGGCGGAATGGCAGACGCGCTAGCTTGAGGTGCTAGTGCCCTATTAACGGGCGTGGGGGTTCAAGTCCCCCCTCGGACACCGCGTCATGAGCCGCGGCATCGTTCACACACGATGTCGCGGCTCATCTGCTTTCTTCCCGGACGCGCCGACATCACCGATCAGACACGGCGGTACCGATAAGGTGCCGGTATCTTTCGTATCCGCCGGCGGCCGCCGGCGCACGGTCGAGTCGAGTCCATGGGGAGCCGCGGATGAGTGAGGGACGGCAGGACGGCGACGACGACGCCGATGCCCCACCGCCTCCTGCCCCACCACCGGCGCCCGGCGAGCAGGGCGCCGACTCGAACTTCCCCGGACCGCGGACCCTGTACTACCTGACGTTGCTGGCGGTGCTCGCCGGAGTCCTGGCGGGATTCACCGGGGGCGCCTTCCGCTGGGTGCTGGTCAAGACCGACGCGGCCCGCGCCGATCTCGCGCAGTGGGCCCTGGACCACGGCCCGTGGGGATGGCTGGTGACGGTGCTGGTGAGCACGGCGGCCGCGGCGGCGGCCACCTGGATCGGCACCCGGTGGCCGATGTCGGCCGGCAGCGGCATTCAGCAAGTGGAAGCGGTGGAACGGGGCGAGGACCGGGCCGCGCCCGCCAGCACCATCCCCGCCCGCTTCATCGGCGGTGTCCTCTCGATCGGTGTCGGCGGCCTGGTGCTGGGACGCGAGGGCCCGACCGTGCACATGGGCGCCTCGTTCGGCGCGCTGGCCGGGCGCCTGGGCCGCGCCACCCGCGACGAGATCCGCGTCCTGCAGAGCTGCCTGTCCGGCGCCGGTCTCGCCGTGGCGTTCAACGCGCCGATCGGCGGCGCGATCTTCGTCTTCGAGGAGATCTCGCACAAAATCCGGCTGCGCTACCTGGTCTGGACCATCGCCGCGGTGGTCGCCGCGATCTCGTGCAGCCGGGTGGTGCTGGGCAACCATCCGGACTTCACGGTGCGCGCCATCACCGAGCCCGCGGTCGCCAACCTCCCGATCTTCGTGGTCTTCGGCGTCTTCCTCGGTGTCCTGGCCGTCGGCTACAACGTCGTCATCGCGCGCCTGCTGAGCGGACTGCGATCGATCCGCCGCATCCCGGCCGTGGCGAAGGGCGCCGCGATCGGCGCGGTGGTCGGCGGCGGACTGGTCTACGTGCCCGACGCCGTCAGCGGCGGCGACACGGTGGCCCAGTCCATGCTCGACGGCCGGCAGCTCGCCTTCTGGACGGTGGCGATCTATCTGGTGCTGCGGTTCTTCTCGGGCCCGCTGTCGTACGCGGCCGGGACCCCGGGCGGCCTGTTCGCCCCGATGCTGGCGCTGGGCACCCTGTGCGGCGTCTTCTTCGCCCGCGTGGTGGAGGCGGCCGGCGTCACCGTCGACACCGACACCCGGATCACGCTGATGATCGCGGGCATGTCGGGACTGTTCGCCGCCTCGGTCCGCGCGCCGTTCACGGGCATCGTGCTGGTGATGGAGATGTGCGCCATCACCACCGTCTCCATCTCCATGCTGGCGACGGCAGGAGCCGCGGTGATCGTCGCCGCGGCACTGCGCTCGGCACCGATCTACGACACCCTGCGCGAACAGATGCTGGCCGTCGAAGCCGCCCGACGCACCCGGTCCGGCGACGGCTGACGCACCCGAGGCCGGGCCGCTATGCGACTCCCGGCGGGATCGGCCTGCCCACCAGGTTCCGGTAGCAGTGCACCAGAAACGCTTCGCCCATCGGCAGGGTCACGACGGCGCCGAGCCCGAAGGCCACACCGCCGATGTAGCCGTAGACGTAATGCACCAGCAGCACCAGCAGACTGTCGAGGGGCTTGGCGAAGGCCAGCCGCGCCGAGGCGGCGACCGCCTGGGTCGGCGACATCTTCCGCTCCAGGACGTAAACCGGCGCGTACTGCAGCGCGAAGACCGCGATCAGCCCGGGAATCACCAGAAGGACGAAGCCGACGGCGATGATGATCGCCATCAGGATCACCGTGCCGACGAACGCCGCGGTGCGCGTGGGCACCAGGAAGTCCCGGACCCCGACCGATCGCCCGTCGGCCACCCGGATCACGCCCGACGTGACTGCGCCCTGCAGGTAGATCACAGCGAAAACGAGCAGCAGGGCGACGACGATGACCAGAATCAGACCGCCGACGGCGAAGCCGTCGGTCGCCGCGGTCTGGCCGTAGTCACCGTCCACCGAGGACGGCACCATCCAGAACACTCCGGCGATGATCAGCGCCGTGCCGATCACGGTGACGATCAGGATCGCCAGTCCCGGCACCACCATCGGCCCCGGCCTTCTGCTGAAGACCTGCCACGACCACTTCAGTGCCTCGCCGACATCGGCTCCCCCCGACGGCGGCACGGGCGGCGGGTTCTCTCCGGATTCGGCCATGATTCGCACGTTAGCCGCTCGGCTCGCCCGACTCATCCGTCTCCGGAGTTCCGGTCAGGGCTCCGTCTGCTCCAGCAGAATCGTCGGCGTGCCCAGCGCCGGTTCGCGGATCGTCGCCACTCGGGTGCCCGGCTTGCGGCCGGCTCGGATGTCACTCACGGGGAGCCCGGCCCCGGTCAGTCGCCGGTGTTCGGCATCCAGGTCCGGGCAGCGCCACGCCAGTCCCCACACCTCGATGCCCGGTCCGGCCCCGTCCGCGCCGGCCAGCACCTCGATCACCACCGTCGAGGTACGGAAGAACACCTGGTGCACCTCGCCGAAGGTCCGGACCAGGCGCAGATTCGCGCCCAGCCGACCGGCGAACAACGCGATCGCCACGTCCACCGACGGTGCGGTGAACACGATGTGGTCGAGCAGCGGCGCCCCGGGCCGCGCCCCGGCGGCCCCGGTGATCCCCACCGCGGGCGCAGCGTCGAACCAGCGGACGCCGCCGTGCCCGGTGACGGCCGACCCGCGGCGCGCCAGCAGGCGCGCCGCGCCGTCGGGGTCGGCCACCTGGAAGGCCGCCGACACCCCGGCCGCACCGTCACCGGCGTCCGCGGCGGCGATCGCCCCGTTGCCCGCCGACCATCGGCCGGTCACCGAATCGGCCGGCCCGAGCAACGCGGTGTACGCGGCGGCGGTGGCCGGCCGGTCGGTGGCCTCCACGGTCACGGCCACGTCGGAGAGCTGCAAGGGATCCGGTGCCATCCGGTCATCGTGACACATTCCCGCCGGTGACCGGCCGCGTGCCGTGGCGCCGCCCACCCCGGCGGCGGGTCCGTACCCGCCCGGGCGCACGCATCGCCTACTGTCGCTGGCAGGACGGTCCGCTTCGCCGACCGTCGTACTGCACTTCCGCCGTGCCGGTCCCCGACCGGCCCCACCAGGAGCAATCATGAGCTACCGCACCGCCGAGTACGAAGCCTTCGAGGTCAGCATCACCGATCACGTCGCCGAAGTGACCCTCATCGGGCCGGGGCGCGGCAATGCGATGGGACCGGCCTTCTGGGCCGAACTGGTGCCGATCTTCACCGGAATCGACGCCGACCCCGAGGTGCGCGCGGTGGTGCTGACCGGGTCCGGCAAGCACTTCTCGTACGGTCTGGATCTGCCCGCCATGGCCGGCGACTTCGGCCCGGTGATGGCCGACGGTGCACAGGCGGCCCCGCGCACCGCGTTCCACGACACGATCAAGCGCATGCAGGCCGGGATCAACGCGGTGGCCGACTGCCGCAAACCGGTCGTCACCGCGATCTCCGGCTGGTGCATCGGCGGCGGGGTGGACCTGATCACCGCCGCCGACATCCGGCTGGCCAGTGCCGACGCCAAGTTCAGCGTCCGCGAGGTTCGGGTCGCGATCGTCGCCGACATGGGTTCACTGGCCCGGTTGCCGCTCATCATCGGCGACGGCCACACCCGCGAACTCGCGCTCACCGGCAAGGACATCGACGCCGCGCGCGCCGAGAAGATCGGTCTGGTCAGCGACGTCTACGACGACCAGGAGGCCGTGCTGGCCGCGGCTCGGGCGACCGCCGCCGAGATCGCGGCCAATCCCCCGCTGGTGGTTCAGGGCGTCAAGACCGTCCTCGACCACAGCCGCGCCGCCCGGGTGGACGACAGCCTGCGCTACGTCGCGGCGTGGAACTCGGCGTTCCTGCCCAGCAAAGACCTCACCGAGGCGATCACCGCCGTCTTCGAAAAGCGCGAGCCCGAGTTCTCCGGCGAGTGACCCCGGTCCCTCGCGTGGCGGGGGTTCACTCTGCGGCGGGCGTGAGCCGGAACACCGGGATCACGCGCGTCGTCCGGCGTTCGTAGAGGTCGAAGTTGGGCCACACGCCGCGCAACTCCTGCCACGCCGCCGCGCGCTCGTCCCCGGCGAGCTCGCGGCGGCGCATCGGGACCAGCCGGCCGTGCCGCTCCACCTGGATCGTCTCCGCCGCCCGCAGGTTGTAGACCCAGGCCGGGGTCTTGGGCCCGCCGAA
This sequence comes from Gordonia caeni, assembly GCF_039537105.1. Lineage (NCBI taxonomy): Bacteria > Bacillati > Actinomycetota > Actinomycetes > Mycobacteriales > Gordoniaceae > Gordonia > Gordonia caeni. The sequence goes on from NZ_BAAAZW010000009.1 coordinate 118,830, forward strand.
GTACGACCCGGCCACCAGCCAGTCGTCTCCGACCGGCGCGGCGAGCACCGTCGTGGTGCGCTCGACCCCGGACTTACGCCCGGGAATCACCATGGTCACGCTGGGCAGTCCCGCGACGGTCAGCAGGTCGACGCGGCCTGCGGTGGCCCACTGAAGCCCGTCGTCGACCTTGACGATCCACGGCAGGTAGTCCGGGAGCCATTCGATGGCTCCCACGCGGACGGCGATCGGGGTCAGCAGGCCCATGCGCAACTCACTTCAATCCGGCGACGAGGGTGTCCGAGAGGAGCTTGGCGAACTCGGCCGGATCGGTCAGCTCGCCGCCTTCGGCCAGCAGCGCCATCGCGTAGATGAGCTTGGCCGTCGGCTCCAGCGCGGCGTGGTCGTCTCCGCCGCCGGTGTAGGCCTCGGCCAGACCGGTGACCAGCGGGTGGTCCGCGTTGAGTTCCAGCACCCGCTTCATGTGCGGCACCTCCTGACCGGATGCCCGGTACAGCTTCTCCAACTGCGGCGACATCGAGAAGGTGTCACCCACCAGGCAGGCCGCCGAATCGGTGAGGCGCTTGGACAGCCGGGTGGCGCTGACATCCTGATCCAGCACCCCGGTCAGCCACTCCAGCAGGCCGGCGAACTCCGCGTCGCGCTCGGTGTCCTCGTCGGTGTCCTCGTCGTCCAGCGCGGCCTCGCCCTTGGCGACCGAGACGAACTGACGGTCGTCGAACTCGGGCATCTGCGAGGTCCAGAGCTCGTCGACCGGATCGGACAGCAACAGCACCTCGATGCCCTTGGCGCGGAAGCCTTCCAGGTGCGGCGAGTGCTCGATCTGCTGACGCGACTCCCCGGTCATGTAGTAGATGACCTTCTGGTCGGCCGGGCAGCGGGCCACGTAGTCGGCGAGGCTCGTCGGCTCGGTGGCCGAATGCGTGGTTTCGAAGACCGAGGCCTTGAGCACGGCCTGGAAGTTGTCCGGATCGTTGACCAGGCCCTCCTTGAAGACCTTGCCGAACGCCGACCAGAACGTGGCGTAGTCCTCCGGCTTGCGGTCCTGCAACTCCTGGACGGTGCCGATGACCTTCTTCACCAGACGCCGGCGGATCGCACGGATCTGCCGGTCCTGCTGCAGGATCTCGCGGGAGACGTTGAGCGACAGGTCGTTCGCGTCGACCACACCCTGAACGAAGCGCAGGTACTCGGGCATCAGTTCCGGGCAGTCGTCCATGATGAACACCCGGCGCACGTACAGGTGCAGGCTGCTGGAGCGTTCGCGCATGAACATGTCGAACGGCGCCTGCGTGGGCAGAAACAGCAGCGCCTGGTACTCGAAGGTGCCCTCGGCGTGCAGCGAGATCACCTCGAGGGGCGAGTCCCAGTTGTGGCTGATGTGCCGGTAGAACTCGGTGTACTCCTCCTCGGAGACCTCGTCCTTGTTCTTGGCCCACAGCGCCTTCTGCGAGTTGAGCGTGGCGTCGGCCTCCTCGGTGGTGGGCTCGCCACCCTCCTCCTCGGCCGGCACCGACACGGTCTCGGTCATCCGGATCGGCCAGGCGATGAAGTCCGAGTAGCGCTTCACCAGACCGCGCAGCACCTGCGGGTCGGCGTAGTCGTGCACGGCGTTCTCGACGTCGACGGGCTTGAGCGACAACGTGATCGAGGTGCCCTGCGGGGCGTCGGCGACGTCGTCGATGGTGTAGGTGCCGTCGCCGGTGGACTCCCAGCGGGTGCCGACGCTCTCGCCCGCTTTGCGGGTGACCATGCTCACCCGGTCGGCGACCATGAACACCGAGTAGAAGCCGATGCCGAACTGGCCGATCAACTCCTCGGACGAGGATGCGTCGCCGGCCTCCGACAGCGCCTGACGCAGCTGCGCGGTACCCGACTTGGCGACAGTGCCGATCAGTTCGATCACTTCGTCGCGGCTCATGCCGATGCCGTTGTCGGACACCGTGAGAGTCCGCGGTTCGGCCGCGGGGGTCAGCCGAACGTGCAGATCGGTGGTGTCGGCGACCAGCTCCTTGTCGCGGAGGGTCTCCAGCCGGAGCTTGTCGAGCGCATCGGAGGCGTTCGAGATCAGCTCCCGCAGGAAGCTGTCCTTGTTCGAGTAGATCGAATGGACGACGAGGTCGAGAAGTTGCCGCGCCTCGGCCTGGAACTCATGCACTTGTGAACTCATGGTGAAACGTCCCCCAATCAGGTCGGAATCGAAGCTGCCGTGCGCGGCCGTCCGCGCGCGAGGACAGCTTACCGTCGCCTCACACCACGTATTGTCTTGAGTTGTGTCCGCTGCACCGAATGCGTTGTTCATCCACGCCCACCCCGACGACGAGTCGTTGTGGACCGGCGGCCTGATCGCCGACCTGGCCGCCCGCGGTGCGCACACCTCGCTGATCACGTGCACCTGGGCCGAGGGCACCCACCGCCATCGGGAGCTCCTGGACGCCACCGCCGCCCTGGGCATGAGCGAGCCGCCGATCATGCTCGGCTACGCCGACCGTTTCGTGCCCGAATCGGCCCCCGGCGCCCCACCGCTGATCGATGTGCCCTTCGACGACGCGGTGCGCCTGATCGTGGAGAACATCCGGCGCCTCAAGCCCGACGTGATCGTCACCTACAACGCGTACGGGATCTACGGCCACCCCGATCACATGCATGCGCACCGGCTCGCCGTCATCGCCGCCGACGCCGCGGCCATCGGCAGCTACGCCCCCGAACTGGGTGAGCCGTGGCAGACCCGGTCGCTGTACTTCGCGACCCTGCCCAAGGCCACCGTCGAAGCACTGCGGCCCCACCTCGGCGCCGACTCCAAGATCCAGGTCGCCGGAACCGCGCCGGACCTGGTGGACGTCCTCCTGGATCTGCGGTACCGGCTGGGCGACAAGATCCGCGCGATCACCTCGCACAAGACCGAACTCGCCCGCAGCGCGTCGATGCAGCAGTTCGCCGCGCTCCCCCGCGACATGCAGCGACTCTTCCTCGGCTGGGAGGCCTACCGCCGCCGCGATCTGGTTCCCGGCGGCCGCGACCTGCCCGCGCCTCTAGAGCTCGCGGACTGACGAGCCCAGTCCGCTCGCCCGCTGCACCGACCGCTCCACCGCGGCCCGCAGCGACTCCTCGGTGCCGACGATGCGCACCGTGTGCCGGGCGCGGGTCACCGCCGTGTACAGCAGTTCCTTGGTGAGCAGTTCGGCCCCGGTGTCGGGCAGGACCACGGTGACCGCGCCGAACTGGCTGCCCTGACTGCGGTGAATGGTCATCGCGTACACCGGAGACGAATCGGACACCTGGCTCGGGTGCAGCAGCACCACGTCCTCGCCGCGGCCGAACGCGACGCTCACGCCGTCGCCGTCGGCCAGCACCACCCCGGAGTCGCCGTTGAAGATCCGGTGGGTCGGGTCGTTGGCGTTGACCAGCAGCGGCTCACCCGGATACCAGCCCGACGCCGGGAACGGTCCGCCCAGCGCCTCGGCGATCCACCCGGTGATCCGCCGGGTCCAGCCGGAGACGCCGTAGCGCCCGTCCCGGTGCGCGCACAGCACCCGGTGGGTCACCAGGGCCTCCAGGGCACCGCGTGCGTCGCCGGCCCCCGCCGCCGACCGCAGCTGCTGCGCCCAGGCCACCACCTGATCGCGCACCTCGTCCAGCTCACCGGGGTCGTCGGGATCGAGCAGGACCACCCGCGGTTCCCCGGCCGGCACCGGAGGTCCGGTGACCAGTTCCAGCACGCGATCGGCGTCGCCGGCCTTGACGGCCTCGGCCACGTCGGAGATCTGCCCGCCGTAGCGGTGACCGCGCTGCAGCGTGATCACCCCGTCGGCCAAGGCCCGTTCCTCGGCCGCGGAGAAGTGCCCGGCCGGATCGGCGACCGCCGTGAACTCCGGCGACAGCTGTCCGTCGCCGGACTCCTCGCGCTCCACCAGATCGGCCAGGACGGCACCGGCATCCACCGAGGCCAGCTGGTGCGGGTCACCGACCAGGATCAGCCGGGTGTCGTCGCGCAGGGACTCGAGCAGCCGGCTCATCATCGTCACGGCCAGCATCGACGTCTCGTCGACCACCACCACGTCGTACGGGAGACGATTGCCCGCGCCCCGGGAGAAGGTGCCGTCCGGACGCCAGCCGAGCAGCCGGTGGACGGTGGTGGCGGTCGGCGCGTGGTGCAGGGCGTGCTCGTCGGACGGGTAGTCGTTGATCGAGGCCTGCATCTGCGCCGCGGCCCGGCCGGTCGGCGCGCACAAGCCGATCCGGACGTCGTCGCCGAGCAGTCGCTCCATCACCGCCAGAATCCGTGCCACCGTGTAGGTCTTGCCGGTGCCCGGACCGCCGGCCAGCACGGTGGTCCACGACGTCGCCGCCAGGGCCGCGGCCGCGCGCTGCCTGTCGTACTCGGCGGGGTTCACCGGACCGAAGACGGCCTCGATGGCACCGGCCAGCGCTGCCGGATCCACCGCAGGCCGGCTCTCGCGCCGCCGCGCCAGGATCTCCCGGATGGTCTGCTCCTGCCGGAAGTACTTGCGCAGATACAGCAGGGGGCCGTCGATCGAGGTCATCAGCGCGAGGGGACGCAGCGGTCCGCTGGGGCAGCCGGTGACCAGCGGCGAGGAGCGCAGCGCGCTCACCAGCTGTTCCGGGTCGGGCCAGGGCAGCTCGACCGGTTCGGCCGGGGCATCGGAGTCCTCGTCGCGGGGAGGCTCGGGCACGATGTCGCCGATCGAGCGCAGCGGCACACAGGTGGAACCGGTGCGCACCGCGCGCACCGCCAGGGCGGTGGCGATCAGCTCGTCATCGCTGATCGGCGCGCCGCTGAGATCGGCGATCCGGCGGGCGACGTGCACGTCCGCGGCGGCGAACACCCCGGCCTCGTTGAAGATCGCCAGCGCGCCGGCGTCGGCGGCCACCCGTTGCGCGTTCATCGTGGTCCCTCCACTCCGGCCAGCAGGTCCGACAGCGCGCAGATCAGCGCGGCCGGCGGTCGCCACTCGAAGACGCCGCACCCGGGCGGAGTCTGCGGCCCGGCCATGCCGCGGACGAAGTGGTACTGGATCGGTCCCAGGTGACGCTCCGGCTCGTAGCCGGGCAGGCGCCAGCGCAGGTACCGGTGCAGGGCCACCGCGTAGAGCAGCGCCTGCAGCGGATAATGGGCGGACATCATCTCCGCCGCCATCGCTGCGGTGTCGAAGTCCTCGACCGTCAGCTCCCCCGGGCGGAGACGGTTGGTCTTGTAGTCCACCACCACGAACTGCCCGTCCGGAGTCCGCAGCACCGAGTCGATGCTGCCGGTCAGATAGCCGCGGAAGTGCTCCTCGGAGACCGTCCGTACCACCTCGGCGTAGTGGTGCAGCGGATCTGCGGCGGGCAGGTGGGCGGCCAGCAGGTCACCGACCTCGTCGAGGGTGAATCCGGGCGGCGCCAGCGGCAGCTCGAAGTCCAGTTCGGCGAGCCGGTCGGCGGGGCCGATGCTCGCGAGGTCGCCGAACCCCAACGGCGTGGTGAGCACGCCCGTCAGCGCTCGCGCCAGGGTGTCGACGTCCAGGTCCACGCCGCGGTGCGCGGCTCCCTCCACCGTCCGGTCGTAGACGTGCGCGGCCAGATCGGGACTGGCTGTGTCCACATGCTCGAGGACCTCGTGCACCAGCGTGCCGAACCCCGCACCGAAGGGCAGTCCGTTCATCGGTGACGGCGTGCCCGCGGTAGCCTCGCGCACCCCGGCCGGCTCCGCCCCGTCGGCGGGATCGGCCGGCTCGTCGTCGATCAGGCCGTCCTCCGGCTCGCTGCCGGTGTGCAACCGCTCCCCGGCGTGCGCGGCGTGCGCGTCGCGGACGATCCCCGAATACGAGGTGCGCCGCCAGGCCTGGTCGATGGTGCGGGTGAACTCGGCCGCGCTCAGCGTGGGCGGGGTGCCGCCCGCGGGATCGGCCCGCCAGCGCTGCCCTCGCGGATGCCGGCCGGCCGGTTCCACCGCGATCTGTTCCGGGGCCAGCGCTGCCACTGCCCGCAACCCGTCGACGATGTCGCGGTCGGTGGCGGGCAGCTCCACCGACGGCGGCACGGCGGTGGCGGCCGTCCCGGCCCGGACGAGCCGGTCCCGCTCGGCCGCGGTGAACAGCAACCGATGCAGCGCGCCGGCCTTCGTCGGCACACTGGGCCCCCACCAGGCCACCACCTGGGAGCGCGCCCGGGTCATCGCGACGTACAGCAGCCGCAGATCCTCACCGGCCTCTTCATTGTCGGCGCGCCACGCGCGCTTGTCGCGTCCGGGCGCGTGCTCGCCGCCGACGTCCAGGCTGCGTCGGCCGTCGTCGTCGTGGAACAGGAAGGTCTCTGGATTCGGCACCCTGGCACCGTCCCAGCCGAAGGGCACGTAGACGATCGGGAACTCCAGACCTTTGCTGGCGTGCACGGTCATGATCTGCACCGCGTGGGTGTCGCGGTCGAGCCGGCGGGTCTGCGCCCCGCCGTGCCGCAGCCGCGACCCGTCCTCGATCTGCTCACTCAGCCAGGTGACCAGGGAGGACAGGCCCCCGGGGCCGGTGGCGACGCGGCGGTTGCACAGGTCGGCCAGCTGCCGCAGATCGGTCAGCAGCCGCTCCCCGTCGGCGCCCGCCAGCAGGCGCGCTTCGGTGCCGAAGGTCTCCAGCAGCCGCGCCGACATCGACGCGAAGCCGCCCTCGGCGAAGATCCGCCCCAGATCGGCGAGCTGCGCGGCCAGCGCCCCGACGGCCTCGTCGCCGCCCGCATCCAGTTGCTCGGCCGTCCGGCCGAGCAACGGCGTGAGCGCGGCCAGGCGGACCCGGCGCGAATTGGACGGCTGTTCGATCGCCGACAGCACGTACCACCAGTGCCGGGCTGCCGGCGTCTTGAAGATCGAGGTGCCCGACCGCACCACCGACGAGATGCCGCGCACCGCCAGCGCCTCCTGCAGCGGTTCGACGGTCTTGTTGGCGCGCACCAGGATCGCGATGTCGCCGGGCGCCACCGGCCGCTCCCCCGCACCGTCGACCCCGTCGATCAGCGTCCCGGAGTTCAGCAGGACGGCGATGTCGTCGGCGACGTCGTCGATCACCCGCTCGCGGACCTGCCCCACCGACGGCAGACCGTCGCCGGGGAAGTCACCGGTGACGAAGGCGCGGAGGCGCAGCGGCGCGCCGCAGGCGATCCGGGAGACCGACTGCTTGGCGGTCACCGGCGGGTAGCCGATCTCGCGGTCCCCGAAGGCGCTGCCACCGAAGACCGCACCGAGGGCCTGCACCAGCGGACCGTCCGACCGCCAGTTGGTGGTGAGCTGCCGCTTGTCCTGTGCGTCCCTGACTGCCTGCAGGTAGCTGCGGACCTCGGCGCCCCGGAAGGCGTAGATCGATTGCTTCGGGTCGCCGACCAGGACCAGTGGCACGTGGCCGTGGAAGCAGCGCCGGATGATCTCCCACTGCTGGGGGTCGGTGTCCTGGAACTCGTCGATCAGGACCACCGAGAACTGCTCACGGATCCGCCGGCAGGCCGACTCCCCCACGTCCGGGTCGGTGATGATCCGGTACAGGACGTTCTGCAGGTCGTCGTAGGTGCGGATCCGGGCGAGCCGCTTGCGCTGGTCGACCTGGGTCCGTGCGGTGCGCGCCAGGTCCAGACGCACCTGCGCGGCCTCGTCGGCTTCGTCGGTATCCGGCGCCAGCACGGCGGCGGACTGGGCGACCGCGGCGATCGCGATCTCGGCGACCGTCGCATCCGGCGGCGCCTGCTCGGGCGCTCCGGCGAACCGTGCCAGATACAGGTCGCGGGCCAGTTCGGCGACCAGCTCGTCGACGTTCTCGACGATCGGATAGCGCTGGGCCCGCTCGCCGAGGAAGCCGAGCGCGGCGAGCATGCGGTTGCAGAAGGTGTGCGTGGTGGCGACCGTGGCCGCGTCGAAATCGCTCATCGCCTCGGTGAGTCCGCGGCGACGCAGCTCCACCTCCTCGGTCGTGCCCGCGCGCAGGAGGGCGACCACCTCGTCGTCGCTGGGACGGTGCCGATCACGCAGAGCCGCAAGGCATTCGGCGACCCGGCTGCGCGTGCGGTGCCGGAGCTCGTCGGAGGCGGCATTGGAGAAGGTCGCCATCAGCAGCCGATCCACCGGTGTCCCGGCGGCCAGATACTGCACCGCGAGGGAGACGATGGCGTGGGTCTTTCCGGTCCCCGCACTCGCCTCCAGCACCACCGTGCCGGTCGGCAGGTCGTCCTTCAGGTCGAAATCGGTCACCTCGACTGCGGTCTGACTCATCGGTTCCCCTCGTGTCGGCGCAGCGGCCCGAAGACCGTGTCGGCCAGACGCAGAAAACGATTCGCGTCCTGGATCGGCGTCAGCAGCGGGTCGAGCGCTGCGAACACCTCGGCGTCGTCGAGCGCCATCAGCTCCTCGGCCGTCGGGATCCGCCCGGGATCGTCGTACAGCACCAGCCCGCAGTAGCGATCGGCGAAGGCCCAGGGCTTCATGCCGGTCACCCGCGCCATCGCGCTGGTCACCCGGCCCGCCCGGCCGTAGGCGCCCGCGGCCGCGTCGGCCACCATCGGCGGCAGCCACATCGGCGCCCGCAGGCCCGCGTCCCGGACGGCCACCAGGAGGGTCAGCACCGCGGTCGGATCCTCCGGCAGCGTCAGCCGGCTGATCGCCGCACCCGGCTCCCGCCCGGGTACCGCACCGATCACCACCGCCTCACGCACCGTGCGCGACGATCCGGCCGCGATGGCCAGCAGCGCGATCCACGCCGACAAGCGGTGGCGGGGCGCCAGTCTGGAGTAGTTGACCGCCACCAGACGCTGGTCGAAGACGTCGCCGACGGTGCCGTACAGGCGCCGCCCGTCCGGCAGCCGGACCAGGACGTCGACGGTGTCGCGCCGGCCGGTCTGCTGCGACTGCGCGGCCACGCCGATCGCCCGGGCCTTCTCCTCGATGGGGTCGAGGGTGCGTTGTCCGAGCGCGAACGGCGGCAGCGTCCCGCGGCGCAGTTCCGCCGCGCGGAGCGCCTGCGGGTCCTCGCCGGCCAGGAATCTGGTCAGATAGCGATTGCCGATCTGCCACGCCTGCAGGCCGTCCAGATCCACGTCGAGCTGATCGGGGTGCGACTGGTCGTGCTCGGGCAGCATCGCCCCGAGCCGCTGACGGACGAACCGTTCGGTGGGCTTGTCGAAGAAGTCCATCAACTCGGCCAGGTCGATGTCGGCGGAGGGATCGACCGGCGGCAGCGCGGCGGCGCGCAGCAGCGGCAGCCGGTCGCCGCGTTCGCCGGTCGCGGTCAGAGCGCTGAGCGCGCGAGCGCCGGCCAGCAGAGCGGTGTCGTAGCTCAGCGGCCGCTGCCCGTCGTCGACGACGAAGTTGCGCTCGTCGAAGGCGTGCAGGGTGTGTCGGCGCACGACGCCCGGGGTCTCGCCGTCCAGGACCTCCTCGGCCGTCTCGATCAACTCGCTGACCACCACCGGCGGCGGGACCGGCGAACCCGTCACCGGATCGGACCCGGTGTAGAAGACCAGCAGATGATCGGTGGCCGACGAGATCGCCTCGAGGAAGACCTGCCGGTCCTCGTCGCGCCGGTTCCGTTCGCCCACCAGCGGTGCGAGACCGAGGATGTCGTCGCCGTCGACGGCGCCGGCCCGCGGGAACGATCCGGTGTCCATGCCGAGCAGGACCACGGCACGGTGCGGGACCGAACGCATCGGCGTCAGCGTGCACACGGTCAGCTCCCCGGTGCAGAAGTTCGACCGGGTGGGCCGGGCGGCGAGCAGGGTGTCCATCAAGTCCCGCAGGTCCGGCAGCGACAGGTCCACGCCGTGTGCACCGGGCGAGCCCAGCGAGTCGGTGATCATGCCGACCGCCTGGGCGCGCTGCCACTGGGTGTCGCGGTCGGGTTCGGTGAGCGCGTCGATCGCTTCCACCAGCAACTCCGCCCAGTCCTGAGCGCTGCGCGGGGTGTCCATCGCGGTCAGCAGGGCGGCCAGCCGGTCGATCAGCTCGGCGAACCGGCCCACCAGGTCGATCTTGGTGGACTCGATGCCTTCCAGGGGAAGTCCGACGCCCAGCCATTGGTTCTCCGACTCCTCGGCGAGCACACCGAGGAGCAGTCGGTCACGCCCGGTGGCGGCGGTGCCCTGCGGGAACCCGGCCAGCCCGAACCGGTCGCGCTGCGTCGCATCGATGCCCCAGCGGATGCCGGCGCGCTCCACCCACCCGGCCAGGGTGTCCAGTTCGTCATCGGTGAGGGCGAACCGTCGGCGCAACGCCGGCGAGCCGATCAGGTCGAGCAGGTCGCCCGAACGCACGCGGCCCGCCGCCAGCTCCAGCACCGAGGCCAGCACGTCCAGCACCTCGTTGGTTTCCCGCAACCCGCGGTCGGCCAGCCGCACCCGCAGCGCATACCCAGGGTGTCCCAGATCGGTCTGCCCGAAGGCCCCCTGGATCAGCGGGGCGAAGTGCTCCACGTCGGGGCACATGATCAGCACGTCCCGCGGTTCCAGATCCGGATGCTCGTCGAACAGGCGCAGCAGCCGGTCGCGCAGCACTTCCACCTGACGTTCCGGCCCGTGGCAGGCGTGCACCTCCAGGGTGTCGTCGGCGGTGAGCCGGTCGCCCCGAGTCAGCCGGTCGCGCCGCAGACCGTCCTGCACCGTACCCAGCAGCGTCGTGGAGGCCGGGGTCGGCAGCGGGTGGTAGACGTCGTCGCCGATCGCCGGTGTCAGCACCTCTTGCAGTTCCCGCACGTCCCGGGACAGCGCGGCCAGCAGCGGATGCTCGGGGCGCAGGTCCGTATCGGCGCTGCGCAGCCGCGGGATCGGCGGCGGATCGGCGGCGATCGTGCGCCACAGCGCGTCGGACGGGTGCGGCAGGTACAACGAGACCTCGCGCTCGGCCGCGAGGGCCTCCAGGATCGCCCGCAAGGCCTCCGGAATCCGGGTCGGCCCGAAGAACTCGAGGCGCTCGGGCAGGTCGACCACACCGGGGTCGGACCGCAGCCGGCTCACCACGTCGCCGAGTTGTTCGGCCAGGTGCGGCTGTCCCACCTCGGCGCGCACCAGGCGCCAGAACCACGACTGCCACAGCAGCGGTCCGGGCAGTTCCCGGCCGGTCCCGTCGGTATCGCCGCCGGCCGCCCACTCGGCCAGCATGGAAGGCCGCTGCCAGCCGTAACCCGATATCAGACCGGCGATGGTGGACGCCGCCGACAGCCGGCGCCCGCGCCGTTCGTCGCCGGCCAGGTGACTCTTCAGAACGTGCAGCCGGGCATCGTCGAGATGCTCGTCGAGCACCCGCAGCACCGGCCACACCAGGGCGTCGGTGTACCAGGCCTCCGCAGCAGTGGGATCGTCGGCGGTGGCGAGCACCGCCCGGCGCAGCAACGCCCGCGGAGAGGTGAAATCGATGTTGGCGGCGATCCCGTCACCGTGTCCGGCGGCACCCAGGCGCACCGCCAGCCGCTGCTGCAGCCACCGCTCCACCCCGTGGGCGGGCACGGCGACCACCTCGGCCTGCATCGGATCGGGCAGCGGGATGGCCAACTGCCCGGCCAGAACCTCGGCCAGCACGTCGGCCCGCTCGGCCCGGTGCACCGTCAGCATCGCCGCCCCCTTCACATCCGCCGGTGTGTGATGACCGAGCCTATCGACGGCCCCCGACAGCTTCGCAGGCGAGAGGGCGCTGCGGGCGGGACCGCGGATCCCTCCCCGTTCAGCGGCGGCGCCGGAAGGGCACCGGATCGGCGAGATGGGCCTGCAGGACCTCGCGCAACCGCGGCGGGATCGACGTCGCGCGCCCCTGCGCCAGTTCCAGCACGGTCAGCGTCGTCTCGCACAGCGCGCCGACCGTTCCGTCGGCGGCGACCAGCCGGCAGCCGTAATCGAAGGACTTGTCGCCGATCCGCGAGACCACGACCTCGCAGCGGGCCGGAGACGTCGAATAATAGATGGGAGCGACGAACTCGATCTCCTGGTGGGCCACCACCATCCCGTACCGATCGTCGACCTCGTCACCGACCCAGGCGGTCATCGCCCGGATCCGGGCTTCTTCGAAGAGGCGGGCGAACTGCACGTTGTTGACGTGGCCGAACGAGTCCATGTCGCCCCATCGCAGTGCGAGTTCGACGACGAACGGCCCGGGGCTTCGCTGCATGTCCGACACGACCAGCACGGTAGCGCAACCGTCCCGCACCCTCAGCGCCCGGCCACTACAGTGGGGCGAGTGCTGCTGAACACCACCCGGCTCCGCCTGCGCCCGGTCGCCGCCGCCGACCTGCACCACTTGTCAGCGCTCGACGCCGACCCCGAGGTGATGCGTTTCGTCAGCGGCGGGCAGGCCACCAGTGCCGCCACCATCGCCGACTGGGTGATCCCGCGCATGCAAACCCAGCAGCGCGAGCACGGCACCGGGATGTGGGTGCTGTCGGCCATCTCGCCGCCGCCCGGGACCGCGGCCGGCGACGGCGCCTTCCTGGGCTGGGTGCAGTTGCGGACCCCGCGGCACAGCGCCGCCGGTGAACTGGAACTGAGCTATCGCCTGCACCGCTGGGCGTGGGGCCACGGCTACGCCTCCGAAGCGGCGGCCGCACTGATCGCGGTGATGTTCACCGGCACCGGAGCGACGCGGATCTTCGCGGGCACCCACGTGGTCCACACCGCGTCGCGGCGGGTGATGGAGCGCCTCGGGATGCGCCTGGCCGCCGACACCGACGCGGCCGCACTGAGCCGCCCGGATGCGATCGTGGAGTACGAAATCCTGCGCGATCAGTGGCTCGCCACGCGCGGCCGCGGCGCAGTCTCCCGGACGGCATGACCGCCTGACACCCACCCGGCTACCGTGAGACACTGCGATTGTCCGAACTTACTCGGCAGCCACCCGTAACCACCCTTCCCGACCCCCGCAGGAGAACTCGATGACCACTGGCCGCACCACCGATTCGAAGCGACGCCAGGTCGTCATCATCGGCTCGGGTTTCGGCGGGTTGTTCGCGGCGCAGCGCCTGAAGAAGGCCGACGTCGACGTCACCCTCATCGCGAAGACCACCACGCACCTCTTCCAGCCCATGCTGTATCAACTCGCGACCGGCATCGTCGCCGAGGGCGAGATCGCACCGGCCACCCGCGTGGTCCTGGAGAAGCAGAAGAACACTCGCGTGCTGCTCGGCGAGGTCTTCGACATCGACACCGAGAACCGGGTGGTCCGGTCTCAGCTCCTCGAGCGCGTGACCGACACCCCGTACGACGACCTGATCGTGGCCGCCGGCGCCGACCAGTCCTACTTCGGCAACGACCAGTTCGCCGAGTACGCCCCCGGCATGAAGACCATCGACCACGCCCTGGAACTGCGCGGCCGGATCCTCGGCGCCTTCGAGCAGGCCGAGCTCTCCCACGACCCGGCCGAACAGGCCAAGCTGATGACCTTCGTGGTGGTCGGCGCGGGACCCACCGGCGTGGAGATGGCCGGCCAGATCGCGGAGATGAGCGACAAGACCCTGCGGGGCGCGTTCCGCAACATCGACCCCACCCAGGCCCGGGTGATCCTGCTCGACGCCGCTCCCGCCGTCCTGGCGCCGTTCGGCCCCAAGTTGGGCGGCAAGGCGACGCGCCGGCTGGAGAAGCTGGGGGTGGAGATCCAGCTGGACGCGATGGTGATCGACCTGGACTACGACGGCCTCGTCGTGCGCGACAAGGACGGCACCGAGCGCCGGATCGAGAGCCAGTGCAAGGTGTGGTCGGCGGGCGTGCAGGCCAGTGGCCTGGGCGAGATCCTCCGGGAGAAGACCGGAGTGGAACTCGACCGCGCGGGCCGGGTGAAGGTGGGCCCGGACCTGGCTGTTCCCGGTCACCCGAACGTCTTCGTCGTCGGCGACATGATGGCCGTCGACGGGGTTCCGGGCGTCGCGCAGGGAGCGATCCAGGGCGGCCGGTACGCCGCGGATGCGATCAAGGCCGAGATCAAGCACGGTCAGACACCCGATCAGCGCAAGCCGTTCAAGTTCTTCGACAAGGGCTCCATGGCCACGGTCTCGCGGTTCAGCGCCGTGATGCAGGTGCCGATCCCGGGCACCAAGAAGAAGTTCGAGAGCGAAGGCTACTTCGCGTGGCTGGGCTGGCTGGCCCTGCACCTGGTGTACCTGGTGGGCTACCGCAACCGGCTCAACACGCTGGTGAACTGGTTCTTCGCCTTCACCACCCGCGGCCGCTCGCAGCTGGCGATCACCGAGCAGCAGGTCTATGCGCGGTCCGCGCTGAAGGAGTTGTCGTACCTGGAGCGACTGCGCCTCTCGCAGGCCGAGCGGGACGGCGACACCTCCGCCGCCGCCAAGATCGTCGACGAGGAGATCACCACCGGCACCGTGCCCGAGGACGGCGCCTCCGCCTGATTCCGGCCGGCGCGCACCGGGGCCGGTGCGCGCGCCGGACGGTCAGTTCCCCGGTCGATCAGCTTCCGGGCAGTTCGATGTTCTGCAGTCGCACGCGGGACTGGGCGAGCAGCCGGCCGTCGTCGTCGGTCATGTCCACCTGCCACAGCTGCTGACGGCGACCGCGGTGGATCGGGGTGGTGGTGACGTTCACCGCCCCCTCGCTGACCGAGCGCAGGAAGTCGGTGCTGTTGTTGGCGCCCACGGCGGTGCCGCCGGTGCCCTGTTCCTGCAACCAGCAGTAGCCGCTGACGCTGGCCGCACTTTCGGCGACGGCGCAGTAGACGCCGCCGTGCACGATCCCGAAGGGCTGGTGGTGGTCGGGGCCGATGGTCAGAGTGCCCCGCACACCGTCTCCGGAGACCTCGGTGAACTCCAGGCCCAGGATCCCGTCGAGCCCCTTACCGGCGAATTCCGCACTGTCATTGGTTCCCATGGCCACCAGGGTGCCACGCACCCGGCCCGAACAGGACGATGGCCCCCAGCGCACCTCATCGGCGCCGGGGGCCATCGCCCGTGAGGATCGGGGGTCTCTGCAGCCCTCAGGACACTCACTCGATCCCTGAGAAGTAATGTAGGCTAGCCTTACCTCGGTGTCAAACCATCGGGGAAAGATGAGGTCAGAGCCATGCGGGCGCGAACGGGAACTTCTCGCACGTGTCTGCCGTTGGAACCACAGGACGACTGAAGCGCGATTTGGAGCGGGCGTAGAATGAGAAAGATGAATGGACTCGGTGATCTCGAACGCGCCGTGATGGACACGTTGTGGGCCTCCCCCACACCGCAGACGGTGCGTCAAGTGCATGCCGAACTGTCGAAGACGCGGTCCCTCGCGTACACCACCGTGATGACGGTGCTGCAACGCCTGGCCAAGAAGGATCTGGTCACCCAGATCCGTGACGACCGCGCACACCGTTACACCGCGACCCGGCCCCGCGAGGACCTGGTCGCCAGCCTGATGGTCGATGCCCTCCGCGGCGCCGACGCACCGGGTTCACGCCACGCCGCGCTCGTCTCGTTCGTGGGCCGGGTCGGTGCCGACGAAGCCGCCGCCCTGCGCGAGGCACTCGACGAGCTGGAAGTCTCCGAGCGCGCCGTCCGCTGAACCTCCCCGCCCATCGGGAATCCGCGGCCGCGGCCCAGTAGGGTGAGAGGTGCCCGTAGTGTGAACAGTGGGCCGCCCCGGTACCGGAGATCGACTTCCCCGATTGCCCGAGCCCTGAGTTCCGACCATCCGACCCGCAAGGAAGATCGATGACCGCGCTGTTGTTCGGCATCCTCACCCTCGCCCTGGTCGGTCCCATCCCCGCGGCCCTCGCCCGCGCCGAGTGGCCCCTGTACGCGCCGCGTGCCGCCATGACCCTCTGGCAGGCGATCGCCCTGGCCGCCGTCCTCTCCGCATTCAGCACCGGACTCGCCATCGCCGCCAACCTGCTGGCCCCCGGCCCGGACGGCACACCGACCACTACGCCGGCCGCCGAGCTCGAACGGCTCGGCTGGTTCACCTGGACCGTGTACGTCCTGGTCTTCATCGGCACCGTCGTGATCGGTCTTCGTCTGATGTTCACCATCGCCGCAGTCGGCCTGCGCACCCGCACCCGGCGGCGCAGCCATCGCACGCTGATCGATCTGCTCGACCGGGTGGAGCTGCGCCGCCGCAGCGGCTCGGACATCCGGATCCTGGACGTGTCCACCCCCATGGCCTACTGCCTGCCCGGGCTGCGCTCGCGCGTGGTGCTCTCCGAAGGCGTCCTCGCCCGGCTCTCCACCGACGAGCTGGCCGCGGTGATCGAGCACGAGCGGGCACACCTGCGGGCGCGTCACGACCTGGTCCTGGAGGCCTTCATCGCGCTGCACGCCGCCTTCCCCCGCTGGGTGCGCTCGGAATCTGCGCTCAGCGCGGTCCGGTTGCTGGCCGAAGCCCTCGCCGACGATCAGGCCGTCCAGGCCACCGGCCGCACCTCGGTGGGCCGCGCATTGGTCGCCTGCGCCGATGCCACCGCACCGCGCGGCGCGATGGCCATCGGCGGTCCCACCACCGTGGCCCGGCTGCAGCGACTGACCCATCAAACCTCGGCAGCCGGCTCCGCGCGGCGGCTGTCGATCACGGCGTACACTCTCGCCGCAGCCCTTCTGGTGGTCCCGACCCTGGCGGTCGCCATCCCCTGGCTGACCGAGCTGAGCCGGCTCCTCGGCCAGTGACCCGCACCCGAGTACCCCGCTCCCCGTTCCCGACCCCGCCGAAAGGTCAGTAGTGCGTTTCCTGTCCGGACACGAGCCCGATCACGACCTGACCTACGACGATCTGTTCATCGTCCCCAATCGTTCCGAGGTGACCTCCCGGTTCGACGTGGACATCGCCACGCACGACGGCACAGGCACCACCATTCCGCTGGTGGTCGCGAACATGACCGCCGTCGCCGGTAAGCGGATGGCCGAGACGGTGGCCCGCCGCGGCGGGCTGGTGGTGATTCCGCAGGACGTCCCGGAGGCTGCCGCCGCCGACACGATCGCGTTCCTCAAGTCGCGGCATCTGATCGCCGACACCCCGGTGATCCTCGGCCCCGGCGACCTGATGGCCCACGCCCAGGTGCTCATCCCCAAACGCGCGCACGGGTGCGCCGTGGTGGTCGACGACGAGGGCCGCCCGCTGGGCCTGGTCCCGCGCGCCGAGCCCGGTCCGGACCTGGACATGTTCAGCGAGCTCGGCGCGGCGATGCATCCGATTCCGGTGCTGCTGCCGGACACCACCGAGCCGCGCACCGTGTTCGAGACCCTCACCGAGGCGAATGTCGAGCTGGCGGTCCTGGTCGATCCGGACGGCCGGCTGACCGGTGTCCTCTCCCGGGTCGGCGCCCTGCGTGCCGGCATCTACCGGCCCAACGTCGACGCCGACGGCCGCCTGCGGATCGCCACCGCCGTCGGCATCAACGGCGACGTGGTCGGTAAGGCCCGCGCCCTGGTGGAGGCCGGCAGCGACCTGCTGGTGATCGATACCGCGCACGGGCATCAGGACAAGATGCTGTCGGCGCTGTCCGCCGTGGCCGACGCCGATCTGGGCGTCCCCATCGCCGCCGGCAACGTGGTCTCCGAACAGGGCACCCGCGACCTGATCGGCGCGGGCGCGTCGATCGTGAAGGTCGGTGTGGGCCCCGGCGCCATGTGCACCACCCGCATGATGACCGGTGTGGGCCGGCCGCAGTTCTCCGCGGTGGCCGAGTGCGCGGCGACCGCCGCCGAGCTCGGCGCCTCGGTCTGGGCCGACGGCGGCGTCCGCCATCCTCGCGACGTCGCGCTCGCCATCGCCGCCGGCGCCTCGAACGTGATGATCGGCTCCTGGTTCGCGGGCACCTACGAGTCTCCCGGCGACCTGCACACCGACGACGGCGGCGAGTACAAGGTGAGCTTCGGAATGGCCTCCAAGCGGGCCGTCGCGGCCCGGTCCGCCGCCGACGGCGCATACGACCGCGCCCGCAAGGGGCTCTTCGAGGAGGGCATCTCCTCGTCCCGGATCCGTATCGATCCCGACCGTCCCAGCGTCGAGGACCTGATCGACCACATCTGCGCCGGGCTGCGCAGCACCGCCACCTACACCGGCGCCCGCGACCTCGCCGATCTGCACGAGAAGGTGGTTCTCGGCGTGCAGTCCGCCGCCGGTTTCGCCGAGGGCCGTCCGCTGCCCGGGGGTTGGTGACCGACTGCAGTGGAGATCGTCCTGATCATCGCCAAACTGGTCGGTTTTCTGGCGCTGACTCTCGGTACGGCATTGTTCGTCGCCTCCGAGTTCTCGCTGACCGCCCTCGAGCGATCCACCATCACCGATGACCTGACCCGCCGCGACGACCGCCGCGCCCGCACCGTCGCCCGCGCGCATCGGACGCTGTCGTTCCAGCTCTCCGGCGCCCAGCTCGGCATCACGATCACCACCCTGATCACCGGTTATCTGGCCGAACCCGTCCTGGCGCAACTGCTCGATCCGGTGCTCAAGCACCTGCCGATCCCGGAGGGTGCCGCCGCGGGCGTCTCGCTCGCGATCGCCCTGATCCTGGCCACCTCGCTGTCGATGGTGCTCGGCGAGCTGATGCCGAAGAACATGGCGATCACCAGCCCGCTCAGTGTCGCGCGCGCCACCTCGGGGCCGATGATCGCCTTCTCGACCGTGTTCAAGCCGGCCATCGTCGGCCTCAACGGGTCGGCCAACGCGATCGTGCGCCGGCTGGGCATCGAACCGACCGAAGAGCTCGGGTCGGCGCGGTCGGCGGCCGAACTCGGAGCACTGGTGCGCAACTCGGCGCTGCGCGGGGCCCTGGACCCGGACACCGCGAAGCTGGTCGACCGCTCGCTGCGCTTCGGTGAACTCAGCGCCGACGAACTGATGACCCCGCGCGTGCGGGTGCAGGCCCTCGAGCCCGGCGACAACGTCCGCGATCTGGTCTCGGCCTCCTCGCAGACCGGGCACTCCCGCTTCCTCATCGTCGAGGACGGCGACCTGGACAACCTGGTCGGCGTGGTTCACATCAAGCAGTCCTTCACCGTCCCCCCGCACGCCCAGACCACCACGTCCCTGCGGTCGCTGGCCCGGCCGGTGACCCGGGTGCCGGGCAGTCTCGACGGCGACGCCCTGATGGACCGGATCAAGGCCGACGGCCTGGAGATCTGCGTGGTGGTGGACGAGTACGGCGGCACCGCAGGCATCGTGACGTCGGAGGATCTGATCGAAGAGATCCTCGGCAACGTCACCGACGAGCACGACGACGAGGAGTCCGAGGTGACCCGCGTCGGCAACGGCTACCGCTGCGCCGGGCTGCTGCGCAACGACGAGGTGGCCGAGGCCATCGGCTATCAGGCTCCCGAAGGCGCCTACGAGACGCTCGGCGGCCAGGTGATGTACCTGCTGGGCGCCATCCCGCAGGTCGGCGACATCGTCGACCTGCCCCCGCGCCATCTGGTCCCCGACCCCGACGACGGCCCCGAGACGGCGTGGCGCGCCACCGTCGTCGCGATGGACGGACGCCGCGTGGACGCGGTGTGGCTGACCCCGATCGACCCGGCGGCGACCGGCGATGAGGCGGCCGACCATGGGTGATCTCTGGGGAGTGCTGCTGACCGTTCTGCTGCTCGCGGCGAACGCCTTCTTCGTCGGTGCCGAGTTCGCCCTCATCGCCGCCCGCCGGGATCGCCTGGTGGCACTGGAGGAGAGCGGCAAGAAGCGGGCCCGCACGGTGATCAAGGCGGGCGAACGCCTGTCGCTGATGCTCGCCGGCTCGCAGCTGGGCATCACCATCTGCTCGATCCTGCTGGGCCGCGTCGGCGAACCCGCGATCGCCCACCTGCTGGAACGTCCGCTGGATCTGATGAACGTGCCCGACGGTCTCCTGCACCCGATCTCGTTCGTGATCGCCATCAGCCTGGTGGTGATCCTGCACATCCTGCTCGGCGAGATGGTGCCCAAGAACATCGCCCTGGCCGGTCCCGAACGCGCCGCGATGCTGCTGATCCCGGTGCAGCTGATGTTCATCCGGCTGGTCCGGCCGGTGATCTGGTTCTACAACGCCCTCGCCAACGGTGCGCTGCGGCTGTTCGGCGTCGAACCCAAGGACGAGGTCTCGTCCACCGTCACCGAGGCCGAGCTGGCGCAGATGATCGGCGAGTCGCGCGAGCTGGGCCTGCTCGACGCCGAGGAGCACGAGCGCCTGACCCGCGCGCTGGAGACCATCGAGCGCACCGCGGTGGAGGTGATGATCCCGTTGCGCGACGTCCGCACCGTCCGCGCCGCCGTGGACGCGCGCACCGGCCGCCTCGGCCCCCGGCTCGGAGCGGTCGAACGCGCCGTCCGCGAGACCGGCTTCTCCCGGTTCCCCGTGCGCGGTCTCGACGGCTCCTACATCGGGTATCTGCACCTCAAGGACGTCCTCGAGGACATCCTCGACGAGAACCTGGGGCCGGAGAGCATCCTGGGCACCGACAAGATCCGGCCGCTGCCGCGCGTGCGGGCCGGCACCCCGCTCGACGAGGCCAGCGGACTGCTGCGCCGCGCCAGCGCCCACCTGGGCGGCGTGGTGGACGAGACCGGCACCCTGATCGGCGTGATCGCGCTGGCCGACCTGGCCGAAGCCTTCGTCGGCAGCCTCCGCGACGGCACCCACCGGATCGGATGACGGGCGTGCCCGGCTCACCCCTGGCACGGCCCGACTGGCAGGCCTCGGCGCAAGCCCATGCCGCGCGCATCGACGCCCGTATCGGCCCCTATCTGGCCGAGCGGCGCCGCGGCCGGAAGCACCCGGTGATCGACTTCCTGTTCACCTACTACTCGGCCCGGCCCGTGCAGGTGCGGCGCTGGCATCCGGGTTACGGCGTCGCTCTGGCCGACGCCGACGACTACCTCACCGGCAAGGACTACGTGCGCCGCGACGACGGCGCGCTCACCGTGAGCGAGGAACTGCTCCGCCGCCGGCGCCCCCTGCTCGGCGCCATTCACGAGCTGATCACCGCCACGGCCGCGCGGCCGGCCCGGCTGAGCTGTTTCGGTCTGCACGAGTGGGCGATGGTCTACCGCACCCCGAATCCCCGGCACGAGCTGCCGCTGCGGCTCGGCGCCGCCGGCACCGACGCGGTGGTCGAGGCGCTGCCGCTGCGCTGCACCCACTACGACGCCTTCCGCTTCTTCACCCCGGAGGCGACCGGGCGCAACGCCGTCCCGCTGACCCGCGCCACCCAGCCCGCTCACGAGCAGCCCGGCTGCCTGCACGCGACGATGGACCTGTACCGGCACTGTCTCAAACTCGGCCCGCTGATCGGCGGCGAACTGCTCGCCGACTGCTTCGAACTGGCGCTGGACGCCCGCACCCTCGACATGCGGGCCAGCCCCTACGACCTCACCGAGCTCGGCTACCGCCCCGTCGCGATCGAGACGCCGGAGGGCCGTGCCGACTACGTGCGCATCCAGACCGCGCTGGCCCGGCGCGGCACACAGTTGCGCGAGCGCCTCACCGACACCTGTCGTGACCTGCTGCACACCGCCGCCGCCCCCGCGGGACCAGGGGCTACCGGGAGGTAGGGGGCTAGTAGCATGGACATGCCGCGCGCACGCGAGTGCCGCGGAATGCCCCGGGCCCGGCGACGGTTGTCCCGGATGCCAGTTCACCAGGTAAGAGAAGGGTTGCCATGACCGAACGCGTCAACGTCCATGGATTGCAGGTCGCGAAGGTGCTGTACGACTTCGTGAATGAGCAGGCTCTGCCCGGGACCGGCACCGATCCCGAGGCCTTCTGGGCCGGCGCGGCCGCCGTCATCGGCGACCTCGCCCCCCGCAACCGCGAACTGCTGGCCGTGCGCGACGATCTGCAGGCGCAGCTCGATCAGTGGCACCGCGATCACGCCGGCGGCTTCGACCAGGCCGAGTACATCGACTTCCTGAAGCAGATCGGCTACCTCGTCGAGCCCCCGGCCGACTTCGAGATCACCACCACCGGCGTCGACGCCGAGATCGCCGAGACCGCAGGCCCGCAGCTGGTGGTCCCGGTCCTCAACGCCCGCTTCGCCCTGAACGCCTCGAACGCCCGGTGGGGCTCGCTGTACGACGCCCTCTACGGCACCGACGCCATCCCGGAGACCGACGGCGCCGAGAAGGGCACCTCGTACAACAAGGTCCGTGGCGACAAGGTGATCGCCTTCGCCAAGGCCTTCCTGGACCGTGCGGTGCCGCTGGAGTTCGGCAGCCACGCCGACGCGACCCGCTACGTGATCGACGGCGACAAGGTGACCGTCGTCCTGGGTGACGACACCGAGACCACCACCTTCGCGGACCCGAAGGCCTTCGCCGGCTACACCGGCGATGCCACCGCGCCGTCGTCGATCCTGCTGCGCCACAACGGTCTGCACATCGACATCCTGTTCGATCCGCAGTCGCCGATCGGCTCCACCGATCCCGCCGGGATCAAGGACGTCGAGCTGGAGTCCGCGGTCACCACGATCATGGACTTCGAGGACTCGGTCGCCGCGGTCGACGCCGAGGACAAGGTGCTCGGCTACCGCAACTGGCTGGGCCTGAACAAGGGCGACCTCAGCGAAGAGGTCACCAAGGGCGGCAAGACCTTCACCCGCGTCCTCAACCCCGACCGCGTCTACACCGGCCCGAAGGGCGACGAGGTGCAGGTGCACGGCCGTTCGCTGCTCTTCGTGCGCAACGTCGGTCATCTGATGACCAACCCGGCCATCCTCGACGCCGACGGCGACGAGGTCCCCGAAGGCATCCTGGACGCGCTGATCACGTCGGCGATCGGTGTCCACGGCATGAGCGCCCAGGGCCTGCAGAACTCGCGCACCGGATCGATCTACATCGTGAAGCCGAAGATGCACGGCCCCGACGAGGTCGCCTTCACCGCCGAGCTGTTCGGCCGCGTCGAGGACGTCCTCGGCCTGCCGCGCAACACCATCAAGGTCGGCATCATGGACGAGGAGCGCCGCACCACGGCCAACCTGAAGGCCGCCATCAACAACGCCTCCGAGCGCGTGGTGTTCATCAACACCGGCTTCCTGGACCGCACCGGCGACGAGATCCACACCTCCATGGAGGCCGGGCCGATGGTCCGCAAGGCCGACATGAAGCAGCAGACCTGGATCAAGGCCTACGAGGATTGGAACGTCGACATCGGTCTGGCCGCCGGCCTGCAGCACAAGGCGCAGATCGGCAAGGGCATGTGGGCCATGCCGGACCTGATGGCCGACATGCTCGAGCAGAAGATCGGCCACCCGAAGGCCGGTGCGAACACCGCGTGGGTTCCCTCGCCCACCGCGGCCACCCTGCACGCCATGCACTACCACGACGTCGACGTCTTCGAGCGTCAGGACGAGATCGCCAAGCGCGATCCCGCCAAGATCGAAGACATCCTGACGATTCCGCTCGCCCCCAGCACCGACTGGAGCGACGAGGACAAGCGCGAGGAACTGGACAACAACTGCCAGTCGATCCTCGGCTACGTGGTGCGCTGGATCGACCAGGGCGTCGGCTGCTCCAAGGTCCCCGACATCCATGACGTCGCGCTGATGGAGGACCGCGCCACGCTGCGCATCTCCAGCCAGCTGCTGGCCAACTGGCTGCGTCACGGCATCGTCAGCGAGGGCGACATCGTGGCCGCGCTGGAGCGGATGGCACCGGTGGTCGACCGGCAGAACGCCGGCGACCCCACGTACCGGCCGATGGCCCCGGACTTCGCCGACAACATCGCCTTCCAGGCGGCCAAGGCGCTGATCCTGGAGGGTGCGGCGCAGCCGAGCGGCTACACCGAGCCGATCCTGCATCGCGCCCGGCGCGAGTACAAGGCCGCCAACGCCTGAGCCGGCAGTGCACAGAACGCGCGGCACACCGCATCGGCCACCCGGCCGTGCGGTGTGCCGCGCGCGCATCGGCACCGGTCCCTGATATAGACGAGAGATACATCGGTATCCGGACCGGCGGCGTTCGGCGGATACGGATGCGCAGGAGGAAGGGACACACGTGGGTAATCACCGCAGCGGGGGCACACGCCAGCTGTTCAGTCGGCCACTGCTGTCCGGGGTGCTCGGCGTGATGCTGATCATCGCGCTGGTCCTGGCCTGGCGCGGGTTCGGCGACCGGATCGACGACGGCAGTTCCGCGACCGCCACCTGCTTCGAGGGCGATGCCACGGTGCCCATCGTCGCCGACCCGGCGATCGCTCCGGCACTCCAGGAGATCGCGAAGAACTACAACGCACAGCATCCAGTGGTCCGCGATCACTGCGTCACCGTCGAGGTGCGTCCCGCCGACGCCAGCACCGTACTCGAAGGCCTGACCGCCGACACCTGGGACGCCCAGGCGCACGGCCCGTATCCGGGCGCGTGGGTTCCCGAGTCATCCATCTGGGCCGCCGCCCTGCAGGAATCCGGGACCGACGTCCTGGCCGGCACCCCCGAATCTCTGGTGACCTCCCCGGTCCGTCTGGCGATGGAACCGGTGATCGCCGAGGCCGCCGACGGCGACCTCGCATGGGCGGACCTGCCGGCCCTGACCCGGGCCAACTCGCTGAGCGCCTTCGGCCGCAGCAGCTGGGGATCGCTCCGGATGGCCATGCCGACCGGCCCCCAGTCGGATGCGACGTCGCTGGCCGCCCAGGCGGTGGCCGCTGCCACCGTCGGCACCGACACGGCGCTCACCACCGCCCAGGCCCGCTCCGGCGAGGTCACCACCGCGATGAACGAACTGATGTCGGCGCCACCGCGCGTGGGCGACGGCTCCGCCGAAGCCGCGGTCGGTTCGATCGCCGAGACCACCGAACCCTCCTCGGCCCCCGTCCGGGCAGTACCGATCAGCGAGCAGCGCCTGTACGTGCTCACCAAAGACGACGCGGAGGCGAGCGTGGCAGTGGTGGCGCCGCAGGGGCAGACGCCGATGGCCGACTACCCGGTGATCGGTTTCACCTCGGCGCAGCTCTCCGGCTACGTGACCGATGCGACCTCCGAGTTCTTCACCTTCGCCCGCAAACCCGAGCAGATGGGGATTCTGACCGGCGCCGGCTTCCGCGGATCCGGACCGCTCCCCGAGCCCACCGCGACCGTCCGGTTCGACGAGGTGTCCGATCCCCTGCCGACTCCGGAAGCCGGAGCAGTGGTGGCCATCGACCGGGTCGTCCTGCCCTCCGCGGTCGCCGGGAACTGATCCCGCCTCGGCACCCCCTCCGAGATCCCTGTCACCAGCGGTGACAGGGATCTCGTCGTCTCCGCCGACGGTGTTGCGTCCACGCTGGGCGCAATGATTGCCGCGGCCGCCGCACCGGCGCAGACTCGTGCCATGCCCACCGCAGACCGTCGCCGCCGACGCGGCGCAGCGCGATGTCACACCGACCCGTTCTGTTGATTCCCGGCTGACCCCGGCACACGTACCCACTCACTCACGACCTCGAGGAGGTCTATTCCGTCATGCCCGAAAACACCACGCGCACCGCCGAGAGCAGGCTGGAGGCGGCCCACCAGCCGCTGCAGTTCGCCTACTGGGTTCCCAATGTCAGTGGCGGACTTGTGGTCTCGTCCATCGAGCAGCGCACCGACTGGGGATACGACTACAACCGGGAACTCGCCGTCCTGGCCGAGAACAACGGCTTCGACTACGCGCTCACCCAGGTGCGGTACATCGCCTCGTACGGGGCGGCCTATCAGCACGAGTCCACGGCCTTCTCCCTGGCCCTGCTGCTGGCGACCGAGCGACTCAAGGTGATCGCCGCGGTCCACCCCGGCCTCTGGCAGCCGGGGGTGCTGGCCAAGCTGATCGCCACGGCCGACCAGATCTCCGGCGGCCGCGCCGCGGTGAACGTGGTCAGCGGCTGGTTCAAGGACGAGTTCACCAAGCTGGGCGAGCCCTGGCTGGAGCACGACGAGCGGTACCGGCGTGCCGAGGAGTTCATCGGCTACCTGCGCGAGATCTGGACCCGCGAGCACGCGGAGTTCGCCGGTGACTTCTACCGGCTGCACGACTTCGACCTCAAACCCAAGCCGGTCGACGTCCCGGGCCGACCGCACCCGGAGATCTTCCAGGGCGGCAACTCCACCGCCGCCCGCGCGATGGCCGGCCGCGTCTCGGATTGGTACTTCAGCAACGGGAAGGACTTCGACGGGATCACCGAGCAGGTGATCGACGTCAATACCGAAGCGGCACTGCATGATCGGACCGTCAAGTTCGGTCTCAACGGCTTCCTCATCGCCCGCGACTCCGAGGCCGAGGCCCGCGACGTGCTCCGCGAGATCGTCGACAAGGCCGACCGCGAGGCCGTGGAGGGATTCGGGTCGGCCGTCCGGCAGGCCGGCCGGTCCGCCGGCGACGGCAAGGGCATGTGGCAGGACTCCGAGTTCGCCGACCTGGTGCAGTACAACGACGGCTTCCGCACCGGCCTGATCGGGACGCCCGAGCAGATCGCCGAGCGGATCGTCGCCTACAAGACCCGCGGCGTGAACCTCTTCCTCCTCGGCTTCTTGCACTACCTGGAAGACGTCTCCTACTTCGGCGAGAAGATCCTTCCTCTGGTCCGCGAGTTGGAGGCCGACCTGGCCGCCAGCGGCCGCCTGGAATCCGAACTCGCCCGCCACGGCGTCCTCACCGCCTGAGAGCGCCCTCCTCCCCTTCTCCGGTCGATCGACCACCCTCAGCTCACCCGAAAGGACGACATCATGACCACGACCGAATCCGCCCGCACCGCACTGGACCGCTCGCCGGACACCGCTTCTTCCCCGGACAATGCCGCCCGCTTCGCCGATGCCCTGCGCCGGGCCGACCTGGTGGCGGCGGAACTGCGCGCCACCGCCGCCGAGCGCGACCGCGCCAACGCCGATCCGATCGCCGAGGTCGCACTGCTCCGTGAGCACGATCTGCTGCAGGTCGGCGAGCCCGTCGAGTTCGGCGGCGACGGACTGGACTACGCCCAGTCCCAGCAGCTCACCCGCCGGATAGCGCGCGGTGACACCTCGATCGCCCATCTGCTCGGCTACCACTATGCGCAGCAACGCATTCCGCACCTGTTCGGCACCGCTGAGCAGGCCCGGGAACTCTCCCTGCGGAACGCCCGGGAGAAGCTCTTCTGGGGTGGCGTGCAGAATCCCCGCGGCGCCGACGGGCTGGAGCTGACCCGCGACGGCGACGGCTTCCGGCTCAACGGGCGCCGCACCTTCGCCTCGGGCGCCGGGGTGGCCGATCAGCTCTCGGTGACCGCCGCCTTCGAGGGCGATCTGGTCTTCCTCACCCTGCCGGCCGGGCGCGAGGGCTTCACCGCGCTCGGCGACTGGGACAACATCGGCCAGCGTCTCACCGACTCCGGCGGCGTGGTCTTCAGCAACACCCCGGTCGCCCGCGAGGAGATCCTCGGCGACGACCCGCTGACCGGCCGCGAACTGTCCGCGTACCAGACCCTGGTGACCCCGCACTGGCAGCTGGCCTTCGTGAACTTCTACATCGGCACCGCCGAGGGCGCCCTGGAAGAGGCGCTGGACTGGACGCGCCTGCACGCCAGCCCGTGGGAGACCTCCGGGCTGGAGGCCGCCACCGACGATCCCTATCTGCTGGAGCTGGTCGGAGCACTGCGCGCACAGGTCACGGCGGCGGCGCTGCTCGCCGACCGGGCCGGGCAGGCACTGCAGCAGGCTCTCGACACCGGGGATTCCCTGACCGCCGACCAGCGCGCGGAGACGGCGGTCGCGATCGCCGAGGCCAAGTTCGTGACCACCAAGGTGGCCCTCGAGGTGGCATCCCGGCTCTTCGAGATCCAGGGTGCACGGGCCACCACCAGCGCGTACGGCTTCGACCGGCACTGGCGGAATCTGCGGACCCACACGGTGCACGATCCGGTGGCGTACAAGGCCCGCGAGATCGGCGACTGGGTGCTCAACCACCGGGCGCCCCAATTCACCCTGTACAGCTGATCAGCCTGGACAGCTGACCCGCCCGGCACCCGACGACGAAAGGACCGACACTCCCGTGTCCCAGCCCATCCAGGACGGCGAGCACGCACTGGACGTTGCGGCTGCGCTCGCCCCCGCTCTCGCAGCGGGGGCGAGCGGCCGCGACCGCGACCGGCGGCTCCCCGACGACGAGGTGGCCGCGCTGTCGGCCTCCGGTCTGCTCGCCGTCACCGTGCCCGCCCGGTTCGGCGGGCCGGAACTCGGAGCCGGGCCCCTCAGCCGGATCGTGGCCGTTCTGGCCGCCGCAGATCCGAGCGTCGCCCAGATCCCGCACAGCCATTTCGTCTTCCTCGACGCCCTGGCCCGCGCCGGGTCACCGGCACTACAGGCCGAGATCTTCGGGCGGGTGCTGTCCGGCGCGCGCGTGGCGAACGCCCAGACCGAACGCCACACGGCGACCACCCTCGAGGACACCACCGCGATCCGTCGCACCGCCGACGGGCTCCGGCTGACCGGGACCAAGTACTACTGCACCGGGGCGGCCTTCGCGGACATCCTCGCGGTCCGGGCCGCCCTCGACGACGGCACCGTCGTGGCTTTCGTCGACGCGGACGCTCCGGGTATCACGATCGCCGACGACTGGAACGGCGTCGGTCAGCGCACCACCGCCAGTGGCACCGTCGTCTTCGACGACACCCCGGTCCCCGACGGTGGTCTGCTCGATTTCACCGCGCTGCTCGCCGGTCCCAGCACCTACGGAGCACGGGCACAGCTGCTGCACGCGGCCATCGACACCGGGATCGCGCGCGGGGCGCTGGATGCGGCCGCCGATGCCGCCGCCGGCGCCCGGCCGTGGTTCGAGGCCGAGGTCGACCGGGCGGTCGACGATCCGCTCCTGGTGGCTCAGGCGGGAGATCTGGAACTGGCGGTCCGCGCCGCCGAGTCCCTGCTGGCCACCGCGGCCCAGCGGATCGATGACGCCGACGCCGCCCCCGAAGCCGATCCGGCCGCGATCGCCGAGGCCTCCCTGGCCACCGCCGCGGCGAAGGTCGCCGCCGGACGGGCTGCCCGGCGCGCCGGAACCGAGCTGTTCGACTTCGGCGGGACACGAGCGGCCGCCGCAACGGCGAACCTCTCGCGGTACTGGCGCGATGCCCGCACACACACCCTGCACGACCCCGAACGCTGGAAACTCCATCACCTCGGCCGGTGGGCACTGACCCGCCGGTCCCCACCGAGCCACAGCGCCCTGTGAGCCGGTCCCCGAACGAAAGCCCGAACATGACACCGACCTCCCTCCCCTCGGCACACCCGACCCCGGCGAACCGGGAGTCGCTGAAGCTCCACTGGTTCCTGCCCACCTATGGCGACTCGCGGTTCATCGTCGGCGGCGGCCACGGACTGCCCGCCGGCGTCGCCCGCGGCGACCGGGATGCCTCGATCGGGTACCTGTCGTCCATCGGCCGCGCCGCCGAGGATTTCGGGTTCACCGCAGCCCTGACCCCGGCCGGCGCGTGGTGCGAGGATGCCTGGCTGACCACCGCCATGGTCGCCCGGGAAACCGAGCGTCTGGGCTTCCTCGTGGCCTTCCGGCCAGGCCTGGTGAGCCCGACCCTGGCCGCGCAGATGGCGGCGACGTTCAGCAGGCACGCCCCCGGGCGACTGCTGCTCAACGTGGTGACCGGCGGAGAACCGGCCGAACAGCGCGCCTACGGCGACCACCTGGACAAGGCGGCCCGCTACGCCCGCACCGACGAGTTCCTCGCCATCGTCCGGGAGCTCTGGCGGGGCGAAACGGTCACCTATCGCGGCGAGCACCTCGGCGTCGACGACGCCCGGCTCGCCACCATCCCGCTGCCCACCCCGCCGATCTACTTCGGCGGATCGTCCCCCGAAGCCGGGCCCGTCGCGGCACGCCACAGCGACGTGTACCTGACCTGGGGTGAGCCACCGGAGGCGGTGGCCGCCAAGATCGCCTGGATCCGCGAACTGGCGGAGGCCCAGGGCCGCACGGTCCGGTTCGGCATCCGGCTGCACGTGATCACCCGGGACACCGCGGCACAGGCCTGGGACGAGGCCGGCCGGCTCCTCGGCGCACTCGACGAGGAGACGGTGTCCGGGATCCAGCAGGGGCTGGCGCGCAGCGAGTCCACCGGACAAGCGGCCATGGCCGCACTGCACCGGGACCGGCGCGCCGACGGTTCCTGGCGCGACCCGCACTCGCTGGAGGTGATACCGAACCTCTGGGCCGGTGTCGGGCTGGTCCGCGGCGGCGCGGGCACCGCGCTGGTCGGCAGCCACGCCGAGGTGGCCGACCTGATCGAGACCTACGCGGACCTGGGCATCTCCGAGTTCGTGCTGTCCGGCTACCCCCACCTGGAGGAGCTGTACTGGTTCGGTGAGGGCGTCATCCCGCAGCTCGCCCGACGCGGCCTGTTCGACGACGCCCGCGCCGAGCGCGGCGCGGCGGCCGTCGGCCGCCCGTTCCTGGCGGGCGCCCGATGAGCGCCCCGGCCACCGATCCGGCGGCGCTGCGTCACGTCTTCGGTCACGTCCCGTCCGGGGTCGTCACCGTCGCCGCCCTGGGCTCAGCCGGCCCGGTGGGCCTGCTGGTCGCCACCTTCACCCCGGTATCGCTGGAGCCTGCGCTGGTCTCGGTCAACATCGGGCGATCGTCGTCCACGTTCCCGGCGCTGCGCGCCCAGACGCACTGGGGGCTCAGCGTGCTGGCCGACCACCAGCACGACGTCGCCGACCGTTTCCGACTGCCGTCGGCACAGCGGTTCACCGATCTGGACTGGACTGCCACCGAACAGGGTGCCGTGCACGTCTCCGGCGCGGTCGCCACGTTGACTGCGCGGCCGGTTCAGCTGGTCCCGGCCGGCGATCACGTCATCGCGGTGCTTGCCGTCGACGACCACCGCACCGATTCCGGCGCCCCGCTCGTCTTCCACCACAGCAGATTCCACCGCCTCGAGAAGGAGATCCTCCGATGACCCCGCCACCCCTGCGCCTGGCCGTGCACTACGACCACGGCTGGACCGAACTGACCGCCCCGCACCAGGACGCCGAGAAGGTGAGCCGCGTGCGCACCGGAAGCCTGGCCGAGGCCGCCCGGATCGCGGCCGCGACCCCGCGGCCTGCCTTCCTGGACATCGACGTCCTGCTCGCCGGGTCGGTGAACGAGGCGTTCGTGCACTTCACCGAGCAGCGCCCGGGCTGGTCGCCCGGGGCCCGCGCGGAGACCGTCGTGCATCCGGGCACCCCGACCACCCTCGCGGGCCTGCTTCTGGACATCTGGGCCGCCCGGGTCGCCCCCGGCGTCACCCTGTACGCCACCGACCCGGGTGCCCTCACAGAGCGCGTGCTGAGCGAGGTGGTGCCGCTGCTCGCCGCCCGGGGGCTGACGCTGGATCTGAGCCCGGCCGCGACCTCGGCCGCCTGAGGCCGGTCAGGCGTCGGCGAAGGCCTCGATCGGCGGGCAGCTGCAGACCAGGTTGCGGTCGCCGAAGGCGTTGTCGACCCGGCGCACCGACGGCCAGACCTTGGCGCGTGCGCCGGCCGAGGGCAGCCCGGCCGGGTACACCGCGGTCATCCGGTCGTAGCCGGCCGTCCAGTCGGCGGCCAGGCACTCGGCGGTGTGCGGTGCGCCCGCCAGCGGGTTGTCGTCGACGGTCCACGTGCCGTCGGCGACCTTCGCGATCTCCCCGCCGATGGCGATCATCGCGTCGATGAAGGCGTCCAGCTCCGCCAGGTTCTCGCTCTCGGTGGGCTCCACCATCAGCGTGTTGGCCACCGGGAAGCTCATCGTCGGCGCGTGGAAACCGTAGTCGGCCAGCCGCTTGGCGACGTCGTCGACGCTGACGCCGGTCTGCTTGATCAGACCCCGCAGGTCCAGGATGGCTTCGTGCGCCACCCAGCCGTCGGAGTCGGTGTACAACACCGGGAAGTACTCGTCGAGCCGGCGGGCGATGTAGTTGGCCGCGGCGATCGCGGTCAGTGTCGCCGTCCGCAGCCCCTCCGCGCCCATCATGGCGATGTAGGCGTAGGTGATCGGCAGGATCGACGCCGAGCCGTAGGGCGCAGCCGAGATGGTGATGCCGGTGTCCGGCAGTTCCGGGGCCAGCGGATGACCCGGCAGGTAGGGGGCCAGGTGCTCGCGCACCGCCACCGGCCCCACCCCGGGTCCGCCGCCGCCGTGCGGGATGCAGAAGGTCTTGTGCAGGTTCAGGTGCGAGACGTCGCCGCCGAAGCGGCCCGGGCGGGCCAGCCCGACCAGCGCGTTGAGGTTGGCGCCGTCCACGTAGACCTGGCCGCCGGCGTCGTGCACGGCCGCGCAGATGTCGGTGATCTCGTGCTCGAAGACGCCGTGGGTACTCGGGTAGGTGATCATGATCGCGGCCAGCTCGTCGGCGTGCTCATCGATCTTGGCGCGCAGATCGTCGGTGTCGACGTCGCCGTTCTCGCGGCAGGCCACCACCGCCACACGCATCCCGGCCATCACCGCGGAGGCCGCGTTGGTGCCGTGGGCGCTCGACGGGATCAGGCAGACCTCACGCTGCGCCGCCCCCTGCGCCAGGTGGTATCGGCGGATCGCCAGCAGCCCGGCGAACTCGCCCTGCGATCCCGCGTTGGGCTGCAGGCTGACGCGGTCGTAGCCGGTGATCTGCACCAGCCAGTCCTCGAGGGTGCCGATCAGCTCGCGGATGCCGACGCTGTCCTCCAGCGGGGCGAACGGGTGCAGCCCGGCGAACCCGGGCCACGTGATGGGCTCCATCTCGGTGGCCGCGTTGAGCTTCATGGTGCACGAGCCGAGCGGGATCATGCTGCGGTCCAGCGCGATGTCCTTGTCCGAGAGCATGCGCAGGTAGCGCAGCATGGCGGTCTCGGTGCGGTACGTGTGGAACGCCGGATGCCCCAGGTAGTCGCTGGTCCGGTCGGCGATGTCGACCGCGAAAGCCGCGGTATCGGCCGCGTCGATGACGCCGAATGCCGCGAGGACCCCGGCCAGATCGGCGTCGGTGGTGGTCTCGTCGCAGGCGATGCCGACGCGGTCCGCGTCGATCAGCCGCAGGTTGATGCCGTGATCGGCCTTGGCCTTCGCGACGATGGCCTCGGCCGCGCCGGGCACCTCGACGACGATGGTGTCGAAGAACCGGGCGTGCGCCACCGTGCGGCCGGCCGCGGTCAGCCGGTCGGCCAGGTCCGCGGCCTTGGCGTGCACGCGCTCGGCGATCGCCTTGAGGCCGGCCGGACCGTGATAGGAGGCGTACATCGCCGCGAGCACCGCGAGCAGCACCTGAGCGGTGCAGATGTTGCTGGTGGCCTTCTCCCGGCGGATGTGCTGTTCGCGGGTCTGCAGCGAGAGGCGGTAGGCCAGATTGCCGTCGGCGTCCTTGGTGACGCCGACCAGGCGCCCGGGCAGCTGACGGGTCAGTTTGGTGTGCACGGCCAGGTATCCGGCGTGCGGGCCGCCGAATCCCATCGGCACGCCGAAACGCTGGGTGGTACCGAAACAGGCATCGGCGCCGGACTCCCCGGGCGGGGTGATCAGGGTGGCGGCCAGCAGATCCAGACCGGCGGCCACCAGGGCGCCCCGCTCGTGCGCGACCGCGATGATCGGGGCGGCGTCGGCGATCCGGCCACTGGCGCCGGGCACCTGGAGGATCACCCCGAAGAAGTCGCCGTCGGGCAGACCGGCGTCGGGCGCTTCCGGGTCCAGCGCCGCCTCCACCACCTCGATGCCCAGCGGCTCGGCGCGGGTGTCGATGAGCGCACGGGTCTGCGGGAACAGGTCGGTGTCGACCACTAGACGCCGCGATGAGGACTTGCTGGCGCGGCGCAGCAGGGTCATCGCCTCGGCGGCGGCGGTGGCCTCGTCGAGCATGGAGGCGCCGGCCACCTCCATACCGGTGAGATCGGCGATCATGGTCTGGAAGTTCAGCAGCGCCTCGAGACGGCCCTGGCTGATCTCCGGCTGGTACGGGGTGTAGGCGGTGTACCAGGCCGGGTTCTCGACGATGTTGCGCTTGAGCACCGCCGGGGTGTGGGTGTCGTAGTAGCCCAGCCCGATCATGCTGCGCGCCACCGTGTTCTTCTCGGCGAGTGCGCGCAGGCGAGCGGTGGTCTCGGCCTCGGTGAGCGGCGCATCGAGCGCGGCCAGGGCGCCGTCGGTGTCGGCGATCGCGGCCGGCACCACCTTCTGCGCGAGTTCGTCGAGGGAGCCCACTCCCAGGATCTCGAGGATGCGCGCGGTCTCGGCGGCATCGGGGCCCAGGTGACGGGCGGCGAACTCCGGGCCGCCGTTCCCCGGGGTGTCGGTCACGGTGATGTCGGTCATGGCGGGACGGCCTCGTCTCGAAAGGTCCGGAACTGCGCCCGGACACCGGGCCCTCCCCCTCTGTCATGTCGCGGCCGAGCCGCGGCGCCTGAGAGATTCAGCGCTCCGTCGCAGACGACGGAGGCCTTTCACCGTGGGCGGACGGGCGCGGGCCCGTCGCTTTCCAGAGACGCCGACTGATGCCACGGTCCGGGTGCCTGAGAGTTTGACGGAGAGGTGTTGCTCCTTCGGCGGCCCCGCCGAGGATCGAGTAGATCACTCGCGGAACGCTCTCCCGCAGCGCAGCGGCGTGCGCCCAGTGTACTCGGGGCGCACGGCGGCCACGGCATGTGCAGCGGTGACGTGAACCACCCCTCGGCGCGCGGCCCTATCCGGTGCGGCGGGCGCGATCCTTGCGCCGGGCGGCGAGCTCGTCCTCCGGCGCGGTCTCGGACACTCCCCCGTCGGCGCGCTCGCCCGGGAAATCGGCGATGGTGCCGGTCAACTCGCGCATGGCGCCGGAGACGGCGATCCCGAAGACGCCCTGGCCGCCCTGCAGCAGGTCGACCACCTCTTCGGCGGAGGTGCATTCGTAGACGGTGGTGCCGTCGGAGAAGAGCGTGATCCGGGCCAGGTCCTCGACGCCGCGCTGGCGGAGGTGATCGACGGCCACGCGGATGTTCTGCAGCGAGATACCGGTGTCGAGCAGGCGCTTGACGATCTTCAGGACCAGGATGTCCTTGAACGAATAGAGGCGCTGACTGCCCGAGCCGGCCGCGCCGCGAATGGACGGCACCACCAGCGAGGTGCGGGCCCAGTAGTCGAGCTGCCGATAGGTGATCCCGGCGATCTGGCAGGCACTGGGAACCCGGTAGCCGACGAGTTCGTCGGGGACGGTGTCGTTCGGGAACAGTCCCGGTGCCACCTCGTCGAGACCGCCCTGTACCGGCGCAGTCACCTTGCCCTCGAGCGCGCTCTGCTCTTCGGGACGCAGATCAGACGGCTGATCGCCCACGGTGTCTCCCTCACGCAACTTCGGACCGGCCGAATGGGGTCCTCGTTCGAGGATACTCCGCCGAGTCGTTTCAGTGTGTCGGCCGCGCAAGTGAGCGTCGGCGTTGTCATTGAAACTAGGGACCGGCGACGTCGGAGACAACACGACGCGCGGGAGAGCTCAACCTAAACTTCAGGTGTAGGTCAATGGTGACCCGGCAGAGACCGATCCGTGACCGGCTCTAGGACTCTTCCGGCGCGTCGGGGCCGAGGAAGTCTTCGGGCGAGACCTGATCGAGGAACTCGCGGAAGGCTTCCAGGTCCTCCTCGCTGGGCGCCTCACCGGGCTCGCCGCCCTCTTCCTCGGGCATGGCCAGACCGGCGTCGTCGAGCACCTCTTCGCTGGCGATGATGGTCGCCCCGACCCGCATGGCCACCGCGATCGCATCCGACGGCCGCGCCGAGACCACGGCCCCGCCGCTGAACGCCATCTCGGCGTAGAAGGTGCCCTCCTGCATGTCCACGATCCGGACCTGCGTGAGGTCCTGATCGAAGGCGGCGCACAGGTTGACGATGAGGTCGTGGGTCAGCGGCCGCGGCGGCTCTATTCCCCGCTGCTGCAAGGCGATCGACGCCGCTTCGCTCTGCCCTATCCAGATGGCCAGGTAGCGAGCGCCCTCGGCCTCCCGCAGCAGTAGCACCGGCTGATTCTGGGGCGCCTCCACCCGGATGCCGACGACGCGCATCTCACCCATTGGACCTGACCCCTCTCTAGGCTCAGTCGAGAACGCCGCGCAGCGCGGCCTTCACCAATTGAGTATGCAGCGTCACCGACAGCGCCGCCATCTCCCGGACGAGCTCCTCGGCGCGATCGCGCGCACCGGTGCCCTTCCCCTTGGCGATGGGGCCGGCGATCTGCGCGACGAGCCCCGCCTCGCGGTCGGCACTGACCTTGAAGGCCCGCAGGTGGCGGGTCTCCAGGCCGAAGTTGGCGAGCGCGGCGGCGGCCTCGACCAGACGCACCGCGTCCTCGTCGAAGAAGCCGCCCGGGCCCGACGACAGCAGACTGTTGCGCATCAACTCGCTGATGAAGGCGGCGTCCACGCCGGTCCGCTCGATCAACACCTCGCGGGAGACGCGCCCACCGCGGGTGGCGAAATCGGTGGCCGGGGCCACCGCCGTGCGCGCCGACGACAGCAACCGGGCGCCGGGCGCATCGGCGCCCTGGGCGTCGATCGCGTCGAGCTGCTCGCGGATCACCTTCAGCGGGAGATACCTGTCGCGCTGCGCGGTCAGCACGAACCGCAGCCGCTCGCAGTCGGCATCGCTGAACCGCCGGTAGCCCGAGGGCGCCCGGTCGGGAGTGACCAGGCCCTCGGCCTCCAGGAAGCGGATCTTGGAGATGGTGACGTCGGGGAAGTCCTCGCGCAGGATCGTCAGGACCGCACCGATCGACATCGACCGATCACCCGACTCCTGGCGCGAGGTATCCGCGCGCGCAGCATTGCCCGTCACGACGCAGCTGTGTCCTATTCCCCGGCGCGCGGGCCGGACAGGAAGACCAGCCGGAACTTGCCGATCTGCACCTCGTCGCCACTGCTGAGGGTCGCATCGTCGACCGGCTCACGATTGACGTAGGTGCCGTTGAGGCTGCCCACGTCCACCACCTTGAAGTCCGTGCCGGACAGGCGGAACTCGGCGTGGCGACGGCTGACCGTCACATCGTCGAGGAAGATGTCGCTGTCGGGGTGGCGCCCGGCCGACGTGGTCGACTGATCCAGCAGGAAGCGGGAGCCCGCGTTGGGTCCGCGCTTGACCACCAGCAGGGCAGTGCCCGGCAGCAGCCGCTCGACACCGGTGTCCGCCGGTTCCGGAGTCGTCGCCGGGGCGTCGATCTCCTTGATGAACTCCTCGCGGAAGACCGAGGTGGTCTCCACCGGGGCTTCAAAACCGTCGTCGTTACCGCTCACCACAACTCCTTAGCCGGCCCTTGGCCGGTCCTGTCAGCACATACATGGCAGCGAACACTCCTCGCCGTTGAGCGCGTCCGCGGGCAGGATCTCTTACCCAGAGAACCTACCGGTTCACCCCCGGTGTCGTCTGCGAGTCGCAGACGTTCGGGCATGGATCAAATACTACTTCCTCAGCCCGACATCCGACTCAGTCGGCAATCACCTGGAGGTATCCGTCGGCGTCGAGCAGACCGGCCAGGAGCGCGTCCAGGTCGGCGTCGTCGGCGACGGTGATCTCCACCAGCCAGCCCTCGCCGTACGGGTCGGAATTGACCAGCTCCGGCGCGTCCACCACCGCATCGTTGAGGGCCGACACCGTCCCGGGCAGCGGCCCGTAGATGTCCGAGACGCTCTTGTGCGACTCGACCTCGGCGAAGGACTCGCCCTCGGTCACCTCACTGTCGGCCTCGGGAAGCTGCACGAAGACGACATCGTTCAGCGCATTCTGCGCAAAATCGGTGATACCGACGCGCACGGTCGACGGGCCGACTTTGCGGAGCCACTCGTGTTCGTCGGTGTAGCGCAGTTCCGCGGGAACCTCGGTGGAAGTCACGGGGTCTCACCTTTCTCGGGTCTGGACGCTCAGCGCGCCGCTGAGCCGTCTCGAACGCCTCGTTGCCGGCGTGCACGTCCCGCGCACGCCGAGTTGAACTCTATCGGTCGGTGGCGGCGGGCGCTGACGTAACCCGGGGCATCTCACGCAGCACCGCGACCGTCTGGATCCAGTACAGGACGAGCGACCACAGGTACATCCCGACACCCCAGATCAGGAAGGCCCAGCCGATCGGGAAGCTGACGGTACCGACGATGCCGTCGATCTGGCCGCCCAGCAGCCACGGGAAGGCGCTCATCAGCGCGAAGGTCGCGGCCTTGCCGATGTACAGCGTGGGCAGCGCCGTGACTCCGCGGCTCTTCAGCAGCGGCGCTGTGGCGAACAGCAACACGTCGCGGCCGACGATGAGCCCGATGACCCACCACGGCACGTAGCCCTTCAGCGCGAAGCAGATCGGGATGATGATCACATACAGGCGGTCGGCCGCCGGATCCAGCAG
Source organism: Gordonia caeni (assembly GCF_039537105.1). NCBI lineage: Bacteria > Bacillati > Actinomycetota > Actinomycetes > Mycobacteriales > Gordoniaceae > Gordonia > Gordonia caeni. Next base: position 157,000 of record NZ_BAAAZW010000009.1, read on the forward strand.
GGCGCCGATCTTGGACGACTGGTCCAGCCAGCGGGCCAGTTTCCCGTCGAGCCAATCCGACAGTCCCGAGACGATGAGGATCGCCAGCGCCCAGCCCGGGGAGTCGGCCACCATCAGCACCCAGATGAAGACCGGGATCAGGGCCAGCCGCATCAGGCTCAGCGCATTCGGGACGGTCCAGACGGTGTCTCGCCGCGCTGCGGTGTCCGGGGGCACCGAGTCGTCGCCCCCGGGCGCCGGACTCATCGGAAGATGCCCACGATGCCCTGCATGGCCTGCGACCCGGCCGAGAACTGATTCTCGTGCACCAGGTACGTCCACGTCATCGTCGAGCGATGCAGGTCGGCGTCGTCCAGGTCGACGCCGTCGGCGGTGATCTCGACCTCCCGGAAAGTCTCGCAGGAGGCCTCCATCGCCTCCTCCACGATCTTGGTGAACTCGGCGAAGATCAGCTTGTGGAACTCCTCGAGCGGGCTCTGCGCACCGAGCGCCCGCAGGTGGATGCTGGCCTGCACGTCGGCGACATAGGCCAGGTGATCGGCCCAGGCGCGATCGAGGTGGTACAGCACGATCTCGCGCGCCGCGTCGGTGAGGACTTCGTCGTCGATGTCGCCGAGCTCGTCCCAGCGCTCGGGCTCGCGGGTGCGCAGCTCCTGCGCGGCGTCGTCGGTGGTGAGGATCGCCATCCGGCGGCGGACGATCGCCTCGCGCTGCTCGTTGACCTGCCGGTTGAAGTTCCAGGTGTTCGAGTGCAGCGTCAGCATGGCGCCCTCGGCGATGCGCTGCGCCTGCTCCACGGTCTCGATCCCCTTGGGGCCCAGCAGACCGTCCGGCTCGGTGGCGTGCACCTCGCGCATACTCGTGATGTTCTTGGTCACCAGCGGGTCCTCCAGGCTGGAGAAGAACACCGAGCGGCCCGGGTCGCCCTGGCGGCCGGCGCGACCGCGGAGCTGGCTGTCCAGGCGTTCGGTGTCGTAGCGGCCGGTGCCGACCACGCACAGTCCGCCCAGCTCCAGCACCTCGTCGCGCGCGTCGTCGTCACCGGTGGACCCGCCCAGGCGGATGTCGGTGCCGCGGCCGGCCATCTGGGTGGAGACGGTGACCGCGTTCTTGCGACCGGCCTCGGCGATGATCGCGGCCTCTTCGGCGTCGTTCTTCGCGTTCAGCACCACGGCGGTCACCCCGGCACGCTCGAGGAAGTACGCCAGCTCTTCGGACTGGGCGACGTCGTGGGTCCCGATCAGGATCGGCTGTCCGGTCTCATGGACGCCGGCCACGAACGAGACCACCGCCTCGACCTTGTTCGCCTTGGTGTCGTAGACGCGGTCCGGTTCGTCCTCGCGGATGTTCGGAGCGTTCGACGGGATCTGCGAGACGGCCAGATCGTAGAACTGCCGGAACTGCTCGCCGGCGGCGATGGCCGTGCCGGTCATCCCGGCCACCTTCGGGTAGCGGCCGATCAGCGCCTGCACGGTGATGGTGTCGATCACCTCGCCGGCCTCGGTGAGCTCGAGGCCCTCCTTGAACTCGACGGCGGCCTGCACCCCGTCCGGCCAGCGCTGCAGCCGGGCCACCCGGCCGCGAGAGGCGTTGATCAGGTGCACCCCGCCGTCGCGCACGATGTAGTCCACGTCGCGTTCGAGCAGGTAGTACGCGTACAGGGCCACGTTGACGTGCACCAGCGTGGAGCCGACGTGCTCGTCGTCGTACAGGTTGATGCCACCGAGAGTGGTCTCCACCAGTTCGGCGCCCTCGTCGGTCAGCGAGACGTTGCGCCCGTCCGCGTCGACGTCGTAGTGCTTCTTCTTCAGTCGCGAGACCACGTCGAAGATCGCACTGTTGGGGATCGCCGCGGGCGTCGACCCGGCCAGGATCAGCGGCACCAGGGCCTCGTCCACCAGCACCGAATCGGCCTCGTCGACGATCGCCACATCCGGGGTGGGGGCCACCAGCTCCTCGGCGGTCAACGCCAGGTGGTCGCGGAGCACGTCGAAGCCGATTTCGTTGACCGAGCCGTAGGTGACGTCGCAGGCGTAGGCCTCTTGGCGTTCGGCCCGCGTCGCCTTCTCCGACAGGATGCCGACACCGACTCCGAACAGGTCGTAGAGCGGTTTCATCCACTTGGCGTCGCGCCCGGCCAGGTAGTCGTTCACCGAGATCACGTGGACGTGATGGCCGGAGAGGGCGAACCCGATGGCCGCGATCGCCCCGGCGAGCGTCTTGCCCTCACCGGTGGCCATCTCGACCACATCACCGGAGAGCATCCGGAGAGCGCCCTGGAGCTGGACGTCGAAGGGCGTCATGTCCAGCGCCCTGGTGCCACCCTCGCGGGCCAGCGCAAGGAACTTGGTGCGCCCCTCTTCACTGGTGACGTCCAGTTCACCCGCCGCGGCGGCGAAGAGGTCGTCGGAGAGCCCCTGCGCCCACTCGTCGTGTTCGGCGGATGCTTCGATCATCGCCACCGATTTCGACTGGTTCCGGGTCGCCTGGGCACCGAGCATGCGCCACACCGCGTTCGAGAGCTTTCCCATCGGTGACTATCTCACTCCTCGCCGTTTTCACTGCCCTGGCCACGGCGCGGCCGGGGATGAATCGTGATCTACCGTACGCGGGTCCGCCCCGATGGTCGCGCGCTCCTCGACTACCGTTGATGCCGTGAGCACTTACCGTGGGGTCTGGCGCGTCGGCGCGATTCTGCTGTTGATCACCGGCGCCGCCCTGGCCGGGTGCTCCTCCGATCGCGCCGATGTCCCCGATCCGGCCGACCTGACCGGCAAGACCTTTCTCTCCACCTCCGTGAGCGGCGCCACGATCCCGGGCGACGGACCACTCGAGGTGACCTTCCCCGAGGCGGGCCGAATCGCCGCGACCGCGGGCTGCAACCGGCACATGGGTGAGGTGACGTTCGCCGGCTCCACGCTCACCCCCGGACCGCTCGCCGCGACGATGATGGCCTGCCCGGGTGCGCGCGGCGAATCCGACGCCTGGCTGTCGGACCTCTTCGGCTCGCCGCTGACCTGGTCGCTGTCCGGGAAGACCCTCACGCTGCACCGCGACGACCTGACCGTCGAGCTGGCCCAGCGCGCGGACACCGAACTCGTGGGGCCGACCTGGACGGTGCGATCCCTGGTCCACGATTCGGGAGTGGAGTCGTCGGTGGTGATCGACCGCGCCGCGGCCCGACTCACCTTCACCGCCGACGGCCGAGTCACCGGATTCACCGGCTGCAACGACCTCGGCGGCAACGCGCAGATCACCGACGGGACGATCCGGTTCCAGGACATCGTCACCACCCGCAAGGCCTGCGACGAGGAGGTGATGCGCGTCGAGCAGACGGTTATGGACACGCTGCGCGGCGCGGCCACCTACCGTATCGACGGCGACCAGTTGTCCCTCACCAGCGACGCCGACCCCGGCGTAGGACTGCGGCTGACCGCCGGCTGATTCCACCCGCGGGCGGCGACGCCGCTCGATCCACACCCGATTCACGCGAAAGGCGGCCATGCCGACTCCCACCGGGCCGACTCCCACCGGCTTCACCAAGCCTCCCGTCGTCGTCACCGTCACCGGCGCCGCCGGCACCATCGGCTACGCCGCCCTGTTCCGGGTGGCGGCCGGCGCCATGCTCGGCCGCGACCAGCCGGTGGTCCTGCGTCTGCTGGAGCTCCCCGGCGCGATCTCCGCCGCGGAAGGCATCGCGATGGAACTGGACGACTGCGCCCTCCCGCAACTGGCCGCCGTCGAGATCTTCGACGACCCCCGCGCCGCCTTCGACGGCGTCAACCAGGTTCTGCTGATCGGCGCCAAGCCGCGCAGCAAGGGCATGGAGCGTGCCGATCTCCTCTCCGCGAACGCGTCGATCTTCGCCACGCAGGGTGCCGCGTTGAACGAGGTCGCCGCTCCCGACGTGCGGGTCACCGTGGTGGGCAATCCGGCCAACACCAACGCCGCGATCGCCGCGCGCCACGCCCCGGACATTCCGCGCGAGCGCTTCTCGGCGCTCACCCGCCTGGATCACAATCGCGCGATCGCCCAGCTGTCGCACCGGGCCGGGGTGCCGGTGACCGAGATCTCCGGCGTCACCATCTGGGGCAACCACTCGGCCACCCAGTACCCGGACATCTTCCACGCGCGCGCCGGCGAGACGACCGGCGCCGAGCTGGCACGCGACCGCGAATGGCTGGTCGACGACTTCATCCCCACCGTCGCCCAGCGCGGCTCGGCGATCATCGCCGCGCGCGGGGCGTCCTCGGCGGCGTCGGCGGCCAACGGCACCATCGACCACGTCCAGACCTGGGCGCTGGGCACCCCAGGTGACAGCTGGACCTCGGCGGCCATCGTCTCCCCCGGCGCGTACGGCGTCCCCGAAGGGCTGGTGTGCTCGTTCCCGGTGCGCTCGGACGGCACCGACTGGCAGATCGTCGAGGGCCTGGAGATCAACGAGTTCTCCCGGGCCCGGATCGACGCCTCCGTCGCGGAACTGGAGGCCGAGATCGCGGCGGTCGATGCACTCGCCACGCGCTGACCATCGTGCCTCTGCACCGGCACTCCGGCACTAGGATCAACCCATGAGCAAGCAGAAGAAGCGCGACGCCGGTACCAAACTGTCGAAGAAGGTCTACGAGACCGAACTGTTCCGCTTGCAAACCGAGCTGGTGGCACTGCAGGAGTGGGTGCGAACCACCGGCGCGCGCGTGGTCGTGGTGTTCGAGGGCCGGGATGCCGCGGGCAAGGGCGGTGCCATCAAACGCATCACGCAGTACCTGAGTCCCCGGATCGCCCGTGTCGCAGCACTACCGGCGCCGACCGACCGGGAGAAGGGCGAGTGGTACTACCAGCGGTACGTGGCCCACCTGCCCGCGCCCGGCGAGATCGTGCTGTTCGACCGCTCCTGGTACAACCGGGCCGGCGTGGAGAAGGTGATGGGCTTCTGCACCCCCGAAGAGAGCACCCGCTTTCTGCGGCAGACACCGATCTTCGAGCAGATGCTGATCGACGACGGAATCCTGTTGCGCAAGTACTGGTTCTCGGTCTCCGACGCCGAGCAGCTGCGCCGGTTCCGCGCCCGCCGGGACGACCCGGTGCGCCAGTGGAAGCTCTCCCCGATGGATCTGGAGTCGATCTACCGGTGGGAGGACTACTCCCGCGCCAAGGACGAGATGATGGTGCACACCGACACCTCCGCGAGCCCGTGGTTCGTGGTGGAGTCGGACAACAAGAAGGCCGCGCGCCTGAACATGATCTCGCACCTGCTCTCGACCATCCCGTACGCGACGGTGCCCAGCCCCGAGGTCAAGCTGCCCAAGCGGCCGCTGTCGACGGGCAACTACCACCGCCCGCCGAGAACACTGAGCAAGTTCGTGCCCGACCACGTGGCCACCCTGCTCGGCGACACCGAGGGATGACGGGCACCGAGGGATGACGGAGGACGTCAGCATTCCATGAGTACTTCACCTGCCGCCGGGGTCTCTTCGCTGCGGCGGAAGGCCCGGCGCGCCTTCGAGTTCCACGATCTGATCTATCTGGTCGGACCGGCCGGCGCCCCGAACTACGGGGACGAGGTGATCACCGAGGCGTGGCTGCGCTACTTGGCCCGACACCGGCCGCTGGCCACCGTAGTGGTCGACAGCGGACGTCCGAGCTCAGCGAACCTCCTTCTGCGGCAAGCGAATCCGCGGGCGATCTTCGTCAACACCCTGTGGGAGTTGATGCTCCACGCGGAGACGACGACGACGAATCCCGACGTGGACCCGGAGCGGCCGTGGGAATGGGTCGCCGACGCCGCCAGTCGCTTCGGAGTGGCCCCCGCAGAGGGCTCCGGCATCGAGTTGCTGCTGCGCGCCAAGACCATTCATCTGGTCGGCGGCGGGTACGTCAACCGGGTCTGGCCGCACCACGTCGCGCTGGTCGCCGCGATCGCGCAGGTCTCCCGGGTGACCGGAGCTCGGGCGGTGGCCACCGGCCAGGGCCTGATGCCGCCTCTCGATGGCGCCGGCCAGGAGCGGCTGCTCGCCGACATCGCCCAGTTCGACGTCTTCGACGTGCGCGATCGTCCCTCCCGGGAGCTGGTGGCACAGATCGGCTCGCACACCTTCCACGGCGACGATGCGTGGCTCTCGCCCCGACTGAAGCACCCGGTCCCCCGCATGCAGACCGGCGAGGTGGTGCTGTGCGCACAGAGCGACCTCACCGAAGACTTCCAGCGCGGCGAGGCCACCGGCGCCGAGGCGCTGGCCGGCCTGCTGACCGAGATCCTCGACGCCTGGAAGGTGCCCGGCGACAAGGTGACGGTGGTGGAGGCCATGCCCGGTCGGGACATGGCCGTGCCGGTGCTGATGGGCGACCGGCTGGCCGGGGCGCGAACCGTGCCCTTCCTGGATCTCTGGCGCGACGGGCTGCCGACGGGCCGGGGCGGTACCTGGCTGTCGACCCGATTCCACCCGCATCTGCTGGCCGCCGCGGCGGGCGACTCGGGTGTGGCCATCGTGCCCAAACCGGACTACTACGGCACCAAGCACGCCTCGCTCACCGGGATCGGCAGCCGGTGGACCGTGCTCTCCGGCCCGGATGCGCCGCTTCCGGACTGGCCGTCGTCCGGCGGCTACTCCCCCGGCGACGTCGACGCGGCGGTCGCCGACAAACGCGCACTGGCCCGCGAGCTCTATCCCTCCGGCGTCCGGCTGCGCTAACGTGACACGGCAGTATGTGGATCGGAACGGTAGAACTGGACTTCCTGCTCGGTGACGTGCACTCCCTCAAGCAGAAGCGCTCGGTGGTGCGGCCCGTGATCGCCGAGATCAGGCGAAGATTCGAGGTCTCGGTCGCCGAAGTGGAGCACCGTGATCTGCACCGGCGCGCGGGACTAGGCGTCGCCGTGGTCAGCGCCGACCGGGAACACGTCGTCGAGGTGCTCGACGCGGTCGAGCGCCTGGCGGCCGCCCGCCCCGAGGTGCAGTTGCTGTCGGCACGCCGACGGCACCTCTCCTCCGAGGATCTCTAGCCCACACCCCCGCCGAGCACCGGCAGAGTCTGGAGGCGTCTCAGTGGTCGCCGGCCGAGGCCACGCAGAATTCGTTGCCTGCCGGATCGGCGAGTGTCACCCAGCTCAAGCCGGGCATCTCGCGCTCGGCGACCAGCGTCGCCCCCGCGTCGGTGAGCCGGCGCACCGTCGCTCCGCGATCGTCGGCGACCAGGTCCAGGTGGATCCGGTTCTTGCCGGGGGTCGGATCGTCGACCCGCTGGAAGGCCAGCAGCGGTGCTCCCTCGCCGAGCGAGAGCACCACGAACCAGCCCTCGTTCGTTTCCAGGACTTCCCCGTCCAGCGCGTCGCGCCACCAACTGCTCAGCGCCAGGGCGTCGTCGGTGTCGATGGTGACCATGGCGAGCCGCAGCGCTCGGGGAGTGTTCGTCATCTGTCCACTCTAAAACGGCGGCCCGGAGATGTCAGCGCCCGAAGCCGGCGTCGCGCAGCGCCTGGGCCATCGACCCTGTGGCCGGGCTGTTCTGGCCGCCGCCCCGCTGGCCGCCACTCTTCTTGCCGCCGCCTCTGTTGCCGCCACCCGGCCTGCCGCCGCGCTTCGGGTCGCCGGCCCGCCGATCTCCGCCGCGCTGATCGCCCCGCGGCGCGTCGCCGCGTCCGGTGGCCGGTTCCTTCCCGCCCCGGCGGCCGCTTCCCCGGCGGTCACCGGGTTCGTCGTTGAGCCGCAGTGTCAGACCGATGCGCTGGCGGTCGAGGTCCACCTCGAGCACCTTGACCTTCACCACTTGGCCCGACCGGACCACCTCGTGCGGGTCGGAGACGAAACTGTCACTCATCGCCGAGACGTGGACCAGACCGTCCTGGTGCACCCCGACGTCCACGAAGGCGCCGAAGGCCGCGACATTGGTCACCACCCCCTCCAGCACCATTCCGGGCTTGAGGTCGGCGACCTTCTCCACGCCCTGCGCGAATGTCGCGGTGGCGAAGGCGGGCCGCGGATCGCGTCCCGGCTTCTCCAGCTCGCCGAGGATGTCGGTCACCGTCGGCAGGCCGAAGCGGTCGTCGGCGAACTCGGCCGGCGCGAGGGTGCGCAGCGTCCGGGTGTCCCCGATCAGCTCGCCGAGGGCCAGTCCGGTGCGATCCAGGATGCGCCGCACCACCGGATACGACTCGGGATGCACTCCGGAGGCGTCGAGCGGGTCCTCGCCGTCGCGGATCCGGAGGAAGCCCGCGCACTGCTCGAATGCCTTGGGGCCCAGCCGCGGTACGTCCAGAAGTCCGCGCCGGCTCCGGAAGGCGCCCACCCCGTCGCGGTGGGCGACGATGGCTTGCGCCAGAGCGGGCGTGACACCGGAGACCCGCGAGAGCAATGGCACCGACGCGGTGTTCAGGTCGACGCCGACCGCGTTCACCGCATCCTCGACAACGGCGTTCAGGCTCTTCGCGAGAGTGCCGGCGGCGACGTCGTGCTGGTACTGGCCCACCCCGATCGACTTCGGGTCGATCTTCACCAGTTCGGCGAGCGGATCCTGCAGACGACGGGCGATGGAGACCGCACCACGGAGCGAGACGTCGAGTTCGGGGAGTTCCAGCGAGGCGTACTCGGAGGCGGAGTACACCGAGGCGCCGGCCTCACTCACCACGGCTTTGGCCGGTGCCGCGCGTCCGGCGGCGCGCAGGTCGGCGATCAGCTCCGATGCCAGCGCATCGGTCTCCCGGGAAGCGGTGCCGTTGCCGACGGCGACCAGCTCCACATCGTGCCGGTCGACGAGCGCGGCCAGGGTGGCCTTGGCCTGATCCCATTTCTTGGCCGGCTGGTGCGGGTAGATCGCGCAGGTGTCGAGGACCTTGCCGGTGCCGTCGACCACGGCGACTTTCACCCCGGTCCGGAAGCCCGGGTCCAGGCCCAGCGTCGGGCGGGTGCCGGCCGGGGCGGCCAGCAACAGATCCTTCAAGTTGGTCGCGAACACGGCGACGGCCTGCTCCTCGGCGCGTCCGCGCAACTTCATCCTCGCGTCGATGGTCGCCGAGATCAGCAGCTTGGTGCGCCAGGCCCAGCGCGCGGTGGTGCCCAGCCAGTCGGTGGCGGCACCGCCGGCGGCGCGATCGATACCGAGCGTGGCGGCCACCATCGTGATGTAGTCCTCGTCCTCGCCACCGTCGAAGGCGAGCGTCAGGACTCCCTCCTTCTCCCCGCGCAGCACCGCGAGTACCCGGTGGCCTGGCATCGTGTCCAGCGACTCACTGAAATCGAAGTAGTCGCGGAACTTCTGCCCGGCCGGGGTGGTGGCGACCTCCTCGGACTTCGGTGTGGTGCCGAGACGACCTGCGGCCCAGAACTTCTCCCGGACTGCGCCGACCAACTCGGCATCCTCACCGGCCCGCTCGATCAGGATGTGGCGCGCACCGTCGAGGGCGGCGGCGGCATCGGCGACGTCGTCGTTGCAGTACGCGGCGGCGGCCTCGTCCGGGACGAGGGCCGGGTCGGCGAGCAGCGCATCGGCGAGCGGTTCCAGCCCGGCCTCACGTGCGATCTGGGCTTTGGTGCGCCGCTTCTTCTTGTACGGCAGATAGATGTCTTCGACACGCGACTTGGTGTCGGCGGCCGCCAGCGCGGCCCGCAGCCGGTCGGTCAGCTTGCCCTGTTCGTCGATCGCCGCGACGACCGCGGCACGACGTTCGTCGAGTTCGCGCAGATAGGTCAGCCGCTCATCGAGGGCACGCAGCTGCGCGTCGTCGAGGCTGCCGGTGGCCTCTTTGCGGTAGCGGGCGATGAAGGGCACCGTCGAGCCCTCGTCGAGCAGTTTCACCGCTGCCGCCACCTGCTTCTCGGCGACGCCGAGTTCCTCGGCGATGCGGGCGTTCACGGGGGTGACGGGCTGGGGACGGGCGGGGCCGCGATCGGTGGATGACACCCGCGCAAGGCTACCGGGCCGAGTTCGGCGGCTACAGTGAGCCATGCCCCGTTCCCGCCGCGATCCGGACCGGCCACCGGATCCGTCGGCGGTGCCGAACGACCTGGACGACGCCGTCGCCGCAGGTGAGAACGCGGCTGAGCAACGGCGGATCGCCGATCGCTTCGCGCGGACTCTGGCGGTGACCGGCCGGGCTCTGCGTCTGCTGATCTTCACGCTGGCCGGGGTGGCGGCGTTACTCGGTCTGATCGCCCTCGTGGTGGGCGTCGCCTCGTGGCGGCACGCCGATCAGTGGCGGCTACCGATCGGCGCGATCGTCGTAGTGCTGCTGTGTCTGCCCGCGGTGACGCTTCCGTTCGTGGTGCACCGACGGCTGGCGCCGCTGACCCGGGCGATCGAGCGTCCGGCCGTTCTGGTGGCGCAGGCCCGGGACTATGTGACCGATGTGCGTTCGGGCACGGAGTTGTCGGACCTGGCGGCGATCGCCGGTAAGCCGTCCCGCGCCTGGCGGCCGGGCAGCCTGTGGCAGATGACGCGACTGGTGGGCGCCTTCACCACGCGCGTGACACCCGATCCCCAGCGTCAGCCGCTGCTGACCGCATTCATGCCGGTCTATCTCAAGACTCTGTGGCTGGTCGTGATCGTCTGCGCCTGGGCACTGGTGGTGGCCGTGGTGGTCCTGGTGGTCTCGTTGGTCGCGGTGCTGGCCGGCTGGACGCCGACCGGCTGAACCCCGTCCGGGTCGTCCTCGACCGGCTCGACATCGACCTCGTCCTCGACCGGCTCGACGGTCTTCGGTCCCGGATCGATGTCGGTCGCCCGCGCGGCGGCGAGGCGGCGGACCAGAACGACCACGATGCCTATCGTGACCAGTTGCAGCAGTCCGCCACCGACCAGTGGCGCACGCGGACCGAAGATCTCGGCCAGCCAGCCGAGCAGGGGCGCGCCGATCGGTGTGCCGCCCATGAGCACCGTCATGTAGAGCGCCATCACCCGGCCGCGCACCTGCGGATCGACACTGGTCTGGATGTACATGTTGGCCGCGGTGAGGGTCAGCAGCACCGTGAGCCCCATGATCGGCAGGATCACCGCGTACCAGAGGTAGCCGGGAGCGAGTCCGGAAGCGGTGATGACGACTCCGACGAAGCTCGCCATGCCGACCACGAACCGCAGGCTCGGCACCTTGCCTCGCCGTGCGGCGAGGAGTGCCCCCAGCAGGGAACCGATCCCCATGATCGAGCCGAGGAGGCCGTACGCCTCTGCGCCCAGGTGGAACTCGTTGCGCACCATCAGCGCATTGGTCATCTGGAAGTTCATTCCGAACGTACCGACGGCGAACGCCACGCCCAGCGCGATCATCAGGTCGGCGCGGTGAAACACGTACGAGAAGCCCTCGCGCAATTGCCCCTTCGCCCGCACCAGGGGCTCGGTCTTCGCCAGCTTGCTGCGATCGAGCGCTGCCAGGGCGATGAGGAAGGCGAGGTAGCTGACCGCATTGGTCAGGATCGCCCAGCCGGCCCCGGCCGACGCCATGATCAGCCCCGCGATCCCCGGCCCGATCAGGCGCGCGGCGTTGAACGAGGAACTGTTGAGACCGATCGCGTTGGTCAGATGATCGGCGCCGGCCACCTCGGAGACGAAGGCCTGCCGCGCGGGGGCGTCGAAGGCGGCGCCGAGTCCGAAGACGAAGGCGAACAGGTACACGTGCCATGTCTGGGCCACACCGGTCACGGCCAGCAGACCGAGCGCGAGCGCGGAGACCGCCATCCACGACTGAGTGAGCATGAGCAGTTTGCGCTTGTCGAAGCGGTCAGCCAGCAACCCGCCCATCGGGGACAGCAGCATGGCCGGCAGGAATTGGAGTGCGGTGGTGATGCCCACGGCCATCGCGGAGCCGCCGGAGAGATTGAGGACCAGCCAGTCCTGAGCGACGCGCTGCACCCACGTACCGATGTTGGAGACGAAGGCTCCGGAGACGTAAGTGCGGAAGTTGGGTACGGACAGCGCGGCGAATGTCTGACTCCGCGCGATCCTCAATGCCGTCGACCTCCTCAACTCCCAACGATGTTCAACTACCGTCGGGGCGGATTTGTTCCCGCCCGGTCGAGCCCTGTTACCGGCCTCACGGAGTCGGGACCGCAGAGTGTCGAATCGTCACCGGTATGCGGTGCAGTTGCGACACTCTGGCAGATCGCGGACGCAGAGTTCGGTCTCGCCGCCGCTACCTCAGGGGCGCCGGCGGCTCGCCGTCACCGAAGGGACGCCCGCCCAGGGCCTCCCGGCCGTGCGGGGAGTTCCAGTTCGACAGATCCGGGCCCTTCGGGACGATTCCGGACGGATTGATGTCGCGGTGCACCTGGTAGTAGTGCCGCTTGATGTGGTCGAAATCAGTCGAATCACCGAAGCCGGGGGTCTGGTAGAGGTCGCGCGCATACGCCCAGAGCACGGGCATCTCCGACAGCTTCTCCCGATTGCACTTGAAATGGCCGTGATAGACCGGGTCGAAGCGCGCCAGCGTGGTGAACAGCCGCACATCGGCTTCGGTGATCGTGTCGCCGACCAGGTAGCGCTGCCCCGACAGTCGCTCGGACAGCCAGTCCAGCCGCGAGAACAGCTGGTCGTAGGCGGCCTCATAGGTCTCCTGCGACCCGGCGAAACCGCAGCGGTACACGCCGTTGTTCACGTCGCGGTAGACCAGCGCGTTCACCGCGTCGATCTCCTCGCGCAGATCCTCGGGGTACAGCACCGGCGCACCGGGACGGTGGTAGTCCACCCATTCGGTTTCGAAGTCGAGGGTGATCTGCGGGAAGTCGTTCGTCACCACGGCGCCGCTGCGCTCGTCGACGATCGCCGGGACGGTGATCCCCTTCTCGTAGCCGGGGATCCGCGCGAAGTAGGCGTCCTGCAGGCGCGGGATGCCCAGCACCGGGTCCACCCCGCCCGGATCGAGGTCGAAGGTCCACGACCGCTTGTCGTGCGTGGGACCGCAGACGCCCATGGAGATCGCCCGCTCCAGCCCCAGCAGCCGACGCACGATGATCGTCCGGTTGGCCCACGGGCAGGCGTACGAGACGACGAGCCGATACCGGCCCGGCTCCACCGGATAACCGTCCTCGCCGTCGCGGGTGATTCTGGTCTCGATGTACCGGGTATCGCGCTCGTACGGCTTGTCCGCCTCGACGTAGGTGCCCTGTTCGCTGGTCTGATTCTCATCCGGGGTGGCCATGCCTCCAGCCTTCCAGGTAATGGCCGGGCCGACCACCTCTCTCAGGTACCGGGCCGATCCCTACCCGGCCGGGTCGGCAGGCGTCTCGGCGTCGACCACTTCTTCCGCCGCCAGTTCGGCGCTCTCGGCGACGTCGGCCAGTGCCTCGGCCTCGTCGTCGGCGGAGCCTTCCAGCGCCCGGGACAGCTCGGCTGCGACATCGATGTAGCGCGCCTTGCGGACGTCGGGTTTGTCGATCTCCTCGGCGACGGTCTTGGCGATCACCCGGCGGATCTCCGCGTCCACCTGCGCGAGATTGCGGATGATCTCCCCGCGCATGTTCCGCGAGTTGACGTCGACGAAGACGTCGCGCGGCGCCGGCGGATCCACTTCGATGCGCAACTCGAGCGGCTTGGCGCAGCGCACCGTCAGGGGCAGGGTGATCAGCCCGTCGACGTCGTACTCGAGGCGATCGAGCTTCAGATCGATCACCAGGCCGATCGCCAGCGGCAGCCGGACGGTGAACGTGATCAGCTCGCCGACGTCACGGGTGATCTCCGGCTCGGCGATACGCACCTCGGCGACCACCTTGACCATGCCGCCGGGCCCGGCCGGAAGCGGACCGACCCGGAACTCTTCTCCCGCGATCGCCGAGAACGCCGCGCCGATGCGTGCTTCGGTGACCGCTACTTCGAAGAAGTTGCGTCCGAACTCCTCGTACGACACATACTCAGGCACCGGTCCATCCTTCCGCATCGCTCATCGATTGACGAAACATCACTGAAAGTGGCCGATCAGCGGCGCGGCACCGAGGCATCGGGGACACGCGGCGGGCACGCGGTGCCCGGAAAGGTCGACAGCTCGAAGTGCCACCACTCGTTGTCGAAGGTCCGGCACAACCCGTAGCGGTGGCCGTTGCGCTGCAGCCACGCGGCACCGGCCCGCGGCCCGACGTCGACGGCCTCGCCGGTGACGTGGGTGGATTCGCTGGGCGGAAGCACCCAGCGCCGTGCCGCCGCCGGGCTGCCGTAGGTGGCGACGCCCTCGCGCCAGAGCGCCGCCTGCTCGGCCCGGCTGCGTTTGCCCGAGTTGATGCGCAGGGGCACTCCCGCCGCCCGAGCATCTCGCGCCGCCACGGTGTACGCCACGGCGAGTTCGGTCTTCAGTCCGGAGGTTCCCGGCGCCAGCGGAATGCCGAGCACCTGCGCGCGGGAACCGGCCGGTGCGGCCGCTGCGGTCGGGGCGGTGACGGCGGGAACCATCACCGCTGCGGTGGCGCAGAGCCCTGCCGCGGCGACGGCGAGCCGGCGCCGCGTGGCCGGCGTGGTGGCGGTGTTCAGCACGATTCCCTCCGAATGCTCCCTTGCGCCGTACTTCTGCCCGGATCTCGTTCCGGCGATGACGCGTCAGGGACTCATTCTGCCAGCCCGGGCACCGCACGACCGCCGGAGAGTGCCCTGCCGGGCGCGCGCTTCGCCCGATTGATCCCGATGTCGCCGCGGCGGACTGCTCGCTACGGTGATCCCGTGTCCATCCCTGTCGCTGCCGATCGGCCCGCCGTCCTCGAGTTCGAGGAGGTCGACTTCGTCCGGAACGGCCGCACAATCCTGTCCGGGGTCGACTTCACCGTCCGGGCCGGCGAGCACTGGGCGCTGATCGGCCCGAACGGCGCAGGCAAGAGCACCATCCTGAGTATCTGCGGTGCCGCCGCCCATCCCACTCGCGGCAGCGCGGCGGTCCTGGGCCGGCGACTGGGCGCGGTCGACCTGCGTGAACTGCGGCATTCGATCGGCCACGTGAATCCCCGCCACCCGCTGCGCTCACCGCTCACCGTCTTCGAGGTGGTGCTGACCGGTGCCACCGGCAGCAACGACCTGGTCCCCCGCTGGACCCCGCCCCCGGCGACGGTGGCGCGCGCCGAGGACCTGATCACCCGCCTCGGACTCGACCCGATCCGGGAGGCCTTGTGGCCCAACCTCTCCCAAGGTGAGCGCGGACGGGCACTGATCGCCCGGGCCCTGCTCCCCGACCCGGACCTGCTACTGCTCGACGAGCCGACCACCGGGCTCGACGTCGCCGCCCGCGAACACTTTCTGCGCACCGTCGACCAGCTCCACGACACCCATCGCGATCTCGCCACGGTGCTGGTGACGCACCACCTCGAAGAGCTGCCGGTCAGCACCACCCACGCCATGCTGATCGGCGACGGGCGACTGCTCACGTCCGGACCGGCCGATCAGGTGCTGACCACCGCGAACATCAGCGACTGTTTCGATTACCCGATCGAGATCAGCCGGCACGACGGGCGTTGGCAGGCACGCGCTTCGAGCGAGTGAGGGTGGTGCGGCAATGATCGATCAGCGAGATGGCCGTTCGCCGGGCAGGCGGCTGCGCAACTGGTCCACGGTGTCGGCATCGCCTGCCGGTTTGCCGTGGTCACCGGTGCGGTAGCGCTTCACGCGAGCGAACCTCAGCGCCACTCCGGCCGGATACCTGCTCGACCGCTGCACCCCGTCGATCGCGACCTCGACCACCACCTCGGGCGCCACCGACATCACGTACCCGTCGTCGGCGGTGGCGATGGTCGGAAAGAACTCGGTCTGCCAACGCAGCAGGTCGTCGGTCAGGCCCTTGAACGTCTTGCCGACCATCACGAATCCGCCGGGCTCACCGAACCGCCCCTCCGGATCCCGGGCACCCAGGTGCAGGTTCGACAACCAGCCCGAACGGCGTCCTGAACCGCGTTCCACCGCCAGGACCACCAGGTCGTAGGTGTACACCGGCTTCACCTTGACCCAGTCCGCCCCGCGGCGGCCGGCCGCGTACACCGAGGCCAGCGACTTGATTATCACGCCTTCGTGACCCGCGGCGAGGGCTTCGTCGAGCACCCGCTGCGCCACCGCCGGATCGGGCACGCCGCCGTCGACGGCAGCCACCTCGACGCCGCGCACCACCGCCTCACCGGCCACCCGCAGCAGTTCGGCGCGCCGCACCCGCAGCGGCTCATCGATCAGGCTGCGGTCGGCGTAAAGCAGATCGAAGAAGCTCACCGACAGCGCAGCACGCCCCTCGGTCGCCGTGTCCGCCGAATCGGCTCATCGTCTCCTGGAACGGACGCGCCCGGCCGCTCTCGTCGAGCGTCAGCGTCTCGCCGTCGAGGACCAGGTCGCCGCCGGGGAACCCGGCGACCAGGTCGACGATCTCCGGGACCCGCTCGGTGACGTCGGCCAGACTGCGCGTGTAAGCACGCACCTGTCCGGCGCGGCGGTGCACCTGCAGGCGGGCCCCGTCGAGTTTGTACTCCACCGAGGCGGGTCCGGTCACGGCAACGGCCTCGTCCACGCCGGGTGCAGAGGCGGCGAGCATCGGCTGCACCGGCGTTCCCGGGGTCAGGTCGATCCGGGTCAGGTCGTCCCCGGCCAGGGCCGCCCGCGCGGTGGCCCCGAGGTCCCCGGTCAGCATGGCCGCGCGCCGCACCCGGTCCTTGGGCAGTCCGGCGGCGACGGCGATCGCGTCGGTGAGGACCCCGGCGAGCGCACCGGTGCGCACCTCACCGGTGAGGACCCGGATCAGGAAGTCCTGTTCGCCGGACACGGCCCGGGCCAGCAGCCCCGACAAGGCAGCCGACCGGCGCGTCACCGACCCCGGCCCGGCGGCGTTCGCCAGCACGGTGAAGGCTGCGTCGACGTCGCCGATCGTCAGCGAAGCCTCCGCTGCGGGCTCCCCCGACTCGTTGCGCACCGTCCGCCAGCCGACGCCGAGCCTGCCCTGCACCGGCCGGCCGAGCAGGAGCCCGACGGCGATCGGGGCCTCGTCGGGGGCCAGTTGCGTGAGCAGCCCGGCGAGTGTCGCGGTCTTGGCCGTGCGCGAGGTGGTGCCGGCCGCTGCGGCAGCGGCCCGCACCACCTCGGCGAGTGCCGTCGGCGGACGCGGCGCGGGTGCGGTCATAGGTGCCGAGTGTAGGCGGCGCCTACGACTCCCTCCGCCGAACGAGGCTCGCTGACGTGCGGTTTCCCCCTGTCGCCCGCCGTCCGCGGCGCGTAGCATCGAGCCATGCGCGACGGGTCCGTCCCCCACGACGGCCACCGGGACATTCCGACGGTCGTGGGGAACCTGCACGTCCGGATCGTCGGCGCCGGCCCGGTCGCGGTGCTCTGGCCGAGCATGTTCGCCGACAGCGCCATGTGGGACCGCATAATCCCCGCGTTGAGCGCCGAACGCCGGCTGGTGCTGATCGACGGGCCTAGTCACGGGTGGAGCGACGCTCTCGACGGCCGGTCGTCGATGCCCGAATGCGTCTCGGCCGCGGTCGAGATCCTCACCGCACTGGACGTGACCGATCCGGTGGACTGGGTCGGCTGCGCATGGGGCGGCCACGTCGGGCTGCACCTGGCCGCCGGCCGCCCCGGACGCCTGCGCACCCTGGTCACCTTCAGTTCGCCGATCCAGCCGCTCTCTCGCGCGCTACGCCTGCAGGTGATCGCCTTGAAGCCGCTGGTCCGGATCATCGGGATGCGCGGTCCCGTACGTTCGGGGATCGTCGACGGTCAACTCACCGAGGCCTCGCGCGTCGACGCCGAGGTGATGGGGGTCGTCGACGCGATGCTCGACGCCCTGCCCCGGGCGGGTCTGATCCACGCGGTCGACTCGTTCATCCTGGACCGCACCGACATCGGCGACCTCCTGCCCCGGATCGACGTCCCCGTCCTCTACGTCGCGTCGACCGATCGGGGCGAATGCACCCCCGAGCAGGCGGCCGCCGCGGCTGCCCGGACACCGCACGGCAGCAGCCTGGGGGTCGACGGCGCCCGCACGCTGGTCCCGCTCGAACAGCCCGGTGCGACCAGCGAGACGATCCTCGGCTTCTGGGCGGCGCATCCGGCCTGACCGGCCCCGCCGGTCGCTACCGTGGAGGAATGGCTTCCCGTGGCAGCACCGCACCGGAGCGCGCCCGGTCGATGCGCGACCTGGAGCAGTTGGATCGCCTGATCATCTCCTGCCGCGCCTGCCCCCGACTGGTGGCCTGGCGGGAGGAGGTCGCCACGGTCAAGCGCGCCTCGTTCGCCGGCGAGAAGTACTGGGGCAAAGCAGTTCCCGGATTCGGTCCGGCCGATGCCTCGATCATGATCGTCGGGCTGGCCCCGGCGGCGCACGGCGCCAATCGGACCGGCCGGATGTTCACCGGCGATCGCAGCGGCGACTTCCTGTTCGCCTCGATGCATCGGGTGGGTCTGGCGAGCCAGGCGACGGCGTCGTCGATCGACGACGGCCTGGAACTCTTCCACACCCGGATCTCCTCCCCGGTCCGGTGCGCACCCCCGCAGAACAAGCCGACGCCGACCGAACGCCGGACGTGCTCGCCGTTTCTGGCCCGTGAACTGGAACTGATGGCGCCGACGATGAAAGCGACCGTGGTGCTCGGTGCGTTCGGCTGGCAGGCCCTGTTCAGCGTGCTGGCCGAGAGCGGCTGGCAGGTGCCCAGGCCCCGGCCCGCATTCGGGCACGGCGCGCAGGTCGTCGTGTACCACCCGGACGGCCGGCGGCTGACCGTGCTGGGGTGCTTCCACGTCAGTCAGCACAACACGTTCACCGGGCGCCTCACCCCTGACATGCTGGATGCGGTGCTGACCACGGCGAAGCAGACCGCCGGCATCGCTCCCACCGTCGACGAAGGAGACGAGAGATGAGTGAGAAGTCGCAGGTGCGCGTGCGGCGGGTCTACGACGATCCCGATTCCGACGACGGCGCCCGCGTCCTGGTCGACCGGCTGTGGCCCCGCGGCGTGAGCAAGGAGCGCGCCCATCTGGACGAATGGTGCAAGACCGTCGCTCCCTCGACGGACCTCCGCAAGTGGTACTCGCACGACCCGGCAAAGTTCGACGGGTTCGCGGAGCGCTACCGCACCGAACTGGAGACCGACGACGAGCAGAGGGCCGCGCTCGATCACCTGCGCGAGCTCGCCGCCGCGGGCCCGCTGACCCTCCTGACGGCGACCAAGCAGCCCGAGATCAGCGAGGCCGCGGTGCTGCGTCAGGTGCTGACCGACTGAGCGCATCCACCCGGGAACGGGTCCACCGGACCCCGCCCTCCCGGACCGCGACGCCGATCAGGCACACCACGAGCACCAGCGAGGGGCGCAGCTGAACGGTCCCGGTTCCGGGATCGGCCCAGTACGCGGCGAGAAAGACCAGCGCACATCCGGCCGCGGCCGCTGCCACCCCCGCGATCCCCATCGTCCACCGCCGCGTGAGCACCGCCTCGGCGACCGCGGCGAGCACAGTCACGACGAGCCCGACCAGCGCTGTCGTCGCCAGGATGTTGTGTTCGACGAACGTATCGTCCAGCAGCGGGGTGTAAGCGGTCCAGCCGGTGTCACCGGACGGCAGGTACTCGGCGTAGCGCCGGGGCATTCCGCCTTCGATACCGGCGATGCCCAACAATGAGGCGACCAGGAACGTCCACCAGCCGACATCCCCCAGCACCCGAGCCCAGGCGAGCGGCGCCCGGGCCGCGTGCATCCGCATGGCCGAACCCTATCCGGCCCGCCGGCTCACCGCGGCGGCGCCTGTCGACGGTGCCCACGGTCTACGGTGGACGGGTGAAGATCGTGCTCGCCGCCAGCGCCGTCATCGTCGATCCGGACGGCCGGATCCTGCTGGTCAAGCGCGGGCACGAGCCGCAGAAGGGCCGCTGGTCGGTGCCCGGCGGCCGGCTCGAGCCCGGCGAGACACCCGCGCAGGCGGCCGTGCGGGAGGTCCGCGAGGAAACCGGTCTCGATGTCCGCATCGGAGAGCAGTTGTGGACCGACACGGTGCCGTTCGGCGACGATCACCTCTACCGCGTGCACGACTTCGCGGCCACCGTGATCGGCGGCGAGCTGCGCAGCGGCGACGACGCCGACGACGCGCGCTGGTTCTCCGCTGCCGAGCTGGAGGCCCTGCCGCTGACCCCGGGCCTGACCGATTGTCTACGCGGAGCCGGGGTCATTCCGCCGGCGTGATCGCCGCCGGGTTTCGGTCGCGGGGCCTTCAGTCGCGGGGCCTCAGTCTCCGGGGCCGAGCTGCAACTGCTGGACGTAAGCACCCTGCCACACCGCGTCGATCGGGGTGTGGCAGCCGAGCCGGTCGGCGATTCCGGCGGTCACGAACTCCTTGGCGAAGGCCACGGCGTCTTCGATACCTGCGCCCGAGGCCAGTTCCGCGGTGATGGCGGCGGCCAGCGTGCAGCCGGCACCGGCGACGCGCTCGTCGCCGATCTTCGGCGTGCGGAAGACGGTGACCTCCTCGCCGTCGTACAACACGTCGACGGCCTCGTCGCCTGGCAGATCGATGCCGCCCTTGACCACCACGTACTCGGGGCCGAGCGCGAAGATGCGCTGGGCGGCCTCGGCCAGGTCGGTCTCGGTGGTGATCTGATCCATGCCGGACAGGATCTGCGCCTCGAACAGGTTCGGGGTCACCACGGTCGCCAGCGGCAGCACCTTCTCGCGCAGGGCGGTGTCGGTGTCGAGGGCGTCGCCGGGTTCCTGGCCCTTGCAGATCAGCACCGGGTCGAGGACGATGTGGCGCCACCGCTGACGGCTCAGCGATTCGGCGACCACGTCGATGGTGGCCGGGGTGCCCAGCATGCCGATCTTCACCACGTCCAGGTCGTGCGCGGCGGTCGCGGCCTCGATCTGGTCGGCGATCACGTCCGGCGCGATCGGTACGAACCGGTGCCGCCAGCCGTCCTTCGGATCGAAGGAGACGATGCAGGTGATGGTCCCGACGCCGTAGACGCCGAGTTCCTGGAAGGTCTTCAGGTCGGCCTGCAGGCCGGCGCCGCCGGTCGCTTCGGAGCCGGCGATGACATATGCGAGATCTACCACGGCTCCGAGGATACGTGCCCGGGCCTGCGGCGCGCCTGTTCGGTCGGCGCCCGAGTCGGCACCCGGTGCACCTCGAAGGCGAACCTCCGTCGGACGTCACGGTTATCGTGGCGATCATGGCCGTCCATCGCATGGATCACGTGAGCATCGTCGTCACCGACCTCGACGCCGCTGCCCGCTTCTTCACCGAACTCGGGCTCGAACGCGAGGGGGAGGCGACCGTCGAGGGCGACTGGGTGGACGGCGTCAACGGCCTCGACGGGGTTCGCGTCGAGATCGTGATGATGGCCGTGCCGTCGCCCGGCACCGGACGGCTCGAGCTGACACGCTTCCTCCATCCACCGCTGGTCGACGACCAGCCGGAACCGGCGCCGCCCAACACCCTCGGTCTGCGAAGCATCATGTTCGCCGTGGACGACGTCGACGGCACCGTCGCACGTCTGGCCGGGCACGGTGGCACGCTGCTGGGCTCGGTCGAGCAGTACGAGAACGCCTACCGGCTCTGCTACGTCCGCGGACCGGGCGGGATCATCGTCTCGCTCGCGCAAGCCCTGACACCGTAGGCCCGGCCCGCGGGGACAGCGCTCACCTCGCCCTACGCGCCGATGTGGATCACCGAGATGGTGCGGCGCCGTCGCGGCTGAGCCGCTGCAGCCGCAGGATCTTGTCGTCCCCGTCGGACGGGTCCCCGCGCCCGTCGGTGTTGTTGGTGAGCACCCACAGCGAGCCGTCCGGGGCCACTGCGACATCGCGCAGGCGCCCGGCCTCGCCGTCGAGGTATTCGGCCGACTCCGCGGTGTCGGCCAGCGGCACCGCACGCAGCCGCTGTCCACGCAGGTTCGCGATCACCAGCTGGTCGCCGAACACGGTGATGCCGCTCGGACTGGCCTCCGAGGTACCCCACTGCTGGACCGGATCGATCAGGCCCGTGCGCCCGGCGGCGCCCTCGGCCTGCGGCCAGCCGTAGTTGCCGCCGGCGGTGATCTCGTTCAGCTCGTCCCAGGTGTTCTGACCGAACTCCGCGGCGTACATGGTGCCGTCCGGCGCCCACGTCAGACCCTGCGGATTGCGATGCCCGAAGCTGTAGGTCAACTGCCCGGGGAACGGGTTGTCTTGCGGCACCTCACCGTCCGGAGACATCCGCAGGATCTTCCCGCCGAGCGAGTCACGTTCCTGAGCCAGTTCCGGATCATTCGCGTCACCTGTGGTCGCGTAGAGCATGCCGTCGGGTCCGAATGCCAGCCGGCCGCCGTTGTGCACGTGCGCGGCCGGGATCCCGTCCAGGACGGTCTCCGGGGAGCTCAGCCGCAGCGCTCCCGGCTCCCCCTCGATCGCGAAGCGCTCGATCCGGTTCTCCCCGTCCCCGGTGTAGTAGGCGTACACGTGGTCCTCGTGCACGGCGAGACCGAGCAGACCGCCCTCCCCGCCGGCCTGCACGCCGTCCAGACGTGCCACCTCGCGCTGGGCGCCGGAAGCGTCGAGCTCGACGATGCGCCCGGAATCACGTTCGCTGACCAGCGGTGTCTCCCCGTAGAAGACGATCGACCAGGGTGCCTCGAGAGCGGTCGTGATCACCGTCGGCTCCGCGGGAGCTCCCGGGGACGGCGCGGTGGCCGCGGAGGATTCCGCGGCGGAGCCCGCCGTACTCTCCGGGGCGGTGTCCCCATCGCCGCATGCGGTCAGCAGCGCACCCAGCAGGAGCAGGATCGCCGCGCCGACGGGTCGGATCCGGATCGTCATGGAGTCAATCATTCCTTCTCGGCCGACACACGTCAGGAGAAAGCACTGTCCGGCGGCTACCCGGAACTCGCCCCTTGACCTTCACACGGTGTCAGGGTCTTGAGTAGGGAGCAGCAACAGCGATCAGAACGGAGGTCCGCGATGACCACCACGACACCGCCCGAGCAGCTCCGTCGGGCACTGGGCGCGCCCGGCTCCTCCGGCCGACTGCGCGCCGCACTGGGCGCCGGCTCGCAGCCCGATCCCGATTACGCCCCGGTCCTGGTGGAGCGTTGCGCGGTGGAACCGGACTTCTTCGTCCGCGACATGCTGACCTGGGCACTGGTCCGCCACCCGGTAGAGATCACCGTGCCGCTGCTGGTCGAGGCCGCGCGCCGCGGCCCGGTACGTGCGCGAAGCCAGGCGCTGCACACCCTGTCCAAGATCGGCGATCCGCGCGGCTGGTCGGCGATCGACCGGTCGGTGCTTCTCGACGCCGACGACGACCTCGCCCGCAGCGCCTGGCGCGCCGCCGTCGTGCTGGCTCCCGACGACCGGCGTGAGCAGCTCGCCGCGACCCTGGCCACCCGGCTGGGGACCGGCGACTCCCAGCTGCGACGCAGTCTCAGCCGCGCCCTGGCCGCTCTCGGCCCGGCCGCCGCCGGACCGCTCGCGTCGGCGGCCACCGACGACGACCCCGCCGTTCGGGCGCACGCCGCCGCGACCGCCGCCCTCCTCGACGATCCCGACGCCGATCTCGGGGCAGCCGCCGGTGAAGTGGACAGATACTTCGCGACCGGTGGCGGCCATGCGGATCGGTGAGGTGGCGCGGCATTCCGGGGTGAGCACCCGCATGCTGCGTCATTACGACACGATCGGGCTGCTGGCCCCCTCCGGCCGCACCTCTGCGGGCTACCGCGAGTACTCCACCGGCGATCTGAAGCGCCTGTTCCAGGTCGAGAGCCTGCGCAGCCTCGGACTCTCCCTCGCCGAAATCGGAACGGCGCTCGACGATCCCGGATTCTCCCCGGCCGTGCTGCTGGACCGGCTCCTGGTTCGGACCCGCGAGCGCATCGCCCGGGAGGAAGAGCTCCTGGCGCGCCTGGGCGACATCCGCGACGGCGCCCCGGCCGAATGGGCGCAGGTCTTGCATCTGATCCCGCTGATACGCGGCCTGCAGTCAGCGCTGCCGGCCCGGCGCCAGTCCAGCGCGCTGGCCATGACCGGCAAGGATGCCGCCGCGCTGGCCCGCGCACTCACCGAGGCGCTGCTCGCCGAGCCCGAGCCGAACGCCGCCGGTGCGCTCAAGTGGGCACTGCGCCGCGCCGGCGATGCGGCTTTCGGGCCGCTGACCTGGGCGCTGGGCTCCCCCGATGCGCGCGTGCGGTACCGCGCCGTCGACGCGCTGGCCGACCTCGACACCCCCGAGGCGAGCACCGAATTGATTGCGGCACTGAACCATTCCGATCCGGCAGTCCGGCGGCGCGCCGCCCTGGCCACCGGTTCACGTGGGTTCGGAGACGCGCTGCCCGAACTGCTCACCATGGTGATCGACGGGGATCGCGACGTGGAAGCGGCGGAGACGATCGGTGCACTGGCACGCAGCCGGGAACTGACCGACGAGATCGCCGGAACCATTCTCGCCGAGCTCGACGGCCTCGACGATCCGGGCGCCCGGCTGCGTCTCACCCAGGCGCTGGCCGAACTGCCCGGTGAGACGTCGGCGGCCGCCCTGTCACGGTTGACCGCCGACGCCGATCCGAATGTCGCGCGCTCGGCGACTTTCCTGGCCGGTCTCGCCGGCCGGGACGGGTGAACCCCGGAATCAGCCGGCGCGCAGTTCCCGCTTCAGGAGCTTGCCGCTCTGGTTGCGGGGCAGGCTCTCCACGAACCGGATCGCCTTGGGCACCTTGAACGGGGCGAGCCGCTCCTTCACGTGCGCGATGAGCTCGGCTTCGGATGCCGCGGCGCCGTCGCGTAGCACCACGACCGCGGTGATCGCCTCGATCCACTTCTCGTCGGGCACACCGATCACTGCGACCTCGCCGACCGACTCGTGGGTGTACAGCGCATCTTCCACCTCGCGCGAGGCCACCAGAATGCCGCCGGTGTTGATCACGTCCTTGATCCGGTCGACGACGGTGAGGAACCCTTCGGCGTCGCGGGTCACCAGGTCGCCGGAGTGGAACCAGCCGCCGGCGAACGCCTCCCGCGTCGCCTCCGGGTTGTCCCAGTACCCCTGGCACAACTGCGGTGAGCGGTACAGGACCTCCCCCGGTTCGCCGTCGGCGACGTCGTCGCCGTCGGCGTCCACCACGCGCGTCTCGACGAACAGCACCGCACGCCCCGCCGACGACGGGCGTTCGTCATGCTCCTCCGGGCGCAGCACCGTTGCCAGCGGGCCGATCTCCGACTGCCCGAAGCAGTTGTAGAACCCCAGCTGCGGGTACCGCTCACGCAGGCGGCCCAGCACCGTGACCGGCATGATCGACGCTCCGTACTGGGCCTTCCGTAGCGAGGACAGATCCCGCGTCTCCAGGTCGGGGTGACTCGCCAGCGGCACCCACACGGTGGGCGCCAGGAACAGCGAGCCGATCCGGTCCTGCTCGACGATCCGCAGAATCTCGGCGATATCGGGGCCGGGCAGCAGCGTGATGGTGGCGCCGACCGCGAGGTACGGCAGCGTGAACACGTGCATGCCCGCCGAATGGTAGAGCGGCATGCACACCAGCGGTTTGTCATCGGCGGCCAGGTCGAGTCCGACGATGCTCGAGGTGTACTCGTGGACCAGTGCGCCGTGAGTCATCATGGCGCCCTTGGGTTTCGAGGTGGTCCCCGAGGTGTAGAGCAACTGGACCAGATCGCCGGCGGCGGCCGCCGATCCCAGATAGGGGACCTCACCGGTCGTGGCTGCTTCCAGCAGTGAGCCCGCCCCGTCGCGCAGCGGCACCACCTGCTCCACCGAGGTCTCCGGCAGCACCGCGTCCAGGGCCTCGCGCAGGGCCGGATCCACCAGCGCGGCGCGCGCGCCGGACTGGGCCAGCAGGTAGCTCAGCTCATCACCGGAGAGCGCGTAGTTGATCGGCACGTGCACCAGCCCGGCGCGCGCGGCGGCGAGATAGCCGATCACATAGGCATCGGAATTGGTGCCGTAGGCCGCGACCCGATCGCCCCGTGTCAGCCCGAGTCCCAGCAACGCGGCCGCGGCGCGCGTGACCGCGTCGTCGAGCTCGCGGTAGCTCAGTTCACGGTCGCCGAATCGCAGTGCGATGCGCCGCGACTGCACCGCCGCACTGCGGCGCAGCACGCCGTCGACGGTGTTCGCGCGAGCGTCACCGGTCTGCGCGGCTCGAATGTCGGTCTCCGTCATAGCGCGGCCCTTCTGATATCTCGATCACACTGTCGGGCCCACATTAACGTTCGGCCGCGGCGGCCGCCCGCGGCCCGGCACTACCGGCCGGTCGTGCTGTCCGGCCAGTAGTGACTGTCCGGGGTGGCGCGGGCACCGAAGATCGCCTGCCCCACCCGGACGCAGGTGGCGCCTTCTTCCACGGCCACTTCGAAGTCGCCGGACATGCCCATCGACAACTCACCGGGCCCGATCAAGTCGGGGTCGGTATCGCGGGCACGGTTCCGGGTCTCGCGGAGCGTCTGGAAGCAGCGGCGGACCCGAGCGGTGTCAGTGGTGAACAGAGCCAGTGTCATCAATCCGCGCACCCGCAGCGTCTCGAAACGCGGGAGTTCCCGCAGGAAGCCGGAAACGGCGTCGGGGTCCAGTCCGTACTTCTGTTCCTCGGCCGAGGTGTTCACCTGGACCAGTACGTCCAGAGATCGTCCCGCCGCCTGCAGCCGCCGGTCCAGCGCCTCGGCGACGCGGAGGCTGTCGAGGGCTTGGAACTCGTCGGCGAAGACGACGACGTCCTTGGCCTTGTTGGTCTGCAGGTGCCCGATCAGCGACCACGCGACGTCGACGTCGGCGAGCTCGGCCGACTTGCGTTTGGCCTCCTGCACCTTGTTCTCACCCAGTCGGCGGCACCCGGCCTCGACGGCGAGGCGGACCCGGTCGGCCGGCACCGTCTTGGACACCGGGAGCAACCGCACCGCGGCCGGGTCGCGTCCCGCACGCTCGGCGGCGGCGTCGATCCGGGCTCGGACCCGCGCCACATTGGCCCGGAAGTCACCGACCGTCGTCGCCCCTGGGTATTCATCTGCCGAATCGTCCATTCCACCATTGTGGCTCACTCGGGCAACCTGATTCCCTCGCCATCGGCCGGTCGGACACCGTAGCGTTCATGCCATGGGCCCTCTCGACCAACTCCCACCCGAGGGCTGGACCTCCGGCCCCACTCTCGCCGACCTGATTCCGTCGGTATCGGCCGCCCTCGGCTACGGCCAGGGCAGACGGTTCGAGATACCCGACAGTCACACCGTGGTGGTGCTCATGGTCGACGGGTTGGGCGACGTTCTGCTGCAAGAGAATTCGGTGTTCGCCCCCACCCTCACGGCGAACCGCTCGGCCACCTTGCGAGCCGGCTTCCCGTCGACCACGGCGACGAGCCTCACCAGTCTGGGCACCGGGCTCCCCTGCGGCGAACACGGGATCCTCGGTTACAGCTTCGCCCCGCGTGACCTCGATCCGGACATCACGCACACGCTGAACACGCTGCGCTGGACCCTCGACACCGCTGACGGCCGCGATGCGGGAGCCTTCTTCCCGCCGGCCGATGTGCAGCCGATGCCGGCGGCGTTCGACGAACTCGGCCAGGCCGGTGCCGGTGTCACCGTCCTGATGGCCGGCGACTTCCGCGGCTCGGGCCTGACTCGCGCCGCCTACGGTAACCCGACGGACTATCGCGATGCGTCGTCACCGGCAGCGGTACGCGATCACCTCCGCGAGATCCTCGCGCACGGCGATCAGGGCCCCCGGCTGATCTACGGGTACCTCCCTCAACTCGACGCCGCCGGACATCGCTGGGGTCCGGGCACCCCGGAGTGGCGCGAACGGCTGCGCGACATCGACGACCTGGTCCGGGAGGTGATCGATCTCCTTCCGCCGGGCGCGACGCTGCTCGTGACCGGCGACCACGGCATGATCTCCGCAGGCCGGCGCATCGACATCGACACCAGTCCCGAACTCACCGAGCGGGTACGTGCCGTCGCCGGGGAGGCCCGGATCCGGCACGTATACGCCGAGCCGGGTCAGGCCTCTCGGGTACGCGAGGTGTGGGAGGCCGAGCTGGACGGCATCGCGCGGATCGCCACGCGGGAGCAGGCTGTCGACGAGCAGTGGTTCGGCGCCGGTACCGCGGCCCACGTCGTCGATCGCATCGGCGACGTGGTGGCCGTCCCGTATCGGGACACCCTCCTGACCCGCAGTCTGGCCGAACCCCTGGAGACGATCATGCCGGGCCATCACGGCGGCTGGACCGTCGCCGAGCTGCTGGTACCGCTGATCGCCGCGACCGGCTGACGCGCGGACGACACACCCGCTACCCGGCCTTCCGCGCGGTGCACCGCCCCGGGGGCGCACCGTGCACCGCGCAAAAAGCGCGCGAGAACCCGGACACGTGGGCGTACCCGAGGTCGCGCGCCACTTTGCCTACCGACCCCCCGTGCAGCAGACGGCTGCGCGCGCTGCTCATCCGGGCCAGCCGCTGCCAGTGGGCGAATCCCATCCCCGTCGCCTCCCGAACCGCGCGCCGGATCCGGCTCTCGCTGACGCCGAAGGCCGCGGCCCACTGCCCCAGCGCTCGATCCTGCGGGTCGTCACCCCACGCGAGGGCATTCGCCAGGTCGGCGAGAAGACGGTCGTCCGCGGACGCGGGTTCCCACTGCGCCCCGGAGAGGACCAGATCGACGCCGTCGGCGGCGCCGCGCACGGGCAGCCCCGTGTAGCAGGCCACCGACGCCTCCAGCAGACGCCATTGCTCCTCCGGCCCGAAGTCGGCCGGTCGCACGGTCGCGCCGACTCCCCCACCGCCCGGCCGGAACCCGACCGGGATCACCAGCGACTCAGCGCCCGTCCGGATCCTGTTGGGAACTCCGGCCGGCAGCACCAGCGCGTGGCCGGCCCGCAGATGATGACACCGCTCCCCGACGGTGACCGTCGCCTGGCCGCGGGCGACCCAGACCGCGACCGCTGCACCGTTGACCCGCGTCCACGTGCGTTGCGCGGGTAGCGGCGGCGCGGGCTCGTCGCCGTGGCCGTGGCCGCCACCGTCCGACCCTTCCGGGCGCCAGCGCCCGGGGGTCACCCCGGTCCTCGCCGAGAACACCCGGCTGAATCCACTCGCCGTCTGATATCCGACCCGATGCGCCACCCATTCGGGGTCCCGGCCTGCGGCCAGCAGGTCGGCGGCCACGCCCAGCCGCGCCCGACGCACCCACTCGGTCACACTGAGTCCGGTCTCGGCGCGGAAGCGCCGCTGCAAGGTGCGAACGCTCCATCCGGCCCGCGCCGCCTCCTCCGGGAGGGAGCTGAAACCGGCGACGTCGGTCAGCACCCGCCGTGCCACCTCGACCGCGGCGGGGCAGACCGGCATCGGCGGCATCGCAGCCGGCCCGCGACCGCTCTCGCGCAGGCGTGCTTCGATCACGGACGCCGCCGGTGTCCGGTCCAGATAGCCGAGCGACTCGCCGTAGGCGTACAGCAACCATCCGTTCCAGGCCTCCGGCACGTCGATCACCCGCGGTGTCGTGACTCCGTCCGGATCGATGCCGCCGATGGGCACCACCACCGCTCCGTCATCGAGCGCCACTGCGGTATCGACTCCCCGTGGTACCCAGATCGCCTGGTGCGCAACCGCATCGAGCGTTGTCGTGCCGCAGAGCAGTCGAAGTCTGCCGTGAACCACCCAGTGCAGGACGGGGTCGTGGACGGTCCGCGGCGACGCTGACGCCGACGCGGGGCGCGGCGAGGAAGGAAAAGGTAACACCGTGACGCTCTCCGACAACGACAGTAAGTAAGGGTTCACTAACTTCGATCCAGTATAGGTTCGCTCGTCGCCCGGCGGTTCCGCCCGTCCGGCTACTCACAGGAGGCTGTCTGATGACCGATCGACCACTGCACCGGAACGCGGCCCTCGCGTCCGACGACCATAACTCGGGACTTCAACTGCACGCCGGCACCGTCACCGCGATCGAGGAGGTCAGCGAGCACCTGTGCCGGATCACGCTCACGGCACCGCAGGTCGCCGTCGATCCCACCTGGTCCGTCCCCAACGTGGCCGTGCGACTGCAGATCGGAGGCGACGGCGACCCCCTGAACCGGGTTTACACGATCCGGTCGTGTTCGGTGGAGGACGCCACCGTCGACATCGACGTGGTCCGGCACGGCCATGCGAGTCCGATGATGCGGTGGCTCGGCGCACTCGAGACCGGCCATACGGTGGACTTCGTGGGACCTCGGCCGAATTTCGTCATCCCTTCGGCGCAGGGGCGGCCGGCCGCCTTGTTCGCCGACGATTCGGCGCTTCCGGCGCTGTACGCGATCCTGCAGCAGCCGCCGACGGGGCTGCACGGAGTCGCCTGGGTCGCCACCGACGATCACGTCGCGTTCGCTGATCTTCCCGATCTACCGGGTCTTCAGCTGCGGCGGATCGCGGCGGGCCACGGATTCTCCGCGGCGCTGGCCGGGCTGGATGCAGCCGACGGCATGGTGGTGTGGGCCGCCGGTGAACGCGACGACATGCGTGAGATCCGCAGGCACTTCCGCACTGCGTGCGGGCTGCCCAAGGACGATGTGGCGGTGTTCGGCTACTGGAAGCGCGGCACCAGCACCACCGCGATCGACGAGGTGCGCCTGCGCGCCTACCGGAAACTGCTTGCCGAGGGCGGCTCGCTCAGCGATATGGACGATCTCGCGCTCGAGATCTAGCGGGTCGATCGATCGCGAGAAACACCAATGCCCCGGTTGAAATCAACCGGGGCATTGGCGAGAAAAGCTCTTGTCAGACCGCTACGACATTCGTCGCCTGCGGACCCTTGGGGCCCTGCTCCACGTCGAACTCGACGCGCTGCGCCTCTTCGAGGTTGCGGAAGCCGCTACCCGAGATCGCGCTGTAGTGGACGAAGACATCTTCGTTACCACCGTCGGGGGCGATGAAGCCGAAGCCCTTTTCGCCATTGAACCACTTGACGGTTCCCTGTGCCATGCTACTTTACTGCCTTCTTCAGATTTCACGATGACACGATCTGTCACCGCCCCACTACTATGTCACACCGGAGAACAGGTGGGAAACCCTCTGGCGCAAAAACTTTCCGCCAGCGCCTCTTCTGCGGCTCTCCCGGGGCCATTCCAGCCGATCACAGCCCTGCCAGGACAAGCCGGCACCGTCAGGAGAAGCGGAGCTCCAGGGTCGCCATGCCGAAGATCTTCTTCTCATTCGACTTCGCGGTCAGGATTACGACCCCGCTGCGCGTGGCCTCGTCGAGCGACTTGATCCGGCCGCCGTACTCGATGTCGCCGCGGCCGTCGGCCGGAACGATCGCCGGCGCCGACAGCCGGACCGAGTACTTGGAAACCGCCCCCGGATCGCCGGACCAGGCCGAGACCACGCCGGCACCGAGCCCCATCGTCAGCATCCCGTGCGCGATCACGTCGGGCAGCCCGGCGAGCTTGGCGATGCTCTCGTCCCAGTGGATCGGGTTGGCGTCGCCGGAGACTCCCGCGTAGTTCACCAGGTCGCCGCGAGCGAGTCCGCAATGCCGCACCGGAAGTTGATCACCCTTGGTCAGGGTGTCGAAGTCGAGCGTGACCACCGGACGCTGTGCGCCGACCTGCGACTGCGCGGGGGCCTCTCCCTCACGGATGGCCTTGACGTAGTCGGCCGCCGCCGCATCGACCGAGAGGATGTCGACGTCGTGCATCATCACCTTGCGGACCGCCGTATTGATGGCGGGATCCACTTCGTCGCCGGTCACGCCGACGACGGTGGTGTGCATGGTGTGCACCGTCTCGCCGTGCTGGTCGACGAAGGTGTTGGTGATGGTGATCATGTCCTTGCCGGCGATCCGCCGCACCGAGGACAGCTCGACGTCGGTGATCAGCACGTCGCCGACCACGATCGGGCGATGCTGGCAGAAGACCTGCTCGGTCTGCACGTAGGTTTCGTAGCCGACCACCACCTCCTGCATCAGCTTCTGGTTCGCGGCCATCGCCGGAATGGAGGTGAAGGTCAGCGGCGCCACCAGCCCGGAGTACCCCAGCTCGGCGGCGGCCTCGTCCTCCCAGTGCGCCGGGTGGTAGTCCTGGACCGCACGGGCGTACTCGCGCACCTTCTCGCGGCCCACCTCGTAGGTGTGATCGGCCACGTAGTAGTGCCCGACACGCTCCATCAGCGCACTGTTGTCCGACGTCGTCATCAATTCTCCAAACGGTTGATCCCGTCGGAATGGTAGTCGCGCACGAGGTGAAACCCCCATACGGCCCGTCGTTCGGCTCATCAGCGCCGCCCTGATGAGCACCGACTACGTCGAGCCGCTTCCGGACAGCCACCCGGTGACTCGAGTCACGATCCACGGTTACTGTGCAGTAACATACCGGCTCGTGAACAGTATTCGGGGTTTCTCTTCATCGTCCCGGGCGGTCAAACGCCTCATCGGCACCGTGGTGGTCGGTGCGACCGTCGGCGCCGGTCTGACCGCCGTCGCGCCCGCCGCGTCGGCAGCGGAATTCTACACGCCGCCGGCGCGGTTCTCCACCGAACCGGGATCGATCATCCGCAGCCACCACACTCCGCTGCTGCTGCAGATCCCCGGCATCCAGCAGCAGTGGCCCGGCAAGGCCACCAAGGTGATGTACACCTCGCGCCTGCAGGACGGTGCCCCCGTGGCGGTGACCGGCACCGCGGTGGAGCCGACCGCGGCGTGGGCCGGTGCCGGGCCGCGGCCGACCGTGGTGGTCGGCCCCGGAACGATCGGACAGGGCGACCAGTGCGCCCCGTCGAAGATGATGGGGCTGCCGATGTCGGTGGACCTGAGCAAGCCGAGCATCGGCGTCAACTACACCGCGCCGGAAATGTACTACCTGCTGGCGAATGGCGTGCGCGTGTTCGTCACCGATTACATCGGCATGGGCACTCCCGGCATCCACACCTATGTCAACCGCGCCGAGACCGCACACGCCATGCTCGACGGTGCCCGTGCCGCCCTGAATGCGGCGGGCGCACCCGGCGACACTCCCATCGGCTTCGCCGGCTACTCACAGGGCGGCGGCGCTGCGGCCGCGGCCGCCGAGTCCGCGTCCACCTACGCACCGGAACTGAACGTGAAGGCCACCTACGCGGGCGCGCCGCCGGCCGACCTGTCGAAGGTGATCGACACCATCGACGGCACCACCATCGTCGGCGGCATCGGCTTCGCCATCAACGGCCTGGCGGCCCGCCACCCGGTGATCGAGAAGGTGGTGCAGGCCGAGACCAACGCGGTCGGTCGCGCCAAATTCAAGCAGCTGTCGCAGCAGTGCATCGGCGACATCATCATGAGCTCTCCGTTCCAGCAGACCAAGGACTGGACGCGCAGCGGCAAGCCTCTGGGCACGGTGATCCGTCAGTACCCGGAGATCATGGAGATCCTCGAGCAGAACCGGATCGGCCAACTCAAGCCGAACGCGCCGGTCCTGGTCGAGGGCGGAACCGCAGACGACGTGATCCCGTACGGACAGGTGGCCACGCTGGTCGCCGATTGGCGCAAGCAGGGCGCCGACGTCGAGTTCGTCACCGACTCGACGCCGCCGATCCTGACCAAGTCCATCGTCAACCACGTCATCCCGATGCTCGCGACACTGCTGCCCGGGATGGAGTTCCTGCTGACCCAGTTCCGTCGCTGACCGACTCCTCCCGGCTCCGGGCGTTCGGCGACCATCACGCCCGTAGCGGCCTAGCATCGGCCCATGCCCGGGACCCTGGAGAACTGGAGCGAGTTCAACGTCGCCATGGCCGGCGCGAGCGCTGCGCTCGCCGGCCTGGTGATCGTCGCGGCCAGTGTCAACATCGGCAAGATCGTCCAGGCCGGCAGCCTGACCGCCCGCCTGGCATCGGCGATCGCCGCCCTGGTGCTCGCGCTGGTGGCCTCCGCCGTCGCCCTGGTACCCGATGTCGATCTGCTCTGGTACGGCGTGGTGATCCTGGTGGGCACCGTTGCCGCCGGCGCCTTTCAGGTCCACGCCACCCGGATGATCATGCGCGACCCACTCCCCTCGCACGGTGCGCGAATCGGCAAGTCCGCACTCGGATTCCTGCCGATCGCCGGGTACCTGGCCGCCGGGATCGCCCTGGTCGGCGACCATCGCAGCGGCCTGCCGCTCACCGCGGCGGGTTGTCTGCTCGCGATCGTCTCGGCGATCGCCGTGTCCTGGGTCGCGCTGGTGGAGGTGCTGCGGTGAACTCAGCCGGCACGGGTGGCGCGGATCGCACCGTGAGGCCGGGCACCGTCGTCGTGCCGCGACCATGTGCCGGCGACGGTGAATCCGGCGCCCTCGATCCGGCGGGTGAGTTCGGGAATCGGCCAGAACCAGGCGGTGGTCACGGCGTGGTCGAACGGCGCGAGATCCGGGCCTTCGAAGAAGCCCACCAGCAGACTCCCGCCGGGCACCAGTACGCGGGCACACTCGAGCAACGCGGCGTCGAGATCAGCCGGAGGCAGGTGGATCAGGGAGTACCAGGCGAGGATCGCGCCGACGCTCTCCTCGTCCACACCGAGGTCGTCGACCCGACCGAGCCGATAGTCCACGTCCGGGTAGCTGCGGGCGGCGTGCTCGACGAACGCTTCGACCGGGTCGATCCCGACCACCTCGGCCCCGGCCGTGTGCAGAAAGGCGGTCCAGTGCCCGGGACCGCAGCCCACATCCAGGATCGGCCCGTCGGCGGCGCCCGCCCAATCGGCAACGAGTGCCCGGTCGACCGGGCTCGTGTCGTCGATGGAACCCAGCAGGTCGATGTACTCGCCCGCCCTGGCCCGATAAGACTCGCGCACCTCGTCCGTCGTCATCGATTCACGCCCGACGCCATTGCACCGGCAGCGCATTCGGGCCGCGCAGCGCCACCCCGACCTGGCTGGTCACCTTCGCCGCGTCCTCGCTGCCCTGGACCAGCGCCAGGTCGGGCAGACGCTCGAGCAACACCCGCAGCGCGGTGGTGAGCTCGGCGATCGCCAGCCAGTTTCCGGCACAGCTGTGCACTCCCTGCCCGAACGACAGCATCGAGGTCTTCCGCCGGGTGATGTCGAAGTCATCGGGGCGCTCGTAGACCGCAGGATCGCGATGCGCGGCGTTGATGGAGAAGATCATCGGGGTCAGCGCCGGAATCGAGATCCCGCGCCATGCCACCGCTCGCGGGCAAGCGCGGGGCAGCAGTCCGACCGGCGGTTCCCAGCGCATGCCTTCCCAGATCGCCCACTGCGTCCACTCGTCGGGGTCCGAGCGCAGCAGAGCCAACTGCTCGGGGTGGGTCAGCAGCGCGGACAGCGTGTTGCCCAGGGCGAGCATGGTCGTGTCGGCGCCGGCCGGGAACAGTAGCCGCAGGAACGACAGAATCTGCTCGTCGTCGAGGAACTCCCCCTCGGCCGACTCGGTGACCAGCATGGAGATCAGATCGTCTCCCGGATCACGCCGCCGCGCCTGCAGGATCGGCACGACGTACTCGGTGAACTCCCGCGACGCCCGCATCGCCGCCTCCGGATCGAGCGGAAAGTAGAACAGATCGTGCGCCCAGCGATGGACCGTCGCCTCGTCGGCGACCGGCAGGCCGAGCAGGCGGCTGATCACCAGCACCGGATACTTGGTGGTGAACTCGGCGACCAGGTCGGCGGAATCGTCGCCGGAGAATCGGTCGATCAGTTCGTGCGCCAGGGGCTCGAGCAGGGGCTCCACCTGACTCGCGACCATCTTCCGCCGAAACGGCGGGGTCGCGACACCGCGCGCGACGCGATGCTCCTGCCCCTCCATGCACTGCAGCGTCTTCCCCAGTACCGGCCCGGTCGTCATCTGATAGATGGCGGCAGCCGGGAAGGTCGCCTCATCCTTGAAAGCGGCGCTGACGAGCTCGTCGGTGAGCAGCAGAACGGCCCGCACGCCGGCGAACGGCACGACCGCGTAGTCACGCCGGGCACGAAGCGTTGCGAGCGTGGCGTGGATGTCGGGGTCGTCCTGGAATGCGAAGTCGACGCCCTCGATGTCGACCTGGTCCAGCACCGTCGTCGGTGACATGACTTCTCCTGACACAGATAGTCGTATCTATCGACACAGATACTGACATCCGAATCGTAAAGGGAACTCAGGTCGCGGCGCAAGGCCCAGGGCTGTGCCGCGTGGGCCGTCACCGACTCCGAGGCCGGGTCAGCGCAACTCGGCGAGGACCCGCGCCGCCGCGGTCACGGCCGCCAGGTAGCGATCCCGCTCCGGCTTGGCCACCGCCGCCCGCATCGGACCGACGAGGAGCTCGGCCGACGCCGTTCCGTCGGGATCGAGCACCGGGACGGACACGTAGCTGATCGGCAGCGCCGCCTCGGAATCCAGTTCGCCGGGACGATAGGCCGCGCCGCTGATCTGCCCCAGAAGGGCGAGCACGCGTTCGCGCAGTGTCCGGCTGACCGGATCATGCGCCAGATGCTCGACGACGTCGGCGAGGACGTCGAGCGTGGCGACGCTGCGTGAGTCGACACCCCAGACCGCTGCGCCGAACTCGTCGATGTCGGCCAGCAGTTGCGCGTACTTCCCGCGTTCGGACGGCTCGGCCGCCGCCAGCCACGCCTCACGCGACGGCCGGTCCGCGTGGGCGATCACGGTCGCCGCGGCCGGCGGGATGAGCGGCAACCTGGTCCCCACCGAGATGCCTGCGGGGATACGGCCGCGATTCTCGACGACGGCGGTGAATCTGACCTCGCCGCCGTCGACGACGGTCAGCGCCACACCGCATTCCACCTCGCGCGCAAGGTCTTCCAGGGCGCGTTGACGGGCGGGGTCGGCCGCGAGCCTGGACCGTTCGCGCTCGGCGATGCGCAGCAGGGCGGGGCCGAGTTCATAGGTCAGGTCGTCCCGCCGACTGACCCACTCGCGGGCCTGCAGGGCGGAGAGCACGTTCCCGATCGTCGAGCGGCTCAGCGCCAATCGGTCGGCGATCTGGGCCGACGTCTGCGGCCCGTCCGCGGCGGCGAGAAGCTCGAGCACCGACACGGCTCGATGGGTGGGCGGTGACGCCTCCCCGGCCCTCGCCTTGTCAGCCGACAACCGAATCTCCCACCTCGCGGCCAGTATGAATACTCACATCGTACGACACCGAAAAGGCCTCATCACGAGTCCGCGAGGCAAAACGAAACAGATCCCCGCCGGTGGCGAGGATCTGAACGGTGTCGTCGATTGCGGGCTCGTGACCACGCATGCACGGAATGGTCGGACTGACAGGATTTGAACCTGCGACCCCCTCACCCCCAGTGAGGTGCGCTACCAAGCTGCGCCACAGTCCGGTTTCCCCTTGCGGGGAGGTGCTCCGCAAGCGGAGCGAGGACTACATTAGCGCACACCCGATCGGGTTCACGAATCGGCCTGGCGGCGGTCGGCCCACACCCAGATGGCAGTCACGATGAGCGCACCGATCAGCGATCCGATGATCCCGCTGGGGCGGAAAGCGAAGCCTTCCCCGGCGATCAGGCTGCCCAGCAGGCCGCCGATGAACGACCCGAGAACACCGGCCCCCAGGGCCATCCCCCAGTTGACGCCCGAACCCTTGGTGGCACCCAGGATCCACTGGGCGGCAGCGCCGATGAGCATTCCCCACAGGATGATTCCGATGATCAGCATGACCGGAAGTATTACACAGTGCGGCGGGCTCTACCGGCGCCGGTCACGCTTGTCGCGGACCCGGACGTTCACCCGCACCGGCGAACCGTCGAAGCCGAACTCCTCACGCAGCCGGCGCTCGATGAACCGCCGGTAGCCGGCCTCCAGGAAGCCGGTGGTGAACAGCACGAAGGTCGGCGGACGGGTCGCGGCTTGCGTCGCGAACATCACCCGCGGCTGACGGCCGCCACGCACCGGCGGAGGCGTCGCCGCGATGACTTCCTTCAGCCAGTTGTTCAGCCGGCCGGTCGGCACCCGCCGGTCCCACGAGTCCAGCGCCTGCTCCATGGCGGGCACCAGCTTGGTCACTGAGCGGCCCGTCTCGGCCGAGATGTTGATCCGGCGCGCCCACGGCACCCGCGCGAGTTCGCGGTCGATCTCCTTGTCGAGGTCGTAACGCCGGTCCTCGTCGACCAGGTCCCACTTGTTGAAGACCACCACCAGTGCCCGGCCGCTGTCGATGATCATCGACAGCACGCGCAGATCCTGCTCGGAGATGGTCTCGCTGGCGTCGATCAGCAGCAGCGCCAGTTCGGCGGACTCCAGGGCCGCCCGGGTGCGCAGGGACGCGTAGTACTCGTGACCGGTCGCGGTGCGCACTTTGCGTCGCAGTCCGGCGGTGTCGACGAACTGCCACGGTTCGCCGTCGAGTTCGATGACCTCGTCGACCGGATCGACGGTGGTGCCGGCGACGTTGTCGACCACCGAGCGCTCCTCCCCGGCCAGCCGGTTGAGCAGCGAACTCTTGCCGACGTTCGGCTTGCCCACCAGGGCGACGCGGCGCGGTCCGCCGGCGACGTAGCGCTCGCGCGGGGTCTCCGGCAGGGCTTCCAGGATGGTGTCCAGCAGATCGGCGGTCCCGCGGCCGTGCGAGGCCGAGATCATGTGCGGCTCCCCCAGCCCGAGCGACCACAGCACCGCCGCATCGGCTTCGGCGCGCTCGCTGTCGACCTTGTTGGCCGCCAGCAGCACCGGCGTCTTGGCGCGCCGCAGGGTGCGTGCCACGGCCTCATCGGTGGACGTCGCCCCCACGGTGGCGTCCACCACCAGAACGATCAGATCGGCGGTGCGCATGGCGAACTCGGCCTGAGCGCTGATGGATTGCTGCAGCCCCTTCGCGTCGGGCTCCCACCCGCCGGTGTCGGTCACCATGAACCGGCGGCCGATCCAACTCGCCGGATACGACACCCGGTCGCGGGTGACGCCGGGGACGTCTTCGACCACCGCTTCGCGGCGGCCGATGATCCGGTTCACCAGGGTCGACTTGCCGACGTTCGGCCGTCCGACGATCGCGACGACGGGCAGCTTCTCGGTCGCCGCCGCCTCCTCCTCGCCGATCAGCTCCGACAGCTCCCAGTCCGCCTCGTCGGACCACGTGCCGTCGCCGGGCAGTTCACCGTCGGCAAAGGCCTCGCCGGAGATCTCGTCAGACATCGCGTACTCCGATCCGCTCGCCGACGAGTCCGGTCAACCGGTCGAGCACTTGATTCAGGGTCAGGTCGCTGGTGTCCACGTGCACCGCGTCCTCGGCGGGGCGCAGGGGGCTCATCGCCCGCGTGGAGTCCAGATGGTCGCGCCGGTTGACGCTGGCGAGCACCTCGGCGAGGTCGCTGGGCCGCCCGGCCGCGAGGTTCTGCCGGTGCCGCCGGTCGGCACGGGCCTCCGGTGTCGCGGTCAGGTAGATCTTGAGCACCGCGTTCGGGAAGACGACGGTGCCGATGTCACGGCCCTCCACCACCAGGAAGGCATCCTCGGCATGGGCGCGCTGCAGGTCGACCAGCTTGGTGCGGACCACCGGGTTCGCCGAGATCGCCGACACCGCGGCGGTCACCTCGGCGGTGCGGATCTCCCGCGACACGTCCTCACCGTTCAGGTAGACGACGGTGTCGCCGCCACTGCCGATCTCCAGCACGATCTCGGCGCCCTCGACGGTCGTGGCGACCGCGTCGACGTCGTCGGGGGCGGCGCCGGCGCGCAGCACGGCCAGGGTGGCCGCGCGGTACATCGCGCCGGTGTCGAGGTAATGCGCACCGACTCGCTCGGCCAATTGCCCGGCGACCGTGGACTTCCCGGTTCCGGCGGGGCCGTCGATCGCGACCACGTCCAGCGCGCCGCTCACATTCCCACCGCCTTGTACAGCGCCCCGACGTCCTTGCTGTCGAGTGCCCGAAGACTGCCCGGACGCTGATTGCCCAGCGCGATCGGGCCGATGTCGGTGCGCACCAGGCGCTGCACCGGGAAGCCGACCTCGTCGAGGATCCGGCGCACGATGCGCTTGCGGCCTTCGTGCAGCACCAGCCGCACCAGGCTGCGGCCCTCGTGCAGTTCCAGCACAGTGAACTCGTCGACCGAGGCGGGACCGTCGTCCAGTTCGACGCCCTTGCGCAGCACGCGGCCGAGGCCGCGCGGCACCTCGCCGCGCACGGTCGCCAGATAGGTCTTGGGCACCTCGAAGGACGGGTGCATCAGCCGGTGCGCCAGTTCGCCGTCGTTGGTGAGCAGGATCAGGCCCTCGGTGTCGGCGTCGAGCCGTCCGACGTGGAACAGCCGCTGCCCGGACATCACCCGTTCGGCCACCAGGTCACCGATGCAGGGGCGCCCCTGCTCGTCGCTCATCGTCGACTGCCAGCCCTTGGGCTTGTTCAGCGCCAGGTACTGCTTGGTCTCGTCGATGATCACCCGGGCGCCGTCGACCTTGATGATCGCGGTGTTCGGGTCGATCCGCAGGCCCTGCTCGACGACGATCTCGCCGTCGACCTCCACGCGTCCGGCGGCGATCAGCTCCTCGGCCCCGCGCCGCGACGCGACACCGGCCGCGGCCAGCACCTTCTGCAGCCGCATGCCGTCGTCGACGTAGGTGGCACCGTCGCCGGCGGAGGCGCTGGTCTGGTGGCGGGCCGGTTTGGCGTTGTTGAGGCGGACGCGTCCGGAAGCGACGTCCGGCCGCGATCCCTTGCGATGCGGTTTGCGACTCGACGGCTGCTGCCCCGGTGCGCCCTTGCCGGCACGCTTCTTGCCCCCGGCGCCCTTACCTCCGGCAGGTCTCCCCCCGGCGGCCTTACCCCCGGATGCGTTGCCCTTGCCCGTCGAGCGGGAACGACGGTCGCCGTCTCCCTGTCCCGGTCTGCCGTCTCGGCTAGCGGTTCCCATGGAATCTTCCTTCAGTTGTCGTTCGTGCCCTCGTCGGCGTCACGGATGACTTCCGCCGAGGTGTCTGCGTCCGATTCTGCCGTCTGAGCACTCAGTTTGGCGAATCGCGGATCGTCGAGAAGTTCCTCGCCCAGATCGTCGATCACGTCGACGTCGGGCAGCAGCGGCGCCAGGTCGGGCAACTCGCTCAGCGAGGCGAGCCCGAGGCGCTCCAGGAACAGTTCCGTGGTCTCGTACATTGTGGCGTGGGTCTGTTCATCGGTTCCCGCCTCGTTGATCAGGCCGCGGGCCAGCAGCGTACGGACCACGCCGTCGACGTTAACGCCGCGGATCGCACTGACGCGCGCGCGGGTGACCGGTTGCCGGTAGGCGATCACCGCCAGTGTCTCCAGCGCTGCGCGCGTCAGTTTGCTGCGGGCGCCGTCGAGTAGGAGATTCTCCACGTAGGGTGCGAATTCGGCGCGGGTGTAAAACCTCCAGCCGTCGCCGGCGTAGCGCAGGTCGATGCCACTTCCCGCGGCGGTCAGCTCGGCGGCCATCTGTTCGACCATCGCGCGGACCCGCACCCGGTCCTGGTCGACGACGGTCGCCAGTTCTTCGGTGGAGATCGGTGAATCGACCACCAGCAGAACCGCTTCCAGCGCTCCGCGGAGGTCTGCGTCGTCGAGGTAGCGCTCCCCCTCCGCGTCGATCGTGAGGTCGCGCTCGGGCTCGGCAATGATCGGCTCTTCGGCGGTCTCCGTCGCGGCCTCCGGTTCCGGTGTCATGAGTACTCCCCTGCCCTCTCCAACTCTTCTGCCTTCGCCAGCGCCTTCTCCAGTTCGGCCTCGTCGGTCTCGCCGGTCCAGGCCACCTTCAGTTCGCCGAGCGCCTCGGTCTGGTCGAAGGCCACCGCCTGCTCCCGGTAGAGCTCGAGCAGCCCGAGGAAGCTCGCCACCACTTCCAGCCCGTTGGTGCACTCGGCCACCAGTTCGCCGAACGTCAGCATCCGGCCCTCGGCGGCAGTCAGCAGCACGCTGAGGCGCTTGGCCTGCTCGGGTACCGACACGGCCGAGCCGTGCAGATGATCGAGTCCGACGACGGGCGTCGGCTTGGGCACCATCGCCGCCGCCGCGATCTGCGCGAACCCCATGGGGTCCACGCCCAGCGTCACCTCGGGAAGCAGCTCGGCGAACCGCTCCTCCAGCGATACCGCACGGGGATAGCGTTGCAGCGCAGTCGCTTCCAGCTCCGCGAACAGCGATGCCACCTGCTTGTAGGCGCGGTACTGCAGCAGCCTGGCGAAGAGCAGGTCACGCGCTTCGAGCAGCGCCAGATCTTCGGGATCGTCCACCTGCCCGGACGGCAGCAGCCGGGCGGCCTTCAGGTCGAGCAGGGTCGCCGCGATCACCAGGAACTCGGTGGTCTGGTCCAGGTCGGAATCGGGGCCCAGCCCCTTGGTGTAGGCGATGAAGTCGTCGGTGACCACATGCAGTGCCACCTCGGTGACGTCGAGCCGGTGCTGACTGATCAGATTCAGCAGCAGGTCGAACGGTCCGGTGAAGTTGGTCAGCGTCACCTGGAAGCCGGTCGGCGCCTCGCCCTCGGGCCCGACGTC
Source organism: Gordonia caeni (assembly GCF_039537105.1). Taxonomy (NCBI): domain Bacteria; kingdom Bacillati; phylum Actinomycetota; class Actinomycetes; order Mycobacteriales; family Gordoniaceae; genus Gordonia; species Gordonia caeni. Next base: position 199,265 of record NZ_BAAAZW010000009.1, read on the forward strand.
CTCGTGCCCGTCGGCAGGCTCAGCGGACGACATCGGCTCCGCTTACGGCTCGTTGCGGGCGATGACCTCGCGCGCCAGGTTCCGGTAGGCCTCGGCACCGGCGGACTTCGGGGCCCACGAGGTGATCGGCTCCCCGGCCACCGAGGTCTCCGGGAACCGGACCGTCCGGCTGATCACGGTGTCGAAGACCGCGTCGCCGAAGACCTCGACCACGCGCGCCATCACATCGCGGGAGTGCAGCGTGCGCGAGTCGAACATGGTGACCAGGATGCCGCCGAGGGTCAGCCGAGGATTGAGACGGTCGTGCACCTTGTCGATGGTGTCGGTCAGCAGCGCCAGGCCGCGGAGGCTGAAGTACTCGCACTCCATGGGGATGAGCACGTTGTCGGCGCAGGCCAGCGCGTTGACGGTGAGCAGTCCCAGCGACGGCTGGCAGTCGATCAGGATGTAGTCGTAGCGGTCGGCGACCGGATGCAGCGCGCGCGCCAAGGCCTGCTCGCGGCCCACTTCGCTGACCAGCTGGATCTCGGCGGCCGAGAGGTCGATGTTCGACGGCAGCAGGTCGAGCCCGTCCACCCGGGTGCGCTGCAGCACGTCGTCGGTAGCCGCGTACGGGGCGACGAGGAGGTTGTGCACGGTCTGGTCCAGCTCGTGGTGGGGCACTCCGAGTCCCGCCGACAGTGCGCCCTGGGGGTCCAAATCGACCAGCAGCACGCGCCGGCCCGCTTCGGCGAGCGCGGCACCCAGGTTGATGGTCGACGTGGTCTTGCCGACGCCGCCCTTCTGGTTGCACACCGCGATCAGGACGGCGGGGCCGTGCTTGTCACGGGGGCGCGGGTCGGGGATGTCGCGGTACGGGCGTCCGGTGGGACCGAGTTCGACCTCTGCGGCGCCGTCGAGTGGTAGCTGACCAGCGGCTTCGGGCGTATCTGCGCTCACCTGTCCGCTGCTCCTCCCCGACGGGGTCCCCGCCTGACGACACCGGGCGCCGACCGCCCGCACCTGCTTCACCCTAATGCTATCGGCCCGCCCGGCGGGGCCCGGGCCGCAAAGCCGTTCTCGCGGTCAGTCTTCCCGGCGCACGCGCTCCTGCAACTCGGCCTTGCGGATCTTGCCGGCCGGGGTGGTCGGCAGTTCGTCGACGATCTCCACGTGCACCGGCACCTTGTAGTCGGCCAGCCGGCCGCGGCAGTGGTCGATCAGTTCGGCCGCCTCGGCGGCACCGGGCGCGGTGAGGATCACGAAGTAGTAGCCCACCTCGCCGCGCACCGGGTCGGGGGCGCCGACACCGGCCGCGGCGACCACCGCCGGATGCTCCACCAGGAGGTTCTCCACTTCGACCGGATAGACGTTGAAGCCGCCCTGAATGAACATCTCCTTGCTGCGGCCGCGCAGGGTGACGTGACCGTCGCCGGACATCGTCACCATGTCGCCGGTCGCCAGCCAGCCGTCGCGGAAGGTCGCCGCGGTCGCGTCCGGGCGGTCCCAGTAGCCGTCGGCGATCAGGTCTCCGCGAAGTTGCAGTTCGCCGTCGACTCCGGCCGCCACCGGATTCCCGTCCGGATCGACCACGCGCGCCTCGACGCCGGAGAGTGCGGTGCCGATGGTGGCCAGCAGCGTCGCTTCGTCGTCGTCGCGTCCCGACATGACGGCGGCGCCGGAACTCTCCGACAGTCCGTACAGGTTCATCAGCCGTGCCTGAGGGGCCGCCGCCGTGATCGCGCGGAGCAGGGCGGGCTCCACGTTGGACCCGCCGGTCACCGCGAGCCGGATCGGCAGGGTCTCCCCCGGCGCCAGCTCGGTGAGTATCAGCTTCATCATCATGGGCACGCCGGTCAGGATCGTCACCCCGTGGCGGCGCACCAGGTCTACCGCGGCCGCCGGGGAGAATGCCGGCAGCAGGATCACCTGACCACCGCCGAGCAGCATCGACAGCAGCGTGCAGGTGACACCCCCGACGTGGTTGAACGGCAGGATGCCGAGAACGCTGTCGTCAGGGCCGAACCGGGTGCGGTCGACCTGTCCGTTCGCGGAGGCCAGCAGACTGCGGTGGGTCAGCACCGCCCCTTTGGGAGTGCCGGTGGTTCCCGAGGTGTACAGGATCAGCGCCGCCGTTCCCGGATCGACCGGCGGGTGTGCCCCGGCCGGCTCGGACGCCGCGAGGTCGCCGAAATCGGCCGGCCCGGTTCCGGAGGGAGCGTCGACGTAGATCACCTCCCGCAGGCCGGGCAGCCGGTCGCGGATCGAGGCGTGCAGGGGCGGAAAGTCGAAGTCACCCACCCTCGCCTCGCTGATCAGCAGCTTTGCACCCGAGTCTTCGAGCATGAAGAGCAGTTCGGTCTCCCGGTAGCGGACGTTGAGCGTCACCAGCACGGCGCCGAGCCGCGCGGTCGCGAAGAACGCCTGAACCCACTCGAGTCGGTTGTTGAGGGCGATCGCCACCCGGTCGCCGGTACCGATTCCCCTCGCCGCCAGGCCGGCTGCGACTCGGTCGACGCCGTCGAGCAGCTCGGCGAAGGTGGCGGTGCGCTCTCCGTCGACGAGGAAGACGGAATCTCCGGACGAGTCGGCGCGCTGGGCGAGTGTCGAGTACAGGTCGTGCGCGGGTGCGGAGATCACGAGATCGGACATGGGAAAGTCCTCCAGACGAGTTCGGTCCCCCGGTGAGCGTTACCCCCGTCACGCTAACAAAGTAATAGAGCGATCGCTAAGTATTGGGAGACTTGCGCGATCTGCGTCGTTTCTTCGGGGGACGCTGATCGCGGTCTGACAGACTTCAATCCGTGGATCTGACAGCGATCGCCGGTTACCAGGTCATCCGGCAGCTCGGCGCAGGGGGTATGGGCCAGGTGTTCCTGGTACAGCACCCTCGCCTTCCTCGGCGAGATGCCCTCAAACTCCTCGACGCAGGGGTATCGCGCAATGACGACTTCAAGGCCCGCTTCCAACGGGAGGCCGACCTCCTCGCGCAGCTCTCACACCCGAACATCATCACGCTCTACGACCGCGGCGAGTACGACGAACGCCTCTGGATCACGATGGAGTTCGTCGACGGGACCGATGCCGGTGATCTGCTGCAGCGCCACGGACCGTTGCCGGTTCACCTCGTCGTCGCCCTGATCGGCGGGTCCGGCGCCGCGCTGGACTACGCCTGGCGCAAGCAGCGGATCACCCACCGCGACGTCAAACCCGCGAACATCCTCGTGGCCCTCGCCGGCGACGAGATCGAAGCGGTGAAACTCGCCGACTTCGGTATCGCGAAAGCCGCGGGCGAGTCGATGTCGCTCACCGCGACCGGCTTCGCCGTCGGCACGATGAACTACATCAGCCCGGAAGCGATCGAAGGCCTAGACGTCGACCACCGCTCGGACGTCTATTCTCTCGGCTGCACCGCCTACCACCTCTTGTCCGGCGAGCCCCCGTACACCGCGCCGACGATGACGTCGCTGATGGCCGCGCACCTGAACCGTCCGATCCCGGCGATCACCGACGTCGCCCCCGACCTGCCCGAGGCGCTGAACGGCGTGTTCGCGAGGGTCCTGGCCAAGGACCCCGACGAACGCTTCGCGACCTGCGGGGAGTTCGTCTCGGCGTTCGCCGAGGCCGTCGGCGGCGAGTCGTCGTCCCCCGCCCACGCCAGAACCCTTCCTGCCCGGACCCTCCCTGCTGCCTCCGTGCCGCAACGCAAGGCACCGGACACCGATTCGGGCGAGACCCGTTCGGGGACGAAGCCTTCGTGGCCCACCGCCGTGCTCATCGGCGCCGCCGCGGTCATCGCGATGGCCGTCGTCGCACTCGGAGTCTTCCTGGTTCGCGACGATCAGGGCTCCGGAACACCGCACGCCGCTGCTCCGGCGGTGAGCACGACGACGGTGACGCGATCGGTCGCGCCGTCCAGCACGGCGTCGCCGTCGTCGCCGTCGTATGTGGCCACGCCCCCGATGGAGACCGCGACGACGACTTACGAGACCCTCGTCCCGGCGCCGGTCGAAGGTCAGCCCTGCGACCCGTACACCGACACGAGGTCGCCGGACGGACGACTCTCGTGCAGTGGAATGGACAGCGTCTGGCGCGACATGAGCTACCAGACCAATCCGCCGGTCGCATGGAATTCTCCGTGCAGCGAGCCCGGCGCCCGAACTCGAGTGCAGAACACCGATGCCATCGTCACGTGCAAGCCCACTCCGTCGGGCGGATACATGTGGCAGCAGTGATTCTGCGGCTCAGCCGGCCGGCGGGGCGGCGATCAGCGGGCCCGGGGGTGGGCGGTCGCGTAGACCTCGCGCATCGTGTTCACCGTGACCAGCGTGTAGACCTGGGTCGTCGTCACCGACGAGTGGCCGAGCAACTCCTGCACCACCCGGACGTCGGCTCCGCCGTCGAGCAAGTGGGTGGCGAAGCTGTGCCGCAGCGTGTGCGGTGAAACGTCCTTGTCCACCCCGGCACGGGCGGCCGCGTCGACCAGCACCTGCCACGCGCTCTGTCGCGAGAGCCGGCCGCCGCGGATGTTGAGGAACAGTGCAGGCGTGCCCCGCTTGGCCAGGGCCGGTCGTCCCCTCACCAGATAGGCGTCGACGGCGGCGATCGCCGGCCGTCCGACCGGCACGATCCGCTCCTTGCCGCCCTTGCCCCGCAGCACCACCGCCCGATGTTCGGTGTCCAGATCGTCGACGTCCAGCGCGGTGACCTCGGAGATCCGTGCACCGCAGCTGTAGAGCAGTTCCAGCATCGCCCGATCGCGCAGGGCGCGTGGATGATCCGGGGCTCCGGCGGCCTCCAGGATGGCCAGCACCTCGTCCACCGAGAGAGCCTTCGGCAGGCGCCGTGGCGCCTTCGGCGGGCGGACGGCGTGCGCCACGTCTTCGGCGACGATGCCTTCGGCGGCGGCGAACTTGTGAAAACCCCTGGTGGCCACCAGGGTTCGCGCCACCGACGAGTCGGCCAACCCCGGCACACCGTCGTCCCGGTCTCCTTTGCGCAGTGAAACCAGGAACTCCCGGACGTCGGTCTCGGAGACCTCGGCCAGCGAGTGCACGCCCCGGCCGGCGAGGAATCCGGTGTAGCGCTCCAGATCCCGGCGATACGAGGCGACGGTGTTGCGCGCCGACCCCCTCTCCACCGTCAGGTGGTCGAGGTAGCGCTGCACCACGTCCGGGGTCGAGACCTGCGTCATCGCGCCCCTAACCCCGGGTATCGAAGCGTCGCGGACGGTCTGTCCAGGCCGCGTCCGGCGCGCGCAGAGCACTCGCGCCCCGATCGGCCACTGCGGTGGCCAGGATTCCGGCGACCGCGATCGCGTTGACGATCTCGCCGGTGAACACCGCGGCCACCGCCTCGTCGAGGGATCGCCAGGTGAGCACCAGGTCCGCTTCCTCGTGAAGCTGCTCGCCGGTGTCGACGGCGCGGAGCCCCTCGGCCAGGAAGACGCGGACCGCCTCGTCGGTGAAACCGGGCGACGAGTCCAGGTCGACCAGAGTGCGCCACGACGTCGCCGCCAGCCCGGCCTCCTCGGCCAGCTCGCGCTGTGCCGCCTGCACCGGCGTCTCCTCGGGGCCGCCGTCCAGCAGCCCGGCGGGCAGCTCCAGCAGTCGCCGGCCGATCGGGTGGCGGTACTGGCGCAGCAGCGCGATCTCGCCTGCGTCGTTGCGGGCGACCACGGCGACCGCACCGTGCTTCTCGACCACCTCGCGCCGCGCGGTGGTGCCGCCCGGCATGGTCACCTCGTCGGTGCGCAGCGCCAGGATCGCCCCCGCATAGACCGTCTGTGAATCACGGACGGTGAACTCGTGGGATCCGGGGGCCGGCATCGTCGCGATGACCCCTAGTCCGATTCTCCGTCGACAGCGGCATACATCCCGGAGGGGTCGTAGCCGTCGAGTTCCACCGGAAGCCGTTCTGCCGCCTTGTATTTCAGCGCCGCCTCGATGAAGGCCGAGAACAGCGGATGCGGTCGCGTGGGTCGGCTCTTGAGCTCCGGGTGCGCCTGCGTGGCGACCAGGAAGGGGTGCGTCTCGCGCGGGTACTCGACGAACTCCACCAGCGTGCCGTCCGGCGACGTCCCCGAGAACCGCAGCCCCGACTCGGCGATCTCGTCCCGGTAGGAGTTGTTCACCTCGTAGCGGTGCCGGTGTCGCTCGGTCACCTCACCGGCTCCGTAGGCGCGGGCCACCTGGCTGCCCGGCTCCAGAACCGCCGGGTACGAGCCCAGGCGCATGGTGCCGCCCAGATCGGCGTCGCCGGAGACCGCCGCCTCCTGATCTGCCATGGTCGCGATCACCGGCTGCGTGGTCTCCGGATCGAACTCCGTGGAACTCGCGTCGGTGAGTCCCACCGACCGCGCGGCCTCGATCACCACGCACTGCAGGCCCAGGCACAATCCGAGCAGCGGTACTCCCCGCTCGCGCGAGTAGGCGATGGCCCCCAGCTTGCCTTCGATACCGCGGATACCGAAGCCGCCGGGGATCATGATCGCGTCCACGTCGCGCAGTGCGGCGTCGGCGCCCTCGGGGGTGGCGCAGTCGTCGGACGGCACCCACACGATCTCGGTCCGCACGTGGTGCGCGAAACCGCCGGCACGGATCGCCTCGGTCACCGACAGGTAGGCGTCGGGCAGGTCGATGTACTTGCCGACGATCGCGACGGTGACCGTCTCGCGGGGTGAGTGGACGCGGTCGAGCAGGTCGCCCCACACGGTCCAATCGACGTCGCGGAACGGCAGCCCGAGCTGGCGCACCACGTAGGCGTCGAGCTGCTCGGAATGCAGCACCTTGGGGATGTCGTAGATGGATGGTGCATCGGGGGTGGAGATCACGCCGTCGATGTCGACGTCGCACATCAGGGCGATCTTCTTCTTCAGCGCCTCGGGCACCGGGCGGTCGCACCGCAGGATCAGCGCGTCGGGCTGGATGCCGACGCTGCGCAGCGCGGCCACCGAGTGCTGCGTCGGCTTGGTCTTGAGCTCACCCGAGGGGGCCAGGTAGGGCACCAGCGAGACGTGCAGGAAGAAGACGTCGTCGCGGCCCAGATCGTGCCGGATCTGTCGTGCCGCCTCGATGAACGGCTGCGATTCGATGTCGCCGACGGTGCCGCCGATCTCGGTGATCACCACGTCGGGGGCCTCACCGCTCGCGTCCGGCTCGTGCATGGCCAGCATGCGCGCCTTGAGCTCGTCGGTGATGTGCGGGATCACCTGAACGGTGTCACCGAGGTACTCGCCGCGACGCTCCTTGGCGATCACCGTCGAGTACACCTGACCCGTGGTGACATTGGCCGAGGCGCTGAGATCGCGGTCGAGGAAGCGCTCGTAGTGACCGATGTCCAGGTCCGTCTCGGCGCCGTCCTCGGTGACGAAGACCTCGCCGTGCTGGAACGGATTCATGGTGCCCGGATCCACGTTCAGATACGGGTCGACTTTCTGCATCGTCACGCGCAGACCGCGCGCGGTGAGCAACTGTCCGAGACTGGAGGCCGTCAGCCCCTTGCCCAGGGACGATGCGACACCTCCGGTGACGAAGATGTGTTTTGTGCCTGGCTGCCCATGGCGCAGTGATCGCAAACTGGTGCTCCCGTCAAGGCTGAATACCTACGGGACTTCAGCCTAACAGCATCCGGGCCCGGTGCAGAACGACACTCTGCGGATCAGGGCTTGCGCTCGGTGACTGTGATCGACGACGCTCCCGCGCCGGTCCCGTAGGCGCCGGAACGGCCGTCGGTCTCCGCGTCGAGCGCCAGGATCACCGTGACGCGCCCGGTCTGCTCGTTCACATCGTCGACCGTGGACAGGGTGTTGCCCAGCCCCGGGTCCGAACGGATCACCGCGACCGCCGATCCGCCGTCGGCCGAGCCCTCCCGCCCGGCCAGCACGCCGCCCTGGCCGCGCTGGGCCATCGCCGCGGCGACGCGCCCCACCAACTGTCCCTGTGCTCCGGAATCTGCGGGCAGTGCGCCGCCGGTGAGGACGACCACCAGATCTGCCGGCTTCACGGTGCCCGCGGCGTAGTCGATGAAGCCGCCTTCACCCAGGGTCTGCAGCACGGTGGCGCGTTCCTGCTCGGCCACCGGCCGCGCACCGTCGCGCAGCAGCAGTGTGGCGCCCAGCAGATCACCCACCCGCGAACCGGAGTCGGTGTAGTCGGTGCGCAATTGCTGCCCCTGCGGAATCGACTGATCGATCACCGTCGCCAGTTTCGCCGCGTTCTCGTCGCGCACCAGGTCGGTGGTCAAAGCGATCTGACCGGCGAAGTCCGCCCCCGCGTCGCTCAGCAGCCCCTTGACCGCTTCGACGTCGGCTTCGCCGGCGTTCGGCGCGGTCACCAGCAGCACCGATTCGCCGTCCAAACGCCCCCCGATCAACGCCGGGGTGACCCCGTTGATGAAGCCGTTGTCGGTGTTGACCTGCCGAGACAGCGCATCGCGCTCCTCTTCGACACTGCCGAGCCGGTCCCGATCGGACCCGGTCAGCTGATTCACCCGGTCCCCGATGAAGCCTGAGCCGAGGAACAGCCCGAGTGCCAGGGCCAGGAACACTGCGATCAGCGAGATCGCGTGCTGGCGCAGCGAAATCATCAGCCGCTGGTCCCCAGGCCGCCGATCCAGCCGGTCAGGTGGTCCCACTGGACCGAGAACCAGTCTCCGACGCCGGCGTCACCGGTGGTCAGCACCAGCGCGACGATCAGCACCAGCAATGCGGCCAGGAGCAGCATCGCGATCACCGCGCCGCTGATCCGGCTGCGGTACAGCGTGGAGACGGCCTTGGCATCGACCAGCTTCTGGCCCACCTTGAGACGAGTGAGGAAGGTCGACGGGATCTGGTCGCGCCTGCTGCGGTCGAAGAAGTCGTTCAGTGAGCCGCCGAGACCGACCGTCACGATGAGGTCCGCACCGTGGAAGTCAGCCAGCAGCAGCGCGAGGTCGCCGGCCGAGCCGACCGCGGGGAAGGTGGTGGCGCCGATGCCGAGGTCCTGGATGCGTTCCAGGCCGGCGGCGTGACCGTCCGGGTCGGCGGGCAGCACCAGTTCGGCGCCGGACTTGAGGGTGGCGGTCTTGATCTCCTCGGGGTCGCCGACGATCACCGAGGGCCGATGACCGGCCTTCATCAGGGTGTCGGCGCCGATCCCGACGCCGATCATGATCGGCTGATACTCCTTGATGAACGGTTTGAGGGCCTTGAGGTCGGCGGCACGGTCGGAGCCGTCACCGACCACCACCACGTGGCGGCCTTCCAGCCGTACCGTGAGGTCCGGCACGCCCACGCCGTCGATCAGCAGCGGGGATTCGCTGCGGATGAACTCGATACTGTTGCCGGAGAAGGCTTCCAGGTGATCGACCAGACCGGCCTTCGCCTCCAGCATCCGGGCCGCCACGGCCCGCTCGTCGAGCTCGGTGCCGCGGGCCACCACGCGGTCACCCAGATACAGGCGATCGTCGTGCAGGCGGACCTTCGCGCCCTCCTTGACCCGGGAGAAGACTTCCGGTCCCACCGCGTCGAGCAGCGGGATCCCGGAGGCCGCGAGCACCTCGGGGCCCAGGTTCGGGTAGCGGCCGGTGATCGACGGCGCGGCGTTCACCACCGCGGCCACGTCGGCCTCCACCAGTGCGTCAGCGGTGAGCCGATCCAGGTCCATCTCGTCGAGGACGACGATGTCGCCGGGCCCCGCGCGATCGATCAGGCGTTTGGTCTTCTTGTCGATGCGTGCGATACCGGAAGTTCCGGGCAGTTCGTCGGCGCGGCGCGAGAGCAGGGCTGGCATCCTCATGGCCACGATCTTGGGCCGCCGCGACCGGGATCACACGGAGGCGCGCCGTAACAACATCAACTTTTGTCACATGTGCAACGCAAACACCGTGAATCCCAACTGTCACGTCAGTCTCCGGGTCCGCGCCGCCTCAGCCGTCTCGAGCAACTCCTCCGCGTGCGCCCGGCCGGTGTCCGAGTCACCCAGGCCGGCCAGCATGCGGGCCAGCTCTGCGACCCGCTCACCACGATCGAGTGCCGTCAGAGTGGACGTCTGCTTGCCCTTCGCACCGCCGCCGACCTTGCCGATGACCAGATGATTGTCGGCGAACGCGGCGACCTGCGGCAGGTGGGTGACCACGATGACCTGGTGCCGGCGGGCCAGCCGGGCCAGCCGCGCCCCGATCTGGACCGCGGCGGCGCCGCCCACACCTGCATCGACCTCGTCGAAGACCATGACCCCGCCCGCGTCGGGCTCGGCGAGGACCACTTCCAACGCGAGCATGACGCGCGAGAGTTCACCGCCGGATGCGGACTTGGCGATCGGCAGCGGCCGTGCTCCCCGGTGGGCGACCAAGCCGAAGTCGACGCGGTCGGCGCCGTCGCCACCGGCGTGTGCGCGGTGACCGTCGACGGTGATCGCCAGGCGGTCGTCGTCGGCGGGCGCCAGCTCGACGCCGACCGCGAGTTCGCTGCCGCCCATCGCCAGACCGGCCAGTTCCGCGGAGACGCGGGTGCCCAGTTTTCCGGCGGCGGTGGCGCGGACCTTGTGTAGCCGGCCGGCCAGTTCGGCGACCTTGTCGCGCTCCCGCTCGGCGCGGGCTTCGAGCTCCTCGATGGATCCTTCCGGGTCCTCGAGCTGTGCGAGTCGGCTGCGGGCCTCGTCGGCCCAGGCGATGACACCGTCGACGTCGGCGGCGTACTTGCGGGTGAGTTGCTTCAACTCCCCCTGCCGGGTCAGCAGCGAGTCGAGGTCGGCAGCGTCGCTGGGCAGCCCCGCCAGATAGCCGGACAGCTCGTCGGCGATGTCGGTGACCACCGCCAGCGCTTCGGAGACCCGGGGCAACAGTCCCTGCAAGTCCTCGTCGTCGGCGCCTTCCAGCAGTGAGCGCGCCGAGCCGAGGCCTTCCACCACGCTGCCGTCCATGCCGCCGTCGCCGGCGACGATCTGCCGCGCGCCGGCCGCTGCGGCCCGCAGGTCTTCGAGGTCGGTGAGTCTGCGCACGGTCGCGATCAGTTCGGCGTCCTCCCCCGGTTCGGGTTTGGCGGCGTCGATCTCCTCGAGCCCGAAACGCAGGCGGTCGGCTTCTTGCGCCAGTTCCCGGGAGTCGGCGCGGCGCCGGTCGAGCTCGTCGAGGGTGTCGATCCAGCGGGTCCGCGCGGTCCGGTACTTGGCCAGTAGATCTGTCGCCTTGGCTCCGGCGAACCGGTCGAGTGCGGCGCGTTGCTGGTCGGCGCGCGCCAGGCGCAGCTGGTCGTTCTGGCCGTGGATCGCCAGCAGTTCGCCGGTGAGTTCACCGAGGGTCGCGGCCGGCACCGATCGTCCGCCGAGGTGTGCACGCGAGCGTCCGTCGGCACCGACGGTCCGGACGGCGATGATGGTGTCGTCGTCGTCGAGCACAGCGCCGGTGGCCTCGATCACCTCATCGATCTGCGGAGCCCGTTGCCCGGGCGGCGGCAGCCGGAAGCGCCCCTCGACGACGGCGCTGCCGTCGCCGTTGCGCACGCGGCCGGCGTCCGCCCGCGCTCCCGAGAGCAGCCGCAGGCTGCTGACGATCATGGTCTTGCCGGCGCCGGTCTCGCCGGTCAGCACGGTGAAGCCGGGCGAGAACTCCGCCGACGCGGACTCCAGAACCCCGAGCCCACGAATCGACAGCTCTTCGAGCACGGTTGCTTCAGCTCCTTCCGCGCCACCCTGTGACGGGCAGCGAGAACTTGGTCACCAAACGATCGGTGAACGGTTCGGATCCGGTGCGGACCCACCTCAGCGGGGTCTCCGCCCGGGCCGCTTCGATCCGCGCGCCCGCCGGCACTTCCAGGATCCGGCGGCCGTCGCACAGTGCCACTGCGGGGCGGCCGTGCGCATCGACTTCCACCGCGATCCGCGATCGCGGGCTGGTCACCATCGGCCGGGCGAAGAGCGCGTGCGCGTTACTCGGTACCACCAGGATCGCTTCCAGGTCCGGCCACATCACCGGTCCGCCCGCGGAGAAGGCATAGGCGGTGGACCCGGTCGGCGTGGAGATCAGGAGTCCGTCGGCGCCGAACGCCGAGACCGGACGGCCGTCGACCTCGGTGACCAGTTCCAGTACGCCGTTGTGCGACCGGTTCTGGACCGCGACCTCGTTGAGCGCCCAGCTGCGACCCAGGACGCCGCCGTGGTGGTTGTCGAGCACGGTGACGTCCAGGACCATCCGCTCTTCCACCCAGTAGTCGCGGGCGATCATCCGGTCCAGGACTTCGTCGATCACGTGGGCTTCGGCCTCGGCGAGGAAACCGATGTGACCGAGGTTGACGCCCAGCAGCGGCACTCCGGCCGGGTAGGCCAGCTCCGCCGCGCGCAGGAAGGTTCCGTCACCGCCGAGGACCAAGACCAGTTCGCAGCCGACCGCGGTGTCCGGGCCGGCGCGCACCACCTGCAACTCGACGCCGGTGGCGCGCAGGCTCTCGGGGTCGAGGGGATGCCAGGAATGCTCTTGGGACTCCGACGGCTGCCGGGTGTCGTGGTGCAGGACGCGCAACGCGATGCCCGCCTCCGCGCAGCGGCGGCCCACGGTCTCCAGCGTCTGGGTCACCTCGTCCCGGCCGGTGTGAGCGACGACGAGGACGACCCGCGGCTCGGCCGCGGACGAGTCATCGGACGTCATGCGCTTGCCCCCTTCCACCGGAAACGTCATTGCGGGCCGCGCGCGACGGCCGCCTCGATCATCTCAACGGTATCGCCTGCTTCCGACGCGGCCGCGGGGACGTCCGGCTTGTGCAGCCAAAGGAAGTACTCGACGTTGCCGGACGGCCCGGGAAGTGGGCTGGCCTCCACCGCGCGAGTGATCAGGCCCAGCGCGGCGGCGGCCGCGGCGACGTCGCCGACGGCCTCGGCCCGCAGGCCCGGGTCGCGCACCACTCCGCCCGCGCCGACGCGGTCTTTACCGACCTCGAACTGCGGCTTCACCATCGGCAGGTAGTCGCCTCCGGGACGCAGGCAGGCCGCCAGGGCGGGCAGCACCAGCGTGAGGGAGATGAACGACAGATCCGAGACGATCAGGTCCACCTGACCGCCGATGTCGTCGGCGGTGAGGTGCCGGACATTGGTCCGATCGTGCACGTGGACGCGCTCGTCTGTCTGCAGACGCCAGACCAGCTGGCCGTAACCGACGTCGACCGCTTCCACCTCCCGCGCCCCGCGCCGCAGCAGCACATCGGTGAATCCGCCGGTGGAGGCGCCGGCGTCGAGGCAGCGGCGCCCCTGTACGGTCAATCCCCGCGGCTCGAAGGCCTCGAGAGCGCCGAGCAGTTTGTGCGCACCGCGTGAAGCCCAGTCGTCGGTGTCGGCTTCGGTCACCAGCACGGGGGTGTCACGGGCGACGTTGGTGGCCGCTTTGGCGGCGACGGTGCCGTTCACCTTCACCTGACCGGCGTCGATCAGCGCCCTGGCCTGTTCCCGCGAACGGGCCAGGCCGCGGCGCACCAGCTCGGCGTCCAGCCGCGCACGGGCGGCCATCAGCGCGCACCGCTTCCCGCCGCTTCAGCCACGGCCGACGTCTTCCAGGGCCGCGGCGAGCGTGTCGTGCGCGGTGGCCAGCAGTTCGGCCTGGCGACCGAGGGCCGCGAGATCGAACTCGCCGTCCACGGTCTCCCGGATCGCGGCGACCTGTTCGAGCACCTCGCGCACCTCGGCGGTCGCCGGGTGGTCGGCGGGGTCGCCCGGCCCGGCGTTCAGCCGGGCGGCCCGCGCAGCGAGCTCGGCGGGTGACGGGGCGGAATCGGGTGTGGTCATGACCAGCTCAGGCTAGCGCACGGCAGGTCAGCGCGACTCGGTCAGGCCGAGCCCGGCCAGAGCCGTCGCCGTCTGTGCGTCGGAGGAGCTGATCCGCAGGTCCAGGTCGCCGACGTCGGCCGTGAACACCGCGTGAGCCAACGCCGGCAGCAGCGTGGTCGGCTCGAAGGCCCCCTTCGGCTCCACCGAGACCCGGTTCTCCAGGACGGTCACCTGCCAGTCCGCCTGCGGCCCGATGCGCAACGCACCGGCCGCCGCGTCCAGATCAGTCAGTCCCGCGGCCACATAGGTGGGACGTCGCTCGGCGGGTGCGGCCAGCAGCGACCGTGGAGAGGTGACGCCGGTGAGGACCAGCAGACTGTCGATGCCGACCGTGTTGGCGCCTTCGATATCGGTGTCCAGGCGATCGCCGATCATCAGCGGCCGCCGGCTCTTGCTCCGGGCCAGCACTTCCCGCATGATCGGCGCCGCCGGTTTGCCGGCGACCACCGGATCGGCTTCCGTCGCGGTGGCGACGGCCGCGACCATGGACCCGTTGCCCACCAGGAGTCCGCGTTCGGTGGGCAGCGTGGTGTCGGTGTTGGTCGCGATCCACAGTGCGCCGCCGCGCACAGCCAGCGCTGCCTCGGACAGTTGCGCCCAGCCGGTCTCCGGCGAGTGGCCCTGGATCACCGCGGCGGGATCGTCGTCGGCGGTGCGCACCGGGACGAGGCCCACAGCTGCGATCTCGTCGCGCAGGGAGTCCGAGCCGACCACCAGGACGGCGGATCCGTCTGGTACCCGATCGGCCACCAGACGAGCACCGACCTGCGCACTGGTGATGATCTGCTCCGGGCCCGCAGCGAAGCCGAGCGCAGCGAGGTGCTCGGACACCTCATCCGCCGACCGGCTCGCATTGTTGGTCACGTAGTACGACGCGTCCGGGTGGGACCGCACCAAGTCCTCCGCGCCCGGCAGTGGCGTGTGTCCTTCGTACAGGGTGCCGTCCAGGTCGAACAGCAGAGCGTCGTACTCGGCCGGCAGGGACCGATCGGCACTGACGTCGTCACCGCGAGTCTCCCCGACCACCTCGTCGACCCCGTCGGCGAGAAGTTCCTGCAGCGCGAACTCGGCGTCGGTCGCGTCGTCGACATCGGCGGCGGCGGCGTTCTGGTACCAGAGCAGCGCCTCCGCTTTACGCCCCGCAGCCGAGAAGGCCGACGCGTAGGCGCTGAAGAGCCGAGCCGCATCGGTGCCCGTCTCGCCGGCCCGCGGATTCAGCGCCGCCAGGACCCGCACGGCTTCCTCGGGATCCCCGAGATCCATGTGGGCGCCCGCTTCGACGATCGCCAGTTCGACGGCGTCCGTGCCCGACAGCGCGCGCCCCTCGGGGCTGCGGGCCAGTTCCACCGCGCGTTCCGGACGGCCCAGGCCCCGCTCGCAATCGGCGATCAGCGGAACCAGTGCGTCTCCGTCACCGGAGATGCGCCGAGCGGCCCGCAGTTCGGAGATCGCTTCCTGCCACTCACCGGCGTAATACGCGGTGATCCCGGCTGTCTCGCGGACCACTCCCACGCGCGCTGCGCGAGCCCGTGCCGCACGAGCGTGCGCCAATGCCAGCTCCGGATCGCCGGCCAGGGCGTCACCGGCGGCGACCAAATGGCGCGCCACCCGGTCCGCCGTGCTCCTGTCCAGGCTCTGCAGGTCGCGCCGCACGTCCGGGTCCAGGTCCGCGGCTTTGATGTCGTCGGGGATATCCGGATCGCCGTCGCCGCGACCCCCCTGCTTCACACCGCGATCACTCATGGCTTCCAATCTATTCTGCCCCGGTCCTCAATCCGAAATCTCCGGCAGCCCCAGGCCGGCCCACGCATGCGAAAGACCCCCTGAACTGGTGTGTTCAGGGGGTCTTTCAAGTGGTGTTCGG
>NZ_BAAAZW010000010.1:0-110560 GCF_039537105.1 Gordonia caeni
GGGTGCCGCGCCGTCAAGAACGGGACCTCAAAACGAAACAGCCCGGATTCTCCCTTTGCTCTCGCCTATCGGCGGCTCTTCGTGCGGGGTGCCCCGTACCGATGCAGTGATCCCGGCCCCCGTGACGGGGACCGGGATCGGTCGGTCGGTCGGTACGGTCAGCTGACCTCGTCGAGCTGTTCGGGGGTCTTGCCGGTGGCCTGGAAGACCACCCGGCGGGCGATGGAGACGGCGTGATCGGCGAAGCGCTCGTAGTAGCGGCCCAGGAGGGTCACGTCGACGGCGGCGGCGACGCCGTGCTGCCATTCGCGGTCCATCATCACGGTGAACAGGTGGCGGTGCAGGTCGTCCATGGCGTCGTCGTCGTCCATCAGGGCGAGGGCATCCTGATAGCTCTGGCTCTCGAGCACGTTGTGCGCGCTCTGGGCCAGCTCCACCGCCAGGCGGCCCATCTCGACGAAGTAGCCGGCGACCTCTTCGGGGAGCACCTGGAACGGGTGGCGGCGACGGGCCACCTTGGCCACGTGCAGGGCCAGCGCCCCCATGCGGTCGACCTCGGCGACCAACTGGAAACCGCCGACCACGCTGCGCAGATCGCCGGCCACCGGCGCTTGCAGAGCGAGCAGCTCGAAGGCCATCTCCTCGGCCCGGGCCGATCGCTCGGTGAGCTGGTCGTGGTCGCTGATCACCTGCTCCGCGAGCTCCAGGTCGGCTTCGAGGAGGGCCTGCGTGGCCTGCTCCATCTCGTCGCCGACAATGTCACACATCTCGCCGAGCAGCGCATTGAGCGCGGCCATCTGCTCTTGATAGGCATCCCGCATGCGGCCAATCGTACGTGCGCCCCTCGCGGCCGGGCTGACCTGCGGGTGACGGCGGAATGAACACTGCCTGACGCCACCGCGACCAGTGGAGTGGCCCCGGTCAGGTGCAGGTGGTGTCGCCGGCGTTGGTGACCGACAGATCGTTCGGGAGGTCGCTCGAGTTGTCGACCTTCGGAAGCTGGCCGACCGACACCGTGCTGCCCGGATCGGGCGGCGAGGAGATGCTCGAGGTGCCTGCGAAGTCCGAGCCGAGGATGATCTCCACACCCGCCTTGACCGTCCGGTCCTCTTGGATTCGGGCGCCGGGGAACATCGCGGCGAGGGTGGCGGCCGAGTCCTTCTCACCCGCGCCGTAGCGCACGACGGTGTCGCTGCGCTTGTTGGAGGCGTCGGCCACGCCCGGGACGTTGAAGCCGGACGAGATCAGGGTGTTCATCACCGCGGTGGCCACCCCGGACTCGCCGGAGCCGTTGAGCACCCGGACCGAGACGTTGGTGGGGTACTGCGCGGTGGCCTCGGTCTTGCCGGTGCTGGCGGGCGCCTTCGCCGCCGACGTCGCCGGAGCCTCGGCGGTCGAGGACTCACCGGACTTCTCCGGCGAGGTCTCCTTCTTCTCACCGGGCAGCGGCTTGTCGTCGATGATGGCGTCGAAGATCGCGTCGATGTCGTCGGTGCGCGGGATCTCGTTGTTCTCGCCGTCTTCGGTGGTTCCCGACGTGGGGATGGTCAGGAAGGTGACCCGTCCGGCTTCCACACCCTGCATCGAGTCGGCGAGCTGGATCAGCGAATCGGTGTCGACTCGGTCGACGGTCGAATACGTGATGAAGGTCTTGACGATCTTGTTCAGCTTGTTCGGATTCGACAGCACGTCGCTGGACAGCGTGGACCGCAGCAGCGAGGACATGAACAACTGCTGGCGTTTGATCCGGCCGTAGTCACCGTTGCCTTCGGCGGAGATGTTGCGGGCCCGCACATAGTTCAGGGCGCGGCGCCCGGTGAGCTTCTTGGTGCCGGCCTTGCGCAGGATGTAGCCGAGTTCGTAGTCGTACAGCGGCACGGTGGAACACACGTTGACGCCGCCGATCTCGTTGACCACCTTCTCGAAGCCCTCGAAGTCCATCGCGATGAAGTGGTTGATGTTCAGGCCGCTCATCTGCGTCAGCGTCTTCACCAGGCAGGTGGGGCCGCCTTCGGCGTACACGCTGTTGATCTTCACCCCGGTGGCGGCGGGGAGGTCGGTGCCGTAGTCGCCGGTCTCGGGATCCCAGTCCTGGCATTCGGGGCGGTCGACCTGCAGGTCGCGCGGCCACGACACGGCGACCACGCGGCTGCGGTCGGCGGGGATGTTCACCAGCAGGATCGTGTCGGCGCGGATGCCCTCGATGGTGGTGGTGTCGCCGCCGCCGAGCTTGGCGTTCTTGCCGGAGCGCGAGTCGGTGCCGACGATCAGGTACGTCTCGTCGCCGTACTGAGCGTTCTTGTCGCGGATGTTCGGGTCGTTGCCGTCGACAGCGGCGACGTTGTTCCAGCTTCCGTTCCAGCCGCGCTTGAGGTTCCACATGTAGCCGGTGCCGACCAGGGTGAGCACGCACGCCAGGGCCACCAGTACGCGGCCGGTGCTCCGGACGGCGGCCTTCCGGCCCTTGCCGGGGGTCCGTGCGGTCCGGCTCTGCCGCCGGCGCTTGGCGCGGGCACGCTTGAAGGCATCGGTCAGATCCGGGGTGGGCTCCAGGGGACGGCGCGGCCGTCGCGGCGCGGCCGCGGCGGCCTCGGGCTCACCGGCCTCGGCGGGGCCCTCGGGCGCCTGCCCGGCCGCGGAATCGCCTGCGGGGACGGCGGGTTCGGCGGTCGGCTCGGCCGGGCCGCGCGCCGGCAGCGGCGGCGGTGACGGAACTTGACCGCGGGACTCGCGCTGGGCGCGTTCGGCGGTGGCCGCCTCGGACAGGTCGACCGGCGGGGGAGTGTCGGCGACCGGAGGCAGGGCCTGGGTGACGTCGGCAGGCGGCTGCTCGGGGGGACGCTGAGCGCGGGGCCCGGGCGCCGGCGGCCGCTGGCCGGGCGGCGGGCCCGGTCGAGGCGGCGGAGGCGACTGCGCCGGGGCTGATGGCGACGGGGGAGATTGCGGCGGGGCTGATTGCGGCGGCGTGGGCTGATTCTCGACGCCCATCTGCTCCATCAGCTCGCGGACCGTCAGCCGGTCGCGGCCGGGGACCCGGCGTTCCCGGCGGACGGGTTCGCGCAGACCTTCGCGCCGTTCGGTGGACTCCGGATCGCCGAAGCGCGCACGGAAGTCGTACGACTGCGACGTGCGACCGGCACGGCGTGATCGCCGTGCGGGCCCCGAGGGGCCGTCCGGCTGCTGCGAGCCGGGTTCGTCGTCTGAGGTCACTGCCGTTCCTTAGCTTCGGGCTGGGCACATACTAATGGCCATAACTGAGAAGTTCCTGCGGGGCGTGGGCGTCTCAGCCGCCCGAGTGCATGATCTCGGCGCCCTCGGGGACGATGTCCTCCTCGGGGTCGTCGAGCCAGCCCTCCGGCAGCACCACGTGGCCGGGCGAGCCCTGGCGCCCGCGCGGACCGTGTCCGTCGCTCGGGAACGGGGCGTCGGGGTCGAGGCCGTCGATCAGTTCCTGCAGGTCGTCGAGGGTCGAGACGAGGGCGAGCCGGGAGCGCAGGTCGCTGCCGGCGGGGAAGCCGCGCAGATACCACGCGATGTGCTTGCGGATCTCCCGCATGCCCTTGTCCTCGCCGTGGTGTGCGCTCAGCAGCTCGCCGTGGCGGTACATGATCTGCCCCACCTCGCCCAGGTTCGGGGCCGGGGGCAGGGGCTCACCGCGCAGCCGCGCCGACAGTTCGGCGAACAGCCACGGGCGGCCGAGGCAGCCGCGACCGATCACCACCCCGTCGCAGCCGGTCTGCTCCATCATGCGTACGGCGTCCTCGGCTTCGAAGATGTCGCCGTTGCCCAGGACCGGGACGGTGGTGACGTGTTCTTTGAGGCGCGCGATCTGATCCCAGTGCGCGGTGCCCGAGTAGCGCTGCGAGGCGGTCCGGGCGTGCAGGGCGACCGCCGCGGCGCCCTCCTCGGCGGCGATCCGCCCGGCGTCCAGGTGGGTGTGGTGGTCGTCGTCGATGCCGATGCGGAACTTGACGGTCACCGGGATGTCGGTGCCTTCGGTGGCCCGTACGGCCGCGGCGACGATGTTGCGGAACAGCCGCCGCTTGTAGGGGATGGCCGAGCCGCCGCCGCGTTTGGTCACCTTGGGGACCGGACAGCCGAAGTTCATGTCGATGTGATCGGCCAGATCCTCGTCGACGATCATCTTGGCCGCCCGGTAGGTGTACTCCGGATCCACGGTGTAGAGCTGCATCGACCGCGGCGTCTCGCTGGGATCGAAGGTGGTCATGTGCATGGTGACCGGGTGGCGTTCCACCAGGGCGCGGGCGGTCACCATCTCGCAGACGTACAGGCCCGAGACCGTGCCGGTGCGGGCCTGCTCCAGCTCGCGGCACAGCACGCGGAAGGCGACGTTGGTGACGCCGGCCATCGGTGCCAGCACCACCGGGCTGCCAAGCTTCATGGCGCCGATCGAGAGTGCGGCCGGCCCGCCGGCGGGATGCGTGACACCGGCGCCCTCGGTGTACGAGGGCGCCGGTGTCAGCGTGTCGATAGTCAGTGCGTCGGCTCCGGCTCAGGAGGCTCGCTTGGCCGCCTTGGCGGCTTCGCGGGCCAGGGAGCGGTCGCGCATCTCCTCGAAGCGGGTGGCGTCCTTCTCCAGCTGCTCCAGGAACGCGGCGAGCTCCTCGCGGGTCTTTTCGCCCTCCGGGCCGAAGTCGGTGCGGCCGAAGACGTCCCACTTGCGCAGGACCGGCATCACGACCTCTTCGAGGTGCTGGCGCAGGTCGTAGATGCCGTGCTTGGCCATCAGCACGCCGTGCCGACGGAAGTTCGGCATGCCGGCGCCCGGCATCTGGAAGTTGGTGACGATGTCGGTGACCGCCCGCAGTGTCTGGTCCGGAGCGAGGTCCATGCCGGCGCCGCAGATGTTGCGGTAGAAGATCATGTGCAGGTTCTCGTCGGCGGCGACGCGCTGCAGCATCCGGTCGGCGATCGGGTCGTTACACGCCTTGCCGGTGTTGCGGTGGCTGACACGGGTGGCCAGCTCCTGGAAGGTCACGTAGGCGACCGAGTGCAGGATGCCCAGGTCCTCGCCGTGCTTCTGCATCTCCTCGACGCGGTCGGCGCCGGCGGCCAGCTCGGGGGCGTAGCCGTTGGTCATGTGGATCATGCGCGCCTCTTCGAGGGCGACCGGGTCCACGCCGCGGGTCACCACCAGGTAGTCGCGCATCACGATGCCGTGGCGGTTCTCCTCGGCGGTCCAGCGGCCGACCCAGTGACCCCAGGCGGAGTCCATGGAGAAGTTGTCGGCGATCTCCCGGTGGTACGAGGGCAGGTTGTCCTCGGTCAGCAGGTTGGTGATCATCGCCGCCTTGGCGACATCGCTGAGCTCGGACCGCTCGGGGTCGTAGTCCTGACCGCCCAGGGCGGCGAAGTCCTCGCCGTCGGACCACGGGACGTAGTCGTGGGGGTTCCAGTCGCGCGCCACCTTGAGGTGCCGGTTGACGTTCTCTTCGGCCGTAGGCTCCAGCTCCCGCAGAAGCTCGAGTTGCGTGAGTTCACGTGCCATCGGTGATTCCTCTTGATCGGGGGACATCCCTGCCGGTGACGCGGATCGCCGTCAGGTCTTGCTCGTTCCAGGCTACGTCAACAGTTAGGTCGTCCCAAGTCTCTCAGCCAGGATGCGCGGCGATTCTCCGCTGTCGCCGCTGCCCGGACTGTCGCTCGCACCGACCGCAGATGTTACGCATCCGTAGGTTTGGTGCGCGGCGCGAACATCGCACCGTAGGTCTCCATCCAGTCGCGGGCCGGCTCGTCGAGCGTGCCGCACGCTGCGGCGCGCTCGCACCAGGCATAGGTCATCTGCCCGAACTCCATCGGGTTGTATACGTCCTCCTCGGCGCTCCAGAGGCCGTCGCCGGCGTAGGTGAGGATGGTGATGTTGGTGGCGTTGAACACAGTTCCGTCGCCCGGGTCGCGCATCGGATTGTCGACCTCGCAGATCACCCGTGCGGTCTCCGGGTCGCAGACATGCCACAGCGCCGGATACTCGGTCATGTGACTGCCCGGGAAGGAGGTCATCGTCTTGGTGACCCACGCCCGGATCGCCTCCCGTCCGGTGAACGTGCCGTAGGCGTGCTCGATGTAGTGGGCGTCCTCGGTGAACTGGTCGGCCCACCGGTCCCAGTCGCGGCTCACGGCCACCTCGGCGACGGTCTGCTGGAAGGCCGCGAAGGCCTCGGCGAGTTCGACAGAACTGAAACGTGTTCTCATACTGGACGAGGGTAGGGCGTTCGGCTTCTCAGCGGGCCGGTACGACACCCCCGGCGCGGGACTAGTGTTTATCTGTCGGGCTCGTGCGCGAGCGACGAAGACGAACGGGGAGAACTGAATGGAACGGCTCAGCGGCCTGGATGCTTCCTTCCTTTACCTGGAGACACCGTCGCAGGTGATGAGCGTGGCGGCGATCATGCAGGTCGATCCGGCGACCATTCCGGGGGGCTACACCTTCGAGAAGATGCGCGCCGAGATGGCCCGCCGCGTCAAGGGGCTGCCGATCTTCCGTCGCAAGGTGGCCAACTCGCTGGCCAACATCGACCACCCGGTGTGGGTGGAGGACGAGGACTTCGACATCGAGCGGCACGTGCATCGCATCGCGATTCCGTCGCCCGGCCGCCTGCAGGAGGTGGCGCAGATGTGCGCCCACCTGGTCGGTCAGGAGCTCGACCGCAAGAAGCCGCTCTGGGACCTGTGGGTGCTCGAGGGCATGGAGGAGGGCCGCCTGGCGCTGCTGATGCGGATGCATCACGCCTCGGTGGACGGTGCCACCGTCGCCGACATCCTGGGACAGCTGGCCACCGCGGACCCCGAGCCGCCGGAACTGGACCCCGAGGCGGTGGCCACCACCGCGGGGTCGGCCCCGCGCGCTGAGATCGCCATCGGCGGCGCGCTCAACTACTTCATCCAGCGGCCGATCGCGGCCATGAAGCTGATCCCGAAGACGCTGCCGGTGCCGGTGGAGTGGATCAAACGGGTGCGCTCGGGAGACGGCATGCCCGCCCCCTTCGAGGCGCCCCGGACCCGATTCAACGCACCGCTGACGCCGCGGCGCTCACTCGCGCTGACCCAGCTGCCGCTCGACGACATCAAGCGGATCAAGGACCACTACGGCGTCAAGATCAACGACGTGGTGCTGGCGGTGACCGGTGGTGCGCTGCGCACCTACCTGGCCGACCGCGGCGAACTGCCCGACGATCCGCTGGTCGGCCTGGTGCCGGTGTCGGTGCGCGGCGCCGAGGAGAAGGACCTGGTGGTCACCGGGACCAACAAGGTGACCGGCATGTTCACCCGGCTGCCCACCACCGTCGCCGACCCGGTCGAGCGCATCCGGGTGGCCCGGATCTTCGCCAACCAGGCCAAGGCGCACCACGAGGGCGTCGACCCGAACATGCTGCGGGCCTTCGCCGAGTTCGCTCCGGGCAACACGCTGGGCGCTCTGATGCGGCTGTACGCCGACCGTCGCCTGTCGGTGCTGCATCCGCCGGTGTTCAACACGGTGATCTCCAACGTGGCCGGCCCGCCGTTCGACATGTACTTTCTGGGCGCCAAGGTGGAGGCGGTCTATCCGCTGGCGCCGATCTTCCACGGCCTGGGTCTCAACATCACCGTCTTCTCGGTCGCCGGCAAGCTCAACGTCGGCTTCCTCACCTGCGCCGACCTGACCCCGGACATCTGGGATCTGTGCGAGGCCTTCGAAAGGCAGGTCGGCGAGCTCCTGGCCGTCGTGGACTCGGACGAACAGAGCGCCGAGGTGGCCGAGGCCATGGATGCGGCTGTGCGCGATGCGGCCGAAGCCGCGGTGATCGAGGAGATCCCGGTGATCGTGGACGTCATCGACGCGGACGACGATCCCGCCGACGGCTGACGTCCCGGCCGGGACCGGGGGCCGGACCGGAATGTGGCCGGCGCTAGTCCAGTGCCTGCAGCCACACCGTCGACGGGGCGTCGGACGGAGCCCGCCAGTCGCCGCGCGGCGACAGGGAGCCGCCCGAGCCGATCTTCGGCCCGTTCGGCATGGCGGTGCGCTTGAACTGGTTGGCCATGAAGCGCTTGAGGAAGATCTCGAGCCAGTGCCGGATGGTGGCGTCGTCGTACCGGTGGCGTTCGCCCTCGGTCATCATCGACGGCCACGGGCCGCGCTCGCGGTCGCCCCACGCCTGCCCGGCCAGGTAGGCGATCTTTGCCGGGCGGTAGCCGAAGCGGGTCAGGTAGTACAGGAAGAAGTCGTGCAGCTCGTACGGGCCCACCGTGTCTTCGGTGCTCTGCACCGTCCCGTCGGCGCCGGCGGGCACCAGCTCCGGGGTGATCACGTCGGCCAGGATCTCGCGCAGCGCCGCGACGGTCTCGGCGGAGAATGCCGCACCGGTGGTGTCCGTGGTGGAGGCGGCGTCGATCATCCACCGGATCTGGTGCTGGATCAGCGACTTGGGCACCGAGCCGTTCACGTTGTAATGCGACATCTGGTCGCCGACGCCGTAGGTGCACCAGCCGAGCGCGAGCTCGGACAGGTCGCCGGTGCCCAGCACGATCCCGCCGAGCAGGTTCGCGAAGCGGAACAGGTGGGAGGTGCGTTCGCCGGCCTGCACGTTCTCGAAGGTGACGTCGTAGACCGGCTCGCCGTCGGCGAACGGATGCCCCAGATCGGCCAGCATCTGCCGGCACGACGGCCGGATGTCGAGTTCGGTGCCGGTGACGCCCAGGCTGTCCATCAGCACGTGGCTGCGGGCCAGCGTCGCCTCGCCGGTGGCGAAGCCCGGCATGGTGTAGGCGTGGATGTCGGTGCGCGGCAGCCCGAGTCGGTCGAAGGTCTCCACCGCCACTAGCAGCGCCAGGGTGGAGTCCAGGCCCCCGGACACCCCGATGACGATCTTGCTCAGCCCGGTGGCGCGCAGCCGCTGCGCCAGCCCCTGCACCTGGATGTTCATCACCTCGCGGCAGCGCCGCTCCCGGTCGGCGTCCGAGGACGGGACGAACGGGAACCGTGGCACCACACGGGCCAGCTCGCCGGACGCCTGATCGAGGTCGCCGAGCGTGAATGAGATGCGGCGGAAGCCGCGCGCCTGCTCGGCGTAGTCGCCGACCTGGTCGCGCAGACTGATCATGCGGGCGCGCTCCTGCCGGAGACGGTCCAGGTCGATGTCGGCGGTGATCAGCTGCGAGGTCATGGCGAAGGCCTCGCTGCGCGCCAGCAGGGAACCGTTCTCGGCGATCAGCGCGTCACCGTCCCAGGCGAGATCGGTGGTGGATTCGCCGAACCCGGAGGCGACGTACACCTGCGCGGCCACGCACCGGGCGGACTGCCCGGTCACCAGGGCTTCGCGGTAGGTCTCCTTGCCGATCGTCACCGGGCTGCCCGACAGGTTCACCAGCACCGTCGCCCCGGCCAGGGACGCCCAGGTGCTGGGCGGGATCGGCACCCAGCCGTCCTCGCAGATCTCCGCGTGCACCCGGAAGCCGGGCAGGTCGGCGGCCTCGAAGATCAGGTCCGTGCCGAACGGGACGTCGCGGCCGCCGATCATCACCGAGTCGACGACGGCGTCGCGGGCGGCGGCGAAGTACCGCTGCTCGTAGAACTCGCGGTAGTTCGGCACGTACGACTTGGGGGTCACGCCCAGGATCTCGCCGTCCTGGATCAGGACCGCGCAGTTGAACAGCGCATCGTCCACGCGCAGGGGAGCGCCGATCGCGACCAGCGGCCGCAGACCGACGGTGGCGCCGGCGATCTGGTCGATCGCCACCATCACCGCGTCGAGGAGGGCGTCCTGCTGCACCAGATCGTCCACGCTGTAGCCGCACAGCCCCAGCTCGGGGAAGGCGACCAGGGCGGCGTCCGCGTCGTGGGCGTCGCGGATCAGTGCGATGGTGCGTTCGGCGTTGCGCTGCGGGTCCGCCAGAGCGAGCAGGGGCACCGCGGCGGAGAGGCGGGCGAAGCCGTGGGAGTAGACCGACACGGGCTCTACGGTAACCCGCGTGGCAGCATGGGGAGCATGTTCACCTCGGTCCTCGTTCCCGTTCGCCCGTCCCGTCGGTCTGCCAAGCGCCTGTCCGCGCTGAGCGCCGTCGTCGCGGCGCTGGCCCTGGTCGCGGCCCTGCTTGGCGCCGGTCCCGCCGCAGCGCATTCGGCGGCGGTGGGCTCGAGCCCGGAGAACGGTGCGCAACTGGATCGCTCACCCGGCGAGGTCTCGGTGACCTTCAACGAGGACCTGCGTCCGGAGTACGCGGTCCTCAAAGTGGTCGGGCCCGACAACCACTTCTGGCAGCAGGGCGAGCCCACGGTCAGCGGCCAGGTGATCTCGGTGCCGGTGAATGCGCTCGGCCCGGTGGGCGAGTACAAGGTCAACTTCCGGGTCACCTCCGCCGACGGCCATCCGGTCCAGGGGCAGCGAACGTTCACCCTGACCGTGGCCGGCGACGGCGAACCCGGCCCGCTGGCCGACGCCGAGGAGCTGGCGGTGACCGGTGACGACGGCGGTTTCCCGCTCTGGGGGATCGTGGTGCTGGTGGTCGTGGCGCTGGTAGTGATCGCGGGCGCGATCGTGCTGGTCCTGCGGCGCCGGGGAGCCTGATCTGACGGCGGCGACCGGCCCGGCGCGTGCCTGGGCGCCGCTCGGCGCGGGCACGCTGGGCGTGCTCGCCGGGCTGGTGCTGTGTGCCGTTCTGGCCGGTGTCGCCGGCCCGGAGGCCTCGGCGTGGCCCGGCGGTCTGGCACTCGGCGCCGCCTGCCTGCTGCTGGGGCTCGGAGCCCTCGGCTACGTCGACGCCGAACCCTCGCGCGCCCTGATCGCCGCGACCGCCGGCTTCTGGGGTGGCGCCTCGCTGATCGCGGCGTGGCTGCAGCTGGCCGAACGGTCCGGCCGGTCGCCGGCGGAGCTGCGCGTCGACGACCTGGTGATCGGGGTCGAGTCCGGGCTCGGCCTGCTGGTGTGCGTGGCCGGGGCGATCGTCGTGCTGGCCTGGGCCTACCGGCCGTTCGCCCCGGAGATCCTGGTGGCCGTGGTCGCCGCGGCCGGCGTAATGGCGATCGCCACCACCGGGCACGCCGCCACGGGGGTCTGGGCGCCGCTGCTGGTCGGCGCGCACGCGCTGGCCGCGGCCTGGTGGGCAGGCACGCTCGCCGCCCTCGCCCTGACCGTCCGCGGCCGCGGCGGCTGGGCCCGCTCGCTGCCCGGATTCTCCCGGTACGCGCTCGTCGCCGTCGCCGTGCTCACCGCCACCGGTGTGCTCGCCGCCCTCGGTGAGCTCGGCTTGAGCGCGGACTGGGTGCAGACCGGCTACGGCCGCGTGGTCCTGGCCAAGGCGGCGGTGCTGGTGGCGGCGGTGATGCTGGCCGCCCGGCATCGACGCACCTGGGTGCCCGGGGCCGCCCGGCATCGCACGCCCGAGGACGTCTCGCTGCGGCGCGCGGTGAGCGAGACGGCGCTGCTCGCGGTGGCGCTCGGATTGGCCGCCGGGCTGGCGGCCACCGCGCCCGGCGTGGGCTGAGCGGCGCGCGGCCGGGCCTCAGACGGTCGCGGCCTCCTGCGCCACAGCCCGAACAGCGGGGGCAGCGGGCCACGCCGACAGCAGCTGATCGATGATCTCCACCGACATGCCGAGGGTGCTCAGGTGGCTCTGCCCGGGAACGGTCACCAGGGTGGCGTTGGGCAGCAGCGTCGTCATGTGCACGCCGTGCGAATGCGGAATGATGTTGTCCTCGTCGCCGTGCCACCAGACCACCGGGGTGGTGACGTCACCGATCCGGAAACCCCAGTCCTTCACGAACAGGGACAGGTCGGCGAACGGCGCCTCCATGCGCCGGCTGCCGCCGTGTAGGAGGTCGTCGAGGAACATCGCCCGGAACTCGGGGCGCGACAGGAGTTCGCGGTCGGCGTCGGGGGACAGCCGGCCGTAGGCGGAGATGGCCGGTTCGGCGACGGGCCGGGCGACCGACAGCACCGCGCTGACCACCTTGCCCACCGGGCCGGCCATCTTGGTCAGCATCGGCTCCATCGCGCGGACGTTGTCCACTGCGCCGCCGGCGATCCCGTCCGGCCCGGTCACCGGTGCCACCCCGCCGACGACGGCCGCCGAGACCACCCGGTCGGGCAGGAAGCGGGAGACGGCGAGCGTGTAGGGGCCGCCGCCGGACAGCCCGATCACCGAGCAGCGCTCGATGCCGAGAGTGCTCAGGACGATCTGGAAGTCGCTGGTGAAGTCGCTGATCGAGGTGTAGCGGTGGGCGGTCGACGAGCCGACGCCGGGCCGGTCCAGTCCGATCAGCCGGAAGCCGCGCTCCTCGGCGTACTCGCGAGCCTCACAGGGGATCTGGCGGCGGGCGCCGGGGGTGCCGTGCAGCCACACCACCACCGGACCGCCCGGGGCACCGAATTCTGAGAAGCCGATGCGCCGGCGCCGCTGGTCGCCCACGGCGACGGAACCTTCGAGTTTGGGACGGTCGATCGCGATCACGGCCGTCAGTATCGCAGCAATACCAGGCTCAGGCGAGACGATTCACAGGATTTGTCTAAGCGGGGCGAGTACCGTCGAATCCGTGGGTATCAAGTCCAGTCCATTGGGTTCAGTCAAACGAGCGCTGGGCCATGTCGTGAGCCCGTATCCCGTGCGGGATCTGCCCGCCGGCGAGTACCTCGAATTGCCCGGCCGCGGCACCACCTTCATCACCGACGCCGGCCCGCGCGAGGCTCCGGTGCTGTTCCTACTGCACTCGGTGGCCACCACCGGGCTGCTCTGCTGGTACCCGGTGATCCCCGAACTGACGCGGGAGTTCCGCGTCATCACCATCGACCACCGCTGGCACGGCCGCGGGATCCGCTCGGCCGACTTCACCCTCGAAGCGTGCGCCGACGACGTCGTCGCTGTGGCCGATGCCCTGGGGGTCGGCCACTTCACCGCGGCCGGCTTCTCGATGGGCGGCGGCATCGCCCAGCTCGCCTGGCGCCGGCACTCCGACCGCGTCGACGGCCTGGTCCTGTGCTCCACCGGCCCGTACTTCTCCAGCCTCGATCCGGAGGCGCTGGCCCGCGACGTGAAGGTGGGGTCGATCGCCGCGCGGCTGGACCGGTTCCTGCCCGTGCCGTCCGATCAGCGGCTCGACGACTGGTCGCAGCACCCCGCCAAGTGGGGGATCAACCAGTTCCTGTCCACCCCGATCAGCAAGCTGGGCGCGTTCAGCGAGGCGATGGCGAGCTTCGACTCGCGGGACTGGCTCGGCGAGATCGACGTGCCGACCGCAGTGGTGATCTCGACCCGGGACAAGACCGTTCCGCCCGAGCGGCAGTCTCTCCTGTCGGAGGGCATCGTGGACACGCTGGACTTCCCGGTCGACGGCGGTCACGCGTGCTGCGTGATCGGCGCCGACAAGTTCGTGCCCGCCTTCGGCGACGCGGTGCGTTCGGTGCTCGCGCGCCGTCGTGCCCCGGCCGTGCTCCTGCCCTAGACCGGCGGTAAACTGCCTTTCGCGCACGCCCCTATAGCTCAGTTGGTAGAGCTACGGACTTTTAATCCGCAGGTCGTAGGTTCGAGCCCTACTGGGGGCACTCATCGGAACCCCCGTCTGGCCGTCAGGGCCGGGCGGGGGTTCTGCTGCTCACGAGCTCAGGCGCCGGCGCGGTGTGGGCCGCTGGCCGGCGGTGGATGTAAGAAGCCCCGACCACTCCTCTCGGGAATGGCCGGGACTTTCCCAGACTGGCGAGTCAGTGCAACTAGCCGACGTCTCCCGAGCACGAGGCGCTAGCGGCTGGGCCGCTCGCGGTATTGGTGTACTTGACTGCGCCGTCCACCAGGATCTCGCAGGTCACGGTGCTGCCTGTGGCGGCTTGGAAGTTGTTGGTCGCGGTCAGCGAGGCGGTTTTGCCGAGCCCGTCGATGGTGACTTCCTTCTCCCAGGGCAGGGGGACCTCGGTGTCTTGCGAGATGTTGAAGTTCGCGTCGCTGTAGGTCACCGACACCGGACCGCCGTCACCAGTGACCCTGTAGGTGACCTCCACGGTCCGCTTCGATTCCTTGTCGATCTCGTTGGCGACACCTCCGAAGAGAGCCATGCATCCCCCGATGAAGAGGATGAAGATCAGAATGACGCCACCGAGGATCCACGGCCACACCTTCTTCTTCTTGGGCGCCTGGTACTGGGGCGGAGGTCCGGCCGGGTAGGGCTGCTGCGGTCCGGGAGGAGGCATGGTCATGGTCAGGTCCTTCAACAGTGAGGGAGTGGGGTGTCTTGCTGTTGGGACGCTACGTGCCCGTCCTCACGGTGCCGTCATGTCGTCCGTTCGGGCTACGTCGTGCTCGATATCGCGAATGTCGCTGAGCGCCGGGCCTTTTCAAGGCCGACGGTCCGGTCAGTCGGACCCGTAGAGCTTGAGGAAGGCGTCGGTGGCGAAGCGGGCGCGCGCGGCGACGGTCTCGCGGTCCATCGGCGAATCCCCGAGCAGGGTGCGGATCTGATCGTCCTGCATCAGCAGGCCGTAGAAGATCTTGGCGCCGACGAGCGGGTCGTCGAGGTTCAGGTGTCCGGCGGCGGCCGCGCGGGCCATGTAGGCGGCCAGCGCGGGGCGTCCCCGGTCGCCGCCGCCGGCCAGCAGCGTCGGCCGCAGCGTGGGGTCGGACATCGCGGCGCGGGAGAGGGCCAGCGAAAGTTCGCTCTGCAGGACCGGCACCAGCTGTTCGGCGACGGCGATGAGAACCGTCCGTGGATCCGCCTCGTCCAGGAGGTCGGCGTGCAGGGGGGAGACGCCGTTGTCGTAGTTGCGCTCGATCACCGCGCGGAGTAGCCCATCGCGGTTGTCGAACCACGAGTAGACGGTGCTCTTGGAGGTGCCGGCGCGGGCGGCGACGGCACTGACGGTGAAGTCCTGGTAGCCGTTCTCCACCAGAATCGCGGCCGCGGCATCGAGCATCGCGGACCGTCGTGCGGCGAGCTCGTCCTGTCGGGGCCGACCGCGCCGCCGTTGACCGGGCGGGTCGTCGTCCATGAGACGATCCTACGCTGCGGTGTTAGACTCCAATCGGAACCGAGGGGTACGAATGCCGCCTTCGCCGGATTTCGCTCCGGAGATCGGTGTTCTTCACACGTTCCACCGTGCCCGGCGGCGACGAGCGCACCTCCTGCGAGCGGGGAGGAGTGCTCGCCCGCCGCTCCGGGCGCCAGTCGTCAAGTCCGCACGGACCAGGCGATTTGTAGTTTTCGGAGCCTGTGCCATACGCTGATCAAGCTCCCAACGAGGACACCTGGCCCCCTTCGTCTAGCGGCCTAGGACGCCGCCCTTTCAAGGCGGTAGCGCGGGTTCGAATCCCGTAGGGGGTACGCTTCGCGGCCGAAAGGCTGCGGGGATAACTGAACAAGGCCCTGTGGCGCAGTTGGTTAGCGCGCCGCCCTGTCACGGCGGAGGTCGCGGGTTCGAGTCCCGTCAGGGTCGCCAGGTTTGGCGTCGGCATGACCGTCAACCATCTGGCCAGGTAGCTCAGTTGGTACGAGCGTCCGCCTGAAAAGCGGAAGGTCGCCGGTTCGATCCCGGCCCTGGCCACGCGGACCCCCTAGTTCAGGGGGTCTTCTCGTGCGTCGAGCGCGAGCACAATTACACATGGCCCTGTGGCGCAGTTGGTTAGCGCGCCGCCCTGTCACGGCGGAGGTCGCGGGTTCGAGTCCCGTCAGGGTCGCCATGTGAGGAGTCGCGGCAGTGCGTTGAGCACTGCCGCGACTCTCGTGTTTCGGGGCCTGTTCCGGGGAGAATCCCGGTGTCTGAATAGCCTCTCGACGGGTTTCCACGCGGTCCGCACTGCTCAAGTACGCTGACCTGGCTACGATTCTTGATATCGGGCGTACCTCACACCACACTGGACACACCGTGGCGTGGGTCGATCTACCGTTTCACCGGGCCCGATGGGGTGCACGGAGGCTGGTACATAGGGAGGCATTGTGGCTAAGAACGACCGCAGGGATTCGGATCCGAGCCCGAAGGTCGTCGACAACGTCGTCGATCGCGAATTCACCGTCGAGAGACTCGTCGAGAATCCGGTGGAGCGTGTCGTCGACAAGCCCGTGACCATGGAGCGCGTGGTCGAGCGTCTGGTGGTCGACACGGTCGACATGGTGGTCGACAAGCCGACCACGGTCAGCCGGCTGGTCGAACGCCCCGTCGTCACCATCGTCGACTCGGTGGAGGACAAGCCCGTCGAGATCAGCCGCCTGGTGGAGCGTCCGGTCGTCAGCGTCCGCGACGACGTGCAGGACGTCCCCGTCGACGTCTCGCGCCTGGTGGAGAAGCCCGTCGTCACCATCGTCGACGATGTCACCGAAATGCCGGTCGACGTCTCGCGCCTGGTGGAGAAGCCGATCGTGAACATCGTCGACGACGTCGTCGACACCCCCGTCGACGTGTCCCGGCTGGTGGAGAAGCCGGTGGTCACCGTGCTCGACGACATCGTCGAGGTGCCCAAGCCGGTCTCACGGCTGGTGGAGAAGCCCATCGTCACCGTCGTCGACGAGGTGGTCGACAAGCCCGTCGACGTCTCACGGCTGGTGGAGAAGCCGGTCGTCTCGATCGTCGACGACGTGACCGACAAGCCCGTCAACATCCAGCGGCTGGTGGAGAAGCCGATCGTCTCGGTGGTCGATCAGGTCACCGAGCGCGAGGTGGACGTCCCCCGCCTGGTGGAGAAGCTGGTGGTGTCCTTGGTCGACGAGATCGTCGAGCGCGAGGTGGACGTGCCGCGGCTGGTGGAGAAGCTGGTCGTCACCGTGGTCGACGAGGTGGTCGACGCCCCGGTCGAGGTGGACCGTCTGGTGGAGAAGCTGATCGTCGACATCCACGACCAGATCGTGGAGAAGGACGTCACCATCGAGCGGCGCGTGGAGAAGCCGCTGGTCACCATCGTCGACCGCGAGGTGGAGGTCCCGGTCGAGAAGATCGTCGAGAAGGTGATCGAGAAGCCGGTCGAGAAGATCGTCGAGGTGATCGTCGAGAAGCCGGTCGAGAAGATCGTCGAGAAGATCGTCGAGGTCCCGGTCGAGAAGATCGTCTACAAGATGGTCGAGAAAGAGGTCGAGAAGATCGTCGAGGTCGTCGTCGAGAAGCCCGTGGTCAAGGTGGTCGAGGTCCCGCGCGAGGTGGTCGTCGAGCAGATCGTCGAAACCCCGGTGGAGAAGATCGTCGACCACGTGGTCGAGCGGGTGGTCGAGCAGCCGAACGTGATCGAGAAGGTGATCGAGCAGCCCGTCGACCGCATCGTCGAGCGCGTGGTGGAAAGGCCCAACATCATCGAGCAGGTGGTGGAGAAGCCGGTCGACCGGGTGGTCGAGCGGGTGGTGGAGCAGCCGAACGTCATCGAGGAAGTGGTCGAGAAGCCGGTCGACCGGACCGTCGAGCGGACCGTCGAGACGCCGAACGTGATCGAGAAGGTGATCGAGAAGCCCGTCGATCGCATCGTCGAGCGGGTGGTGGAGCAGCCGAACATCATCGAGAAGGTGATCGAGACGCCGGTCGACCGTGAGGTGGAACGGATCGTCGAGGTCGTGAACATCGTCGAGAAGGTCACCGACCAGGAGGTCGACCGCGAGGTCGAGAAGGTCGTCGAGAAGCTCAACATCATCGAGAAGGTGATCGAGAAGCCCGTCGATCGCATCGTCGAGCGCGTGGTGGAGCAGCCGAACGTGGTGGAGAAGATCGTCGAGACACCCGTCGATCGGGTGGTCGAGCGGGTGGTGGAGCAGCCCAACATCATCGAGAAGGTGATCGACAAGCCCGTCGACCGGATCGTCGAGCGCATCGTCGAGAAGCCGAACGTGGTGGAGAAGATCGTCGAGAAGCCGGTCGACCGTGAGGTGGAGCGGATCGTCGAGAAGCCCAACGTGGTGGAGAAGGTGGTCGACAAGCCGGTTCAGCACGTGGTCGACAAGGTGGTCGAGCGCCCCGAGATCGTGGAGAACCTGGTCGAGAAGAAGGTGACCCGCGAGTTCGACAAGATCGTGGAGAACCCGGTCCTGGTCGAGAACCTGGTGGAGAAGAAGATCAACCAGGTGGTCGAGCGGGTCGTGGAGAAGCCGGTCTTCGTCGACGTGGAGAAGGTCGTGGAGCGCCCGGTCTACGTCGAGGTGGAGAAGATCGTCGAGAAGCCGATCGAAAAGATCGTCGAAGTGGTCGTGGAGAAGCCCGTCTTCGTCCGCAGGGTGGTGGAGAAGGAAGTGGAGCGGGTCATCGAGGATTCGGAGACCACGCGCACCGTCACCCATGAGGCCCGCGGCGGCGACGAGGTGCGAGCGCACTTCCTGGAACGTGACGAGGTGACCGACTCCGATTGGCTCGACGCCCGCACCGGTGCACACCCGACCGACGGCTACGCCGGATCCACGTCGCCCGCACTGGACGACCAGGGGCCGCTGGATCCCAAGTACGCCGTGCCGAACGACGACGCCGAGGACGGCGACGAGTCGCGGGGCCGTCACTCCTGATGAGCAGCGTCGGGGGGCGGCTGGTCCGCCCGAGCATCGTGGTGATCGCCGTCGTGTCGCTCCTGCTTGCCGCGCTGGCGGGGGCACCGGCAACACGTGCCGATGCGCGCACGGACGCCGCTGCGGCGATCGACGCCTACGCGGCGCAGCCGCAGCACAGCGCGGATCTGGGTGCGCCGACCGGCGAGGTCAGGTCGGTCGCCGGCGGCGGTGCCCAGACCTTCGAGAACGGCACCGTCTACTACTCGGCGGAGACCGGGGCGCACGCCGTCCTCGGCCGGATCGCCGTGCGCTACCGCGCCGTCGGCGGGCCCGCTGCCATCGGTTTCCCGACCGGTGACGAGCAGGCCGTCGGCGAGGGCCGATACAGCGAGTTCAGCGCCCCCGGTGGAGCGGCGATCTACTGGAGCCCGCAGACTCGGGCTTCGCTGCTGACCGGCGCCGTTCTGCGCGCCTGGCAGGCCTCCGGCGGTGTCGAGGGGCCGTTCGGCTACCCGACCTCGGACACCTCGTACACGGGCCGCTTCGACGAGGCGAGCTTCGCCGGGTCGGAAGGGACGCAGATCGAGTGGTCGTCGACGGCCGGGCTGACCACGGTCCCCGCCGAACTGGCCGACACCATGCCGCAGATGGCGCAGGCCGCGCGGGAAACGGTTGCGCCGAGCCCGGTGGCCGACCGGACGCGATCGGGCGACGACGACCAGTGGTGGCAGCCCTGGTGGCAGTGGCTGATCGTGGCCGCGGCGCTGCTGATCCTGCTGATCGCTTTGGGTCTGATCCTCCGCCTGGGTAGCAAGCGGAAGGCTGCACGCGCGCACGGCACCGACGTGCGCTCCGGGGGAGCGGCACCGGGCAAGGCCGCTGTTCCGGCGGCCGCCGCATCCGCCACGGGCGCCCGGACCAAGACCAAGGCGACGACCAAGACCAAGGCCAAGACCAAGACCAAGACCAAGGCCAAGACCAAGGCGAAGGGCGAGACCGAGATCAAAGACAAGACCGAGACCACGGACGCCGACCACGAGGTGGTCGCCGCCGCTGCCGCCGAGGCCGAACCAGAGCCCGCGCCGGAACCCGAGCCGGTCGCTCTGCTCAGCGACGAGACCGCGCTGGCCTCGGAGATCGTGGTGGCCTACTCCTCCGACAGCGACGCCGGCCTTCAGGTGGCCTACGAGAACAACGCTCTCGGCGGGGACCGGTCGAGCAGCGACGATGCGACGCACGCCTGGCTGCACGGTGCCGAGGAGCGGGAGGACGGGGAGACCGAAGACGAAGAGTCCGCCGAGGCCGAGGAGCACCCGGCCGAGGACGTCACCCCCGAGGACGACAGCGCAGAGGACGACAGCGCTGCGGCCGAGCGTGAGTGAGCAGATGAAAGCTGCGGTCTGCCGCGAAGGCGAGTTCACGGTGCGCGAGCTCCCGCAGCCGGCGCCGGGGCCGCAGCAGGTCTTGCTGCGGGTGTTGCGGGCCGGTATCTGCGGCTCGGACCTGCACGCCCGGGTGCACTGCAACGACGCTGCCGATCTGGGGCGAGAGGTGGGCTACGACCACTTCATGCGCGCGGACCAGGACGTGGTGATGGGGCACGAGTTCGTCGGCGAGGTGGTGTCGTACGGCCCGGACTGCCGCAAGCGCTGGAAGCCGGGCGCGCGGGTGGTCTCGCTGCCGATCCGCCGTGACGGCGACGAGGTGCAGATGACCGGCCTGTCGGCCAAGGCGCCCGGAGCGTTTGCCGAGTACCTGCTGGTGGACGAGAACGTCACCATGCCGGTGCCCGACGGACTGGATCCGGAGTCGGCGGCGCTGACCGAGCCCCTGGCCGTCGGGCTGCACGCCGTGGAGCGCAGCGACATCGGCCGCGGGGAGGTCGCCGTCGTCGTCGGCTGCGGCCCGATCGGGCTGGCGGTGATACTTATGCTCAAGGCCCGCGGGGTCAAGACCGTGGTGGCCAGCGACCTGACGCCGGAGCGACGGCGGCTGGCGCGGGTGTGCGGCGCCGACATCGTGGTGGATCCGGGCCGCGACGATCTCGCCGATGCTGTCCCGGCCCGCCGCACCCACTTCTCCAGCGGACCGGCTCTGCTCGACTTCGCCCTGGACTCGATGCGCAAGCTCCAGGTGATTCCCGGGGTGCCCTGGTGGCACCTGATGTCGCTGGGCGAGCGCCTCGGGCAGGTCCCCAAGGGACCGGTGGTCTTCGAATGCGTCGGTGTCCCCGGCATTCTCGACGGCCTGGCCGCGCAGATGCCGTACCGGTCCCGGATCGTGGTGGTCGGCGTCTGCATGGAGCCGGACACCATCCGGCCGGCGCTCATGTCGAACAAAGAGATCGATCTACGGTTCGCGTTCGCCTACGAGCCGGACGAGTTCCGGGCGACGCTCCACCTGCTCGCGGACGGCAAGATCGACGCCCGCCCGCTCCTGACCGGGACCGTCGGACTCGACGGTCTCGCGGCAGCCTTCGACGCCCTCGGTGACCCCGAAAGCCACGCGAAGATCCTGATCGATCCAGGCTCGGCCGTCGCCGAGCTCTGACGATCCGCCCGGGGAAGGTGTGATACCAGTCATAGTCGACGCCTGGGGGAATTAATCGGACCGAGGTCCGGTTATGCTCGGTGTGGGTCGATGATCCGCTGAACCTGACACCGATCGCTATACGAGGAGTTCCCCATGACCACTGCAGTCAACGCCCTGCCCCTGATTTCCGCCGGCACCTGGACCATCGATCCGACCCATTCGACCGTCGGATTCTCCGTCCGTCACCTCATGGTCTCCAAGGTCCGCGGGGAGTTCACCGAGTTCACCGGCGCCATCGAGATCGCCGAAGACGGCACCCCGTCGGTGCGCGCCGAGATCGACGTCGAATCCATCAACACCAAGAACGAGCAGCGTGACGGCCATATCCGCTCCGCCGACTTCTTCGACGCCGAGAAGTTTCCGAAGGCCACCTTCGTCTCCACCTCGGTCGACCCCGACGGCGACGACTACGTGGTGCACGGCGACTTCACCCTCAAGGGTGTGACCCGCCCGGTGGACCTGAAGCTCGAGTTCAACGGGGTCAACCCGGGCATGGGCCACGGCCCCGTCGCCGGTTTCGAGGCCACCACCGTGATCAACCGCAAGGACTTCGGCATCGACATCGAGATGCCGCTGGAGACCGGCGGCACCGTCGTCGGCGACAAGATCACCATCACCCTGGAGATCGAGGCCGGCAACCCCGCCGCTGCCTGATCGCACCGCACACGCACACCTCCCGCGCTTGGGTACGCTCGATCCATTGCCCATAGCCGCGGGAGGTGTGCGTGCTTTTCCAGCGATCACGCGACGCCGCGCACGCCGTGGCGAACCGCATCGAATCGTGGGGCATGCGCCAGTGGGTGGCCGCCGTCCAGCACGACGCCCGCCGGGCCACGGGGCCGCACGGCGAGCTGACCGTCGACTGGCAGTCATTCGACGTCGACCTGCGTCGCCGCGTGTTGCGGCGTGCCGCCTCACTCATCCTCATCATCGGGATCTTCTCCCGATTCCTGATCGGCCTGGAGACCTTCGCGCTGGTCCTGCTGGCCTTCAACGGCGGAAGGTTCTCGCTCCAGGCGGAGGTGGACCACCCCAGCTTCTTCCACATGTTCATCGCCGTGGTGGGCGGCACCGTGGTGAGCACCTTCGTCGCCGTGCTGGTGCTGCGCCCCCAGTTCGACTGGTTCGCCTCCGGAGAACCCGCCGATGCCGTACGCCGGCGGGCGGTGGGCCGGATCCCGATGCAGCAGGTCGGTGCGGACCTGATCGGCTGGGGTTCCAGCTTCGCCGTCTACGCGCTGATCGCCGACGTCAGTCCGCTCTTCCTGGCGACGGTGGGCGGCGCCTTCTCGCTCGCCGCGGTCACCTCGTGCAGCCTCACCTATCTGTTCGCCGAATCCTCGGCACGACCACTCACCGTGCTCGCCCTGCGGGGTACCTCCGAGCCGCGGGTGGTGCACGGCGTCCGCGAACGGATGGTCGTGGTCTGGCTCGTCTCGTCGGCGGTCCCCATGGTGGGTCTGATCACCATCAACATCGGCCGCTGGTTCGGCTGGCTGCCGCCGGCGGCCGGGCCGCTGGACTGGGCCTCGGCGTTCCTCGCCATCGTGGCGTTGTCGTCCGGGCTGACGGTGATGCTGCTGGTCGGCCGCGCGATCGCCGATCCGCTCACCGAGATGCGCACGGTGATCGAGAGTGCGGCCGTCGGGGACTTCGAGCAGCGGGTCGCCGTCTACGACTCCTCCGAGCTCGGCATTCTGCAGAACGGCCTCAACGACATGCTCGACGGCCTCGCCGAACGTGAACGCATCCGCGCACTTTTCTCCAAACACGTGGGCGACCGCGTGGCCGAACTCGCGATCTCTCACGACGACGGCGAGATGGTCGGCACCAACACCGACGTCGCCGTCATCTTCGTCGATCTCACCGGATCGACGGCCTTCGCCGCCCAGCGCGATCCCCGCGAGACGGCCATGGTGCTCAACGTCTTCTTCTCGGCGGTCGCCGAGGTCGTCGAAGCTCACGACGGGCTGATCAACAAGTTCGAGGGCGATGCGGCGCTGGTGATCTTCGGGGCGCCGACACCGCTGGACGACCCGGCCGGTGCCGCCCTGTGCGCGGCACGCGAACTGGGGGAGGCGCTGAGTGAGAAGGTCCCGCTGGAATGGGGCATGGGGGTGGGCTACGGCCGCGTCTTCGCCGGCAACATCGGTGCGGCCAGCCGCTACGAGTACACCGTCATCGGCGATCCGGTGAACGAGGCCGCACGGCTGTCGGACCGGGCCAAGGACGGCGGTTCCCCGGTGTACGCCAGCAGCGACGCCGTGGAGGCCGCCGACCCGGAGGAGGCCGAGCACTGGCAGCCGTTCGATCGGATCAGCCTGCGCGGGCGCACCGAGAACACCCATGTCTTCATTCCGACCGCCCTGGCCAGGCGCGCCGAACCGCCGACATTGGGTACCGTTCTTGCCGAACTGATGAAGCTACCGACGCGACGTGCGCGGTAGAGAGGAGTGAACCGATGAGTGGCTGGTCGATCACCGACATGCCGGACCAGACGGGGCGTCGTGTCGTCGTCACCGGAGCCAACAGCGGGCTGGGCGAACAGATGGCACTGGCCCTGGGGAGTGCCGGGGCCGAGGTGACACTGGCCTGCCGCAACGTCGACAAGGCCCAGCAGGTGGCCGAGAAGATCGGCGACAACGCGCGAGTCGCCCCGCTGGACCTAGCCGACCTGGCTTCGGTACGCGCCTTCGCCGATTCCTTCGACGGTGCCGACGTGCTGATCAACAACGCCGGGGTGATGGCGATCCCGCTGCGCCGGACCGCCGACGGCTACGAGATGCAGATCGGCACCAACTTCCTCGGGCATTTCGCGCTGACCGGACTGATCCTGGACCGGATCGACGACCGCGTGGTCACCATGTCGTCGCTGATGCACAAGAGTGCACGGCTCGACGTGGACGACCTGAACTGGGAGCGGCGCAAGTACAACCGCTGGACCGCCTACGGCGACTCCAAGCTCGCCGACCTGATGCTCGCCCTCGAGCTGGCCGACCGCCTGGCCGGCGCGGGTTCGGACAAGACCTCCCTCGCCGCGCACCCGGGGTATGCGGCCACCGAACTGCAGCTGCACACCGAATCCCCGGTCGACTGGGTGATGAAGCTGGGCAACATGACGCCGATCGCCCAGTCCGCCGCCGAGGGCGCGCTGCCGGCCTTGTTCGCCGCGACCTCGCCGCACGCCGCCAACGGGGAGTACTACGGCCCCAAGAACTTCGGCGGCATGCGTGGGGCGCCGGCCGTGGCGGGCTATCGCCGCGCGGCCGACGACGCCGAACTGCGGCAGAAGCTGTGGTCGGCGGCCGAAAAGCTGACCGGAGTCACCGTCGAGGTCTAAGGGGCGTCTCGCGGGCAGTCACAGCACGCCCGGCGGCCGGAACTGGATGGACATCCGGGGGCCGGCTCCGCGCGCCTTGGGGACGGCGTGATCCCAGGTGCGCTGGCAACTGCCGCCCATCACCAGTAGATCGCCGCTGCCCAGAGTGAAGCGCAGGGCCGTGCCGCCGCCGCGCGGGCGCAGCGCCAGCACCCGGGGAGCGCCGAGCGAGACGATCGCGACCAGGGTGTCGCGGTAGGCGCCGCGGCCGATCCGGTCGCCGTGCCAGGCGACGCTGTCGCGGCCGTCGCGATACAGGCACAGGCCGGCGCTGACGAAGCCTTCGCCGTGGCCGGGGCCATAGTGAGCGTTCAGCTTCTCGCGGAGCCGGTCCAGCACCGGATCGGGCAGTCGGGCATCGGCCGGATAGGCGGCCGTCAGACGCGGGACCGCGAGGGTGGACTCGTACATGCGGACTCGCTCGGCCCGCCACGGGACCCCCGCTGCCAGCCGCTCGAACAGCGGCGTCGCGCCGGTCAGCCAACCCGGCCGCAGGTCCACCCATGCGCCGTGCGCCAGTTCCCGCCGCTGCATCCCCGAAGTCAGCGGCGCGATCTCCGGATCCGCGTCCGGGGCCGTCGCGGGAGAGTCGAAGAGCGATTCGGAGAAGCCGGCGAGCATGGACCCAGCCTACGCCGCACATCGAACAGACGTGCGAACATGTGTGGCGTGTGTCGAGGTGCCGGGTTCCGTCTCAGCCCAGGGTGCGCAGCCGGCGCGCGGCCTCGGCGAGCACCGCGTCCTCCTTGCAGAAGGCGAAGCGCACCAGATGATCCCAGTCGTTCGACACTGTGAACGCCCCGACCGGCACGGCCGCCACACCGATCTGTTCGGGGAGGCTGCGGCAGAAGGCGAGACCGTCGTGATAGCCCAGCGGTCGCGGGTCGGCGAGCACGAAGTACGTGCCGTCGGTGCGGTGCACCCCGAAGCCGGCATCGCGCAGCGTCGCGGACAGGTCGGTCTGCTTGCGTTCCAGTTCGCGGGCGTTGGCCGCCACCCACTCGGCCTCGGTCCGCAGGGCGAGTGCGACGGCGGGCTGGAACGGCCCCCCGGCCACGAAGCTGAGGTACTGCTTGGCGCCGCGCGCGGCCGCGACCAGATCGGCCGGGCCGCTGATCCAGCCGATCTTCCAGCCGGTGACGTTGAAGGTCTTGGCGGCGCTGGAGATCCGCAGGGTGCGTTCGGCCATGCCGTCGAAGCCGGCCAGCGGGTGGTGGGCGAGGTCGCCGAAGATCAGGTGCTCGTAGACCTCGTCGGTGATGGCGATGACGTCGTTGGCGATGCACAGCCGGGCGATCTCGGAGAGTTCGTCGTCGGTGAGCACCGTGCCGGTCGGATTGTGCGGGGTGTTGATCAGCACCGCAGCGGTGTCCGGGCCGATGGCGGCGCGCAGGGCGTCCAGGTCGAGCCGGAAGCCGTCGCCGTCGGGCACCAGCGGGACGGTGCGGCGGATCGCGCCGGCCAGCGCCACTGTCGCCGCGTAGGAGTCGTAGTACGGCTCGATCATCACCACCTCGCGGCCGGGCTCTACCAGGCCGAGCACGGCGCCGGCGATCGCCTCGGTGGCGCCGACCGTCACCAGCACCTGTGTGTCCGGGTCGTAGTCGAGGCCGTAATCGCGCGACTGCTGCTCGCTGATCGCGTGCCGCAGTTCCGGGACCCCGGGCCCGGGCGGGTACTGGTTGTGGCCGTCGGCGATGGCCTGCTGCGCCGCAGCCAGCATGGCGGGCGGACCGTCGGTGTCCGGGAAGCCCTGTCCCAGATTGATCGCTCCGTGGGTGGTCGCCAACGCGGAGATCTCGGCGAAGATGGTGGAGGCGAACGGCTGCATCCGCCGCACCAGCGGGTTGGCCCGCTCAGTCATCTCCCGCCGTCTCACTGGTCCCGGCGGCGGGGAGGTCGCCGGCGTCGACGATCCGGTAGGCGTATCCCTGCTCGGCCAGGAAGCGCTGCCGGTGGGCCGCGTAGTCGGCGTCCAGGCTGTCGCGCGAGACCACCGAGTAGAAGTGCGCCTGCCCGCCGTCGGCCTTCGGGCGCAACAGCCGGCCAAGGCGCTGGGCCTCCTCCTGGCGCGAGCCGAAGGTGCCCGAGACCTGCACCGCCACTGACGCTTCGGGCAGGTCGATGGAGAAGTTGGCGACCTTGGAGACCACCAGGGTGCCGATCTCGCCGCGCCGGAAGGCGTCGAACAGCTTCTCTCGTTCCGCGTTGCGCGTGGAGCCCTGGATCACCGGGGCGTCCAGTTCGCGCCCGAGTTCTTCGAGTTGGTCGATGTAGGCGCCGATCACCAGGGTGGGGGCGCCGCGGTGCTGCTCCAGGATCGACCGCACCACCCGCAGCTTCGAGTGCGCGGTGGAGCACAGCTTGTACTTGGCGTCGGCCTCGGCGACGGCGTACTGCAGGCGCTCGTCGTCGGACATGGTGACGCGCACCTCGATGCAGTCGGCCGGGGCGATCCAGCCCTGCGCCTCGATGTCCTTCCATGGGGCGTCGTAGCGCTTGGGCCCGATCAGGCTGAAGACGTCACCTTCGCGACCGTCCTCGCGCACCAGCGTCGCCGTCAGGCCGAGCCGGCGCCGGGACTGCAGATCGGCGGTCATCCGGAAGACGGGGGCGGGCAG
The DNA here is from genome assembly GCF_039537105.1 of Gordonia caeni. Lineage (NCBI taxonomy): Bacteria > Bacillati > Actinomycetota > Actinomycetes > Mycobacteriales > Gordoniaceae > Gordonia > Gordonia caeni. The sequence goes on from NZ_BAAAZW010000010.1 coordinate 27,020, forward strand.
CAGGTGCACCTCGTCGTAGATGATCAGGCCCCAGTCGCGCGAGTCGAACAGGTCCAGGTTGCGGTACTCGCCCTTGCTCTTGCGCGTCATCACCTGATACGTCGCGATGGTGACCGGCCGGATCTCCTTGCGTTCACCCGAGTACTCGCCGATCTCCTCCTCGGTCAGCGTGGTCCGGGCGATCAGCTCGCGCTTCCACTGCCGGCCCGCCACGGTGTTGGTCACCAGGATCAGCGTGGTGGCCCCCGCGCGGGCCATGGCGGCCGCACCGACCATGGTCTTACCGGCACCGCATGGCAAAACGACGACGCCTGAGCCGCCGGCCCAGAACGAGTCCGCGGCCAGCTGCTGGTAGTCGCGCAGCTCCCAGTCGTCCTGCTGCAGGTCGATCGCGTGGGCCTCGCCGTCGACGTACCCGGCGAGGTCCTCGGCCGGCCAGCCGATCTTGAGCAGCGCCTGCTTCAGGCGACCGCGTTCGGACGGGTGCACCACCACGGTGTCATCGTCGACCCGGGCCCCGAGCATCGGCGCGATCTTCTTGTTGCGCAGCACCTCTTCGAGCACGGCGCGGTCCAGGGAGACCAGGCTCAGCCCGTGGGCGGGGTTCTTGACCAGCTGCAGTCGGCCGAAGCGGCCCATGACGTCGACGATGTCGACCAGCAGCGGCTGCGGCACCGGGTAGCGGGAGAAGGTGACGAAGGCGTCGACCACCTGCTCGGCGTCGTGCCCGGCGGCGCCGGCGTTCCACAGCGCCAGCGGGGTCACCCGGTAGGTGTGCACGTGCTCGGGGGCGCGTTCGAGCTCGGCGAAGGGGGCGATCGCCGCTCGCGCGGCGGCCGCCTGCGGGTGGTCGATCTCCAGCAGCACGGTCTTGTCCGATTGCACGATCAGGGGTCCGTCAGTCACCCGTCCCATTGTCCAGGTCGCGGGCCGAACTGTCAGGTCGGGGCGGGTCTAGAGCAGTTCCAGGCTGGTGATGCGGTGCAGGGAGAAGCGTGCGTCGGGGGTGTCCTCGGAGGTGCCGAGGAACTGTCCGGCCTGCAGCGCCCGCGGGGTGACGACGTGCCGGCTGGCGGCGCCGTGCGCGTCGACGTAGCCCAGGCGGACCGGCCGGCCGGTCCGCAGGGCCAGCTGGATGAGCGCCGAGGTGCTCTCGCCGCCGCCGGTCACGCGCACCGCCCCGCGCGGGGGCTCGTCGGCGCGATCGGCCGCACGTAGTCGAGCGACCACGGTCTGGGCCTGGCCGGGGGCGATGCGGGCCCGCCGCTGCGACGCCCGGGGTGCCGGCGGACGCGAGGGCACGCGCGCGCCGCGGCTGCGCAGGTCGATCAGGGCGCCGCTGGAGTCCTCGCCGGCCGGGGCGAAGCCGCCGCGGCGCAGCGCCTCCACCACGTCGCGCACCGGTGCCGGGGAGACCGCCACGGTGGCGGCCAGTGCGCGCAAGGCCACCTCGCCGGCCACGTCGCTGCTGAGCACGGCGGCCAGCAGCGCCGGATCCTCGCACCGCACGAACGCCGACGCGACCCCGACCCGGAGGCTGCCGTGCCGGCGGGCGACGTCCTCCACCAGATAGGTCAGCGACTGCGGCACCGGGGTGCGGGACCGATTCGTCAGCAGCGCGGTGATCTCCGAGCCCGAGCGACCAGAATCCAGGGCGCGCCGCAGGCTGTCCTCGCTGATGCGGTAGACCGAGGCCGCGCCGCCGGACTCCAGGTCGGCGATCGCCTCCACTTGCTCGGCCAGCTCGGCGGTCATCGGTCCGGGCACCATCAGGGTCAGATCGGCCTGTACCAGGAAGTGGTCGACGGGGGTCGGCAGCGCGGTGTCCATCGCCGCCAGCGCGGCGGCGGTCGCCGCGTCGTCGTCGGGGGCGGCGGTCAGCAGCGCGCGTCCCGGCCCGGTGAGCGAGCCGTGTGCCACCAGCCCCAGCTCGCGCGCCTCGCGGAGCGTTTCGCCGGCGAATCGGCGCGTCCAGCGGCGCAGTTGTCGCGGGTGCCGCCAGGTGAGGGCGGCCACCAGGGCGTCCACCTCCACCGGGGCGGCGGGCGGTGCATCGAGCAGCGGTGCGAGCACCTGCCGTCGGGTGAGCGCGGCGGCCGCGTCGAACAGTTCGCTGGACAGGGCGGCGATGGTGTTGCCGTCCCGGTCGGTGTCGCCGATCTGCCAGGGGCGGCGGGGCAGGTCCAGCCAGGCGCTCGCCGCCGCATGCCACCGGCGTTCGGGCATGGTGTGCAGCCAGGTGTCCACGGCCACGGTGGGCGCGAAGGCCTCGTCGCCGCTCCATTCGGCCGGCTCGGGTTCGGGCAGTCCGGAATCGATCAGGCGCTGGGCTGCGAGTACCTCCACCAGCAGGCCGATCCGCCCGACCGACAGTCCGGTGGCTTTGGCCAGCCGCCGCAGTTCGCGGATCCCGAGGCCGCCCGACTTGAGCACGGCGGCCGGTGTGTTGCCGAGCACGTCGAGGAGGGCATCGGCGTGGCGGAGAAACTCGAGCGCCTCTCCGGCGCCCGCCGCGTCGACGGCGTCGGGGCCGAACCGGCCGGGGCCTTCGCTCAGGACCGGGGGCGCCAGGATCGCGGTGGTCAGCGGCGGCTCGCCGCGCAGCAGCTGACCGGCCATCGGTACCAGTTCGACGGTCTGCTCGTCGATGCGGGCCAGCAGGCCGGCGGCGATCAGCCGGGGGACCGGGGCGGCCGGATCGGCGTCCGGGGCCGCGTCCCGGCTGCGACCCAATGACGGACCGGAGGAGAGGGTGGCGATCAACTCGCGCGGGCGCTCGTCCAGACCGTCGAGCAGCGCGCGGATCTCGCCGGGATCGGTGGTGGCCAGCGGACCGAGGAGGTGGTGCCCGCGCCAGGGGAGGGCGGCGCCCAGATGGATGCCGGCCACCCACGCCGGCTTGCGGGCGGTGCCGGCGCCGGAATCCCAGATCAGTCCCTGCGCCGCCAGATCGGCCAGCCGCGCGTCGAGTTCGGCGCGCTTGAGCCGCCGGCCGAGGCGGGCGACCAGGTCGTCGCGGGTGACCGGTCCGACCAGGTCGTGCCGGCCGGTGTCGGCACCGCAGTCGAGAAAGGCTTCGAGGACCGCGACGGCCGCGAGGTCGAGGCTGTCGCCGGCCAGTGCGATGGAGGCGGCGGAGAGTGCCCGCTGGGCGAGGACGCCGGTACCGCGTGGCGGCGGTGAGGCCAGGTCCGGGCGCCGGATCAACAGGGCGGCCAGATCCTCGTCGGAGCGGTCGGCCAGCGCTTCGGCCAACCCGCGCAGGGGGCGGTCCGTGGTCATCCGGACGAGTCTACCGAGCCAGCCGCCGGCGGGGTGGGTCTCGTCCGCCGGGAGCCCGGCCGTTGCTCTCCGACCCCCGCCTTCTCAGGTCCCTGCCACCGGCTGCGGAGCGTCATGGCACAATGAGGCCGTGGCTAAGAAGAATCATTACGTCGACAATGGCTGGCCGGATGTCTCGGTCGAGGATCACGCCGTCACCGAGTTCACCGCGCATCTCGCCGGTGCGCTCTCGCCGTTCGGCAATGAGAATCCGTTCCCGGTGCCGGCGAGCGAGCTTCCCTTCATTCAATCGAAGACCGTCGTCAACCGCTGACGCTCGTTCTGTTGAAGAACCCCGCACCGATTCGGTGCGGGGTTCTTCAGTCTTTCCGGCCGGTCGGCAGTCTGTCCGGCAGGGCCTCGTCGTAAATGCAGAGAACGCCGCACCGAAGCGGTGCGGCGTTCTTGCGCGAGTACCTCGGTACTCCAGGGCTGGGCTCAGTTGATGCCGAGCGCCTGCTTGTTGTCGTTGAAGAGCTTCAGCTGGCTCTGGTCCAGCTGGTAGCCCGACTTCTCGAGAGCCTCGACGGCGCTGCGGAGCTCGGGGGTGCTGGTCTTCTTCGCCTGCGAGATGGCCTCGTCGGTGGTCTTGGCGTCGTCGGCCTTAGGGGCGTTGTTCTGCCGGTCCTGGACCTGGGGCAGCGACGGGGTCGACGGCTTGGCCGGGGCCTGACGCGGGGTGTGGCCCGAGAGCACGGTGCCGCAGGTGGGCCATGCGCCCTTGCCCTGGGACGCCAGGACGCGCTCGGCGACAGCGATCTGCTGCTCCTTGCTGGCCTGGTGTGCGCTCGGTGCGTACTGGGTGCCGCCGTGGCCGGCCCAGGTGCCCTGGCTGAACTGCAGGCCGCCGTAGTAGCCGTTGCCGGTGTTGATGGACCAGTTGCCGCCGGACTCGCACTGTGCGACCTGGTTCCACTCGGCGTCGGTCGCCGCCGAGGCGGTGCCGGCTCCGACGAGGGCGGCGCCGCCGCCGAGCACGGCGGTGGTCAGCGCAACCTTTGCGACGGTCTTGGTGGTGGTCGACCGCTTAGCGTGACGTGCCATGAAAGTCTTTTCCTCTCTCCACGCGCCTGCGAAGTAAGCTGTCGGGTTCGAGCGAGAGGTGCTCGGTCCGTTCCGGACGTCGTCCGGTGCGGACTTAACCCCAAGGCGTTCCGTCTCACGACGTTCCGCCGGTATCCGGTGGGATGGTGGGTCCCCCGCCCTCGTTCCTGAACTGTGTTGTTCGGTGATCTCGGCGGCGGAACGAGGCTGGGCGCGACCGCCGAGAAATGTTGTGTTTTCGGTGCCCGAGGGCGACCGGGATGAACACTACGTAATCCGTTCGGGGGAAGTCACCCCATCGCGAAAGCGGGGTTACGGCCCCGAAATCGGGCCTTTCGGCCTCGAATGGCCATTGCCGCTGATCACCGTGCTGATGGTCGTCTCGTGTCCGGTTCGTTATCCAACCGTGATGTGACTAAGGTCACAGAGCGATTGAGACTCAGACCACTCACCGTTACCCGTCGAGTGCGCGCCGGGCTTCCAGTGCGCGAAAGGTGCTGGCGTGGAACACAAGGGGCTCCACGCCGGGGTCGCTGCGGAGCTCGGCGATCCGCAGCAGCACCACCGTGTGATCGCCGGCCGGGATCTCGGCGGCGACGGTGCACAGCAGGTGCGCGGCGGCCTCCGGGAGGAACATCGCGCCGCCAGGGCGCACCAGCGGCTCCACCCCGTCGAACCGGGCGTCCGGCGGCCCGGCCAGCTGCCGGCACAGCTCGCCCTGGTGGGCGGCGAAGACGCTCACGCCGAGCTCGCCGGCTTCGCGCAGCAGCGGCCAGGTGGACGACTCCTGGCGCACGCACACCGACACCAGCGGCGGGTCCAGGGAGACGGTGCTGAACGCGCTGGCGGACATGCCGACCGGGGTGGGTGAGCTCTGGTGCACGGTGGCCGGCGCCTGCCGGCAGACCGCGACCACGCCCGAGGGGAAGCAACTGTAGGCGCGCTTGAGTGCGCCGGGGTCGTCGGCGGGGGAGAGCGGGGCGGTGTCCTGCTTCACCGGCTGCGCCGTCCCGACAGCAGCGCGAAGACGACCGCCAGGAACAGTCCGACGGGGGCGCAGAGGGCCAGCAGATAGACGGTCACCACGATGGCCTGAGTGGAATCTCGCACCGCCGGGATGAGCAGAGCGATGCTGGCCACGAAGCCGATGACGACCAGGATCACGGCCGCCGGGAGCAGCGACGAAGACTTCTGGGTCTGCATGGCCACCACGGTAGCCGTACGCGTAACATCGGATGCAGTGCGCCTCGGGTCTTTTCCGCGTGTGATCGCGGGCGGCGGCCGGGGCGCTTTCCCATGGGCAGTTCCGATCAGTTTGAGGGTGAGCACAGTGCCGACCGGCCGGGTGAAGTGGTACGACTCCGCGAAGGGTTTCGGATTCCTCTCGCAGGAAGAGGGCGACGACGTCTACGTGCGCGCCTCGGCGCTGCCGGCGGCGGTGGACGAACTCAAAGCCGGCCAGCGTGTCGAGTTCGACATGGCCGCCGGCCGGCAGGGCCCGCAGGCGCTGCGGGTGACCGTCCTGGAGGCCGCGCCGAGCGTGGCCCGCAATGTGCGGGAGAACCAGCGCGCGGCCACCAAACGGCACACGCCCGACGAACTGCACGGCCTGATCGCCGATCTGATCACCCTGCTCGAGGGCAAGGTGCAGCCGGATCTGCGCAACGGCCGCTACCCGGACCGCAAGACCGCGCGCCGCATCTCCGAAGTGGTGCGCGCGGTCACCCGCGAACTCGACCGCTGATCAGCCGCGTACCGCGGGCAGTTCGGTCTCGTTGCCGACGGTGAACCCGTCCGGCGCGGTCGAGATCGCGTAATGGCCGCGGAACAGGATGTCGCCCTGCCCCGACTCGAGTCCGTCCGGGGCGTCTTCGAGCACGGTGGAGAAGGGCTTGATCTCGACGCCGAGCAGGACCCTGTCCGGGGTGGACTCCAGGACCTGGGTGTAGGTGGTGCCGGACCGGTGGATCCAGGTCACCGGTTGCACGCCTTCCGGCGTCGCGTACGCGGCCACCAGCATCCACGGCGCCGTGGCGATCTCCGAGGGCACCGACAGGCTCAATGATCCGCCGGCCGGCACCGGGAACTGCGTGACCGGCAGTGCGGCGATCTCCTCGATGCTCAGGGCACGCGGGTGGCACTGCGTCATGTCCAGGTCGCACCAGAAGGTGGGCTCCACCCGCTCCAGGCTGCGTCCGGTGGCCACGGAGACCTGCGGATCGGATTCGGGCGTCCCCCGCACCAGCAGCGTGGTGGCGACGGCGACGATCGCCACCGCGACCACGACCACCGCGGTCAGGACGGCCAGATGCTTCTTGTCGGCGGGCTGCAGGGACACGATCAGACCTCGTTGTCGGGTTCGGGGCTCGTCAGTTTCGGGGCGGGGCTGTTCAAGTGCGGGGCTGCCGCGTCCGGGAGGGACGGGTGGCACCGGCGGAAGGGCGGGCGGCGGTCGGCCGCTCCGACGGCGAGTCGGCCGCAGACGGACGGGGCCGCGGGCTCGGCGTCGGCCGCGTCGGATGGACGGTGGTGAGCGGGGACGTCGGCGCCGGGTCGTCCGGCCGGCGGCCGCCGATCCCCGGGAGCAGGGTGGAGCCCCGGCTGGTCAGCACCGTCTGCACCAGTCCACCGGCCATCAGCACAGCGACCACGGTGAACCCGATCCACAGCGTCGTCGGCAGGACCACGCCGAGGCTCGCGCCGAGCACCCAGGACAGCTGCAGGACCGTCTCCGACCGCCCGAAGCCCGAAGCCCGGGAGGCATCGGGCAGATCGTCCTGGATGGTCGAGTCGAGGCAGACCTTGGCGATCGCGCTGACGCCGCCGGCGACGAAGGCGGCGATCACCACCATCAGCAGGGTGCCGACCACGGCGGCCAGGATCGCGGCCGCGGTCGCTGCGACGGTGGACATCACCACGATGCGCGGTGGCCGTTTCAGTTCCAGCCGGGTGCCGATGCCGTTGCCGAGCCCGTTGCCGACACCGGCGGCGGCGCCGACGGCGCCCAGCATCATCAATTGCCCCCAGCCCCCGGTGTCGGGCTGCGCCTTGGCATAGAAGGCGATGTAAAGAGTCAGGAAGCCGGTGAGGATGCGGATGGTGCCGTTGCCCCACAGACCGGTCACCACCGTGCGCCCGAGGGGCTGGCGAATGGTGGCCGCCAGGCGCGTCGACAAGCCGCGCGCCCCGCGCGCCTGCGCTTCGGGTTCCTCGTCGTTCGGATCGCCGCGGTAGGTGAACGTGGTGGGGACCTCGCCCTCGGTCACCTCCACCCACGACGGGATCTTCATGCAGAAGTAGGCGCCGGCCACCGCCAGCAGGCACAGGAAGAGCATGGCGCCGGGGATGTGGACGGGCAGCCACTTGCCCAGCACCATCTCCACGAATGCGGACAGCCCGCCGGCGACGATGGTGCCGAACACCAGGCCGAACATGGTCAGGCGCGAGTTGACGCGCGGCAGGTCGATCGACGGCGGCAGCACGCGCGGGGCCACGGCCGACTTGAGCACGCCGAACGATTTCGACAGCACCATCAGGCCCAGGGCGCACGGATAGAGGATCCACGGCTTGTACTGGAGCTGGTGGGTCGCCGGATCCCACGAGGAGTTCACGATGATGAGCAGCGCCAGGACCGCGCGAAGCCCGAACGTGGCGGCCATCGCCAGCCGGCGCCCGTGCTGCAGCCGGTCCAGAAGCGGACCGATCAGCGGGGCGATGAGCGCGAACGGCGCGATGGTCAGCGCCAGGTACAGACCGACGTTCACCTTGGAGTCGCCGGTCGCGGCGGCGAAGAACAGGGTGTTGGCCAGTGCGACGGCCATTGCGGCGTCGACGGCGTTGTTCAGGATGACCGGCATGGTGAGCGCGGTCAGCCCGGAACGGTCGGCCCCGTCGGCGGTGGCGGCGCGATGCACCATGTCGACGCCGCGGCCGGCGAAGTAGCGGGAGCGGCGCGCCATCACGCGCACCACGGTCACCTTCTCCGGCGCCACGAATCCGGTGTCGCGGCCGTCGCCGTTGCCTCCGACGCCGTCGCCGTTGCCGCCGTCGCCGTTGCCGCCGACGCCGTTCCCGTCGCCGAACTGCCGGGTGCCGGACTGCTCGAGCGGCGGCAGATGCGGATTGTGGGTGCGCGCACGACTGGCGGCCTCGAAACGCCGGGTGCGGGCTTCCGCCGGGTAGTTGGAGTGTCCCGGGTGCGTGCCGTGGAACCGGGGTTCGGGTCGACGGGGATGCGACGGGTCCCCGGAGGACCGGGAATCGTCGTGCGGAGATCGGGAAGCCACGACATCGATTGTTCCCTATCTGCCGACTTGCATGGCGGATGGGAGGCCCGGGTGTTGGTGAGGGTCGTCTCAAGGTGCATCTCTGCACGGTGCTGTTGCACACTGGAGAGGTGAGCGTGGCACAGACGGACCTGCTGGAGCAGGCGGAGCAGATGGCGCGGGACGTGCTGGTGGCCGACGGGGAGAACCCCGGCGAGCACCTGGGAGCGCGTGCCGAGGGGGACTGGGCGGTAGCCCACCACTTCGCGGCCCAGGTCCCCGGCTACGACGGCTGGCAGTGGTGTGTCGTGCTGGCGGGTGCACCGGGGGCGAGCGAGGTGACCGTTTCCGAGGTGGTGCTGCTGCCCGGCGACGGTGCGCTGCTGGCACCGGCCTGGGTGCCGTGGAACGAGCGGATCTCCGCCGGCGACCTGGGGCCCGGCGACCTGCTGGCCGCCCCGCCGGACGATCCGCGGCTGGTCCCCGGACAGATCGACACCCTCGACGTCGACCCGATCGACCGCGACCAGGTCGGTCAGGTCTTCGGTGAGATCGGCCTGGGCCGCGACCGGCTCCTGTCGTACGAAGGGCGCGCCGAGGCCGCTCAGCGCTGGCACGACGGCGAGTACGGCCCCGAATCACCGATGGCCCGCGGCGCGCGGCACACCTGCGCCACCTGTGGCTTCTACCTGCCGCTGGCCGGGGCCCTGCACGGCGCCTTCGGCGTGTGCGCCAACCAATTCGCGGCCGATGGGCACGTGGTCGCCGCCGATTACGGTTGCGGCGCCCACGCGGACACGCCGGTGCCGCCCGGTGGGCAGGGCAGCCCGGCCTACGACGCCTACGACGACGGTGCGGTGGAGATCGTGAGTCGCGATGACGCCGACACCGGCGCCCGCTGACCTGTCCGACCCCTTCGACACCGCCGGCCTGCGCGCCGCCACCCTGGCGGCCTGGCGGGATTCGCCGACGCGGCTGGCCGAGGACGCGGCCGCCGAGTCCGATCTGCGGCAGATCGGTTACCGCGATCGCTGGTTCACCGAGCTCGCCGCCAACGCCGCGGATGCGGCCACCGTCACCGGCGAGGCGGGACGGCTGCGGGTGTGGACCGACGGCGCCACCGTGCACGTGGCCAACACCGGCGCCCCGCTGACGATCGACGGCGTCCGGGCCCTCACCGCCCTACGCGTCTCCCCGAAACGGGCCGCGCCCGATCAGCCCGGCCGCGCCGAGGTCGGCCGGTTCGGCGTCGGATTCCGGGCCACCTCGTTCGCCGACCGCGTCGACGTGCTGTCGTCGTCGGGGTCGATCACCTTCGACCGCGCCCGCACCGCCGGCGCCGTCGGCGATCCGGACCGGCCGGTTCCCGCCCAGCGGCTGGCGTGGCCGGTCGCCGGGGCTCCGGCGCCCGGTTACGCCACCGAGGTGGTGGTGCACTGCGCCGATGCCGCCGCCGCGCAGGCCCTTGCCGACCGCGCCCGCGGCGAGGCTCCCGATCTGCTGCTGGAACTGCCCGCGCTCACCGAGATCGCCGTGGACGGGGAGGTACTGACCCGCCGGACCACCGCCGGCCGGGTCGTGATCGAGACCGACGGCGCGGCGAGTGCCGAATGGCTGCGCAGCAGCGCCGGCGGCACGCACTGGCTGGTGCCGGTGGACGGCGACGCCCTGCGGCCGCTGGACGGCGACGTCCTGCGCAGCCCCACCCCCACGCAGATCCCGCTGTCGCTGCCGGCCCGGCTGATCACCGATCTGCTCCTGACCCCCGACCGGCGGGGACTGCATCCCGGCGCCGACCTGGCCGGCGCCGCCGCCGGCTACGCCGACCTGGTGGCCCTGGCACCCGACGACCAGCGGCACCTGCTGGTCCCGGCGCCCGCCTTCGGGGCCGGCACCGAGGACGCCGTGCTGCGGGAGGCCGTCCTGGCGGTCCTCACCGATGCGCCCTGGGTTCCGGCCGCCTCCGGACCTCCGCGCGCCCCCACGCGGACCTGGGTGGTGCGCGGGCTCACCGAACCGCTCGCCGAACTGCTCGCCGAGGTGATCGAACCGCTGGCGCATCCCGCGGTGAGCGACGGTGCGCCCGCCCGCACCCTGCTGCGTCTCGGCGCCCGCGAACTCTCCCTGGCCGAGGTGGCCGACCTGCTCTCCGGTCTCGACCGGGAGGCGTCGTGGTGGGCGCGCCTGTACGCCGCCCTCGACGGTGTCGTCACCGGCCGGGAGGCCGCCGACGAACTCGGCGCCCTCACCGTTCCGCGGAACGACGGCCGCCTGCAGCGCGGCGCCCGCGGACTGTTCCTCGTCGACCTTCCGCCCGGCGTGGACGTGCACCTGGACTGGATCCCGGTGATCGACCCGGCGGCCTACCACCCGCTGCTCGAGCGCCTCGGACTGGAACACCTGACCGTCTCGCAGGTGCTCGACCATCCGGCGCTGCGGCAGCGGATCGACGATGCCGCCGACCCGGACGAGCTCGAGGAGATCGCCGACGCCGTCCTCCAGCTGGTGATGGCCGGCGAGAGCGCCCCGGCCGTCCCGGGCTGGCTGGGCGCCCTGGCGGTGCGCGCCGACGACGGCGTCGACCGGCCGGTCGACGAACTGTTGCTGCCGGCCGGCCCGCTGCGCGCGGTGCTGTACGACGACGCGCCGCTGCACACCGTGGACCCCGCCGTCGTCGACGCCTACGGCGAGACTGCGTTGCGCCGGCTCGGTGCGGGCTGGGGGTTCACTCTGCTGCGCGAGAATCTGCCCACCGCACCCGACCACGACCTCGACGGCGAAGCCCAATGGTGGGACGGGTTGGAGCAGCCGCCGGAGACCCTGGTCGCGGTGCGGGACCTGGATCTGGTGGATCCGCAGCACTGGCCGGCCGCGCTGGACCTGCTCGCCGGTGATCCCGACCTCGCGGCGGCGCTCGCCGACCCCGACGGATACACCACCTGGTGGCTGCGGCGCTTCGTCGAACTCGAGGGCACCCCGCTGCGCGGGTACCGGGCCCCCGACGACCACACCTGGCGCTCCCTCTTCCCGCCGCTGGAGCACCCGGCCGCGGCGGTGCTGGCGCCCCTGCTGGCCGGTGCCGGTCCCGACGACGCACAGGACGCCGAGCGGTGGCTCGACGCGCTCGCCGACCCCGGCCGTGCGGTGGCACCGGGGGTGGCCGCCCGGGCCCACGCGGCCCTGGTCGCGGCGTATCGGGCCGGGAGGTTCCGGCTCGACCACGTCGAGCCGCCCGCGCAGCTGCGGACCCTGTCCGGCGATCTCAGCCCGGAGGCGCTGGTGGTCGACGAACCGTGGTGGACCCCGGTGGTGCCGCCGTCGGTGGCGGTGCTGGTCGGCACGCATCCGCGGGCCCGCGACGCCGCCGACTTCGCGGCCCTGGCCGACGTGCCGCTGGCTTCCGAAGAGCTGTCGGCGCAGGTGGTCTCGTCCGGCCGACCGCTGGACTCCGGAGGCGCCTTCGCGACGGCTCTGGCGGCGGCCACCGGCTGGGACCTGACCGGACCGCTGGTGGCGCACGACGAGCTCGTGGTCGCCGTCTTCGACGGCGACCACGAGCGCCGCCACCGCGTGCCTCGCTGGCGCGAGCGCTCCGGGGTCGTTCATCTCGACACTGAAGTACCGTGGACTCGACCCTGAACGCCGCTCGCCAGGAGGCACCGCACCAGTGAATCTGTCGCCGTTCGCCTTCGACCAGAGCGTCACCGCGTGGGTGGTGTCCATCCGGTCCGAGCCGTGGAACTCGCTGTGGCAGATGGCGACGGTCCTGGGGGACACCCTCACCTTGACCCTGGTGGTGATCGGCGTCTTCGTTCTGGCCTGGCTCTCCGAGCGAATCGACCTGGCCGCGTTGATCGTCTTCGGCGGCCTCTCCGTCTACATTCTGATGACGCTGCTCAAGCATCTGTTCGGCCGGGACCGGCCCCCCGTGGCCGACCGGCTGATCGACGTGGACGGGCTGTCCTTCCCGTCCGGTCACGCGATGTGCTCGACGGTGATCCTCGGACTCACCGCGGTGATCTGTTACCGGCTGTTCTCGGCGGTGCGCGAACGGCCCGCGGTGCTGCTGGTGGCGCCGGTCCTGGTCCTGGTGATCGGGATGTCGCGGGTGTACCTCGGTGCCCACTGGGCGTCGGACGTACTGGTCGGATGGGCCCTCGGCCTGATCTGGCTGGCGGTGTGCCTGGTGGCCCACCAGCAGATCACCAAGTGGCTGCGCCTGCGCACGCAGCCGGCGCCGCGCGCGCCGGCACAGCGGAACTGAGCTACTCCAGGCCCTCCTGGGCGCCCTTGCTGCCGCGCCGCACGGCGGCCTGCTGCACCAGCACGATCACCGTGCCGAGCACACCGACGGCCAGCCCCACCCAGCAGACCGCCAGGGCACGATCCGGGCCGATCCCGGTCACCCCGACGACGACGGTCGCGACCAGCCACGCGAGCATGCCGGCGACGATCACCGGCGCGGGTGCGCGCAGCCGCGCGGGCAACTCGGGGACTCCGGTCTGCTCGGACATGATCTCTACGGTAGCTTCTCCCGGGTAGGAACCCGGTTTCCCCTCGGCTTCGCAGCCAGGCGAGCAGCAAGGACTTCACGTCGAATGAGCGACACCAACGAGCCGGCGACCACCGCGGAGGAACCGGCGGCCCAGCCGCCGACCGGGGAGAGCACCCCCGGTTCCGGGCGGATCGCCCGATACTTCAAGGTCGCCGAGCGCGGCTCCACGTACAGCCGCGAGGTCCGTGGCGGCCTGGTCACCTTCTTCACGATGGCCTACATCGTGGTGCTGAACCCGATCATCATCGGCGGTATCGCGGGCCAGTCCCGTAACGCCGACATCAACGGCGACGTGCTGCCGATGGCGGCGGTGGCGGCGGTGACGGCGCTGGTGGCCGGTGTGATGACGCTGCTGATGGGCCTGGTGGCGAACTTCCCGTTCGCCATCGCCGCGGGCCTGGGCATCAACAGCCTGCTGGCGGTGACGATCGCCCCGGAGATGAGCTGGCCGGCGGCGATGGGGCTGGTGGTGATCGACGGCATCATCATCGTGATCCTCGGTCTCACCGGTTTCCGGACGGCGGTGTTCAACGCGGTTCCACCCGAACTGAAATCGGCGATCGCGGCCGGTATCGGCGCCTTCATCGCGTTCATCGGCCTGGTCGATGCCGGCTTCGTCTCCCGCACCGAGGGCGGGCCTCCCGTACAGCTGGGCGTCGACGGTTCGGTGGCGACCGTGCCCACCCTGCTGTTCGCGGTGGGCGTGCTGCTGATGGGCGTGCTCACCGTCCGCAAGGTGCCCGGTGCTCTGCTGATCGGCATCGTGGCGATGACGATCGTCTCGCTGATCGTGGAGGCGATCTGGCACCTCGGCGCGGCCGACGACAACCCCGACGGCTGGGCGATGAACACCCCGGGCATGCCGGACAGCCTGTTCGGCGTCCCCGACCTCTCCCTGGTGGGGCAGGTGGACCTGTTCGGGGCCCTGGAGCACGTCGGCGTGCTGATCGCCTGCGTCTTCGTCTTCACCCTGGTGCTGTCGAACTTCTTCGACGCCATGGGCACCATGACCGGTGTCGGCAAGGAAGCCGGCCTGACCGATGCGAAGGGCAATCTGCCCGGCATCGGCAAGGGCCTGGTGGTCGAAGGTGCCGGTGCGGTGGTCGGCGGCGGCGCTTCGGCGTCGTCGAACACGGTCTTCGTCGAATCGGCCGCCGGTGTGGCCGAGGGCGCGCGGACCGGCCTGTCGAACGTGGTGACCGGTCTGCTGTTCCTGGTCGCGATGTTCTTCACGCCGCTGTACGAGATCGTGCCGATGGAGGCGGTCACCCCGGCGCTGGTGGTGGTCGGCGCGCTGATGATGGCGCAGATCCGCGACATCGACTTCTCGCGCTTCGACTACGCTCTCCCGGCGTTCCTGACCATCGTGATCATGCCGTTCACCTACTCGATCGCCAACGGTATCGGCGTCGGCTTCATCGCCTGGGTGGTGCTGGCGTCCGCGCGCGGCAAATGGCGTTCGGTCCATCCGCTGCTGTGGGTGGTGGCGCTGCTGTTCGTCGTCTACTTCGCCCGCGGCCCGATCTCGGCCTGGATCGGCTGACCCGGCCGCCGGCCGGCACTCAGAAGTAGGTGCCGGAGAACGGCGCGCGGCGAGTGGCCAGCAGTGCGTCGACCAGGTCGAGCGTGGCCGCCGAGTCCGTGTCGAGACGGCCGGCCGCGGCGAAGTCGCGCGCGGAGATCCCGCCGGTGTACATCGACGACAGCACCGAGATGCCGAGCGTCGCCCGCGGGATCCCTTCCGTGCTCGCCGATTCCGGATCTCGCTGCACCGTGGCGCGCCCGTCGGAGACCTCCAGCAGGTAGTTGCCCTCGCGGCCGTCCCAGCCGTCGGTCACCGACAGCAGCACGGTGCCGTCGACGTCGTAGGTGCGTGCCTGCAGGGCGGCCACCACGTCCAGGATCGACACCCAGAGTTCGTCGGTGCGTGCCGTCGACTGCACGGCGCGGGCGTCGTACAGCGACAGCGGCAGGGTCTCGTCGACGGGCACCTTCGCGGTGATGGAGCTGACCAGGTCCAAACCGGTCAGCACCCGCCACAGGTCGGTGTGCGCCTGCTGCGTCACGGTGCAGAGCTCCTCGACGGTGGCCGACGATTCGCGGGCGTCCATCCGGTACGCGGCGTAGCCGTCGGCGTGCAGCAGGTAGTACAGGCCCGAGGTTTGCGAGTTACGCCGGAAACCGCGGTCGGCCAGGATCGACGACCACCACTCTTCCGGCCGGTGGACGGCGCCGGGGCGGGTCAGCGCCCAGCGGGCGTGCAGCCGGGGGACCGCCGCCGCGATCTGGTCGGGGGTGCCGTACCGCACGCGGGAATCCTCCGGGGCCTCGGTGCGCCAGTGCACGGCGCCCGGATCGACTGTGATGCTCTGCGCGTAGCAGGCGGGTCCGAACCCGAAGCGCTCGTAGATGCCGCCCTCGGACGCGGTGAGGATCGCCAGCGGCAGCCCGGCCTCGTGCCACGACCTGAACTGCTCGGTCAGCATCCGGCGCAGCAGGCCGCGACGGCGGTGAGTGGCCGTCACCGACACCCATGACAGGCCCGCGCTGGTCACCGCGGTGCCGCCGGGCACGGTCAGCGGCAGCTGGTGGTACAGGGAGACGGCCACCAGCGGGTCGCCGTCGCTGCTCTCATCGCGGACCACGATGGCCTCGGCCACCTTAGTCCGGAACTCGGCGATCTCGGCCTCCGGCAGCGGCGCCGGCAGCGCGAAGCTGCGGGCATCGAGGGTGATGATCTCCTGCCAGTCCTCGTGACGGGCAGGGCGCAGGTGCAGGGTGGAATGGTCGCTGCTCACCGGTACGAGTCTGCCAAACCGCTTTGGCCGCCACACACCGGATGTGTCACCGTGTACCCCGTGCAGCAGTCAGCGGGCGTCGACGTCATCGATATCACCGACCCCGGCGACCCGCGCGTCGACGACTTCCGGGACCTCAACTCCGTGGACCGGCGCCCGGATCTGCCGGCGCTGCCCGGCGGACGCAAAGGCAAGGGGCTCGTCATCGCCGAGGGCGTCACGGTGGTGCAACGGATGATCGCGTCCCGGTTCGCCCCGCACGCCTTCCTGGGCGTCGACAAGCGGCGGCGGGAACTGGGCGCCGATCTCGAGACGCCCGCGCTGGCTGGGGTGCCGTTCTACCGTGCCGAGGCCGACGTGATGGCCGAGATCGTCGGCTTCCACCTGAACCGGGGCGTGCTGGGCGCCGCCCGCCGTCCCGAACCGCTCTCGGTGGCGCAGGTGCTGACCGGTCCGGACGGATCCGGCGACCGCGGTCCCGAGACCATCGCGGTGCTCGAGGGCGTCAACGACCACGAGAACATCGGCAGCATTTTCCGCAACGCCGCCGGACTCGGCGTAGATGCGGTGATCTTCGGTGAAGGCTGCGCAGATCCCCTGTACCGCAGGAGTATTCGCGTCTCGATGGGACATGCGCTGCTGGTGCCGTTCGCCAAGTACGACAGCTGGCCGCACGACCTGGAAGCCGTCGGCGACGCCGGCTTCACCCTGGTGGCGTTGACCCCGGGGGAGGGCGCGGTGCCGCTCACCGAGGCGGTCGGTGCGGCGAAGACGGCCTTCCTGGTCGGCGCGGAGGGACCCGGCCTGGCCGAGCACACGATGCGGCGGTGCGATGTGCGCGCGGTGATCCCGATGAGTCGCGGCACCGACTCGCTCAACGTCGCCACCGCGGCGGCGATCGCCTTCTACGAGCGCGCCCGCCGCTGATCCGACCCGGGTTCCTGCGCACTGACCTCGGCCGCCCGCACACCCACTTCGGACACGCGCACTCTGCCGAATGGGCATATCCGAAGTCAGTGTGGATGGACTCCGAATGTCAGTCGTCGGGGTGGCTGCGGACGCCGAGAAGCACGTCCTCCCACGCCGGGACGGCGGGCTTGGCGCGCTTGGCCCGATGCCGGGTGACCGGCCGGGCGGGCTCCTCCGCGGAGCCGGGCTCGGCGGGGTCGTCGGCCTCGTGTGCGCCGTGCTGCGCGGCGGACGGTGCGTCCCCGGGCTCGGGGACGGTCGGTTCGGCGGCAGGCGGTTCGGCGGCGGTGGGGCCGGCGGCGGCGGGGGTGGTGGAGTACTGCAGGTCCAGCACGTCGGCTAGTGGCGGCTGGGCGCGCCGCGGCTGCGCCTGCTGCGCGCCGATCAGCGAATCGGCGTCGACGGTCACCTCTTCGTAGCCGTCCGGACGAACCTCGCGCCGCGGCTCGGCGCGCCGGGTGGGCACCGCGGCCAGTCGGGTCCGGCGGGCGGCGCGCGCCGTCTCGGGATCGGTCAGCTCCACGGCGAGTTGGTCGATCGGGTCGGTGGTGCCCCCGTGCGTGCCGGGCTGGAATCGCCAGTGCGCGAAGTTCTCGGTGCTGCCCTCGTAGTACGACAGCTGGACCATCCAGTGGCCGTCGTCGCCCTTCCACGAGTCCCAGCGCGCGTCGGCGGGGACCCCGCCGCGCAGGACCAGGCATTCGGCGACCAGTTCGCCCAGCGTCGACAGGCTGGGGCCGTCCATACCCAGGGGGTGGGAGGCGCGGGCCAGTTCGGCGGCGCGGGACCGTTCCAGCAGGACCGGGTGCGCGTAGCGCTCGATGCGCGAGGTGGACACCCCGGCGATCTCGGCGAGCTCGTCCACCGAGGCGCCGGCCCGGATACGGGCCTGGATCTCACGGGGACGCAGGGCGGCATCTCCGGCGACCGGCATCTGCCCGAGTTCGGTGGTGTCCGCACGCGCCGCGGCGCGCAGGTCGTCGTCGGCGCGGATCCGGAAGTGCTCGTCGGTCTCCCGGTCGATACAGACCACGTACCGGCCATCGGATTCGACGCGAAGCACTTCGAGCTCCCGCATTCGATACCTCCTCCGGTGGCCGGGCCGCTGAGCGGGGACGGTTGCGGTCCACCCTAACCGAACGAGCGGCGGCTCCGGGGTGGACACGCGGCAAAAGCACTGATCAGCCGCCCCGGAGAGGGGAACGGCTGATCAGTGGATGGGGCTGGGGAACCAGGTCAGAGACGTTCGACGATGTAGTCGATCGCCGCGGTGAGCGTGGTGACGTCCTCGGGTTCGATGGCCGGGAACATGCCGATGCGGAGCTGGTTGCGGCCCAGCTTGCGGTACGGCTCGGTGTCGACGATTCCGTTGGCGCGCAGCGTCTTCGCGACGGCGGCGGCGTCCACGTCGTCGTTGAAGTCGATGGTGCCCACCACCTGGCTGCGGTGCTCCGGGTCGGCGAACGGGGTGGCGAAGGCACTGGCTTCGGCCCAGTCGTACAGGCGCGAGCTGGAGTCGGCGGTGCGGGCGACGCACCAGTCCAGGCCGCCGTTGTCGTTCATCCAGCGGATCTGATCGGCCAGTAGGAGCAGCGAGGCCACCGCCGGGGTGTTGTAGGTCTGGTTCTTGCTGCTGTTGTCGACGGCGGTCGGCAGCGACAGGAACTCGGGGCACCAGCGGTCGCTCGCGCCGATCTCGGCGACGCGCTCCAGCGCGGCCGGGCTCATGATCGCGATCCAGAGGCCGCCGTCGGAGGCGAAGCTCTTCTGCGGCGCGAAGTAGTAGACGTCGGTGGCGCTGATGTCGACGGGCAGGCCGCCGGCGCCGGAGGTGGCGTCGATGGCGACCAGGGCGTCACCGGCGGCCGCGGGGCGCAGCACCGGCACAGCCACGCCGGTCGAGGTCTCGTTCTGCGCCCAGCCGACCAGGTCCACGCCGGCGAAGTCGTCGGCGGTCAGCGCGGCCGGATCCGGGGCGGTGCCCGGATCGGTGGAGATCACCGCCGGGTCGGCCAGGAACGGAGCCTTCTTGGTGACGGTGGCGAACTTCGACGAGAACTCGCCGTAGGTCAGGTTCAGGGCGCGCTCGCGGACCAGGCCGAAGGCGGCGGCATCCCAGAAGGCGGTGGTGCCGCCGTTGGACAGGACCACCTCGTACCCGTCGGGTAGCGAGAACAGGTCGCTCAGGCCCGACCGGATGTCGCCGACCACGTTCTTCACCGCGGGCTGGCGGTGGCTGGTACCCATGATCGAGGTCCCGGCCTCGACCACCGCCTGCAGCTGCGCGGGGCGGACCTTGGACGGACCGCAGCCGAAGCGGCCGTCGGTGGGCAGGAGTTCGGCGGGCAGCGTGATCTGCGAATCGGTCATGGCGACCAGTTTAAGGCGTGATCTGTGCCGCACCCGGCGTGGGTCAGGCGGCGGGCGCGGGCACCACCGATGCCCAGCCGACCACGTCCTCCGGGGTCCGCGGGCGCGGGCCGGTGTAGATCGCAGCGGGCCGGACCAGCCGGTTCAGCTTCTTCTGCTCCAGGATGTGGGCGCTCCAGCCGGCGGTGCGGCCGCAGGTGAACATCGCCGGCATCATCGGTGCGGGCACCTGGGCGAAGTCGAGTATCACCGCGGCCCAGAATTCGACGTTGGTCTCGATGGCCCGATCCGGGCGGCGCTCCCGCAGTTCGGTGAGGGCGGCCTGCTCCAGGGCCGCGGCCACCTCGTAGCGGGGCACGTTCAGTTCGGCGGCGGTGCGGCGCAGGACGCGGGCGCGCGGATCTTCGGCGCGGTAGACGCGGTGCCCGAAGCCCATCATCTTCTCTTTGCGATCCAGGATGCCCTTGACCAGGGCGCGGGCGTCGCCGGTGCGCTCGACCTCTTCGATCATCGGCAGCACGCGGGCGGGGGCGCCGCCGTGCAGCGGCCCGGACATCGCGCCCACGGCGCCGGACATCGCCGCGCCGGCGTCGGCGCCGGTGGAGGCGATCACCCGGCCGGTGAAGGTGGAGGCGTTCATGCCGTGCTCGGCGGCACTGACCCAATAGGCGTCGATCGCGCGCACGTGGCGCGGATCGGGCTCGCCCTGCCAGCGGGTCATGAAGCGTTCGGTGATCGTCGCGCATTCGTCGATCCGCGCCTGCGGCACCGGAGGCTGATCGCCGCGCGCCGACTGCGCCACGTACGACAGCGCCTGCGCGGTCGCCTTGGCCAGGTCGTCACGGACCTGGCCTTCCTCGATGTCGAGCATCGGCTGGAATCCCCAGGACGGCGCCATCAGTGCGAGTCCGGCCTGCACGTCCACGCGCACGTCGCCCGAGCGGATGGGCAGCTCGATCGGTTCGGCGGGGGACAGGCCCGCGCCGAACTCCCCGTCCACCAGCAGAGCCCAGACGTCGCCGAAACTGACGCGCTGTTCCACCAGGTCCTCGATGTCGACGCCGCGGTAGCGGAGGTTGCCGCCGTCCTTGTCCGGCTCGGCGATCTCGGTGGTGAACGCGACGACGCCTTCCAATCCGGGAACGAAGTCGGCGGGAATGTTCTGCGACACGGTTTCTCCTCTTCCTGCAGCGGGCGCGACGCCCGGGGTCGACTCTAACCGGGCAGGTGCCGCCCCGTCGTGTTCAATGCGAACGCCCTCATCCACAGTCGATGAGCGGTCAGTAGCATCCGATGAGTGAGCGAAGATCTCGATCTGGCGAATATGCGCGTCGGTTACGGGCAGGCCGCCACCGCGGGGGCGGACGGAGTGGCGCAGCACCTGGATCCGGCGTGGCTGACCGGCGACCCGCCGTGGCTGGCGCTGTTCCAGCGCTGGCTGGCCGAGGCGGTCGCCGCGCGGATCCCCGAACCCAACGCCATGGTGCTGGGCACCGTCGATGAGCACGGACATCCGGCTACCCGCACCGTGCTGTGCAAGGGCGCCGACCCCGGCGGGGTGGTCTTCTTCACCGACTACGAATCGGCCAAGGGGCGCGATCTGGCCGTCAATCCGATCGGTGCGGTGACCTTCCCGTGGATCGCACTGGAACGGCAGGTCCACTTCCGGGGACGGGTGGCCAAGGTGGACCCGGCCGAGACCGCCCGGTACTGGACGGCGCGTCCCCGTGGCTCGCAGCTGTCTGCCCGCGCGTCTGCGCAGTCGCAGCCGATCGCCTCGCGTGCCGCGCTGGAGGCCGCGGCCCAGCTGTCGGCCACCGAGCTCGGCGGGGTCGACGGCACGGTGCCGGTTCCGGTTCCGCCGCACTGGGGCGGCTACCGGCTGGAGCCGGTCAGCGTGGAGTTCTGGCAGGGCCGGGCCGACCGGCTGCACAACCGCGCAGTCGCGGTGCGCGAGGGCGACCGCTGGGTCACCAGGCGACTGCAGCCCTGAGTCTGCTGCAGTCTCCAGTGGTGGTCCGGGCGCTCCGCTCCGTGATGCCTCGACACTGCAGATCCGCAATTCCGATCATCGTGGTACGGAGTCGCCGAGCGGCCGGATCGGCTAATCCGGCATGTGAATGGCGGCGACCATGACGTCGTCGCTCGATACCACCCGACTTCGATGTCCCGGGCCGCTGGCGTCGGTGAACCTCACGATGCCTCCCGGTGTGAAGGTCGATGTCGATCCGTCACTAGTCGTCACTTCTAGCGCGCCGCTCAGAAATATCATCCATGTCGGAACGGGTGTGTTATGGAAGTCGTTCTCGAAGCCGGAGGGGAACTGGTAGAGGATCATTTCGCCCCGTCCGGCGGCCGCAGCGAGCAGCGTTCCAGCCCCAGTCGTCCCAGGGACCGTCTCTAGATTCACGAACTCATTGACCAGAGTCGACTCGTCGTCGGGTCCTTGAACGACGATTGCACCGTGTTCGATTTTCAGTTCTCGATCGGAGTGCATCATCGCGGTCCCATCAGTTTCAAGGGGGTCGAATAGGTGTTCTCCGGACCGTCCTTGGTGATGATGTACACGTTCTCCATGTGGCACGGACCCAACTCTCCTCCGTAATAGAGGCAGTCGAGGCTGATCACCATGTTCTCCTCCAGCTGGAATCCCTGAGCCCTGGCCCGCCCCTGCGCTGGAAAGTCGAACGGGAACTCCAGAGTCATGTGTCCGATTCCGTGAGCCAGCACCAGAAGCTTCTCCGGTACCGGAATTCCATTGTCCCGTAGGTGATCATGGGCGATCTTCGGGAGTCCGCCGGTCCACGCGCCCGGCTGAAGCTCCGCGACCATCAGCTCGAAAGCATCGCGAAGCACATCGTGAAGACGCTGGTACTCGGCGGTTGGCTCCCCAATCACCGCGGTTCGATTGATATCGATCCAGAATCCTTCGCAGACGCCCTGGGTCTCCAGGATGACGACCTGGCCCGTATCCAACGGACGATCGTCACGGGTACGGAAAAGCTCTGGTATGAATGCATCCCGGAACGTTCCGCCGAACAGCATCGCACCTTCGTCGACTGGAACCGCCTCCAGGCGAACCATCGTGTCGGCGACGGCGTTCTGAACCTCATTCCACGAAACCCCGGGCCTCAGGGCATCTGCCGCTGCGGCGAGCGATTTATCGGCAACTCTTCCGACGCGCCGAAATGCCTCCAATTCGGGTTCGGTCTTGACGATCCGTGAGCGGATGAGTGTTTCCAGGGCATCGACACCGTTGAAATTCAAGCCGGAACGGCCCAAGTGTGCCATTACCCGCAAGTCATCGAAACCTATGGTGCCGGAATCTAGCTGGTGGTCGATCAATGCGGTCCGAATCGACTCGATTATGTCCGGTTCGCAATTACCTCGAACGCGCTCGCCGTAGACTTTCACCGACTCTTGTCCGATCAAGCTTGCTGCGGCAGCGGGATCGTCCGAGCGCATGACTTCGCAGAAGTTGATCATGTCGAAGACCCGGATCTCATCAGCTCGGTCAGGATTGCCGGCCTCCTCCTGGACCATCAGCAACGCCAAGTTCGCTTCCGGGAGGAAGAGCATCACGGGCTTTTCCGGGTCCAGGGGAACCACGGCTGCAGCGAGCGGTTCATGGAGTTGCCACTTCTCCAGAACTGAGGTGTATCCGGTCGAATAGAGCACGTTGTGGGGTGTCGTGAGGACGACCGCGTCCATGTGGTCGTCGGCCATGAGGCCGCGAAGGCGTTCGATTCTTTGCACGTTGGTTCTCCGTTTTCAGGTTGCGCATACGAGTGGGTCGTGCCCGTGTGGGTGCGGTGTTCTCTTCGATTTCTCCGCTTGAGGCAGGGCGACCCCCGCGGTTGATCCGACTCAGGCACTGAAGGCTCGATGACGCACGGCGCCAGTGCCGTGTACCACAATCAGGACTATCTATGCTGTTAGTCACATTGATGATCATGATAGGCACGACTATGACATATCGGACACACGACGGCAAGGTTTCGCACGCGACGAATCTCGAAAGACGGGCACTGGAATCTGCTGCGTCCGGGTGGGACACAGGGTCGGAGCGGGCGTTGTAGAGTAGCCGTCCGCCGGACGATTACCTGTGCACCACCCTCGGTCGGAGCGCTCGTTCAGGACCGGCGGCGGTGCGATCGTCATCAGTCCAATGAAGCCGGGGGGTTAGATGGCCAGGATCTTCGCCGACACCCGACCGCTCGCCGTCGCCAACTTCCGGCGATTGTGGTGGGCCAACATCGTCACGGTCATTGGGGCGCAGCTGACCGTCGTCGCCGTACCGGCGCAGCTGTACGCCATCACCGGCAGCTCCGCCTATGTCGGGCTCGCCGGCCTGTTCGGGCTGGTGCCGCTGGTGGTCTTCGGACTCTGGGGCGGCTCCCTGGCCGACGTCTTCGACCGCCGCAAGATCCTCATCATCACCACGCTGGGGCTGATCGGGACGGCAGCGCTGTTCTGGCTGCAGGCCTTCGCCGAGTGGAACAACGTGTGGCTGCTGCTCAGTCTGTTCGCGGTGCAGCAGGCCTTCTTCGCGGTGAACCAGCCGACCCGCACCGCCGTGTTGCCGCGAATCCTGGACGACGAGCTCCTGCCGGCGGCGAACTCGCTGAACATGACGGTGATGCAGGCCGGCGCGATCGCCGGGCCGCTGGTGGGCGCGTCGCTGATCCCGGTACTCGGGTTCTCGCTGCTCTACATGTTCGACGCGATCTGCTTGCTGGCGACACTGTGGGCGGTGGTGGCGCTGCCGTCGCTGCGCCCCGAACGCGACGGCGAGCGGCCCGGCACCCCCGGCCTGAAATCGGTGATCGACGGGCTGGTCTATCTGCGTCACCACCCGGTGCTGCTGGCCTCGTTCGTCGTCGACCTGATCGCCATGATCTTCGGGATGCCCCGCGCTCTGTTCCCGCAGATGGCGCACGAGAGCTTCGGCGGCCCCAACGAGGGCGGCATCGCCTTCGCGTTGCTGTTCATCGCGATCCCGCTGGGTGCGGTGCTCGGCGGCGTCTTCTCCGGCTGGGTCTCCCGCGTGGAACGGCAGGGCCGCGCGGTGGTGATCGCGATCCTGATCTGGGGGCTGTCGATCGTCGTGGCGGGGGGAGCGCTGTTCTTCGCACACGGCACCGCGCTGCCGGTGCTGCCGATCGTGGTGGTCGCGCTGATGGTCGGCGGTGCCGCCGACATGGCCTCGGCGGCCTTCCGGCAGACCATGCTGCAGGCCGCGGCCAGCGACGACGTGCGCGGCCGCCTGCAGGGCGTGTTCATCGTGGTGGTGGCCGGCGGCCCGCGGATCGCCGACGTGGCCCACGGGGCGTCGGCGGCGATGGTCGGCACCGCCGTCACCTTCGCCGGCGGCGGCGTGCTGACGGTGATCCTGACGGTGGTGGCCTCGCTGGCCTTCCCGCTGTTCTGGCGCTACCGCGTCACCCGGCGGGGCGAGCCCGTCACCGAGGTGTAGTCCCGCCGGTGGCGGGAGGGATCAGTCGTTGACGTCGTTGCTCTGCCACGGCAGTTGCGCGCGGCGTGCGGCGTGCGCGGGGCAGTAGTGGATCGGGTTGTCGCGCTCGGCGCCCGACGGCAGGTTGCGCACCGGGGTCTCCAGCAGCGGTGCGTCCACCGGAACGCGGCCGGTCAGCCGGTCGTTGGCGTCGCGCGGACGCGGGTGATCGCGATAGCGGCGGGGGAGCAGCCGCATGCCCAGGTCCACGGCCCTGCCGAACCGGCGGAGTCGCTTCTCGTCGGCGTCGGTCCACGTCAGGCCCATCATCTGCCGGACCGGCTCGTCGTACAGGCCGGTGGTGATCCACATGAACAGGCGCTGGACCACCTTCACCTGGCGGCGCCACAGCCACAGCGGCATCCACGACGACATCCACGGCGGCGGCGGGAGCTGGGTGATGTCCAGGACGGTGCGCACCGCCTCGTGGTCGGCCAGCACGCGGCGGCACATGTCATCCCAGTAGGCGAGGAAGTCTTCGTAGGTATCGGGGCACGGCCGCATGCTGACCCCGTACATCGCGTACCAGGTGCGGGACTCGTCGAACAGTCTGCGCTTGTCCTCCTCGGAGATCGGCGGTCCGAAGACCTCCGCGCAGCGGATGTTGCCGTACCAGAAGGTGGCGTGCGCCCAATAGAAGACGTCCGGGTCCAGCGCGTGATAGCGGGAGCCGTCGCGCATGGTGCCTTTGATGGTGAGGTGATAATCGCGCACCTGCTTGCCGGTCTCCGGCGTGCGGTCGAAGACGACGCCGCTGATCGGATACAGCGACCGCTGCAGGCGTTCCCAGCGCTCCCCGAAGAAGTCGGAGTGGTCCCACACGCCGGCGGCCAGCTTGGGGTGCATGTTCTGCATGGAGCCCGACCACAGGCCCATCAGCATGCCGCGCCAGCTGCCGAAGTACTTCCAGGTGACCGAGTCGGGGCCGAGCATGTCCGTCGGCTCGACGCCGGTGACGGCCCGGTGCGCCGTCGGCGGGGAGGAGAGGAGCGCTGGGACGGGTGCCACCTGAGTCATGACACAGAATCGTACATCTGTCTCAACAGAAGAGCCAGGCCCATGCCCGGCGGGCTACCGGGGAATCGCGTTCGAGGCGATGTGGAAGCCGATCAGCAGCATCGGCAGGGCGGGGACGATGGTGAACAGAATCAGCGCGCCGGTCGCCCAGGGCCGGCTCCCGGCCTGGGACTTGACGACGAGGCAGGTGAGCGTGATCCCGGTGATCACCAGGATCACCGAGAGCGCGGCGGCGATCAGGGTCGGGGCCACCGATTCCGATCCCTCGCTGAGTTCGAGCTGGACCGACAGAACGGTGAGGAAGGCGACCACGGTGGCGATCTCGGCGAGCAGTGCGGCGACGTTGACCGCCCAGGCGGCGTAGAGCAGCCCTCGCGGGCGTGGGGAGCGATCGTCCGGGATGAAGGACGACGGGGCGGGCAGTGGCGCAGCAGACATTCGGCGAGTCCTTTCCGCTTCGGGTGTCTTTCACTGTCGCAGCGGGCCGCCGCACCGCACATCGGTAGAACTACGCGGATGTCAGGTGAGAAGCAGCCGGACGACGTCCCCGGCGATCAGTTGTGCGGCCCGGTCCACCGATTCGGCGGTGAGCACGGCCGCCACCGGGTAGCCGCCGGTCACCGGGTGGTCGGCCAGGAAGAGCACGGGCTGGCCGCTCGGCGGCACCTGTACCGCACCCAGCGGTACGCCTTCGGAAGCCTGCTCGCCGCGGCCGGGCCGCAGCGCCGGTCCGGTGCCGCCGGTGGGATCCAGGCGCACGCCGATCCGGTTGCTGGCCGGATTGACCGTCCACTCCCGGCGGGTGAGGTCGCCGGGGACGGCGAGGTCGTCCAGGCGCGGGCCGGGTCGGGCGATCAGATCGTGGCGGTGCGGGGCCGGCGGCGGTCCGGGAGCGAAGGTGCTCGGCGGCCATTCGCCGCCGCCGTCGCCGACGGTGAGGCGATCACCCGGGCGCAGCGGCTCGGGCCCCAGCCCGGACAGGGTGTCGGTGGAGGCCGAACCGAGGACCGTCGGCACCGCGAAGCCGCCGCGTACCGCGATGTAGTTGCGGCAGCCGCGCGGTGGGGGCAGCACTTCGACCGTCTGGCCGTCGTGCACGCCGATCACCGCGTGGCTGCCGGCACCCCGGCCGTCCACCAGGACCCGGGTGACCGGGCCGGTCACGGCCAGTACCACCAGACCGTGGGCGCGGGCCGCCCAGCCGCCCATCGTCGTCTCGATCGCCACCGCCGATTCGGGGTTGCCGACCAGTCGGTTGGCCTGCCGCAGCGCACCGCGGTCGGCGGCGCCCGAATGTGGCACCCCAAGGTGTGCATACCCTGGTCGGCCGAAATCCTGGAAGCTCGCCAGCGGGCCCGTCGCGGTGACCGTCAGTCCACGCATGTGAACCTCACGACGTCGCCCGCCGACAACCGTGCGGGCGGCTCGTCGGCAACATTCCACATCTCGATGTCGGTGTGCCCCAACAGAAACCAGCCTCCAGGACTGGTGCGCGGGTAGACGGCGCTGTATCCGGCGGCCGCGGCCACCGCCCCCGGCGGCACCGCCGGCCGCGACTGTGCGCGGCGGCCCAGGGCGGTGAAGACGGCGCGCGCCTGCGCCGGTCCGGACTCGGGGACCAGATAGCCGAAACCCGGTGCGAAACCCATGAACTGCACCCGCCAGGAGACCGCGGTGTGGGCGTCGATCACGTCCTGCGGCGTCAGGCCCGCGTGGTCGGCCACCGCGCGCAGATCGGCGCCGTCGTAGTGCACGGGGATCTGCGTCTCCCGGCCGTCGCCGGCACCGGTGCCGACCGGGGCGGGGTGCGGCCGATGCAGGACGCGGCGGACCGCCAGCACGTCCAGTCCCGTCCCCGGCTCGGCCTGAACCAGGACCGCGTGGGCGGTGGGCACCACGTCGCCGACGGCCAGCTCACCCGCGGCTGCGGCCGCCCGCAGGCGATGGGCGGCCGTGAGCGCGGCGGCCGCCGGATCGGAGGTCGCCGAGAAGTCCAGCACGACCGCGTCGTCGCCCGCGGGCAGCTCTCGCATGACACCAAGTTACCGGCTGTGGGTAAGCTGAGCGGACGGCGAGAACCGTCTGCGGACCAGCCTGAGGGACCCTCAGTTGGAACGTCCGAGCGTCAGCCGACTAGCTTGTAACCCAGCAACTGGTCAGACCGCGAGTTTAAGGGGTTTGTGTGTCCGCGGAGAAAGCAACGACCGACGATCAGGTGAGCGGTACCTTCACCTACCCCGGCGGGTCGATCGACCTGCCGATCCTGAGGGCCACCGACGGCAGCGATTCGGTCGCGCTGGGTCCCTTCCTGTCGGAGACGGGGCTGACCACTTTCGACAGCGGCTTCGTCAACACGGCGGCCACCAAGTCGGACATCACCTACATCGACGGTGACGCCGGCATCCTGCGCTACCGCGGGATCCCGATCGACCAACTCGCCTCGAAGTCGACGTTCATCGAGGTCAGCTACCTGTTGATCTACGGTGAGCTGCCGAGTCCGGCCGAGCTCGAGACCTTCACCGACCGGATCCGCCGGCACACCCTGCTGCACGAGGACCTCAAGCGGTTCTTCGACGGCTTCCCCCGCAACGCGCACCCGATGCCGGTGGTGTCCAGCGCCGCGAACGCGCTGTCGGCCTACTACCCGGATTCGCTCGACCCCAAGGATCCCGAGCAGGTCGAGCTGTCGACCATCCGTCTGCTCGCCAAGCTGCCGACCATCGCGGCTTACGCCTACAAGAAGTCGGTGGGCCAGCCGTTCCTGTACCCGGACAACTCGCTGGGGCTGGTGGAGAACTTCCTGCGCCTGACCTTCGGTTTCCCGGCCGAGCCGTACGAGGTGGACCCGGAGATCGCCAAGGCGCTCGACATGCTGTTCATCCTGCACGCCGATCACGAGCAGAACTGCTCCACCTCCACGGTGCGGCTGGTGGGGTCGTCGCAGGCCAACCTGTTCACCTCGGTCTCGGCCGGTATCAACGCCCTGTGGGGGCCGCTGCACGGCGGTGCCAACCAGGCGGTCCTGGAGATGCTCGAGGGCATCCGGGAGTCCGGCGGCGACACCAAGGACTTCATGCGCAGGGTGAAGGACAAGGAAGACGGCGTCAAGCTCATGGGCTTCGGGCACCGCGTCTACAAGAACTACGACCCGCGTGCGGCCATCGTGAAGCAGACCGCCGACCAGATCCTCACCTCCCTGGGCGTCCAGGACGAGCTCCTGGACATCGCCAAGGGCCTGGAAGACGTCGCCCTGAACGACGACTACTTCATCGAGCGCCGCCTGTACCCGAACGTCGACTTCTACACCGGCGTGATCTACCGGGCCATGGGCTTCCCGACCCGCATGTTCACCGTGCTGTTCGCGCTCGGCCGCCTGCCCGGGTGGATCGCGCACTGGCGCGAGATGCACGCCGACCCGGCCACCAAGATCGGTCGGCCGCGTCAGCTGTACACCGGATACACCGAACGGGACTACGTCCCGATGGAGGATCGCTGAATGAGTTCCAAGCCCGAAGTCGAATTCCCCGAGGGCCCGGCACCGACCGAGCTGGAGATCACCGACCTGATCATCGGTGACGGCGAGGAGGAAGCCGTCGCCGGCGGCATGGTGGACGTCCACTACGTCGGCGTCGAGTACGACACCGGTGAGGAGTTCGACTCGTCGTGGGACCGCGGTCAGTCGGCCAACTTCCCGCTGGGCGCACTGATCCAGGGCTGGCAGGAAGGCATTCCGGGAATGAAGGTCGGCGGTCGCCGCCGCCTCGTGGTGCCGCCGGAGCTGGCCTACGGACCCGCCGGAGGCGGTCACCGGCTCTCGGGCAAGACGCTGATCTTCATCATCGATCTGCTCGGCGCCTGACGCCACCGCACAGCCGACGACGGCGGCGCACCGGACATCCGGTGCGCCGCCGTCGTTTCTGTGCTGCGATCGCTTCTGCGTCGGGCCGGAGTCAGCGCCCGGTGAGCATGCCGCCCACCTCGGACCAGCTGGTCCGGCTGCCGGTGCGCAGGACCGACCGGCTGTAGATCCGCGCCGAGGCCCAGACCACCAGTGCGCAGGCGGCGATCATCACCACGAAGCTCAGGGCCACCGTCGCCGAGGAGGCGTCGCCGACGGCGATCCGGATCGGCATCAGGACCGCGCTGAAGGGCGGGATCCAGCTGAGCACCTGCAGCCAGGTGGCGTCGATCGCCTGAACACCGAAGATCCCGGAGTACAGCACGGCCAGCGCCAGCATGGTCAGGGGGGTGGAGGCGCCGTTGAGCTCCTCCTGCCGGCTGACCATCGCGCCGGTCGCCGCGTAGAGGGCGGCGAAGAACAGGAACCCGAGGATGAACCAGGCCACCACCGCAGCGAACATCATGCCGGCGGTGCCGGCGATGGTGAGCAGCCCGGTGGCCGAACCGGCGATCAGGGCGGTGGCGCCCAGGACCACCACCTGGCCCAGCGAGATCACGCCGATACCCAGGATCTTGCCCCACAGCAACTGCAGCGGGCGCACCGAGGCCAGCAGGATCTCGACGATCCGCGAGGTCTTCTCCTCCACCACGCCGACGGCCACCATCAGGCCGCCGGTCATGATCGCCATCATCAGCAGGATCGAGCCGATCATCGCCACCGAGATCCGCTGGGCGGCGTCGGGGTCGGCGGGTTCGAGCTGCTCGGCGGTGACGTCCGGTTCGGGCACGTCGGCGGCGTTCAGGCCGCGCTCGGCCAGCCAGGCGGACGACTGGTACTGCGCGATGGCGTTGCGCAACGTGCCGTCGAGGCCGGTGCTCAGGTCCTTCTCGGACAGCAGTGTGTAGCGATCGCCGGGGCCGGCGACGACCACCGCTTGCAGGTCGCCGTCGCCGAGGCGGCTGCGGGCGTCGGATTCGTCGGGGACGCCGGTGACGGTGACCGTGGTTCCGGTGGCCTCACCGGTGTGTTCGATGGTCTGCGACAGCGCGGTGTCGCCGCCGACGAGGCCGACGTGCTCGCTGCTCTCGCGGTCGGCCAGCATCGACCAGACGATCGCTCCGGCGACGATCACCACCATCATGATCGCGGTACTGACGACGAAGGACTTCTCGCGGGCGCGGGTGTTGATCTCGCGGCCGGCGATCAGCAGGACATTGGTCATGGTCGAGTTCACGGTTCACACCAGCTCTCGGAAGAGTTCGGTCAGGGTCGGTGGTGCCGCGGCGAACCGGTGCACCGGTCCGTGGGCGAGGGCGGCGGTCAGCACGGCCTGGTCGTCGACGTCGGGGGAGACGCGCAGCCGGGTGACCTCCGGGGTGTACTCGGCGGCCAGGACGCCGGGCAACGCGTCGGCCCAGCCGTACGACGGGTCCGGCCCGGCCACCTCCAGGACGTTGCCGTCGCGGGTGCGGAGCTCGTCGACGCTGCCGAGAGCGGTCATCGCACCCCGGGAGATGATGCCCACGCGATCGCACAGCCGCTCCACCAGCTCCAGCTGATGCGACGAGAAGAGGATCGGAACGCCCTGGGCCGCTTTGTCTTTCAAGACATCGCTCATCACGTCCACGGCCACCGGGTCGAGCCCGGAGAAGGGCTCGTCGAGTACCAGGACCGCGGGGTCGTGGACCAGTGCGGCGGCCAGTTGCACGCGCTGCTGGTTGCCGAGGGACAGGTCGGCGACGTTGTCGTCGTATCGGGTGCCCACCTCGAGACGGTCGGTCCAGGTGCGTGCCGAGGCCTCGGCGTCGGCCCTGCTCATCCCGTGCAGGCGGGCGAGGTAGGTGAGCTGATCGCCGACCTTCATCTTCGGGTAGAGCCCGCGTTCTTCGGGCATGTAGCCGATCCGGCGGCGTCGGTCGAAGTCGATCGGCTTCTCGCCGAGCCGGACCTGGCCGGAATCGGCGGCGAGAACGCCGAGGATGATCCGCATGGTGGTCGATTTGCCGGCGCCGTTGCTGCCGACGAAGCCGAAGATCTCGCCGGGGGCGACGGAGAAGGTGACGTCGTCGAGCGCGCGGAGTGTGCCGTAGGTCTTTCGTAGACGGTCGATGTACAGGGTGTCGGACATGACTGGTCCTTCCGGGGAGGCATCGGAGGTGTGCGGTGCGTCGGTGGGTGGGCGGGAATCACTCCTCGTCGTCGGGCATCCACCAGGTGAGCAGGATGTCGGGCAGGCAGGTGATGGCCAGCACCGAGGTGATCAGCAGCCACGCGAGCGCGGCCACGGTCTCGCCGGCGACCTGCTCGCGCATCCCCAGCGTGATCGCCACGAAGTACACGGCGATGACGATGGGCAGCATCAGGACATAGGCGAGCGAACGGACGGCGTTGCGCTGAGCCAGCTGGATCTCATCGAGGGCCTGTGCGGGTGCGTCGGCGACGGCGCCGTTGGAGATCCGGAGCAGGGTCAGAAAGAGCAGGCTGCCCAGGACGCCGATGAGGAACGGGATCGCGGCGAACGACATCTGCCAGAACGCGTAGATCGAGGACCCGATGGCGAGTGCCAGCATGAGTGCCAGCAGGAGCACCAGGATGCGCCGTGCGCGGCGGGAGCGCAGCCTGGGGAACATGCCGTTGTAGCGCGCCGCGCGGCGTTGGTAGGTGCGGGCACGGCGGTCGCTGTACCGGAGCAGCCAGTTGGGGGTCGATCCCTCCGGGATGGTGAGGTTCGGATCAGGCATCTTCGGTCCTTCCGTAGAGCTCGGTGGACATGGCGGTGAAGGGGGTGCGCGAGAAGACCGCCTCGACGGGCAGGCCGAAGACCTCGCAGATCCGGAACGCGAGGTCGAGGCTTGGGTAGTTGTCGCCCCGCTCGAGTGCGCCGACGGATTGGACGTTGATGCCGACCAGTTCGGCGAGCTGAGCGCGGGTCAGACCCCGCTCGGCCCGCAGGACCGCCAGCCGGTTGTGGATGGGCAGTTTCGGTGCCCGGCGAACTGGACTCACAAAACATAGTGTTGTGAAAACACAACGATCTGTCAAGAACTTGGGTTGTTTGTCGTGGCGGGAAGGCATCCCGGTACGCTGCTTCGCATGATCGTGAGCAGTGCCACAGGGGACGTGACCACCATCGAGCTGGCCCGTCCGGAGAAGCGGAACGCCCTCAACGAGCAGATGGTCGCCGACCTGGGTGCGGCCTTCACCGCCGCCGTCGACTCGGGTGCGCGGGCCATCGTGCTGACCGGTCGCGGCGAGGTGTTCAGCGCGGGCGCCGACCTGTCGGGCCCGGTCTACGACCAGGACTTCCTGGACAGCCTGGTCGCCCTCATCGAGCAGATCGAGTCCACCCCGGTACCGGTGCTGGCGGCGCTCAACGGCGCGGCACTGGGCGCCGGACTGCAGCTGGCGATGGCCGCCGATCTGCGGGTGATGGCGCCCAGCGCGCTCGCCGGGATCCCCGCGGCCAAGATCGGTGTCGCCGTGGACGAATGGACCGTTCGCCGGCTGGTCTCGCTGGTCGGTGCCGGGCAGGCGCGCGGCATGCTGATCGGCTGCGATCCGCTGACGGCCGACCGCGCCCACGACCTCGGTTTCGCGAACCGGCTCGGCGACCTCACCGACGCCCAGCACTGGGCGGCGACGATCGCCGAGTACGCGCCGCTGACCCTGCGCCACTACAAGTTGGTGCTCAACGGCGACGGCGCACGGGACGAGGCGCCCGCGTCCCGGCGCGAGGCCATGCTCGCCGCCTGGTTGAGCGACGACCTCCAGGAGGGCCGGGCTGCGCGGACCGAGAAGCGTGCTCCGAGGTTCACCGGGCGCTGACCCCGCCGTGGTCGCCGCGACGTGGCTCTGGCAGGGGCCCGGCGACCCGCGCCGCGTCGTGGAGTTCGCCCGCCGGCAGCGACTGGCGGAGGTCTTCGTCAACGGCGCCGTGCCGGGAGTCGCCGCCCTCGTCGACGGACTGCGGGCCGCCGGAGTCGCAGCGTCCGGTCTCGGCGGTGACCCGCGGTGGGTCTTCGACCACGCCGCTGCGCTCGACTGGTACCGACAGCGGTCAGCGCGCGCCCGGTTCACCGGCATCCACGTCGACGTCGAACCCTGGACGCTGCCCGAGTGGGACGGCGATCGCCGTCGTACGGTGACGTCCATGGTGGCGCTGATGGAGCGGCTGGCCGATCGCCACCGAATGGCCGACGTGGATCTGCCCGGGTGGCTCTTCGACGTCGAACCGGTTGCGGCGCAACGTATTCTCCGGATGTTCCCGAAGGTCACGGTGATGGCTTACCGTGACCGTGCGAGGGACATCCTGGCGATGTCGGCGGCGGCCCGCCGCGCCGCCGGGACGAGCGGGCGCAGCTACCGGATCGCTGTCGAGACCATGCCGGTGAGCGAGACCGTTCCCGCGCACATCACCTTCGCCGACGACGGTGCCGCGGTGCTGACCCGCGAACTCGCCGCCGTCGACCGTGCGCTGGCCCACGACCCCCGCTATCGCGGCCTGGCCGTGCACCATCAGGGGTCCTGGGCCGCCCTGGGTGCGGGCTATTCGCCGAGCACCTGACGGAGGTAGGGGTTGGCGAAGGTGCGGTCGGGGTCGTAGCGATCGCGGACGGCCAGGAACTCGTCGAAGCGCGGGTACACGCCGCGCAGGTAGTCGGCGTCGCGGGTGTGCATCTTCCCCCAGTGCGGGCGGCCGCCGTGGGCCACCATGATGTCCTCCACATCGCGGAAGTAGTGCTGCGCGGAGGCCGGATCGTCCCGGTGGTAGCGGTGCACCGCGATGTAGCCGGAGTCGCGGCCGCTCGCCGTCGACAGCATCAGGTCGTCGGCCGCGGCGGCGCGCACCTCGACCGGGAAGCTCACCTTGTGTCGGCGGCGGTTGATCGTCGCCCGCAACTCGCGCAGGGCGTCGGGGACCGCGTCGAGCGGGAGCGCGTACTCCATCTCGCGGAAGCGCACCGTGCGCGAGGAGACGAAGACCTTGTCCGAGCGGTCGGTGAAGGTCCGTTCGGAGAGCACCCGGCCGGACACCTGGTTGATGCTCGGCACCACCTGCGGGACTTTGGCGCTCAGCGCGCACAGTGCCCGGTAGACGCCGTTGGAGAGGAACTCGTCGTCGATGTACCGGCGCACCTTCCCCGGCCCGGTCACCGGGGTGTGCGCGGGCAGCCGGGTATTGGTCTTGGTGAGGGCGCAGTTGGTGTGCGGGAACCAGTAGAACTCGTAGTGGTCGTACTCGCGGCACCGGTCGAGGAAGGTGCCGATGGCCTCGTCGGCCGAGGCCGGCGCCTCGTGTGCGCGCAGCGTGAAGGCGTCCACGCACTGCAGGGTCAGCTGCGTCAGGACGCCGAGCGAGCCCAGGCCGAGCGCGACGGCCGGCAGGTCGGGGTGCCCTTCCTCGAGAACCTGGAGCCGCCCGCGGCCGTCGACCAGCCGGGCGCCGACGATCTGGGTGCTGATCCCGCCGAAGGCCAGGCCGGTGCCGTGGGTGCCGGTGGAGGTGGCGCCGGAGATGGTCTGCCGGTCGACGTCGCCGAGGTTGGCCATCGCGAGGCCGTGCGCCTCGAGCAGGCCGGGAATCCGGTGCAGGTTGGTGCCGGCGCCGAGCGTCACCCGGCTGCGGGAGGCATCGACGTGAAGCAGGCCGCCCAGCCCCGACATGGAGAGCTGGATGGCCGGCGCCACCGCGATCTCGGAGAAGCTGTGGCCGGCGCCGACGGGCTTCACCGTCTCACCACGCTGCGCCGCCGCGTGGATGTCGGCGGCGAGTTCCTCGACGCTCTGCGGCGCGATCAGGCGACTCGGATGACACTGTGCGGTGCGGCCCCAATTGGTCCACGTGGCTGGTGCGTTCACAGGAAGCACTTCCCTTCGCCTCGGTAGGTGGGGACCACGTCGACCACCTCGGCCCGCCCGGCCGAGTCGCGCGCGATCAGTGCCGTGCGCTCGGCACGCTCACAGACCTCCCCGGACTTGGTGTGACGGAACCACACCCGACTGCCCACACTCAGATTAGCGACCCCGGCGCCGTGCAGCGGAGTCTGGACCTCGCCGGCCGCTTCGGTGTCGACGTATCGGAGGTCCTGCGGCCACACCGGTTTCGGCAGCCGGTCCGGTGCCGGCGGACCCGAAGCGATCCAGCCGCCGCCGGCGCACGTCACGTGGTCCGGGCCGGGCCGGCGGACCACGTCCAGGCCGAAGGCGAGGGCCGGGGCCGGCTGGAAGCGACGGTAGGTGTCGAAGAGGTGACCGCCGAGCAGTCCGCTGCCGACCGCGATGTCGGTGACCGCGCCGTCCTGCGCCGTCTCCTCCAGGGATCCGGTGCCGCCCGCGTTCACGAACTCCAGATCCGCGTACTCGCGCACCGCGGCGATCGCCTTTCCGCGACGACGTCGCAGCTCGGTCATCGAGGCCGCCTGCATGGCGCGCACCGCGACGTTCTTCAACGTCTTGCCGGGCACGTCGTTGCCGACGCCGGCCACCTGCGCCTCGTACGACATCACGCCGACCAGGTCGACGCCGTCGCGCGCGGCGATGGTCTGCGCCAGCGCCTGGACCTGCGTCAGGTCGTGCACGGGGGAGCGGCGCACGCCCAGGTGCACCCGGCCGCCCAGAATGCGCAGCGAGGCGTCCAGATCGATGGCGACGCGCACCGGCCGCCGCGTACCGGGGGCCGCGACGGCGTCGAGCACGTCCAGCTGCGCCGGATCGTCGACCAGCAGCGTGACCCGCTCCAGGGCGACGTCGTCGGCGAGGAGGTCGGCGAGGGCGTTGCGGCGCACACTCGGATAGCCGAGCAGCACGTCGCCGACCCCGGATTCGGTGGCCAGCCAGCGCGCCTCGGCGACGTCGTAGGCCAGCACCCCCGCATATCCGGCGCGACTCAGAACGTCCTCGATCACCGACCGGATCCGCACGGACTTGCTGGCCACGCGGATGGGGACGCCGCCGGCGCGACGGCGTAGATCGGCGATGTTGTAGTCCAGCGCGCCCAGGTCGAGGGCCAGAACCGGGGAGTCCAGGCGTGCTCGGGCGATCGCGTCGTCGATCCCGCCCCAGTACTCGGCCGGGTCGGTGACGTACGCGGTGGGAGTGGAAGTCATCGTGGCAACGCTCCTGCACATCCGGGATCTGCGCCGGAACGGCGCATGACGATTACGCTAGTCAAGCGTGACATCGATCAGAAGTCTGCTCCTCGACGGGGTGGTGGAGCCGGTGGGCTCGGCGGTGCAGCAATCGCGCCGTGCCGTTGCCCGTTTGACCGCCGCCGGCACTCAGCGCAGCGGGGCCGCCGTCGACGGCGCCGTGGAGGCGCTCGCCGCTCGCGGCTACGGCCCGGCGCGGGCCCTCGGCGCCGACCGGGACGAGATCGCGCCGTACGTCGCCCGCTCGACCTTCGCGGTGGACGGCGTCTTCGCCAACCGGGAGGCCGCAGCGATGGCGGACGGCCCCACCCTGGGCACGGCGCTGGAGATGATGCGCCGCCCCGGCCGCCCGAGCGCCCCCATCCCGGTACTGACCCCGCACCTGCCGGCGGCCCCGGCGGCGCTGGCGGCCACCTGGCTCGGACACGCCAGCGTGCTGGTGGAGATCGACGGGGTGCAGGTGCTGACCGACCCGGTCTTCAGCGCACGCTGTTCACCGTCGCAGACGATCGGTCCCAAGCGGATGCACAAGGCGCCGCTCACCGTCGGTGCGTTGCCCGCGATCGACGTCGTGCTGCTCTCCCACGACCACTACGACCACCTCGACATGACCACCATCGACGCGCTGTCCACGCTGCACCCGCAGGCAGAGTTCGTGGTGCCGATCGGTGTCGATGCGCACCTGATCTCCTGGGGCGTCGACCCGGGCCGCATCCACGCCGCCGACTGGTACGAGCGCGTCACCCTCACCGTGCGCGGCACCGAGCTGCGTTTCCATGCGACGGCGGCGCGGCACTTCTCGGGGCGCGGCCTGATCCGCAATCTGACGCAGTGGGTCAGCTGGGCCGTGGCCGGACCCGAGCACCGCTTCTTCTTCTCCGGCGACACCGGTTTCACCGAGCGGTACGCCGAAACCGGTGATCTGTTCGGCCCGTTCGACCTGACTCTGATCGCGGTGGGCGCCTACGACCCGGCGTGGCCGGACATCCACGTGAATCCGGAGGAGGCGCTGTCGATGCACCACCTGCTGAATCCGGGGGCGGCCCGGGACTCCCTGATGCTGCCAATACACTGGGGCACATTCAATCTCGCCCTGCATCCGTGGGCCGATCCGATCCAGCGGCTGCTGACGGCGGCCGGCACCGCGGGGGTGGGAGTGGTGGTGCCGCGCCCCGGCGGCACCGCTGATGTGATCAAGCGCAATGGCACCGCCTTCGACGCGCCGACCTGGTGGGAGCACTGCGCATGAGCACACCGACCAGAACCCGCCCCGGCGGTCTGACGTCAGCCGAGGTCGCCGAGCGGATCGCCGCCGGCCAGGTCAACACCCAGCCGGACAAGTCCGGACGCAGCGTCGCGGACATCGTGCGCGCCAACGTCTTCACCCCGATCAACGGGATCCTCGGGGTACTGTTCGCGATCGTCGCCTACACCGGCTCGTTCATCAACGGCCTGTTCGGCCTGCTGATCATCGCCAATTCGGGGATCGGCATCGTCCAGGAGGTGCGGGCCAAGCGGACGCTCGACCGGCTGTCCATCGTCGGTCAGGCGCGTCCCACCGTCCGCCGTGACGGCGAACTGCGGTCGGTGCCGCCGGGCGAGGTGGTGCTCGATGACCTGATCGAGCTGGCCCCCGGCGACCAGATCGTCGTCGACGGCGAGACCGTCGAATCCGAGGCGCTCGACATCGACGAGTCCCTGCTCACCGGCGAGGCGGACGCCGTCGACAAGGCGCCGGGCGATCCGGTGATGTCGGGCAGCTTCGTCGTCTCCGGCTCCGGCTCGTACCGGGCCACCAAGGTCGGCGCGGATGCCTATGCCGCGCAGTTGGCGTCGGAGGCGTCCAAGTTCACGCTGGTGGCCTCGGAGTTGCGCAGCGGTATCAACAAGATCCTCGCCGTCATCACGGTGATCCTTATCCCGGCCGGCGCCCTGACCATCTTCAACCAGCTCTGGATCAGCCGGCAGGAACTCAACGACGCCCTGCTCGGCATGGTGGCCGCGCTGGTGCCGATGGTGCCCGAAGGCCTGGTGCTGATGACGTCGATCGCGTTCGCGGTGGGTGTGGTTCGGCTCGGCCAGCGGCAGTGCCTGGTGAACGAGCTCCCCGCGATCGAAGGCCTGGCCCGCGTCGACGTGGTCTGCACCGACAAGACGGGCACCCTCACCGAGAACGGCATGCGCCTGTCGGAGGTGCGCGTGGTGGACGACGCCTTCGACGAGGCCGAGGTGACGCAGGCGCTTGCGGCGATCGCCGCCGCCGACCCCCACCCGAATGCGAGCATCGAGGCGATTCTCGAGGCCTACCCGGATGCGCCGGACTGGACGGTCTCGGCGGTGCTGCCGTTCGCCTCGGCCAACAAGTACAGCGGCGTCTCGCTGACCGGTGCCGATGGCGCCGCGCACGGCAACTGGCTGATCGGTGCCCCCGACGTCCTGCTGGATCCGGAGTCGCAGACCGCGAAGCTGGCCTCCGATCTCGGCGCGACCGGGCTACGCATCCTGCTGGTCGGCTCCACCGACGTCCCGGTGGACACCGCCCCGACCGGGGGCAGCAACGTGCCCGGGACCCTGACGCCGGTCGGCCTGATCGTCCTCGAGCAGCGGGTGCGCCCGGACGCCGGAGCCACCCTGCGGTACTTCGAGTCCCAGGGCGTCGAGGTGAAGGTGATCTCCGGCGACAACGCCCGCTCG
This sequence comes from Gordonia caeni, assembly GCF_039537105.1. Classification (NCBI taxonomy): domain Bacteria; kingdom Bacillati; phylum Actinomycetota; class Actinomycetes; order Mycobacteriales; family Gordoniaceae; genus Gordonia; species Gordonia caeni. The sequence goes on from NZ_BAAAZW010000010.1 coordinate 66,617, forward strand.
GTGGGTGCGGTCGCCGAGTCGCTCGGCCTGGGCACCGCCGAGACGTCCATCGACGCCCGCACGCTCGCCGCCGGCGGCGAGCAACTCGCCGGCGAGGTGGAGGACGGGGTCACCTTCGGTCGCGTCCGGCCCGATCAGAAGCGCGCGATGGTGGGGGCGCTGCAGTCGCGCGGGCACACCGTCGCGATGACCGGCGACGGCGTGAACGACGTCCTGGCCCTCAAGGACGCCGACATCGGCGTCGCGATGGGCGCCGGATCGTCGGCGGCCCGTTCGGTGGCGCAGATCGTCCTGCTGGACAACAAGTTCGCGACGCTGCCTTACGTGGTCGGCGAGGGCCGCCGCGTGATCGGCAACATCGAGCGCGTCTCCAACCTGTTCCTCACCAAGACCGTGTACGCGGTCCTGCTTGCCCTGGCGGTCGGGATCGCCGGGCTGGTGGCGCACGCGGTCGGGGCGGCCCCGATCAGCTATCCCTTCCAGCCGATCCACGTCACCATCTCGGCGTGGTTCACCATCGGTGTCCCGGCCTTCGTCTTGTCGCTGGCACCGAACAACGAGCGCGCCAAGACCGGCTTCGTGCGCCGGGTGCTGACCCAGGCGGTGCCCAACGGCCTGATCATCGGCGCACTGACTTTCGTGTGCTTCCTGTGGGTCAATCCGGGCGGCTCGACGGTCTCGGTGATCGGCGCGGAGTCCGACTTCGACGGCGTGCAGATGCAGGCCGCAACGGCCACTCTCGCCGCGATGATCACGATGGCCTGGTGGGTTCTGGTGGTGGTGGCCCGGCCGATGAACTGGTGGAAGGTGGTGCTGGTCAGTGTCTCGGTGGTCGCCTACGTGATCATCTTCGTCTGGCCGTTCACCCAGGACCTGTTCAAGCTGGACTCGTCGAACGGGGAGATGATGTGGCGCGCCGGTGTGTGCGCTCTGGCGGGGGTCGTCCTGATCGAGATCTCCTCGCGCATCCTCAAAGCCCGGCTGGAGCGCCGGGCGGCAGCGGAAGCGGCCGCCCTGTAACCAGCGGCCGAGGGGGTTTACGATTTGGCCATGGATATCAAAGGCATCGTGGACAAGGCCAAGAACGCGCTGAAGTCGAACCCGGACCTGATCGAAAAGGGTGGCGACGCGGTCGACAAGGCCACGGGCGGCAAGTTCGTCTCCCAGGTCGACAAGGCGCAGGACGCCGCCCGCAAGGCCGTGGGTGTCGAGAACAAGCCCGAGGGCGGCGAGAACAAGACCCCCGAGCAGAACGACCAGCCCGAGAAGTAGGCGCCGCGCTGCCCTCGCACCGGCAGAGTGTCGAGCTGTCATCGCCTGGCGGTGCAGATTCGACACTCTGCGGCGAGGTCGCCCGGAGTCGGGTGCCGACCCCGCTCAGCCGGGGCTTGTGGCCCGCGCGTGGCGGCGGTAGGCGGACACGCTGGGATCGCCGTCGATCCAGAACCGCCACGGCCGGTCGGCGGCCAGGCGGACCCCGACCCGCGGTCCCACCGCGATCCGTTCAGCGGAGACCGGGGACTCCGGTCGGTGCAGCACGATCCCGGGAGGCTCCAGCAGGTCGGTGTCCAAGTCGGTCATCGTGATCCCGAGCGCCTTGGCCAGATTCCCGGGGCCGCGGCCGAGGACCTGATCGGTCACGTCGCCGCGCCGTGCGCGGGCCGCGTCGTGGCCGGTCACGATCTCGCCGGCGCGCAGCAGCACGGCCGCCCCCTGTCCCTCCGCACTGGTGACCACGTTCGCGCAGTGGTGGCCGTGGATCCGGTAGACGTACAGTCGGTCCGGCGGCCCGTACATCAGCTCCGACCGCGGCGTGCGCCGGAAGGCGTGTGAGGCCGGGTCGTCGGGACCGTTGTAGGCCTCCACCTCCGTGATCCGCGCCTGCACACCGTCGTGACCGACGATCACCGCGCCCAATAGTTCGCGTGCGGCCGCACAGACATTAGGCTCAATAACCATGGCAAAGACCAGTGACTCCATATCCGTCGATCTCAGCCCGGAGGATACCTTCGGGGCAGCCTCGGACCTGTCCCGGTTCGACGACTGGCTGATCCTGCACGACGGCTGGCGCGGCCAGGTGCCGACCGCCGACGACCTGGCCGTCGGTACCGCGGTGACCTCGGTGGTCAAGGCCAAGGGCACCCGGGTGCGGTTCGACTGGAAGATCGACACCTACGATCCGCCGCAGCGGGTCCGCTTCTCCGGCAACGGCAAAGGCGGCGTGAAGGCCAAGATCGACCTGACGGTGAAGCCCAGCGGCAACGGCTCCGAGGTGACCTTCCTGATCGACCTCGGCGGACTGCCGCTGATGGGCCCGGTGGGCAAGGCCGCGGCCAAGGCCGTGCACGGCGACATCCACCGTTCCCTCGAACGTTTCAAGGCGATCTTCGCCTGAGGCGGGTGCCTCGGCGCGGAGAACCGCTGAAGTAGACTTCACGCGCGGGCCCGGTGACCCACGGGCAGGGGCCGCGCCGGACTGGCAGCGTCTTCCGCGCCAGCCCTCGCTTCCGTAGCTCAGGGGATAGAGCAACCGCCTCCTAAGCGGTAGGTCGAAGGTTCGAATCCTTCCGGGAGCACACCTTCTGTGCGTTTTTCGCCGAACCTGTTCTGCCGCGCCCGATCGTGACTGCACGGTAAGTTTCACTTGCATCACAATCGGTGTCTCGTAGCTCGAGGAGAACAGCAGGATGAACAGATCAGGAATCTGGCGGTCCGGAATCTTGGCCGTCGGCCTCGCCTCGGTGCTGGGGGCCGGCGCTCTGGTCGCCGGACCCGCTCATGCCGATGCCCGAGACGACGCGCAGAAGGCGATCAGTGCGCTCGCCGATCAGATCGAGTCCGGTGACGCCGACAGCGGCTTCCGGGACCGTGGCCTGGGTGACGAGGACGGCGATCTGGAGTCGCTGGGCAACGGCTTCTCGCAGGCGTACGACGGCGGCACCGTCTACTGGTCCGCCGACACCGGTGCTCGCGCGCTCTACGGCGCGATCGACGCCGAGTACGAAGAACTGGGCGGCCCCGACGGCGCCACCGCGATCGGGTTCCCGACCGAGTCGGAGCAGGACGGACCGCTGCGGCCCTCGAGCCGCATCGCGGAGTTCGCCGGCGAGGGCTCACCGAAGATCATCTGGACCCCAGGCGACGGCGCATGGCTGGTGCGCGGCCCGTTCTCGGCCGCCTCCGAATCACTCGGCGCCACACTGGGGGCCCCGACCGGCGACATGACCCTCGACGGCGACGTGGTCTCGCAGAGCTTCACCGCCGGAACCCTGAACTTCGACACCGACACCAAGACGTGGAGCTCCACGCCGGCCTCGCTGGCCGAGGGCCTGTCCGGAGTGGCCGTGCCCGACTCGCCCGACCTCGGCTTGCCGGGCATGGATCTGCCGACCGCGAGTGCCCAGGACGCGAACGCCGCCGAGGCGAACACGGCCGACTCCGACGGCATCTCGCCGTGGTGGTGGCTGCTGCTGCTCCTGATCCCGCTGCTGATACTTCTGGCGTGGCTGTTCTCCCGGCGGAAGTCGGGCCGCGAGCGCACCGTGGTGCACGCCCCTCGACCCGACGATGCCCGGGGTCTGCCCAAGGTGGACCTGAGTGGCCCCGCCGCCGGTGCGGCAGGTACCGCAGCCGCAGCAGGTACCGCAGCCGCGGCAGCTGCCGCCGCCAAGAGCACCCCCATGAGCACCCCCAAGAGCGCTCCCAGGGGCAGTGGCGACGGTGTGGGCTCCTACCGGCGGGGCGGCACCACTGTCCCGGTTCCGGTGGGCGGCCATCTGCCGCTGGAGGATCCGCAGGCGGTACCCGCCGGCTACCCGGTCAAGGGCGACGCCGACACCGGCCTCTTCCACTCGCCGGGATCCGCGGCGTACGAGCAGACGGTCCCGCAGGTCTGGTTCGCCACCGAAGCCGCCGCCAGGGCGGCGGGATTCGCACCCGCGGACAAGGACTGACCGCAGGCCACACGCATGTCCAGGGCGACCCGGGCGCACTAGGGTGAGGCCATGACATCGAACTCGCCCCAGACCGCCCTGGTCACCGGAGCCACCAGCGGTATCGGTGCCGAGGTGGCACGACAACTCGCCGCACGAGGACTGCGCGTCTTCGGCACCAGCCGCAACCCCGACTCGGTCGCCGACCCGATCCCGGGGGTCACCTACGTCCGGCTCGACAACGCCGACCTGTCCACCGCGCAGTCGTGCGCCGACGAGGTCGGCGAGGTCGACATCCTCATCAACAACGCCGGGGAGAGCCACGCCGGCGCCTTCGAGGACACCCCGATGGACGAGATCGAGCGGATCTTCGCGGTGAACGTCTTCGGGCCGGTCGCCCTCACCAAGGCCGTGCTGCCGGGCATGCGGACACGCAAGCGCGGGACCGTGGTGATGGTCGGCTCCATGCTGTCGAGTTTCCCGATCGCCTTCCGGTCCACCTATGCGGCCACCAAGTCGGCGGTCAAGGCCTACGCCCTGGCACTGCGCCGCGAGGTGGCGCCCTACGGCATCCGGGTGATCTCGGTGGAACCGGGCACCATCGCCACGGGTATCGGAGACCGGCGCACCCTCCACATCGCCGACGACTCGCCCTACCGCGACGAGTTCCAGGTGGTCGCCGACACGACGGCGCAGAACGAGACCAAAGGCATCTCCGCCGAGGCGATGGCCGAGCAGATCGTGAGCGCCGCGCTCGCCGAGCACCCGAAACCGTTCTACGCCCGTGGCAACCGGGCCCCCGTCGTGTTCTTCCTGCGGCGCCTGGCCCCGCGCCAGCTGGTGCTGGATCTGAGTGCGAAGATCCACGGCCTGCCGAAGGTGCGCGCCTGATGGCCGGCGGCGCAGCGGATCCGACGATCACGTTGCGCGTCATCGGGATCGGCCCCGGCGGGCCGGGACAGATCACCCTCGATGCGATCGATGCGATCGCGGCGACCGACGTCTTCTTCCTGCTGGACAAGGGATCTCGCCTCGCGCAGCTGACGCAGGTGCGGCAGGACTTCCTGGACCGTTATGCCCGCGACTCCCATCGCGTGGTGACGGTGACCGATCCGCCGCGCGACCGCGACCCCGCCGACTACCGGGCCGAGGTGTCGCGCTGGCACGTCGCCCGCGTCGACGCACTGGAGGCGGCGATCCGGGAGTCGTTGCGCGACGGCGAATCCGGTGCGTTCCTGGTGTGGGGAGATCCGGCGCTCTACGACTCGACGCTGCGTCTCACCGATCGTCTCGCCGCGCGCGCCGGTCTGGCGGTGAACGTCGAGGTGGTCCCCGGGGTCACCAGTGCGTCCGCACTCACGGCGGCGCACGGGATCGTCGCGCACGACATCGGTGAGCCGGTGCTGCTGACCACCGGCCGCCGGCTGGCACAGACGCCGCCGGGAGCCGACCTGAATCAGATCGTCATGCTCGACTCGCACGCGGCGTTCGCCGAGACCGCCCGCGACGACGACGAGGTCTACTGGGGTGCGAACCTGGGGACCGCCGAGCAGGTGCTGATCAGCGGCCGCGTCGGTGACGTCGCCGATCAGATCGTGGCGGCCCGGGCCCGGCTGCGGGAGCAGACCGGCTGGGTGATGGACATCTACCTGCTGCGCAGGCGGTGACGGGGCCCTTCGACACGGTCCTCGGCCGGCGCCCCGGTCCGGCTCAGGGAGCGGGTCTGGGTGGAGCTCACCAGGGGGAGCGGAGGGCGTCCAGGAGGTCGTCGGCGATCTCGCGGCGGCAGATCACGAAGTCGGGCAGGTAGGGCTGGGGATTGTTGTAGACGATCTCGTCGCCGTTGAGGCGCGAGCAGTGCAGCCCGGCTGCCAGTGCCACGCCGACCGGCGCGCAGTTGTCCCACTCATACTGACCGCCCGAGTGCACGTAGGCGTCCACGTCGCCGCGCACCACTGCCATCGCCTTGGCGCCGGCCGAGCCGATGTGCACCGCCTGCAGCTGCAGCCGGTCGGCGACGGCGGCGCTCGGGTACGAGTGCCCGTAGCGGGAGACCGCGATCCGCCCGGTCAGCTCGCCGCCGACCTGCGGGACCTCGTCGGATCGGTACACCTGTCCTTGCGCGGGCAGTGAGACGGCGCTGGCATCGGGGATCCCGCCGATCGTCAACGCCACGTGCACCGCCCAGTGGGTGGTGCCGCGGGAGAACTCGGACGTGCCGTCGAGCGGGTCGATGATCCACACCCGCTCGCGGTCCAGGCGGGTGAGGTCGTCGTCGGCCTCTTCGGAGAGGACGGCATCGGCAGGTCGCTGGCGCCGCAGCACCCGGGAGATCCACGCCTGCGCCAGGGCGTCGCCGAGATCGCCCAACTGGCGACGGTCGAGCAGCTCGCCGTGGCCGACGCCGAGCAGGAGCTGCCCGGCCCCCTCGGCGATGATCGCCGCGAGTTCGGCATCGGTGTGGCGGGGGCCGCCCGGGACAGTCATCCCTCTACCCAAGCACATCGGCGCGACGAGTCGCGCACACTGGGACCATGCCCGAACTACCCGAAGTCGCCGCGCTCGCCGCCTTCCTCGACGGCCGGGCGGCCGCCCTGCCGATCCGTCGTGTCGACGTGGCATCGCTGTCGGTCCTCAAGACCGCTGAACCGCCGTACACCGCGCTCACCGGGCGGGTGGTCTCGGCGGTCGACCGGATCGGGAAGTACCTCGTGATCCGGACCGTGCCCGGCGCCCCGGACGACGCCGAGCCCGAGATCGACCTGGTGATCCATCTGTCTCGCGCGGGCTGGGTCCGGTGGAGCGAGGCGCTCTCGCCGACTCCGCCGCGGCCCGGCGGCAAGGGGCCGATCGCGCTGCGGGTGCACTGCGGCCTGCCGGGGGAGGGCTTCGACGTGACCGAGGCCGGAACCCAGAAGCGCCTGGCGGCGTGGATCGTTCGCGATCCGGCGCAGGTGGAGCGCATCGCCTCGCTCGGCCCCGACGCCCTGGAACTGAGCCGCGACGAGTTCGCCGCGCTGCTGGCCGGCAGCGGCGGCCGCCTCAAGTCGGTGCTCACCGATCAGCGCACCCTGGCCGGTGTCGGCAACGCCTACTCCGACGAGATCCTGCACGCCGCGCGGCTCTCGCCGTTCGCCCTCGCCAAGTCGCTCGACGACGCCGGCGTCGACGTCCTCTACGCGGCGCTGCGGGCGACGCTGCTGGACGCCACCGAGCGCCTGGAGGGGCTGGGGGTGGCCGAACTCAAGGCCGAGAAGCGCACCGGCCTGAAAGTCCATGCGCGGACCGGTCTTCCGTGCCCGGACTGCGGTGACACCGTCCGCGAGGTCTCGTACACCGACCGGTCGTTCCAGTACTGCCCGACCTGCCAGACGGGCGGCAAGATCCTCGCCGACCGCCGGATGTCCCGGCTGCTGAAGTAGTGGTCTCGACTTCGCTCGACCGGCGAGGCTGGACTCGACCGGCGAGGCTGGGCTCACCAGTTCGGGTTGAGCTTGGACTCCACCAGCATGACGTTGTAATCGCTCCACCGGGAGGCGTTGAAGTACAGCTCCGGACCGCTGCCGGTGAGGGCGGGGGAGTGCGGCAGCATCATCGGCCCGTACAGCACCACGGCACCGGACGGGACCAGGGTGCGCGGGGTGCTCCACGGTCCCTCCGGCTTGTCGGCGGTCCGCAGCCGGATGTCGTTGGAGCCGTCGATCATCACGTACTTGTCCAGGTACTCGCTCCACGCGATCGACAGCTCGGTGACGTTGGCTTTGACGATGGCGGAGTTGTCGTTCAGCAGGCCCAGGTCGCCGGTCCAGGCCGAGCCCAGCCAGTATTCGTACTTGCTCAGGTCGAGGATGTCCGCGGGCTTGAAGCGGGCCAGGTACGCGCGGCCGAAACGTCCGTTCGGGGTGCCGACCTGGTAGACGTACGGGTCGGCACCGTGGCCCTTGACGTAACCGCTCTGCTGGAAGCGGCTGTTGTTCACGTTCAGCGTGGGCGCCTCGGCGGGCAGTGCGACGGTGACCGGCGCGTTGATCATCGCGGTGCTCGGCTCGGGCGTCCAGTGCTGGCCGTTGTCCGTGGAGACGGCGATGGCCGAGTAGTTGGTGTCCCACACCCCGGCGGTGCCCCAGTGCCGCACCGACATGAAGTTCACGTACTGCTTGCCGCCCAGGCTGATGCCCGCGGTCGGGATGGTGGTGATCTCGACGAAGTCCTGCTTGATGCCGCGGATCATCTCGGTCGCGAAGTTCGGTGCATCGGCGTTGACCACCGCGCCCGAGGACGTGTCACCGGGGACCCCGGGGTCGATGGTGAGGCCGTCGGCGAGATCGTCGTCGTTCGTCCGGGTGAGGATGTTGTTGCGCCACTGCTGGCCGGCGATGTTGCACCAGCCGAAGGAGTCGCCGAAGGCCATCAGCGTCTGACCGTGGCCGTTGTCCCAGGCGACACCGAGGTCGGTGCCCGAAATGGTGAACCGGGCCAGCGTGTTGTTCTCACTCTTGGGGCCGGTCACCCACGACACGATCCGCGAGGTGTTGTTCCGCCAGGTCGGCAGCGCGCCCTGCGGCCCGGAGCCGGGCTCGGCCGGGGCGGACCCGCCGCCGAGTGAACTGTTGCCGCTCGAACCCTGCCCCGGATTGCCGCACGGGGCGGCCGAGGCCGGTGGTGCGACGACGACCGCCGCCGCGCACGCCACGGTGACCGCGACGGCGGAGGAGAGCGCAATGCGCCGCCGGCGGCGGCCCACCGGAATGGAGCGGCGGTGTGCTGACCGAAGCGAAGCGCGCATGCAGACTCCCGAGGGTGTGACTGAAGTTACTAAAGTAACAGTAGGTACTAATGAGACAGAATGGCGATAGCGATTGCGGCGTGGAGCCGTCACGATCGCGTATCGATCGCCGCGGCAGGACAGCAGGACCGCCGAGTAGATTCGAGTCCGTGACCCGCGAGAAGATCATCATCACCGGCGCCAGCTCCGGACTCGGCGAAGGCATGGCCCGCCGGTTCGCCGACCGAGGCCGCTCCCTCGGGCTGGCCGCCCGCCGCCTGGACAAGCTCGAAGACCTGGCCGCCGAACTGTCTCCCCGGGCCGCGGCGGTGGCCGTCACCCAGCTCGACGTGACCGACGCCGACGACGTGCCGCGCGCCTTCACCGAACTGGCTGCCGCGCTCGGCGGCGTCGACCGGGTGATCGTCAACGCCGGCCTGGGCAAGGGCGCCCCGATCGGCACCGGCAAGGCCGCAGCGAACATCGAGACGGTGCAGACCAACTTGGTCGGCGCGCTCGCCCAGGCCGAGGCTGCGATGGAGATCTTCCGCGCGCAGAACCACGGCCACCTGGTGCTGATCAGCTCGATCAGCGCGGTGCGCGGCCTGCCGCGCGCGCAGGCCGCCTACGCCGCCTCCAAGGCCGGAGTCTCCGCGCTCGGCCAGGGACTCCAGGCCGAGCTGGCCGGCAGCCCGATCAAAGTCAGCGTCATCCTGCCCGGCTACATCGAGACCGACATCAACCGCGGCGTGAAGACCAAGCTGATGACCGATACCGATTCCGGGGTCGCGGCGATGGTCTCGGCGATCGAAGCCGAGCCCCGCCGTGCCGCGGTTCCCGCGTGGCCGTGGACGCCGATCTCCTTCGCGCTGCGCCATCTCCCGGATGTGATCTCTGCCAAGCTAGTCTAGTCGGGCTGCCGATCGTGGCCTGGTTCACTAGGGTCGAGCGGTATGGACGGTGACACTGGGCAGCCTGAGATCGACGACGACTTCGACATCACCGCCACGGTCTCCTGGCAGGAACTGGCCGCACACCAGCAGCACCTCTACGCGCGACGACTCCGCGAGCTGTTCGCCATGGACCCCGACCGCGGCCGCCGGATGGTGGTCGACGCGGGCGACCTGCACATCGACTACTCGAAGAACCTGGCCACCGCGGAGACCATCGAACTGCTGACCGCCCTGGCGCGCGAGGCCGGCCTCGAGGACCTCCGCGACGCCATGTTGCGCGGCGACCATCTGAACACCTCGGAAGATCGCGCTGCGCTGCACACCGCGCTGCGGCTGCCGGTCGGCACCGAACTGGTGGTGGACGGTCAGGACGTGACCGGCGACGTGCACCGGGTGCTCGACGCCATGGGCGCCTTCGCCGAAAGCGTCCGCGACGGCAGCCACACCGGATTCACCGGCAAGGCGATCACCGACGTGGTCAACATCGGTATCGGCGGCTCGGACCTGGGGCCGGCCATGGCCTACCGCGCGCTGCGCCATTACCGGCACCCGCGCATCCGCTGCCACTACGTCTCCAACGTCGACCCGGCCGACCTGGTCGCCACGCTGGCCGACCTGGATCCGGAGACGACGCTGTTCATCGTCGCCTCCAAGACGTTCACCACCCTGGAGACGCTCACCAACGCCCGCGCCGCGCGCGACTGGCTGCTGGAGCGGTGCGACGGCGACGAGGCCGCCGTCGCCAAGCACTTCGTCGCGGTGAGCACCAACACCGCCGAGGTGGAGGCCTTCGGCATCGACACCGCGAACATGTTCGGCTTCTGGAACTGGGTGGGCGGCCGGTACTCGATCGACTCGTCGATCGGATTGAGTCTGCTGATCGCGATCGGCCGGGAGGGCTTCGCCGAGTTCCTCGACGGCTTCCACCGGGTCGACGAGCACTTCGCCACGCAGCCGCTGGAGACCAACGCGCCGGTGCTCCTGGGCCTGCTGGACCTGTGGTACTCCAACTTCTGGGACGCGCAGTCCCACGCGGTGCTCCCGTACTCCAACGACCTCGCGCGGTTCCCCGCCTACCTGCAGCAGCTGGTGATGGAGTCCAACGGCAAATCGGTCACCCGCAGCGGCCGGCTGGTGACCGGTCCGACGTCGACGGTGGTTTGGGGGGAGCCGGGCACCAACGGCCAGCACGCCTTCTATCAGCTTCTCCATCAGGGCACCTGGCTGATTCCGGCCGACTTCATCGGTTTCGCCCGCCCGCTCGACGACCTGCCCACCGCCGATGGCGGTTCCATGCACGACCTCCTGATGAGCAACTTCTTCGCGCAGACCGAGGTGCTGGCGTTCGGTAAGACCGCCGAGGAGATCGCCGCCGAGGGCGTGGCCCCGGAACTGGTGCCGCACAAGGTGATGCCCGGAGACCGGCCGTCCACGTCGATCCTGGCGCCGGCGCTCACACCGTCGGTGCTCGGTCAGCTGATCGCGCTGTACGAGCACCAGGTCTTCGTCAAGGCGATGATCTGGGGGATCAACCCGTTCGATCAGTGGGGGGTGGAGCTGGGCAAGACGGCGGCCACCGCGATGGTCGACGACATCACCTCGCCCGCTCCGCCCGCCCCGCTGGCGGACTCGTCCACCGACGAACTGGTCCGCTGGTATCGCGCGGCCCGCGACCGCACTCCCTGATCGCTCCGGGCTGATCTCTCCGGGGCGGCGGTGTCTGGCTAGCGGCCGAGGGGGCCGCGGCCCAGGCGCAGCAGCAGCATGGCCAGGGTGTGCCCCTCGGCACCGAGCGGCGAATAGCGTTCGAGCACCTTGACCTCGCGGCTGTGCACCAGCCGCGGTCCGCCGGCGGCCATCCGGGCCGCACCGATCTTCTTCGACACCGCCGACCGCCGCTGGATGGCGGCCAGGATCACCGCATCCATCCGGTCGATCTCGCCGCGCAGCTCGTCGATGTCGTCGGGCAGGTCGGCGACGTCGCTGCCCAGGTTGTACGCCGACAGATCGATCGCCGGGGACACCTCGGTGCCGTTCGATACACGCTGCTGGGGCTCCTGGTCGCTCACGAGTCCCGATTTTGCCATGCCGCCGCAAACGCCGGAGTCCCGCCGGGGTTTGCGACGGTGCGCGCCGGGGCCGGTGCACACTGGTCTGCATGACCGATGAGCGCGCACCGGCCTTCTCCCGTATCACGATCGCCGCGACCGTCCTGATCGTCGCGCAGGCGGTGGTGCGCGCCGTGCTGGTGGCCCGCGGCGATTTCTACTGGGACGATCTGATCATCATCGGCCGCGCCTCCTCGCACCCGATCCTCAGCTGGGACTACCTGGGACACAGTCACGACGGGCACCTGATGCCCGGCGCCTTCCTCCTGGCCGGGCTGACGACGCTGGTGGCGCCGCTGCAGTGGTGGCTGCCCGCCGCCACCCTGGTGGTGCTGCAGCTGATCGCCTCGCTGGCGGTGTGGCGCATGCTCGCGATCATCACCCGCGGACCGGGGGCGCTGGTGGCGCTGGCCTGGTACCTGTTCGTGCCGATGACGGTCAGCGCTTACGTCTGGTGGGCGGCCGGGATCAACACCCTGCCCCTGCAGGCGGCGCTCGCCTTCGTCGTGGGCAACGCGGTGCTGCTGACCCGCGGCGGTCCCGATCGCCTCGGACCGGCCGTCCGCAAGCGGCTGGTGATCTGGTCGGTGATCGCCTTCGTCGTCGCACTGACCTTCTTCGAGAAGTCCCTGATGATCGTGCCGGTGGCCTTCGTCGCCGCGGTGCTCGCGGTGCGCAGCGAGCCCGGCGTCGGCACCGGCGACTACCGGAACTCGGCCGTGACCGTCGCCTTCACCCGCGCCCGCGCGCTGTGGGGCTGGCTCGCCGGACTGTTCGTGGCCTGGGCGGCGTTGTTCCTGGCGGTGTCCACGGCCACCGCGGGCTCGCATTCGTTCGGGCAGATGTGGAAGCTGGTCTGGCGCAGCATCAACAACGCCATGGTGCCGTCGACCGTCGGCGGGCCGTGGACGTGGGACCGCTGGATCCCGTCGCCGCCGATGGGTTTTCCGGCACTGTGGATGATCATCGCCGGCTGGGTGCTGATCGCTGCGGTCGCGGTGTGGTCGTGGCAGACGCGGCGCGGGGCCGTCGGTATCTGGCTGGCCGTGGTCGTCTACGCGGTCGGGGCGCAGCTGCCCGTCATGTGGAACCGGTCGAGCGAGGCCACCGCCCTGGAGCTGGCCCAGACCATGCGCTACCTGCCCGACACCGCCCTGGTGATCGCCGTCGCGATCGCACTGATGGCCGCGTCGCCCAAGCGCGGCGCGCACGGCGGGGCCCGGTCGGCCTCGCGCGGCGCGCCGATCGCCGCTGCGGCCGGGGCCTGCCTGCTGGTGGTCTCGGCGCTGGTGAGCACCTCGTCGTTCTCCACCTCCTGGCGCGACGATCCGACCGGCGACTACCTGGCCACCGCCCGGGCATCGCTGGCGGAGCACCAGGACCTGGTGATGTTCGATCAGGCGCTGCCGCTGGAGGTGCTGACCCCGGTGGCCTATCCGTACAACCAGATCAGCCGGGTCTTCGGCCGGGTAGAGGAACGGCCCGCCTTCGGCGAATACACCGACGAGCTGATGGTGCTCGACCAGCACGGCGAGATGGTGCCCGGCGGAGTCAGTCCGGTACGCGAGGTGAAGCCCAGCCGGGGGTCGTGCGGCCGGCCCACGCTGACCGGTCCGACGCGCCTGGAGTTGTCCGGCCCGCTGATCGACTGGCGGTGGACGGTGTCGCTGAGCTACTGCGCGAACCGAGACGGCGAGATCGAGGTCTCGCTGGGCGGTCGTGCGCTGCGGGTGCCGGTGCAGGCGGGTCTGCACCCGATCTACTTCCAGCTTCCGGGGAGCGGCGAGTCCCTCACCGTCCGCCCGCTGACCGAGGGCCTGGCCCTGCACACGGGTGCGGGACGCGTCGGCGAACCCATCGTCGCCGCCTTCGCGCCCTGAGCAGTCCCCGAATCCGGTTGTCCCCGAATCCGGGTGTCTGAGCCCGCCGGTACCCTGGACAAGCGATGACCACTAGTTCTGATCAGCTCCTCGACGGCCTCAATCCCCAGCAGCGCGCGGCGGTGCTCCATTCGGGGGCCCCGTTGCTCATCGTGGCCGGGGCCGGATCGGGGAAGACGGCGGTGCTGACCCGCCGGATCGCCTACCTGCTGGCCGAACGCGACGTGACCCCCGGTCAGATCCTGGCGATCACCTTCACCAACAAGGCCGCCGCCGAGATGCGCGAGCGGGTGATCGACCTGGTCGGCCCGCGCGCGAACTACATGTGGGTGTCCACCTTCCACTCGACGTGCGTCCGGATCCTGCGTGCGCAGTCGTCGCTGCTGCCGGGCCGCAACTCCAACTTCTCCATCTACGATTCCGACGACTCCCGCCGCTTGCTCGGCATGGTGGTCCGCGATCTGGCGCTGGACCCGAAGAAGTACAGCCCGCGCGGAGTGGCGACGGTGATCTCGAACTTCAAGAACGACCTCAAGTCCCCGGAGGAGGTGGCTGCGACCCTGGGTGAGATCCAGCCGCAGCAGGGGCAGACGGCCGAGGACATCGCCCGGATCTACGACGAGTATCAGCGCCGTCTGGCCGCGGCCAACGCCTTCGACTTCGACGACCTGATCGGTGAGTCGGTGGCGCTGCTGCAACGTCACCCCGACGTGGCCGAGTACTACCGTCGGCGCTTCCGGCACGTGCTGGTGGACGAGTACCAGGACACCAACCACGCGCAGTACGCCTTCGTGCGCGAACTGGTGGGGGAGCCGGGCGGCGGCGGCACCACACCGTCGGAACTGTGCGTGGTCGGCGACTCCGACCAGTCGATCTACGCCTTCCGCGGTGCGACGATCCGCAACATCGAAGAATTCGAGCGCGACTACCCGGACGCCGAGACCATCCTGCTGGAGCAGAATTACCGGTCCACCCAGACCATCCTCACCGCGGCCAACGCTGTGATCGCGCGGAATCCGAACCGGCGCGAGAAGAAGCTGTGGACCGACGCCGGCGACGGGGAACTGATCGTCGGGTACGTCGCCGACTCCGACCGCGACGAGGCCCGGTTCATCGCCACCGAGATCGACTCGCTGGCCGACTACTCGATCGGTGGTTCGGACTCGGTCAGCTACTCCGACATAGCCGTCTTCTACCGCACCAACACCGGTTCGCGGCCGCTCGAAGAGGCGTTCATCCGGCACGGCATCCCGTACAAGGTGGTCGGCGGCACGCGCTTCTACGAGCGCAAAGAGGTGCGCGACATCGTCGCCTACCTGCGCGTGGTGGCCAACCCCGACGACTCGGTGAGCCTGCGCCGGATCCTCAACACCCCGCGCCGCGGCATCGGCGCCCGCGCCGAGGCCTGCGTGGCCGTGCACTCGGAGAATCTGGGCATCAGCTTCTACCAGGCGCTGCTGGAGGCGGCCGAGGGCCGGGTGGCGCTGCTCAACACGCGGGCGGTCAAGCAGATCGGCGGGTTCGTCGACCTGATCGAGGGGTTGCGCCGCGACTTCCTGCTCTCCTTCGCCGCCGACGCCGACGGCGACGATGCGGTGGCCGACGCGAGCACCGAGGGCGCCGACATCGGCGATCTGGTCGAGGCGATCGTCGACCGCACCGGATACCGCACCGAACTCGAGGCCTCCAACGACCCGCAGGACGGCGCCCGTCTGGACAACCTGAACGAGCTGGTCGCCGTCGCGCACGACTTCAGCCTGGAAGCCGCGCAGCTCGACCTCGACGACGACGCCGACCTCGACGACGACGCCGATGCCGCCGATGCGGGCACCGACGTGGACGACCACGAAGGTGAGCCCGAACCCGGCTCCCTGGCGGCTTTCCTGGAGAAGGTCTCGCTGGTCGCCGACGCCGACCAGGTGCCCGACGAGGGCGAAGGCGTCGTCACGTTGATGACCCTGCACACCGCCAAGGGACTGGAGTTCCCGATGGTCTTCGTCACCGGCTGGGAGGACGGGCAGTTCCCGCACTCCCGCGCCCTCGGCGATCCGGCGGAGCTGAGCGAGGAACGCCGGCTGGCCTATGTCGGCATCACGCGTGCCCGCAAGCGGCTGTACGTCACCCGCGCGCTGATGCGCGCGGCCTGGGGGCAACCCGTGGAGAATCCGGAATCGCGCTTCCTGCAAGAGATTCCGCAGCATCTCCTGGATTGGCGGCGCACCGAGCCGCGGCGTTCCGAGCGCGGGGGTTTCGGCAGCCGGTCCACCGGACGGCCCTTCGGATTCGGCTCTGCTTCAGGAGGCGGGGCCTCGGGAGGGGCATCCCAGGGCCTGCGCGGGCGCACGTCGTATTCGTCGGATCCCACGCGCGGGAAGAACAAGTCGGTGGTCTACGAGATCGGCGACCGGATCAACCATCCGAAGTACGGGATGGGCAAGGCGGTGTCGAAGGTCGGTGCCGGGCCGACCGAGCAGATCACGTTCGATTTCGGCGGCACCATCGGCCGGGTCACGCTGCTGACGCTGGGTGGACTGCCGGGCGAGAAGCTGTAGCCGGGCCGGCCCGGCGAGGGGTCACGGCCGGGCGGCGGCGACGGGGACCGTCAGCCCGTGTACGACGACAGGCGGATGCCCTTGGAGGCCAGCCACGGCGCGGGATCGATCTTGTTGCTGCCGTTCTTCCACACCTCGAAGTGCAGGTGCGGGCCAGTGGAGAAGCCTTCGGATCCGACCAGGGCGATCACATCGCCCGCGGTGACCTTCTGGCCCTTCTGCACCAGCACGCCGGAACTGGCCATGTGGCCGTACATGGTGATGGTGCCGTCGTCGGCCTTCACCTGGACCCAGTTGCCGTACCCGGAGGCCGGACCGGCCTCGACCACGGTGCCGTCGGTGACGGCGTGGATCGGGGTGCCCAGCGGAGCGGCCAGGTCGAGGCCGCCGTGGAAGCTGCCCCACCGCATCGCGTAGCCGGAGGTGAACTGGTAGGTGCCCAGGGGGATGGGGGAGGTGTACAGCGGCTTGCGGGCGGCCGCCTCGCGCGCCGCGGCTGCGGCGGCCAGGCGCTTGCCGACGGCCAGCTGATCGCTGAAGCCGTCCATGTCGGCCTTGCTGGCGGCGGGCACGGCACCGCCGTCCAGATCCTCGGAGGCGGCGGCCAGCGCCGGGTTGGCGGTGGTGTCCGCGGCGGCTGCCGGGGTGGGGTCGGCGGGCGCAGGCTCGGCGCTGGTGCTCGAGTAGTCGCTGGAGCCGCCGACCGCGACGGCCACGGCGCCGGCGGCCACGGCGATCAGCGTGGCGCGGGCCTTCAGCGCGTTCGGGGGGCCGGCGCGATGACGTCCGCGCTTGCTCTCGGTGGGACCCGCGGTGACCGGAAGATCCTGGGTGGTGTGGGCCTCGACGGCGGCCTCGCTGGGGGCGCGCTCGGCGGTGACCGGTTCCGGAGTGCTGCCCGACCGGGTCGGGGTGACCGGGGTGGACCGGGTGACCGGGGTGGACTGGGACGCAGTGGACTGGGACGCAGTGGACCGGGCTGCGGCGGCGGGTGCAGCAGCGCTCAGCCCGAGGCGTACCGCGCGCGGCGGCAGCGGAATGTCCAGAGTGGTCGGATTGTCGTCGGAAACCGACATGGTCGGCTCGTCCAAACGGTCGACGACAGAAGTCGCCCCGCGTTGGCCGCGTGCAGCCAAGTCAGTCACCTCACTTCAAACTTCAGTTGTAACCATCCCGTTATCAACCTCATGCACGGTAACCAATCGACTCACCTTCCGTCCACCCGCAACCAGCTTGTCCAGGTCAGCGAGGGTCCGTCGGGGCGCTCACCGGCGGGTTCGTTTCTACTGACGGGTAAGTGATTCTTTGCACAAGGGCCGGGCCGGGGGCCAACGTGGCCCGCGTGCAGGACTACAGTTCTTTGTGGCCTGCGTTACCCACGCAGGTGTTCCCGTAACACACTCTCAGATGGTGAGCTGAATGGATCTATTCGAATACCAGGCGAAGGAGCTGTTCGTTAAGCACGGCGTCCCTTCGAGCGCGGGTTCCGTCGCCGACGCGACTGCCGACGCGCACGAGATCGCCAAGCAGATCGGCAAGGCCGTGATGGTCAAGGCCCAGGTCAAGACCGGTGGCCGCGGCAAGGCCGGTGGCGTGAAGTTCGCCGCCACCGCAGACGAAGCCCTCACTCACGCTGAAAACATCCTCGGCCTCGACATCAAGGGCCACATCGTCAAGAAGCTTCTGGTCACCGAGGCGAAGGACATCGCCGAGGAGTACTACATCTCCTTCCTGCTCGATCGGGCCAACCGGGACTACCTGGCCATGTGCTCGGTCGAGGGCGGCATGGAGATCGAAGAGGTGGCCGCCACCAAGCCCGACCGCCTCGCGAAGATCTCCATCGACCCCGTCGCCGGCGTCGACGTCGCCAAGGCCCGCGAGATCGCCAAGGCCGGTCACCTCCCGGAGGAGATCCTCGACGCGGCTGCGCACACCATCGCCAAGCTGTGGGAGGTCTTCGTCGAAGAGGACGCGCTGCTGGTGGAGGTCAACCCGCTGGTCCGCACCCCCGAGGACGAGATCCTGGCCCTCGACGGCAAGGTCACCCTGGACGGCAACGCCGACTTCCGGCATCCCGATCACGCCCTGTTCGAGGACAAGGACGCCACCGACCCCCTCGAGCTCAAGGCCAAGGAGCACGACCTCAACTACGTCAAGCTCGACGGTCAGGTCGGCGTCATCGGCAACGGTGCGGGTCTGGTCATGTCGACCCTGGACGTCGTCGCCTACGCCGGTGAGCTGCACGGCGGCGTGAAGCCCGCCAACTTCCTGGACATCGGCGGCGGCGCTTCGGCCGACGTGATGGCCGCCGGCCTGGACGTCATCCTCGGTGATGAGCAGGTTAAGAGCGTCTTCGTGAACGTCTTCGGCGGCATCACCGCCTGTGACGCGGTCGCCAACGGCATCGTCGGCGCGCTGGAGAAGCTCGGCGACGCCGCGAGCAAGCCGCTCGTCGTCCGGCTGGACGGCAACAAGGTGGAGGAAGGCCGGAAGATCCTGGCCGACGCGAACCACCCGCTGGTGACGCTCGCCGAATCCATGGACGAAGGCGCCGACAAGGCCGCCGAACTGGCGAACAAGTAAGGGGCCGAGAAACATGTCGATCTACCTCAACAGAGACAACAAGGTCATCGTCCAGGGCATCACCGGCGGTGAAGGCACCAAGCACACCGCCCTGATGCTCAAGGCGGGCACCAACATCGTCGGCGGCGTCAACGCCCGCAAGGCAGGCACCACCGTCAAGCACGTGGACGCCGCAGGCCGCGACATCGAGCTGCCGGTCTTCGCCAGCGTCGCCGAGGCCATGGAGGCCACCGGCGCCGACACCTCGATCGCCTTCGTGCCGCCGGCCTTCTCCAAGGACGCCATCATCGAGGCCATCGACGCGGAGATCCCGCTGCTGGTGGTCATCACCGAGGGCATTCCGGTGCAGGACTCGGCGTACGCCTGGGCCTACAACGTCGACAAGGGCGCCAAGACCCGCATCATCGGCCCGAACTGCCCCGGCATCATCACCCCGGGCGAGTCGCTGGTGGGCATCACGCCGAACAACATCACCGGTAAGGGCCCGATCGGCCTGGTGTCCAAGTCGGGCACCCTGACCTACCAGATGATGTACGAGCTGCGTGACCTCGGCTTCTCCACCGCCATCGGCATCGGCGGCGACCCGGTCATCGGCACCACCCACATCGACGCGATCGAGGCCTTCGAGAACGACCCGGAGACCAAGGTCATCGTGATGATCGGCGAGATCGGCGGCGACGCCGAGGAGCGTGCCGCCGACTACGTCAAGGCCAACGTCACCAAGCCGGTCGTCGGCTACGTCGCGGGCTTCACCGCCCCCGAGGGCAAGACCATGGGCCACGCCGGCGCCATCGTCTCGGGCAGCTCGGGCACCGCGCAGGCCAAGAAGGAGGCCCTCGAGGCCGCCGGAGTCAAGGTCGGCAAGACGCCGAGCGAGACCGCACGCTTGGCCCGCGAGATCTACGACGCACTGTAGGTCGGTCGCCGGACCCGAGCAGCGTCAGCTGCATGCAACGCCCCGGAGCAGCCAATGTGCCGCCCGGGGCGTTGCGCATCACGGAGTGGATAATTGCGGGATGAAGTCAGCATGGGATTGGGTGACGGAGCAATTCCGGGAGGGATGGGACGCCGAGCGTGTCGGCGTTCTGGTCCTGCTCTTCTTGGTGGTCGTCCGGTCGTTCGGCGCATGGTTTTCCAAGGGACAGCTGAGGCGAGTGCGCTGGCTCGCGTGGTATCGGCACCCGAGGCGATTGTCTCTTTCGGCAGATCACGAACAGCCCTGCTGGCGATGTCGTGGGCAGGTGTATCGGAGTCTGCGACTCGCCTTGGGTCTCGTTCAGCGGGGCAGGCCGCCGGCGGCCGCTAAGGTCGCACAGGATCTGATCGCCCCCTCGAACAACGATGCGTGCAGACGGTGCGGTGAATCCGTGGACGTGCTGCCATTCGACTCACCGCGGTACCGGTTTGCGCTCGCCGTGCTGACCGAGGCCATCGAACCAAGGTCGTCGACGCTTGTGGGGCGGTATCTCCTGGCAGATCGCTTTCAGCAGAACGATCAGCATCTGACCTTGTTGCTGGCTTATCTGCGACAGTTCGCGGGCCTGGAGCCCGCCGGCTTACCGGAGAACGTCCGGGACGTACGCGAGAACCTGATGGAGGCGGTTTCGGCCATCACCGGAGCGGTGGTACTCGCCGATGTCAGTGCGGCCCGGGCGCGATGTTTCGACCGTGTCGCGGTGTGGCACCGCGGAGCATGGCGCGGTGCCGAGAACGAGGCGTCGATCCGCCGAACCCGGTTCGACGCTCTGACGCGGAACCCGGGTACCGAGCCGTTGCTGATTTCCGAGTACGAGCGCTACGCGCATGGGTCGGCGAAGCAACTCGAGGACGTCGGTGACTACAACGGTCGTGTCCCCGTTCTCGGCTTCGTCGGTGCCCGCCAGCGGGCGGGTGTCGAAGGCGCCACATTGGTGGTGATCACCGACGAGACCGACTACGCGAGCACCGAACCGGTCGATCCTGCACGGGGGGCAGATCTGTCGGATCCAGACGAGACATGCTGCAAGAAGCTGCCGAGCAGATGGACGCCATCGGGCGCAGCGCGGTTCCAGGCGCTGGCGGCTAGGCCGCGCGGAGGTTCGGCGCCTTCGGTGCGGCCGATCGGGGCAGCGTTGATCGAGGGGCGCCGTGCTCCGCTGGTCAACGGCAAAGTCTGCCTTGTATCGGACACTCCTGACGGATGTTTTCTGGTGTTGATGCAGCGCAGCGCCCGTACCTCCAATGCTCCGAGCGTGCTAGGACCGACAGCGGGCGGCGTCGTCGAACTGCAGGTTCACGATGATCTGCGGGACGGCGACCCCTTCGGCGCCGTCGACATTCTGGGCGGCACGGCGCGCGAACTCACCGAGGAACTCGGTCTCACGAAGAGTGATTACATCCTCGAGCCCAGTTGCGCGTTTCTCTCCAACAGTGCTCCGCGCAGCATGAGTGAGAGCGTGATCACGAAGGGCGAGGTCCTTTGCACCGTGCTGTCGACCGGCCGGACCGCCCTTGGCCCGGATGGATTCCTCGAACGCCGATACCGGGCCTCGCCGAGCAAGGGCAGGTACGAGTCTGACGGCCTGCTCTTCGTGCCGATGGGAGATTGCGCACAAGATTTCGCGACCACCCTGTCGACGCATGCTTTCGTTCGCGGTGAGTCGCTGGTCTATCCAGCCGCGGCCGACAGGGAACGAATAGTCGCGAACCTGGAGCAGTCTGCACTCATCGGTGCGCTCTATGCATCAGCGATGTTGTACGGACCAACCGCGACGATCGAGGCCTTTTCGACGGGTGACTATTGGAGTACTCCCTGGTGGGCGCGCCGCTGGCCGGAAGGCACTCCACGTATCGTGCACGAGCCCGCCGCTTTGATCGCGAGTTCCACTGCCCGCGACTCTCCGCTGCCCGGGTGGGTCGACGGGCTGTTCGGCGTCGGCGCCTATTCTTCGGCCGCAGTGGGCTCCGGACTGCCGGGGCGCCCGGAGGAGGTCGGCGCCGATGGCTTTCAGTGAGGTCGAACGAACGATCGTGCAGAAGGGGTCCGGACCCGGCGCGGATGCCATCGGCGTCACCGAGAACCATGCAGCCGTGATCGACGGCACCACAGTGAGCGAACCCTGTGATTGCTGCGGGGATCGAGCGGGGATCCTCGCGGTGGAGGCAGTGCTTGAGGTCATCGATTCGCTTGCTGCCGACGCCGATCTGAGTGGGTTTCTCGGGACGATCGCGGAAACCTTCACCCGCCGGACGTGGGAGCTGGAGTGTCGCGGACGGGCGTGGGTCGCGAGTGCTGCGATGTACTCGGCGAGTCGGCGAGAAGTGTGGCTGATCGGTGACTCGGCCGCACTGGTGGACGGCTCGCATCATCAGCAGCGGAAACGGATCGACGTGGTCGCCGCGGCATTCCGCAGCGTCGTCGACCGGGCTGCGCTGGCCGGTGGCGCCACTATCGAGGAGCTCCGAAGCGACGACATCGGCCGAACGGCCATCCGGCCGCTGCTGACCCGTCAGCGCAATTTCCGCAACGATCTCTCTGCGGGGGACCTCGCGTGGGGCGCGCTGGCGCCGGAACCGACGCCGATCGAACTCTGCCGGGTCGTCGAGATTCCGCCGCGCACGGGAGGCCAGGACCTGGTCCTGGCGTCGGACGGCTATCCGCTGCTGTGGAACACCCTGGCCGAAAGCGAAGCTGCGCTCGCTGCCCGTATCCGGTCCGACCCGCTGATGATCGGGCCGGAGCCGGAGACGAAGGGGGTCGAGCCGGCGGCTGCATCGTTCGATGACCGAGCGTATCTGCGACTGCGATTGACCGACTCAGCGGCTCGACCGTAGTCATTGTTGCCTGACACGGACGAGATGGGGAGAGTCACTGGTCAGGCTCCCGGGGCACCTGCGGATGCGGCATACTGAGCGCGTGACTGACGTGACGGGGGAGACACGTGGCAACGGCCTTGCGGCCCTTGCCCGGTCGGCCACGTCGGCGGTCTTCGCGATCCCGCGGGAGGTGGCCTCGGCGGCCGTCGCCGTGCCCCGTTCGGTCCTGTACGCCGTGCTCGACGAGGTCTTCGGCTATCTGGCCGAGGCCGACCTCACGGCCGTGCTGCTGTCGGCGGTCGACTTCGACCGCGTCCTCGGCGCCCTCGATGTGCAGCAGTTGTTGCAGCGGCTGGACCTCAACGCGGTCTTGGCGGACGTGGATTTGAACGCTCTCCTGGCCGACGTCGATCTGAACGTCCTGCTGGCCGACGTCGACCTGAACCCGCTGATCGCGCGCCTGGATCTGAATCCGGCCGTGGCCGCCCTCGACCTGCAGTCGGTGATCGCGCGACTGGACATGAACAAGATCCTGGAGGGCGTCGACATCGATGCGATCCTGGTCCGCACCGACATCGCCACCGTCGCCTCCAGCGTGGTCGACGAGATCGACTTGAACTCGATCGTGCGCGATGCGAGTGCCTCGGTGACCACCGAGATGATCACCGATGTGCGCAGCGGCAGCGAACGGGCCGACGACCGCGTTGAGGTCTTCGTCAACCGCATGCTGCGCCGCAAGGACGGCGACTCGTGACAGCGGCGCGCAACGCCGGCGTCGTGAGCCGGTCGATCGCCGCCGTCATCGATCTGGTGACCGTGCTCGCGATGCTCGCCGGCATCTACATCGCGGTGGTCTTCATCAACTTCGTCATCGACGTCCGCAGCTTCACCTTCCCGACGGTGCCCTGGCTGTTCACGGTGCCCGGCTTCCTCGGCGCCTGCATCCTGTACCAGGTCTTCTGCTGGGCGGCCTTCGGTCACACCCTCGGGCAGGCGGTGATGGGACTGCGCGTGGTGCGGCGCAAGAGCGACACCAACCTGCATCTGCTGCAGGGCCTCGGCCGGGCCTCGATCTGCACGTTGTTCCCGCTGGGGCTGGCGTGGGTGCTGGTGTCTCCGCAGCGCCGCTCGCTGCAGGACATCGCCGCCCGCACGCGTGTGATCTACGAGCGGTGAGTCCGATGCCGTTCACTCCGCAGTCCTGGCCGCCGCACTCCCGGCGCCGCAGTGCGCGCGAGGTGATCGCGGCGCTGGTGGGAAGGACGTGGCAGAGCTGGGACGAGCCGGTGCGGACTCGGGACGAGCAGGAGCCGGGCGATCCCGGGTACGCCGAACAGCTGGCCCGCGCCCGCGAGCGCACCGGGTGCGACGAGTCGATCCTGACCGGTGCGGGGACCGTGGCCGTGCCCGGCAGCGACGACCGCCGCCGGGTGGTGCTGATCGTCAGCGAGTTCGGCTTCCTGGGCGGCTCGATCGGTGAGGCGGCCGGCCGTCGCGTCGTGGCCGCCTTGCGCCGGGCCACCGAACTGCAACTGCCCGTGCTGGCTCTGCCGGCCTCGGGCGGCACACGCATGCAGGAGGGCACCCCGGCCTTCCTGCAGATGGCAGCGATCACCGCCGCGGTGAATGCGCACCGCCGGGCGGGACTGCTGTATCTGGTGTATCTGCGCGATCCGGTCACCGGGGGAGTGCTGGCCTCGTGGGGTTCGCTGGGGCACGCGATGTGGGCCGAGCCGGGAGCGCTGATCGGTTTCCTGGGGCCGAAGGTGTACCGGGCGCTGCTGCACCAGGATTTTCCGGCGGGCGTGCAGCGGGCCGAGAATCTGCACGAGCACGGCGTGGTCGATGCGGTGGTGCCGTTCGACGAGCTGCCGGCGCGGCTCGCCCGATTCCTGCAGATCCGGAACGCGATGGCCGATCCGCTGGCCGTCGAACGGCTGCCCGCTCACCGGTTCGGCCGCCCGGCCACGGCCTGGGAGGCGGTGGAGATCACCCGGGATCCGGACCGGCCGGGGCTGGCGCGGCTGCTGGAGTCGGTGCCCACGGCGATGATCGTCGACCACGGGCCGATCCGGGTGGCGCTCGCTCAGCTCGGCGATCATGCGGTGGTGCTGGTCGGCGCCGATGCGCCCACCCAGGAGGGCGGGCGGCTGATCGACGTCGACGCGCTGGGGCGCGCCCGGCGCGGGATCACGCTGGCGGCAGAGCTGGGGTTGCCGCTGGTGACACTGATCGACACCCCCGGCGCCGAACTGTCGGTGCGCGCCGAACAGGAGGGTCTCGCCGGGGAGATCGCGGACTGCCTGGCCGAGTTGCTGGCGGTGAACGTGCCGACGGTGTCGATCCTGTTCGGCCAGGGCGCCGGCGGCGCGGCGCTGGCGCTGTTCCCCGCAGATCGGGTGATCGCCGCGCGGGACGCGTGGCTGGCGCCGCTGCCTCCGGAAGGAGCCGCGGCACTGGTCCTCGGTGATCCCGGCGAGGCCGCCGAACTGGTGGGGCCGCAACGGATCTGGGCCGCCGATCTGCTGAAGCAAGGGATCGTGGACGATCTCGCGGCCGGCTACGCCCAGGTGATCGGCTACGTGGTCGAGTACCTCGATCAGCGTCCACGGCCGCAGTTCGAGCGTCGTCCACGCGGGTGACCGCCGTTCTCGGATGGTTCAATACCCGCATGAGCGAGAACGAGAACTTCGGCCGGCAGCAGTGGGGCGCCGTTCCCCAGAATCCGACCGGCCCCACCCCGGGCCCGGGCCAGCCGACGCAGCACACCGGGGGCCCGTACCCCGGGTACGGGCCGCCGACCGTGGGCGGCTACCCGGGCCAGCCCGGTCCGGGACCCCAGCCGGGCCCGGGACCCCAGCCGGGGCCGGGACAGCAGTACGGTCCGGGTCCGCAGTACGGTCAGCCGCCGTTCGGCGCGCCGCCCGCGGCGCCGTCGTTCTTCGCGGCGCTGCCGCTGCCGATCAAGCTGGCGATCGGTTCGGGTGCGGCCGGTGTGATCACCTTCTTCATGGGGTTCCTGTCGTGGGTGAGCGTGAGCCAGAACATCGACTCCCGCGCCGAGGAGTGGGCCGGCCAGCAGTCCGGTGACGTCGGGATCCCGGCCTTCCTGACGATGGTCTTCACCCCCGGCCTGTTCCTGCTCCTGCTGGGCGCCGCCGGCGTGGCATCCTTCGCCTTCGTCGCGGCCAAGTGGCGCCGGTACCTGCCGCACATCGCGTTCCTGGTTGTCCTCGCGTGGCTCGGCCTGCTGGCCTGCGCACTCGGACTCCCGACGTTCATCGACCTCGGCGTGGGCGCGATCATCGCGCTGATCCTCGGGGCGGCCCAGCTCGGCCTCATCGGGACCGCCGTGGTGATGGACGGGCTCGACGACAAGCAGTGACCGCGATGACCGGTCCCGAACCGGCTCCCACGACGCGCCGCGGCCAGGCCAAGGCGGCGCGTCGCGCCGAACTGCTCGCCGCCGCGGCCCGTCAGATGGCCGACCGCGGCTTCGCGGCGGTCCGGCTCGAGGACATCGGCGCCGAGGTGGGCGTCAGCGGGCCGGCCATGTACCGGCACTTCGCCTCGAAGACCGACGTCCTCGACCAGCTGCTGCTGGACATCAGCGAACGCCTGCACGCCGGGGGAGCCGAGGTGATCGAGCGGGGCGGGGCGCCGGAGGAGGTGCTGCGCAATCTGGTCGAGTTCCACATCGACGTCTTGGTGACCAAGCCGGATCTGATCGCCATCCAGGATCGCGACCTGGCTTCGCTGACCCCCGAGGCCAACCACCGGGTGCGTTCGTTGCAGCGGCGCTACGTGGAGAACTGGGTGGCGGTGCTGCTCGACATCGCGGCGGCGCAGGGCCGTCCGCTGACCGCCGAAGCCGCGCGGGTGCGCGCCCACGCGGCCTTCGGCCTGCTCAATTCCTCGCCGCGGCTGCCCGCCTATCCCGAAGACGAACTGCGGGGCCTGCTCACCGATATGGCCATGGCGGCCCTGTCTGTCTGAGCGGGGGTCGGTTCAGTTCGCGTATCCGCTGTACGTCGTGAGGCGAGTCACGTACACTCACTTTCAGTTAATCGTCGATAACTGAAAGGGGCGTCGATGACCACGGTGGACGAAGCCACTCCGGCGGCGCAGCACCACGCCAATGTCGAGGTTCTCCGCGAGCGCCTGACCGCGGCCGCCGCCGGCGGCGGCCAGAAGGCCCGCGACCGGCACCTCTCGCGCGGCAAGCTCCTGCCGCGCGATCGTGTGGACGGACTGCTCGATCCCGGCTCGCCGTTCCTGGAGGTGGCCCCGCTCGCCGCCTTCGACATGTACGACGGCAAGGCCCCCGGGGCCGGCGTGGTGGCCGGTATCGGCCGGATCCACGGCCGCGAATGCATGATCGTCGCCAACGACGCCACCGTCTCCGGCGGCACCTACTACCCGGTGACGGTCAAAAAGCATCTGCGGGCGCAGGAGATCGCCGCCGCCAATCGGCTGCCCTGCATCTACCTGGTCGACTCCGGCGGGGCCATGCTGCTGAACCAGGACGACGTCTTCCCCGACCGCGACCATTTCGGCCGGATCTTCTACAACCAGGCCACAATGAGCGCCGCCGGGATCCCGCAGATCTCCGCGGTCCTCGGCTCGTCCACGGCCGGCGGCGCCTACGTGCCGGCGATGAGTGACGAGAACGTGATCGTCCGCGAC
Source organism: Gordonia caeni (assembly GCF_039537105.1). Taxonomy (NCBI): domain Bacteria; kingdom Bacillati; phylum Actinomycetota; class Actinomycetes; order Mycobacteriales; family Gordoniaceae; genus Gordonia; species Gordonia caeni. The sequence goes on from NZ_BAAAZW010000010.1 coordinate 93,871, forward strand.
CAAGGCACCATCTTCCTCGCGGGGCCCCCGCTGGTGAAGGCCGCCACCGGCGAGGACGTGACCGCCGAAGACCTCGGCGGCGGCGCCATGCACTCCACGGTCTCCGGCGTCACCGACCACCTGGTCGACAACGACGAGCAGGCGCTGGCGAAGGTCCGCGAGATCATCGCCACCCTCGGTCCGCGCGAGCCCGCGCAGTGGGACACCGTGCCCACCCGCGCGCCCCAGCGCCCGCAGACCGACCTGTACGACGCGGTGCCCACCGACCCGCGCATCCCGTACGACGTCCGCGAGGTGATCGAGACCATCTCCGACGGCGGCGAATACACCGAGTTCAAGGCCGGCTACGGCAGTTCCCTGGTGACCGCCTTCGCCACCGTCCACGGCCACCCGGTCGGCTTCGTCGCCAACAACGGCGTGCTGTTCTCCGAGTCCGCGCTCAAGGGCGCGCACTTCATCGAACTCTGCGACCGCCGGCGCATCCCGCTGATCTTTCTGCAGAACATCACCGGCTTCATGGTCGGCCGCCAGTACGAGGAAGGTGGCATCGCCAAGAACGGCGCCAAGATGGTCACCGCCGTGGCCTGCGCCCGCGTGCCCAAGCTGACCGTGATGATCGGGGGCTCCTTCGGGGCCGGCAACTACTCGATGTGCGGGCGCGCCTACTCGCCGCGATTCCTGTGGATGTGGCCCAACGCGCGCATCTCGGTGATGGGCGGTCCGCAGGCGGCCGACACCCTCGCCACCGTGCGCCGCGCCCAGTACGAGCGGTCCGGCAAGGAGTGGACCGCGGCCGACGAGGAGGCCTTCAAGGAGCCGATCCGCGAGCAGTTCCAGGAGCAGTCGGACGCGTACTACTCCACCGCGCGACTGTGGGACGACGGGATCATCGACCCCGCCGACACCCGCACCGTGCTCGGCCTGGCCCTCGAGGCCTGCCGCTACGCCCCGCTCGACGATGTCAGCAACGGCGTCTTCCGGATGTGACCCCGCGACCAGCTCAGGATAGAAGATGACTACCGCAATCCCCGTTCTGATTCCCGAGTCCGCGACCGGCGGACCCGCCCCGACCGTCCGCAGCGTCCTGGTGGCCAACCGCGGCGAGATCGCCTGCCGCGTGATCGAGACCCTGCGCGCCATGGGCCTGCGATCGATCGCCGTCTACTCCGACGCCGACGCGCACGCCCCGCACGTGCGAGCGGCCGACGTCGCCGTGCGCCTGGGCCCGGCCCCGGCCGCCCAGAGCTACCTCGACATCGGCAAGGTGGTCCGCGCCGCCCAGGAGACCGGCGCCGACGCCGTCCACCCGGGCTACGGCTTCCTGTCGGAGAACCAGGAGTTCGCCGCCGCGCTGGCCGAGGCCGGCATCGTGTTCATCGGTCCGCCGGCGCAGGCCATCGCCACCATGGGCGACAAGATCACCGCCCGCGCCGCCGTCACCGACCGCGACGTGCCGGTGGTGCCCGGGCTGTCCCGCCCGGGCCTGACCGACGACGAACTGATCGCCGCCGCGCCGGAGATCGGTTTCCCGGTGCTGATCAAGCCCAGTGCCGGCGGCGGCGGCAAAGGCATGCACCGCGTCGAGGGCCTCGCCGACCTGGCCGAGGCGCTGGTGACCGCTCGTCGTGAGGCCGCGTCGGCCTTCGGCGACGACGCCTTGTTCCTAGAGCACTTCGTGCTCACCCCGCGGCACATCGAGGTGCAGGTGCTGGCCGACACCCACGGCAACGTCATCCACCTCGGCGAGCGGGAGTGCTCGCTGCAGCGCCGTCACCAGAAGGTGATCGAGGAGGCGCCCTCGGCCCTGTTGAACCCGCAGACGCGCGCCCGGATCGGGCAGGCGGCCTGCGACGCCGCCCGCAGCGTCGGCTACACCGGCGCGGGCACCGTCGAGTTCATCGTCTCGGCCACCGCCCCCGACGACTTCTACTTCATGGAGATGAACACCCGTCTGCAGGTGGAGCATCCGGTCACCGAGATGGTGACCGGCATCGACCTGGTGGAGCAGCAGATCCGCATCGCCCGCGGCGAAACGCTGTCGATCACCCAGGACGAGGTGGTCCTCACCGGACACGCGGTGGAGGCACGCGTCTACGCCGAAGACCCGGCGCAGGGCTTCCTGCCCACCGGCGGCACCGTGCACACCCTGGCCTGGCCGGGCGGGGCGCCCGGCTTGGAAGGGCACGGCGGGGTCCGGGTCGACTCGGGCATCGACGACGGCTCGGTGATCGGCTCCGACTACGACCCGATGCTGGCCAAGGTGATCTGCCACGGCGCCGATCGCACCGAGGCGCTGGACCGGCTCGACGAGGCACTGGCCAAGACCGTCCTGGTGGGGGTGGGCACCAACATCGACTTCTGCCGCCATGTGCTCGCGCAGCCGCAGGTGCGGGCCGGTGAGCTCGACACCGAACTGCTCGACCGGCTGGTGGTGGACTACTCCGCGCCCGCCCCGACGCCGGCGGCATTGGTCGCCGGCGCGCTCGGCACGCTCGATCTGGGCAGCACCGACGACGTGTGGAGCAGCGCCGTCGCCTTCCGCATCGGCGTGCCCTCGCCGATCGTCACCCGCCTGGTCTGCGACGGGAAGCGGTACACGGTGTCGGCGCTGGTCGCCAACCCGGAGTCGCGCCGGGTACCGGCGCCCGGCGCCCCCCGCACCCTGCACGCCGACGTCACGATCACCGACGAGGAGGGCGCAGAGCTGTGGCGCGGCGCGGTCTACCTCAAGCCGCGCGGCGAGCACGCTGTCACCGTCCGCTGCGACGGGATCGGGTCGCGCTGGGTGGTCCAGCAGACCTCCGGTGCGCGCCGCTGGGTCTGCGGCGAGGACGGCACCTGGGTGATGGGCCTGGCGCACACCCTGGCCTCCTCCGACGAGGCGGCGACCGCCGGGGACGTCCGCAGTCCCATGCCGGGCACCGTCGTGGCGGTGCCGGGAGCCGACGGCGAGACCGTCGAGGCGGGCGAGGCCCTCGTCGTCGTCGAAGCCATGAAGATGGAGCACACGCTGCGGGCGCCGGTGGCCGGGATCGCGCAGATCTCGGTGCGGGCCGGGCAGAAGGTCGACGCCCAGCAGGTGCTGGCGCACGTCGTCGATCCCACCGCTGTCGATCCCACCGATGTCGATCCCACCGATCAAGAGAACTAGAGGAACCGAGAACATGGAACTGAGCCAGGAGTACGCCGATCTGGTCGGCAGCGTCCGCGACTTCGCGCAGCAGGTGGTCGCGCCGGTGTCGTACCAGCACGACCGGGACAAGACCTTCCCCTACGAGGTCGTCGAGCAGATGGGCGAGATGGGCCTGTTCGGCCTGCCATTCCCGGAGGAGTACGGCGGCATGGGCGGCGACTACTTCGCTCTCGCGCTCGCCCTGGAGGAGCTCGGCAAGGTCGACCAATCGGTGGCGATGACGCTGGAGGCCGGCGTCGGCCTCGGCGCCATGCCGATCTTCAAGTTCGGCACCGCGGAACAGAAGGAACGCTGGCTGCCCGATCTCGTGGCCGGCCGGCGGATCGCCGGCTTCGGCCTGACCGAGCCGGGGGCCGGCAGTGACGCCGGTGCGACGGCCACCACGGCGGTCGAGGACGGCGCCGACTGGGTGATCAACGGCGCCAAGCAGTTCATCACCAACTCGGGCACCGACATCACCTCGCTGGTGACCGTCACCGCGGTCACCGGCACCCGGGAGGACGGTGGCAAGGAGATCTCGACGATCATCGTGCCCGCGGACACCCCCGGCTTCGTCGCCGAACCGGCCTACGACAAGGTCGGCTGGCACGCCTCGGACACCCATCCGCTGAGCTTCAGCGATGCGCGCGTCCCCCGCGAGAACCTCCTCGGTACCCGCGGGCGCGGCTACGCCAACTTCCTGTCGATCCTCGACGAGGGCCGCATCGCGATCGCCGGCGTGGCGACGGGCGTGGCGCAGGGCTGCGTCGACGAATCCATCAAGTACGCCGCCGAGCGCAAGTCCTTCGGCAAGCCGATCAACGAATACCAGTCGGTGTCGTTCGCGATCGCCCGCATGGAGGCCCGCGCGCACGTCGCCCGCACCGCCTACTACGACGCCGCGGCCAAGATGCTCGCCGGCAAGCCGTTCAAGAAGGAGGCCTCGATCGCCAAGATGATCTCCAGCGAGGCAGCCATGGACAATGCGCGCACGGCCACCCAGATCCACGGCGGCTACGGCTTCATGAACGAGTACCCGGTGGCCCGGCACTACCGCGACTCCAAGATCCTGGAGATCGGCGAGGGCACCACCGAGGTCCAGCTGATGCTGATCGCCCGTTCGCTGGGACTGCCGTCATGAGCGGTCCGGACGAACGCGGCGGCCCGCGGATCACCCAGCGCGGCTTGTGGTTCGAGGAGTTCGAGGTCGGTGCCGTCTACGAGCACCGGCCCGGCCGCACCATCACCGAGGCCGACAACGTCCTGTTCACCACCCTCACGATGAACACGCAGGCCCTGCACCTGGACGCCGCCTGGTCGGCCACGCAGCCGGGATTCGACGGCGAGCGGCTGGTGAACTCGATGCTGACGCTGTCGACCATCGTCGGTCTGTCGGTGGCCCAGCTGACGCAGGGCACCCTGGTGGCGAACCTCGGGTTCTCCGACATCGCCTTCCCGGCGCCGATGTTCGCCGGGGACACGCTGTACGCCGAAACCGAATGCACCGGCAAACGCGAGTCCAAGTCCCGACCGGGGGAGGGAGTGGTGAACTTGACCCACATCGGCCGCAATCAGCACGGCGAGATCGTCGCGCGCGCCGCCCGGTCGACGCTGGTGCGCCTGAACCCGGAAGGACCGTCATGACCGACTCATCCCCGCACACCGCGCCCTGGACTCCGGCCGGTCCCGCGCTGCTGTTCTGCCCGGCCGACCGTCCCGAGCGTTACGCCAAGGCCGCCGAACGTGCCGACGTGGTGATCCTGGACCTTGAAGATGCCGTCGCCCCGGAGAACAAGGCCGCCGCGCGCACCGCCCTGATCGACACCCCGCTCGACCCCGACCGGGTGATCGTGCGCGTCAACCCGGCCGGCACCGACGAGCACGCCGCCGACCTGGCGGCACTGGCCCAGACGTCGTACCGGGTGATCATGCTGGCCAAGGCCGAGGACCCGGCGGCCGTGGCCGCCCTGGACTACGCGGTGATCGGCCTGATCGAGACGCCGCTGGGGGCGGTGCGCTGCGAGGAGATCGCGGCCGTCGGCAACTGCGCCGGCCTGATGTGGGGCGCCGAGGACCTGGTGGCCGGGCTGGGCGGCAAGAGCAGCCGGTTCGGCACCGAGGAGCCCGGCGCCGGCGGCTATCGCAGCGTCCCGTCCCATGTCCGGGCGCGAGTCCGGCTGGCGGCCGGCGCCTTCGGCAAGGCCGCGATCGACGCCGTGCACCTCGACATCGCCGACGTGGTCGGCCTCGACTTCGAGGTCCGCGACGCGGTGGCACTCGGCTATGCCGCGACCGCCTGCATCCATCCGGCGCAGGTGCCGGTGGTGCGCGACGGCTACGCCCCGTCACCCCAGGAGGTCACGTGGGCGCGCCAGGTGCTCGCCGAGTCCGAGCGGCACGGCGGCGGCGTCTTCACCTTCGAAGGTCAGATGGTGGACGCCCCCGTCTTCGGCCAAGCCCTGGCGGTGCTCCGGCGCGCCGGTGAGAACCCCTTCTGACCCCGACGATCCCGACAACCAGCAGGAACCAGAGAGGACCCGTCATGAGCGAACCGTCGTACGCGATCGGTGAGACCACGCCGCCGCTGTTGGAAGACACCATCGGGGCGACGCTGGCCGCCACGGTCGCCGCTCACCCGGACTCGGTGGCGCTGATCGACGCCGCCGCCGACCGCCAGTGGACCTACCGCGAATTCCACGACCAGGTCCGGGCGCTGGCCGCCGGTCTGCGCAGGCTCGGCCTGGCGCCGGGGGACCGGCTCGGACTCTGGTCGCCGAACCGCTGGGAATGGGTGGTGACCCAGTTCGCGGCGGCCGAAGCCGGCATCGTGCTGGTGGTCCTCAACCCGTCGTACCGCCGCCACGAGCTGTCGTACGCGCTGTCGCAGTCGGGGACCTCGGTGGTGGTGGCGGCCACCAGCTTCCGCGACTCCGAGTACGCGCAGATGCTGGCCGACGTCCGCGGTGACCTGCCGGATCTGCGCGAAGTGGTGCTCTTCGAGTCGCCGGAGTTCGCGGAACTCCTCTCCGTGCCGTCGGCGGACGAACTCGACCGGCTCGCTCAGGTCGCCGCCGGACTGGTGGCCACCGAGCCGATCAACATCCAGTACACCTCGGGCACCACCGGCAACCCCAAGGGCGTGACCCTGTCGCACCGCAACATCGGCAACAACGGCTACATGGTCGGCGAACTGCTCGAGTACACCGCCGACGACCGCATCTGCACACCGGTGCCGTACTACCACTGCTTCGGCATGGTGATGGCCAATCTGGCCGCCACCTCGCACGGCAGCGCCATGGTGATCCCCGGACCCGCCTTCGACCCGGCGGCCACGCTGTCGGCGGTGGCGAAGTACCGCTGCACCAGCCTCTACGGGGTCCCGACCATGTTCATCGCCGAGCTGGCGCTGCTGGACTCCGGCGCGGAGTTCGACCTGTCGTCGCTGCGCACCGGCATCATGGCCGGCTCGACCTGCCCGGAGACGGTGATGCGCCGGGTGATCGACGAGATGAACATGGGGCAGGTGTCGATCTGTTACGGCATGACCGAGACCAGCCCAGTGTCCACGCAGACCCGGATGGACGATCCGATGGAACTGCGCGTCGGCACCGTCGGCCGGGTGGGACCGCACCTGGAGATCAAGGTGATGGACCCGGTGACGGGCGAGACGCTGCCGCGCGGGGAGACCGGCGAGTTCTGCACCCGCGGCTACTCGGTGATGCTGGGCTACTGGAACGATCCGGAGAAGACCGCCGAGGCCATCGACGGTGACGGCTGGATGCGCACCGGCGATCTGGCCGTGATGGGCGACGACGGCTACGTGCGGATCACCGGCCGGATCAAGGACATGGTGATCCGGGGCGGCGAGAACATCTACCCGCGCGAGATCGAAGAGTTCCTCTACACCCACCCCGACATCGTCGACGCCCAGGTGATCGGGGTCCCGGACGCGAAATACGGTGAAGAGCTGATGGCGTGGATCCAGTTGCGTTCGGGCGCTCGGGAATTGACCGTCGAGAGTCTCCGGGAGTTCGCCTCGGGCGCCATCTCGCGGCACAAGATCCCCAAGTACGTGCACGTGGTCGACGGCTTCCCGATGACGGTGACCGGCAAGGTCCGCAAGGTCGAGATGCGGGCGAAGGCCATCGACATGCTCGGCCTCACCGACTGACTGCCGCTGCGAGAAAGGCCCTTGATGAGCGACACCCCCGACCACCGGACCCCGTACGACGCCTTCGTCGCGTTCCTGCGGGAGCGGACAGGCCGCGAGTTCTCGTCGTACGACGACGTCTGGCGGTACTCCGTCGACGAGCTGCCCGGCTTCTGGCGGGCACTGTGGGACCACTTCGAGCTGGACCGGCTGGCCGCCCGGCCGCTCGCCGACGGCGACGCCGCGGTGCTGGCCGACCCGGTGATGCCGGGGGCGCGCTGGTTCCCGGACGTGCGGCTGAACTACGCCGACGCGGTGCTCGCGCACTGCGATCGCGACGGTGACGCCATCGTCGGCCTGGACGAGGACGGGAACCGCACCGCGATCGCCTGGCGGGAGCTGCCGGGGCTGGTGGCCGCGGTCGCCGCCGCGCTGTCCGAGGCCGGGATCGGCGAGGGCGACGTCGTGGCCGCCTACCTGCCCGACATCCCGGAGGCGGTGATCGCCTTCCTGGCCACCGCGTCGCTGGGGGCGATCTGGTCGGGCTGCGGCCAGGACTACGCCCCCGAAGGGGCGGCCGGGCGGCTCGCCCAGCTGCGGCCGCGGGCGCTGTTCACCTGCGCCGGCTACCGGTTCAACGGCAAGGACGTCGACAAGCGCGCCGACAGCGCCGAACTCGCGGGGCTGCTCGACGACCTCGTGCTGCACATTCAGGTTTCGGCCCCTGATTCCGCGTCGGCCCCCGATTCCGCGTCGGCCCCTGAGCCCCGTCGAAGGGACTGGTCCGACGTCGTCGCCGACACCTCGCGGACTCCCGCACCGGTGAAGGTGGCCGCCGACCATCCGCTGTGGGTGCTGTTCTCCTCGGGCACCACCGGGCGCCCGAAGGGGATCGTGCACGGGCACACCGGGGTGCTGGTGGAGCACCTGAAGCAGGCGGCGCTGCACGCCGGGCTGGGGCCCGACTCGGTCTTCTTCTGGCACACGGCGCTCAGCTGGATGATGTGGAACTTCCAGGCCGCCGGTCTGCTGACCGGCTCGCGCATCGTCACCTACAGCGGTTCACCGCTGTACCCCGACGCGGATCGTCTCTGGCAGATCGTCGCCGACGAGGGCGTCACCTACTTCGGCACCAGCCCCGGACAGCTCAACGCCTCCCGCAAGGCCGGTCTGGTGCCCGGACGCGATCACGACCTGTCGGCGCTGACCACATTGGGCAGCACCGGTTCCACACTGCCCGGCGACCTGTTCGACTGGGTGTACCAGAACGTCGCCGCCGACCTGCCGATCTCATCGATCAGCGGCGGCACCGACATCGTCAGTGCCTTCGCCGGCGGCAGCACCGGCGTTCCGGTGGTGGCCGGCGAACTGCCGGTGCGTCATCTCGGGGTGGCGCTGGCCAGCTGGTCGCCGGACGCGCGGCCGCTGATCGGGGAGGTGGGCGAGCTGGTGGTGACCGCTCCGATGCCGTCGATGCCGATCGGCTTCTGGGACGACGACGATCACGCGCGCTACCGTGCGGCCTACTTCGATCACACGTGGGAACGCCCGCTCACCGAACCGGTGTGGCGTCACGGCGACTGGGTGACGGTGACCGACCGCGGTTCCCTGGTGATCCACGGGCGCAGCGATGCCACCCTCAACCGGCACGGGATCCGGATGGGCTCGGCCGACATCTACGAGGTGGTCGAGGGCGTCGACGAGATCGCCGAAGCCTTCGTGCTGGGCGTCGACGGCCCCGACGGCGCCTACTGGATGCCGATGTTCGTCACCCTGGTCGACGGTGCCGAGCTGACCGACGAGCTGACCGCCCGCGTCGCCGGTGAGGTGCGCACCCGGCTGTCCCCGCGGCACGTGCCCGACGAGATCGTCGTCGCCCCCGGCATCCCGCACACCCGGACCGGCAAGAAACTGGAGGTCCCCATCACCGGGATCCTGGCCGGGCGGGACAACGTGAACATCGACCCACGGGCGGTCGACGATGCGTCGCTGATCGACTGGTACCGCGAGCAAGGAACGGCCCATCGCTGGTAAGGCCCACCTTCGGCGGGTGCGGCGGCGCGGGACCGCCGCCCTGTACTAGCGTGGACACAGTTCGAGGGTCATCGTGTGCGGTGGCCGCCCCAACCAGGAGAATCTCGATGACGTTTCCGCAGTCGGGCCCGAGCTACGGGCAGGGTGAGTCCGGCCAGGGCCAGCAATACGGTTCGGGCCAGCAGTACGGTTCAGGCCAGTACGGCCAGCCCCAGTACGGACAGCAGCCCCAGTACGGTCAGGAACAGTACGGGCAGGGTCAGTACGGGCAGGGCCAGTACTCCGGACAGCAGTACGGCCAGCAGCCCCAATACGGTCAGGAACAGTACGGGCAGCAGCCGCAATACGGGCAGCAGCCGCAGCAGCAGTACGGGGCGCCCCAGTACGAAGCGCCGCAGTACCAGGCGCCCAAGCCGCCGTCGCAGGGCCTGCCGCACAACGTCGTGCAGATCGTTCCGGCCGTCGTCGGCGCCCTCGGCGTGGTGATGCTGTTCCTCGGTTTCCTGCCGGCCTACAAGCAGGAGTCCTTCCGGGGCGCCACCGAGAGCGTCAAGGTCTTCGAAACCCACTACGCCACCGCATGGGGCCTGTTCGCGGTCGCCGGCGTGGCCGCCCTCCTGACGTTCCTGGTGGGCGCCGGTAAGCAGTACGTCGCCGCCGTCACCGCGCTCTCGGTGGTGGCCGCGCTGATCACGATCTTCCAGTTCGCGGGCGTCGACACCGGCACCGCCAGCAACGGCACCGGCGGCATCCTGCTGCTGGTCTTCACCATCATCGGCGCGCTCGTGTCGATCCTGTGGCTGCTGATCGAAGCCGAGATGGTCAAGACGGCGCCGGCTCCCGCCGCGCAGAGCGCCGGTGTCCAGACCGGTGGCGCGCACGCCGCCGTTCAGGCCCCGGCCACCCAGGCTCCGGCCGCCGCGTACGGCGACCAGAGCTCGTCGACCGGTGGCGGCTACGCCGAGTCCACCAGTTCGGCTGCCTCCTCGTACGGCCAGCAGGCCCCCGCGTACGGCGACGCTTCGGCGTCGACCTACGGCTCGGGTGCCGCTCCGTCGCTGGGTGACGCCTCGGCATCGTCGTACGGTTCCGGCGCGGCCACCTACGGTCAGAGCAGTTCCTCGGCCGGCGAGGGCGACGCCACCACGTACACCCCGCTGCCCGACGCCGCGCCGGGTGACGGCTCGGAGACCACGATCTTCGGCACCCCGGAGAGCTCGCAGGAGCCCAAGAAGGACTCCTGAGCCTCGCACGCACCATCGGCGCCGCCGTCCCGTTCCGGGGCGGCGGCGCCGTTTCGTCCGTCCCGGCGTCCGGTCACATTTGGGTGGCGCGCGGCGTGGCCCCTGGGAGCCGGGGCGTTGTCGTGCCACCCTCGAAAGCGATGCCTTCCACCACCGAATCTCTGGTCGCCCGTCTCCGGCAGGGACGGGTGACCCGGCACGGCGACGACACCCCCGGCCGGGCGGCCACGTGGGACCTGCTGAAGGTCGCGCTGCTGGTGCCCGCGGTGACCACCGCGATCCTCGCGGTGGTGGTGATGGTGACCAAACTGCTCGCCGGCGGCGCCTTCGGTGGACTCGGTGCGCAGGTCGGTGCCGGATGGCTGGTGGTAAACCAGGTGCCGCTGACCGTCGGCGGGGTGACCGTCGGCGTGCTTCCGCTGATGCCGACGATCGCCCTGATCGCCGGCGTCGCGGTGGTCACCGCCCGCGCCTCCCGCCAGGTGGAGACCCTGCAGGAGGTCGGCAGCATCGCCGGCGCAGCCCTGGCCGGGCCCCTGCTGTGGACCGCCCTGGCGCTGGCCGTGGTCGCCGACGGCTCGGCCGTCTCGGCGATCGGGCAGGCCACACCGCTGCCGGCCTTCGGCCACACCCTGCTGGTACAGGCGATCGGCGTGGCGATCGGCGTCGGCCGGCGCTGCCTGCAGCCGCTCTTCGACAACTACGAGTTCCCGGTCACCGAACGGGTCGGCGCCCGCGCCGGGCTCCTCGGCTTCGTGTGCCTGTCCACCGGCGGCGCGTTGCTGGTGACGATCGGGATCGCCGTCAGCTGGGGCCGCGTGGGCGACCTGCTCGCCGAGGGACATTCGTTCGACGGCTACCTGGGCCTGACTCTGCTGTCCATCCTCTATCTGCCCAACGTCATCATCGGCGCGCTGGGCGTGTCGGTCGGGGCCACCGCCCAGGCCGGCACCGCCACCATCGACGCCCTCGGCGTGCAGGGGGGTGCGGTGCCGCCGTTGCCGATCCTGGGCATCCTGCCCGACCAGGGCCTCGGTGCACTGGGCGCGCTGGTCTTCGTGTTGCCCGCGGCGGTCGGCGTACTGGTCGGCTGGTACTGCCGCAGCCACGACTTCCTCAAGCACCTGCGGGCCGTCGGCGTGGCCGCCGCGGCCGGGGCGGCGCTGGTGGTGCTGTCGTGCGCGATGGCGGCCGGCGGCGCGGGCGAACTCGGCCGGGTGGGCGTCAGCGCACCCCTGGCCGGCGTGTACGCCTTCGCGTGGATCGCCGTCCTCGGGGCCGTCACCGCGGGGATCTACCAGCTTCTGCCGGAGTCGTGGGTGCGGCGCGGCGCGCCCGATCCCGGGTTCGACCTCGATGAACTCCTCGCCGGCGACGAGTTCGCCGACCTGGAGATCATCGACGACGAAGAGCTGGACCACCTGGATCGCGACGAGACGGACCCGGACGCCGAGGCCGCCCCCGACGACGCGGACCCCGAGTCCACTGATGTGCTGCCTCTCGTCGACGACGCGGAGGACGACTCCGACATTCCCGACGACTCCGCCGACCCTGCCGACGAGGCCCGCGATGCCGTGGACGAGGACGCCGCCGCGGAAGACGACACCGAGGTGACCACCGAGCTCGAGGTCACCGCCGACACGGCCGGGCCGGACTCCCCGAGCGTCCCGGCACCCGGGAACCCGAGCCGCGGGCCGGGGCACTAATCTCATGGTGTGAACAGCCCCTCCGGACCGCGCGTGCCCATCGTGGTGATGGCATCGGGCGCCGGTTCCCTCCTGGCAGCGATCCTGGAGCGCGGCGCGGCGCCGTCGTCGCCGTTCGAGGTGGTGGCAGTGGTGGTCGACCGCTCGTGCGCCGCCGAACAGATCGGTCGCGATGCCGGGATTCCGGTGGTCTCCTGCAAGCTCGCCGACCACCCCGACCGGGAGGCCTGGGACCGTCGGCTGCTGGCGGAGGTCTCGGGTTTCGCGCCGCAGTGGGTCGTCACCGCCGGGTTCATGAAGATCCTCGGCCCGGCATTCCTCGCGGCCTACTCCGGCCGCGTCGTGAACTCCCATCCCGCGCTGCTGCCGGCCTTCCCCGGCGTGCACGGGGTGGCTGACGCGCTGGCCTACGGCGTCAAGGTCACCGGGACCACGGTGCACCTGGTCGACGGCGGCGTCGACACCGGCCCGATTCTGGCGCAGGGGACCGTTCCGGTTCTGCCCGACGACACCGTCGAATCCCTGCACGAACGCATCAAGAGCACCGAACGCGACCTCCTCCCGGATGTGGTGGAGGCCGTGGTGACCCGCGGCGTGGTCACCGATGGACGAAAGGCACACATTCCGTGAACGCAGACAATTCTTCGACGGAGGCCGGCACCGCGCGGCCGGTCCGGCGCGCCCTGGTCAGTGTCTACGACAAGACCGGCCTGGCCGAACTCGCCACCGCGCTGCACGCGGCGGGCGTGGAGATCGTGTCCACCGGCTCCACCGCGAAGACCATCGCCGCCGCCGGTGTGCCGGTGGTCGAGGTCAGCGAGTTGACCGGTTTCCCCGAATGCCTGGAGGGTCGCGTCAAGACGCTGCACCCGCGCGTTCACGCCGGCGTGCTTGCCGACACCCGCAAGGACGATCACCTGCGCCAGCTGGACGAGTTGGGCATCGCCCCGTTCGAGCTCGTGTGCGTCAACCTGTACCCGTTCACCGAGACCGTCGCCTCCGGTGCATCACCCGACGAGTGCGTGGAGCAGATCGACATCGGCGGCCCGTCGATGGTGCGCGCCGCCGCCAAGAACCATCCGTCGGTGGCGGTCGTGGTGGATCCGGGCGACTACACCGCGGTGGCCGAGGCCGTGGCCGCAGGCGGGTTCGACCTGTCTCAGCGGAAGGCGCTGGCCGCCAAGGCGTTCCGGCACACCGCCGACTACGACGTCGCGGTCGCCTCCTGGATGACCGACGTGGTGGCCCCCGACGACGAGGTCTTCCCGGTGTGGGCGGGCGCCACCTGGAACCGCGCGGCCGTGCTGCGTTACGGCGAGAACCCGCACCAGTCGGCGGCGCTGTTCGTCAACGAGGCCGCGGCGCCCGGCCTGGCTCAGGCCGAGCAGCTGAACGGCAAGGAGATGTCGTTCAACAACTTCACCGACGGTGATGCCGCGTGGCGTGCCGCCTTCGACTTCTCCGCACCGGCCGTCGCGATCATCAAGCACGCCAACCCGTGCGGGATCGCCGTGGGTGCCGACATCGCCGAGGCACACCGCAAGGCTCACGCCTGCGACCCGGTGAGCGCCTACGGCGGCGTCATCGCAGCCAACCGCGAGGTGAGCGTCGAGATGGCCGAGCAGGTCGCAGACATCTTCACCGAGGTGATCATCGCGCCCGGCTACGCCGACGCTGCCCTCGAGATCCTGACCCGCAAGAAGAATCTGCGCGTGCTGATCGCGGCCGAGCCTGCCGAGGGGGGCGTGGAGCTGCGCCCGGTCTCCGGCGGCGTGCTGCTGCAGACCCGCGACGTGCTCGACGCCGTGGGCGACACCCCGGCCAACTGGACGCTGGCGTCCGGCGTTGCCGCCGACGAGGCGACGCTGGCCGACCTCGACTTCGCGTGGCGGGCCGGTCGCGCCGTCAAGTCCAATGCCATCCTGCTGGCGCGCGACGGCGCCTCCGTGGGAGTGGGCATGGGGCAGGTGAACCGCGTCGACTCGGCTCATCTGGCCGTCCAGCGCGCGGGCGATCGTGCGGCCGGGGCGGTGGCCTCCTCCGATGCCTTCTTCCCGTTCCCGGACGGCCTGCAGGTGCTGATCGACGCCGGGGTCCGCGCCGTCGTCCAGCCCGGCGGCTCGGTGCGCGACAACGAGGTGATCGAAGCCGCCCAGGCCGCCGGAATCACGATGTACTTCACCGGCTCCCGACACTTCGCCCACTGATACGACTTCCGGTGGTCGAGCCGTCTTCGGTGGTCGAGCCGTCTTCGGTGGTCGAGCGCAGTCGAGACCATGACCATCGCTGAAGTCCTTCTGCTGCTCGTCGCCGGCTTCGCGGCCGGCGTCGTCGGCTACGTCACCGGGCTAGCGTCCATCATCAGTTACCCGGCGCTGCTGGCCGTCGGGTTGCCGCCGATCACCGCCAACGTGACCAACACGGTCGCGATGGTCGCGGTCGGTGTGGGCAGTTTCGCCAAGTCCGGACGAGTGCTCCTCGCCGATGATCCGTCGACTCCGCGCGGGACGGGCGGCGGCACGTCGCTGGCCCGCTCGGGGCTGATCGCTCTGCTCGGCGGTGCCGTCGGGGCCGGGATACTGCTGGCCTCCCCGGACAAGATCTTCGTCTTCGTGGTCCCGTACCTCGTGGCGCTGGCGTCGATCGCGCTGCTGGCGCAGCCGCGTCTGCGTGCGCGGGTGGGGGAGCGGGCCAACCATCCTGCCTGGTGGCTGACCGGGGTCTTCGTCGTCTCGATCTACGGCGGCTACTTCGGGGCCGGGGCGGGGGTCATGTTCGTCGCCCTCGCGATGGTGCTCACCGGGCTGCCGCTGTGGCGGGCGACGCTCCTGAAATCGGCGCTGCTGGGAATCGCCAACGCCGTGGCCGCGGTGGGCTTCATCATCTTCGCGGAGGTGCACTGGGGTGCCGCGATCGCGATGGGGCTGGGCTGCCTGCTCGGCGGCTGGGCCGGACCGCCGATCGTCGCGCACCTGCCGGCGACCCCGTTGCGCATCACGATCGGTCTCGGCGGCCTCGGTCTGGCCGTGTGGCTGGCCCTCGGCAACTGACTGCGTGCGGTGAACCGCCACCGCACGCAGCACACCCGCGCTCTCGCGGGAAGAAGGGGAGATTCTCCCTCTGTGTCCGCCTATCGGCCGCTCTCGGGCGGGGCCGGTGCGGTGGTCGGGGCGATCGGCATCACCAGGGTCGTGAGATCACCGTCATCGGCCGATCGGACGGTCGCCGGAAGACCTGGGCCACGGAGGTCGAGCAGGAGGGTGTCACCGACCGCCGTCGCGATCGCCGGATAGAGGGTTGCCAGGGCGAACCAGACGGTGACTCCTGTGCCGGACATTTCTGTGCCGGACACTTCTGCGCCGGTCACCTCGGTGGCGTCGGTGTCCGCCTCGGCGTCTGGGGCGGCTATGACGACGGTGCCCGCCGCGGCGGTGAGCCTGACCGGGTCCCCGAGCTGCTGGAGTATCTCGAGTACGCGTTGCCGAGGCAGCCGGAGCCGGATGGCCGGGTCGTCGAGTCCGGCGATCATCGAGCGGTGATCCGGATACGCCTCACGGAGGACGCGCACGGGATGGTCGGCGCGGTCGGACATGCGCACGTACACGGCTTCCTCGCTGTCGATGACCAACTGCACTCGTGGGCGGCGCCGGATCTCGGAGAGCGCGGTGGCGAGGTCCCGGGCGTCGAGGACGGCGGTCAGGTGTGTGTTCGGGGGGATTTCGGCCGGGATAGTGCGGACGGCCAAGCGGTACCGGTCGGTGGCCGCCAGCGTCAGGCTCCCGTCTTCGACTTCGAGATGAACTCCCGACAGGATCGGATGCGCGGGATCGTCACCGGTCGCAGTGAGGACCTGATCGACCGCTGCGGCGAACACCGCACCGGTCAGTTCGATGTGTGTGGTGGAGCCTCCGCCAGCGACCGGGGGCGTGCCTTCACCCAGGGAGGCCAGAATCTCGCCGGCGATCGCGGCCTTCCGTTCGGCCTCCGTGGTGATTCGGCGGGCGTGGTCGAGGAGCAGCCGCCGGAGTTCGGCGGGCGTGGCGGTCAGCGCGGCGGTGGCCGAGGCCAGGGACACATCCGCCTCCCGGAGGCGGCGAAGAAGTACGGCCGCCGGGATCTGGTCGGCGCGGTAGTACCGGTATCCGGAGACCGGATCCACGCGGGCCGGGAGGAGGACACTGGAGTCCGCGTAGAACCGGAGCGCGCTGGCGGTGAGGCCGCTGCGTCGTGCGAAGTCTCCGATCGGGAGTTCATCAGTCATGACTTCATGATCGAGGCTCGAGTGACTCGAAGGTCAACTCTGGCACACCGTCGCTCTCGCGGACACAGAGGGAGAATCCGGGCTGTTTCGTTTTGAGGTCCCGTTCTTGACGGCGCGGCACCC